>JANQMC010000090.1 GCA_028280305.1 Pelagibius sp. | reverse complement strand
GCCAACATCAAGCGGGCTGCGGAGCGGGAATGCCGGGTGGCCATTGGACACGCCTCCTCTGTTAACGCCCGAAGCGTTTAAGGTTCGGGGTTTTGATCTCAGGAGAAAGAGGACCGGAGGGCGGCCGCACCCGCCCTCCGGCTGGGAGGAAACTCTAGTAGCCTGCGGCTTCCATAGCGTCGGTGGTCAGGGCCTGCGCCTTGGCAAGCGCCTCATCCACAGTTTGCTGGCCCGCATAGACGGCCGAGAACTCCTGGCTCACCTCAGTGGCGATGCCGGCGAACTCCGGAATGGCGACAAACTGGATGCCGACATAAGGCACCGGCTTGACGGTCGGGTTCGTCGGGTCGGCCGCCTTGATGGAATCAAGCGTCTTCTGTGCGAAAGGCACCTTCTGATACTCGGGGTTCTCGTAGAGCGAGGTCCGGGCACCCGGCGGCACGTTGGCCCAGCCTTCGTTCGCGGCAACCAGTTCGATGTACTCTTTCGAGGTGGCCCACTCGATGAACTGCTTGGCGGCGTCAGCCTTTTGGGTCCCGGCGGGAATGGCCAGCGCCCAGGCCCAGAGCCAGTTGGAACGCTTGCCGAGGCCGGTGTCCGGCGCCAAGGCAAAGCCCACCTTGTCTGCAACGGTCGAGTCGTCGGGGTTGGTCACGAAGGACGCCGCAACGGTCGCGTCGATCCACATGCCGCACTTGCCCTGCTGGAACAGCGACAGGTTCTCGTTGAAGCCGTTGGTGGCGTAGCCCGGAGGGCCCGCATCGGCCATCAGGTTCACGAAGAAGTTGAGGGCATTGGCCCATTCGGGCTGATCGAACTGGGCCTTCCAGTTTTCATCGAACCAGCGCGCGCCGAAGGAGTTGGCGGTAACCGTGATGAAGGCGCCGCCTTCACCCCAACCGGCCTTGCCGCGCAGGCAGATGCCGTTGATTTCTTTCTCGCGATCGGTCATCGCGCGGGCCAGCTCGGCAATCTGATCCCAGGTCGGGGCGTCGGGCATGGTCATGCCGGCCGCTTCGACGAGGTCGGTGCGGTACATCACCATCGAGCTTTCACCATAAAACGGCGCAGCGAAGAGCGTGCCGTCGTGGCTCAACCCGTCCCGCATCGCGGGCAGGATGTCGTCAACATCGTATTCCGCGCTCAGATCGTCGAGCGGAATCAGCCAGCCGTTCGAACCCCAGATCGGGGTTTCGTACATGCCGATGGTCATGAGGTCGAAAGCGCCGCCCTTGGTGGAGATGTCGGTGGTCACGCGCTGACGCAGAACGTTTTCTTCCAGTGTGACCCACTCGACCTCATGGCCGGTCTTGGCTGTGAAGTCGTCGGTATAACCCTGCATGCGGATCATGTCGCCGTTGTTGACCGTGGCGATCGTCAACGTCTCCGCCGAAGCAAGCGCGGTGGATGCAAGCAGAACACCTGCGGTAAGCGCCAATCGTGTGAGGACCATCTTTAGCCTTCCTCCCTAGGTTTATGAGCATCTGCTCTGTTATTGAGCATATGATCGACTTTATATGCACGAGAGTCAAGGGGGCTTGCGCGGAGACCGTGCAAAGCCGCCCGGCGGCGGCTGCTTGCTTCCCATGGTAAGTGAATTGGTTTAGAAGCTTTTCAGTGCCTTAAAGAGCTTTGCCCGAAGGCGTGATCGTCGGCGGGCTTTCTCTGTCGCACTGCACAATTGCCCGGCAACACCCGTTGCCTGTCCATAACCCCGGCTGCAGAGGCCCGATGCGCGGATCTTCGCCTTCCCCTTCAGACAGACCCAGTGACAAACGGCGCGACGATGCGGCGCGGGCGGCCTGGCTCTACTTCATCGGGGGGCGGACCCAGGATGAAATCGCGACCCAGCTCGACCTCTCGCGCCAGGCGGTGCAGCGGCTTGTCGCCCTGGCGGTCAGCGAGAAATTGATCAAGTTCCGGCTCGATCACCCCATCGCTTCCTGCACCGAACTGGCCGCCGGCCTGACCGAGCGCTATGGGCTTGAGTTCTGCGACGTCACCCCCAGCGATCCTGATGCACCGGGTTCGGCCGGCGGCATCGCCGTCGCCGCCGCGGTGCGCCTGCAGCGCCTGCTCGCAGCGAAAGCGCCCATGGTAATCTGCGTCGGCACCGGGCGAACGCTGCGGGCGGCGGTGGAGGAACTGGACAGTCTCGACCGGCCGCAGCACAAGGTGGTCTCGCTGGTCGGCGCCATGTCCGCCGGCGGCCAGGCCAGCCCCTACGACGTGGTCATGCGCCTGGCCGACAAGGTTGGCGCCCAACGCTATCCCATGCCCGCGCCGGTGCTGACGGAAACGGTGGCCGATCGCGAGGCACTGCAGGGCCAACGCGCCTTTGCGGTGCTGCGCGAACTGCGCGACCAGGCGCGCGCCAGCTTCGTCGGAATCAGCGAGATCGGCTGGCAGGCACCGCTCCACCGCGATGGCTTCATGACCGACAACGACATCTCAGCCCTGATCGAGGCGGAGGCCGTCGGCGAAATCACCGGCTGGTCGTTCGATGCCGAGGGGCACCCGCTGGACAGTCCGGTCAACGAAAGGGTCGCCAGCCTGCCGCTGGAATCCCCGCCGGAGCGTCTGACCGTCATTGTCGGCGGCGGGCCGCAGAAAGTACCGGCGCTGAAGGCGGCCTTGAAGGGCCGCCTCGCCTCCGCCCTCATCACCGACGAGGCGACGGCCGAAGCCCTACTTTAGAGTCTTTCATGTTTAGTCGGCGCCTGCCCGCTCCCCCTCCCGGCCACCCAATGCGATTATCCTGGTGGGTGGCCGGGAGGGGGAGCGGGCCGGAACCGATCGGACATAAGTCGAAAACGATTTAGGCTCTCAGGGCCGCGTCGGGTTGGGCACGGTCCGGGCGATCAGGGCCTGCAGTTTCGGGGCGAGACCCGCTGCCGAGGCGGCGCAGACGTTGCCGCGCAGCAGGCCGCCGTCGGCGAGGAAGTCGTTGGTCCAGCCGCCCGATTCCCGCACCAGCAGCAGGCCGGCCAGGCAGTCCCAGGAATTGATGTGCGGCTCGAAGTAGCCGATCAGGCGGCCCACTGACACATAGGCCAGCATCAAGGCGCCCGATCCGTTGCGGAGAAACATGCCGCCGTCATCCACCAGGCCTTGAATAAGAGGGACAATCTCGCCGGAGGTCGAGCGCTGGGAGAACCCAATACCAAAGGCGCCGTCTGCAAAAGCGGTCGCCGAGAGGTCCGGCTGGCGCTCCCCATTCAGGTAAGTGCCCCCGCCGCGCCGGGCGGCATAAAGCTCGTCGACGTTGGGGTCGTAGATCGCCCCCAGTTCGATCGCCCCCTCGTGCACCAGGGCGATGGAAACGCACCAGCTCGGCATGCCGTTGAGAAAGCAGGCGGTGCCGTCGATCGGATCGACGACCCAGATGGATCGCCCGTCTTCAAGCGACTCGCTGGCGCCGCTCTCCTCGCCCAGGAAGGCGTCTTCGGGAAAGCGCTCGGCCAGGCGCTTGCGGATCAGGTCCTCGACGGCCCGGTCGGCGATGGACACCACATCCTGCAAACCCTTGCTCTCGACCGCCAGCGCGCTGCGCCGCTTGTAGTAGTCATAGGCCAGAAGCCCGGCTTCGCGCGCCAGTTCCTGGGCGAAGGCATAACGAGTATCCATTTAAGTCGTGGCCTTTTCTCTTGCGGGTTTGCCTCCGCCGATCTCAAAGAGAGGCTGTCGAAACGGGCCGCCGATGCAGCGGAGGCATCTTGTCCGAAGTCAGCAGGTTACGACAAGCTCGGCTTCGCGGCTGTTGGCGTAGACGTAGCGGCCGTTGGGCAGGTCGTTCTCTTCCAGTTTGGCGGCGACTTCCGGTGCGCTCAGATTGTGATTCAGCCAGCGCTGCCGCAGGCGGACGGCGCGGGTTTCCTCATCGCTTTCGATCATGACCGTCAGATCGAAAAGCGGCGCCAGGCCGTCCCAGGGCGCTTCCTTCAGGAGCAAATAGTTTCCCTCCACCAGGATCAGCCGCACCGAGGGTTCAATCAGCACCGCACCGGCCCGGGCAATTTCCAGGCCACGGTCGAAGCGCGGCACGGCGACAGCCGGCTCCGCATTGGCCCGCAGCCGTTGCAGCATGGCAATCAGGCCGCCGACATCGAAGGTATGGGGCGCCCCTTTGCGCGCGCGCCAGCCGCGTGCCTCCAGCACCGCATCGTCGTAGTGAAACCCGTCCATGGGCAGAACGGCACAGATACCCGGCATAGCGTTGTTCAGACTGCGCTCGGCCGTCTCGGCCAGGGTCGACTTGCCTGACGCGGGTGCGCCGGCCAGCGCGACGATCTGGCGCGTGTCCTCGGCGGCAGCTTGCGCCAAGGAATGTAGCCGGGCGATGAAAGACGCCGTGTCGAGCCTCTGAACCTCCGGTCCCATCAAATCAAGCCGTACTGCTTCGCCATGTTGCTGAGGAAGGGCAGGCCTTCCAGCATCACCTGGTCCGCACTGTCGGCGACCGGGCGCCAGACCGAGAGCGCCGAGGCAATCTGCGGCGGCAGGTTGATGAAACTTTCCAGCGCCAGGCCGCCGTCGAAGCCGATGGCCGCGAGGGTTCCGTAAATCTCGTTCCAGTCGCAGGTTCCGCTGCCGGGCACGCCGCGATGGCTTTCCGACATATGCATGTAGCGCAGGTGTTCGCGCGCGGCCAGGATGCCGTTGGCAACGCCGTGTTCCTCGATATTGGTGTGATAGGTGTCGAGGTGGATGAACATGTTGTCGGCGCCCACCTTGTCGATCATCTCCGCCGCCTGCCGCCCGGTGTTGATGATATGATTCTCATAGCGGTTCACCGGCTCGATACCCAGATCGATGCCCTTGGACTTGGCGTACTTGGCAGCGCCCGCCAGTGCCCGCGCGACGTTGTCGATCTCGTCCTGGGTCGGCGGCACACCGGTACGCTCGCCGATGCCGCCGTAGGTCACGCCGGAGAGAGCGAGTCCGCCGATCTCCACCGTCTTGTCGATGGCGAGGGAGAGAAACTCGACGGCCTTTTCCGGATCCCGCGAGGCATAGCATTCCGCCGGCAGGCCGAGCGAGCAGACCGCCTTCATCTCCGCCTCCTCCAGCAGGCCGCGGGTATGGGCGGTATCCACCGAGGGCGGATCGAGCAGCGCGATCTCGATGAAGTCGACGCCGTAGCGCTGCGCCTCGGCCACGGAAATCTCCGCCCCCTCGCGGGTCCAGTTCATCGCCCAGAGGCTGGTGTGCACACCCAAACCCTTCATGTCCCGTTCCTCCTCATTTCAATCCATCTTTTCCATGCAAAGCGCAGCACCATGACGGCAATGAGGAAGAGCCCCCAGACCGCGGTGCTGAGATGTTGATTCGCCCCCAGAAGATTGAGCCCAGAGGACAGCAGTTGCAGAATCACCAGCGCCAGCAACACCGAGGTCACCCGCCCGAAACCGCCGAAGGGATCGACGCCGCCCAGGAAACAGGCGAGCACGGTGATCAGCAGATAGGCCTCGCCGTGTCCCACGCGCACCGAGTTGAAGCGCGCCATCATGACGATGCCCGCGACGGCGCACATGATGCCCGAGAGGGTGTAGATCAGGGTCAGGGCCCGTTTGGTGTTCACACCGGAATAGCGCGTCGCCTCGATGTTGGAGCCGACCATGTAGGTGAAGAAGCCCAGGCGGCTGCGGCCGAGCAGGATCTGCCAAAGCAGCACGCAAACCAGGAAGACGATCAGCGGCGCCGGCACGCCCAGGATGCTGCCGTGGCCGATGGCGGCGACGAAGTCGGGAAAGCCGGAGATATCGCCGCCGCGGGTCAGGTATTCGCCGAGGCCGCGCAGGAAGATCATCATCGCCAGGCTGACCAGGATCGGATGGGCGCGGGAATAGGCGACCACGGCGCCCATCACGAAGCCGGAGGCCCCGCCGACCGCCAAGGCCAGAACGGAGCCGAACAGGAAGGCGCCGAAGCCGGCCTCCGGTCCGCCGTTGGCCTGCAGCACCCAGGCCAGGGTCAGGGTCGAGATGTTGGCGGTGTAGGTGACCGCCAGGTTCAGACCGCCGGAGAGGATCGGCAGCAGCATCGCCAGGGTCAGGAGTCCCAGTTCCGGCAGTTGCACGGCAACAGAGCCGAAGTTCGCGGCGGTAAGGAAACGATCGCTGAGCAGCGAGAAGACTACGACGACCAGCAGCAGGAACAGGCCGAGCCCGATGACCTCTGTGCCCAGCCTTGCCTTCAGGAAGGATTGCAAAGGGCCCATCACGCGCGCCGCCGGACCAGGGTTTCAAGAGAGATGTTGGAAAGCGTGATCGCCACCAGGATGATCGCGCCGACCACCATCTTGAAGGCATAGGGCGAGACCCCCAGCAGGTTCAGGCCGTTTTCCGTGATGGCGATCAACAGGACCCCGAGCACGCAGCCCAGTACCGTCCCGCGCCCGCCACCGAGCCGCGCGCCACCCAGGACCACCGCGGCCAGCACGTCGAGCTCGCGGCCGAAAAGGGCGTTGGGCACAACCTCCTGCGCATAGTTCACCTGCATCAGCCCGGCAATCCCCAGCATCAGGCCGAGCCAGCCGAAGGCGATGTATTGCATGGCCGCCTCGTTGATGCCGACACGCCGAGCCGCTTCCGGATTATCGCCATAGGCATAGAGCTGACGTCCGGTCGAACTGTGCCCGATCAAGAGCCAGGTCAGAAACACGCAGATGGACATAACCAGCACCGGCAAGGTCAGTTCCGCCCAGGCGCCGCCGGCGGTTTCATATTCCCAGAGAATGATGCGGTCGCTCCACCAGTCCGGCAGGTTGTAGATCGACACACCCCGGGTGAAGAACATCAAGAGGCCGAAGAACGCATTGAAGGTGGCAATGGTCACCACGATGGAGATGATGCGGAAGTGATGGATCAACGCCGCATTCACCGCCCCCAGCGCGATCCCGCAGAGGCCGGCGACGATGAAGCCCAGCGCCCAGTTGCCGCCGCCGAGAGACATCAGGGCCAGGGCTGTCACGTACTGCACCACCGAGGCGGCCACGGCGAAGGAGATGTCGATCCCGCCGGCGATCAACACGACCACCAGGCCCATGGCGAAGATCAGGTTCACGGCGGAGGTGTTCAGCAAGTCTGTGAAATTAACCAGGCTGAAGAACTGCTCCGTCGCCAGCGAGAGAAACAGGCAGAGGACCAGCGTCACCAGGATCAGCCAGGTTTCCGTTGCATTGGCGCGGACCAGATTACGCATAGACCGCAAGCTCCAACGCCGCGAGGCTGGTCTCCCGCGGATCGAATTCCTCGACGATCCGCCCACCCGCCATGTGCAGGACCCGGTCGGCATTGAAGTGCACCTCCGGCGCCTCGTCGGAAATCAGCAGGATCGCCAGGCCCTGCTCCGCGAGCCGGCGGATAATCGCGAAGATTCCCGCCCGGGCCCCGACGTCGACACCGACGGTCGGGGCGTCCAGAATCAGCAGGCGCGGTTCCGTGGCCAGCCACTTCGCCAGCACGATGCGTTGCTGATTGCCGCCGGAAAGGGTCGAGACCGGATCCTCCGGCTTGCCGATCTTTACCGCCAGATCGCGGATCCAACCGTCAACCAGCGCCGTCTTGCGCCGCGGCGAAATGAGCCCGAGCGACAGCAGGCGGTCGAGCACCGGCAAAGCCAAGTTGTCGGCAATCGACTGCGGCTGGATCAGGCCCAGCGACAGGCGGTCCTCGGAAACATAGGCGATGCCGGCACGAATCGCGTCCTTGTTCGAGCGAAAGGAAACCGGCTTGCCGTGGAGACGAATCTCGCCGCGCCCGGGCCGGTTCATCCCGAAAAGCGTGTGGCCAAGTTCGGTGCGTCCGGCACCGATCAGCCCGGTGATGCCGACGGTCTCGCCGGCGCGGATGGTCAGGTCGATGTCCTGGTACTCGCCGCTCCGGGTCAGGCCCCGCAGTTCCAGAACCGCCGGCGCCGTTCCGCGATCCCGCGCCGAGACGGCACTGTCGAAGGTCTGCCCCGTCATCAGTTCGGTCAGCCGCGACTGGGTCATACCTTCGGCCGGAAAGACGCCGACAAGGCCGCCGTCGCGCAGCACCGTCACCGCCTCGGCAATCTCCAGAACCTCAGCCAGGCGATGGCTGACGAAAACCACGGCAACGCCGCTGGCCGAAAGGTTGCGCACGATCTGCAGCAGATGGTCGGTCTCGTTCCGGGTCAGGGAGGCGGTAGGCTCGTCCATGAAAATCAGTTTGGTCTCGCCCACCAGGGCGCGGGCGATGGCGACGATCTGGCGCTTGGCGATGGGCAGGGATCGCAGCGGCGCGGTCAGATCAAGCGTGACGCCGAGCCGACCCAGAGCCCGCTCTGCGGTCTCGCGCAGTTGCCTTTGAGAGGCAAGGCGCGGGCGGGCGCCCAAAAGCGCCTCGAAAGCGATATTCTCGGCCACCGTCATTTCCGGGAAGAGGGCCAGGTCCTGCCAGATCACGGAGACGCCGAGCCGCCGCGCCAGCCCCGGCGTGGGCGCCGTGACGTGTCGTCCTGCAATGTCGATTTCCGCACCGGCATCGGCGCTGTAGACGCCGGTCGCAATCTTGATCAGCGTGGACTTGCCTGAGCCGTTCTCACCGGCAAGGCAATGTACCTCACCCGCCCGCACTGCAAAGGACACGTCGCGCAGCGCCTGGACGCCGCCGAAGGTCTTGCTGACTGCGCGCATCGCCAGCACTGCCGCTGGCGCAGCCTGCTCCGCCATAGCCCTTCAACCTCTCAAGAAAAGCCGCAAAAAAATCGGGGCGGCACCATCAGGTACCGCCCCGCAGGTCACAGCAGTCAGAGACCCATTGCAGCCAGTTCGTCAACCGTGTCCTTGTTGATGGTCACCAACTGGTCGACGATGATGTTGGTCGATCCCGCTTGCGGGTTGACCGTACCCAGCCCCTCGATTTCCATGCCCGGCTTGATGTCTTCGCCCTTGATCAGAAGATCGGCCATGGTGACGAAGACGCGCCCGGCTTCCATAGGATTCCACATGAAGCCGCCGGAAATCGCGTCGGACTTGATGAGCTTCTGCCCCTGGCCGGGGGAGAAGGGGCCGAGCACATGAATGTCGCCGACCTTGCGGCGTTCTTCGATGGCACGGCCGGCGCCGATCGGACCCTGGCTGCCGAAGGCGAGGAAACCCTTCAGGTCCGGATTGGCGGAAATGAGATCGAGCGCCGTCTTGCGGCTGTCGTCTGCGGACTCGGCGACACCGTGACGCTCGCCGATCAGCTTCATGTCCGGATACTTCGCCGCCAGATAGGCGATGGCGGCATCGGCCCAGGCGTTGTGCAGCGGCACGGTGAGGGAGCCGACGAAAACCGCATACTCACCCTGGCCGCCCATCTTCTCGGCCAGGAGGTCCGCATGAGCCTCGCCGAAACCGTTGGCCGAGGCCAACTCGAAGTTCCAGTCGACGTTTTTCTGATCGGGGCTTTCATGGGTGACGACCTTGATGCCCTGGGCGCGCGCCTTGGCGAGCACCGGCTCCAGGACCTCGGCATCGTTGGGCACCACGCCGATGGCATCCACGCCCTGGGCGATGAGATCTTCGATGGCGCGCACCTGAAGCGCGGGGTCGGCGCTGGTCGGACCAATCATGAAGGCATCGATCCCCAGTTCCTCGCCACGCTGCTTGATGCCCACTTCCATGGCGTTGAACCAGGGGATACCGCCGATTTTGACGACGACACCCATCTTCGGCGGGTCCGCCGCCACGGCGCCACCGGCAAATCCGGCCATGGCGAGCGCAAAGGTCGCCGCCCTGATGAATTTCGCGAACATCCTATCCTCCCTATGTTTTTCCGGCCCTGTCTTGGGCCCTGTCTTTCCTACCGGTGACCGTCTGTGCCCCCGCTCTCCGGGCAGGTTGCTTTGCACAATCGATAGTGCAAGGTTATTGGACTGGCGTTTTGAGTCAAGAGCGTTCATAGAGCAGGTTTGGGCCGAACGTGGCCAAATCATGCAAAACCAGGACAGCAAACCTTGGATACGGTGAAAAAGACGACGATCTACGACCTGGCGCAGTTGACCGGCGCCTCACCGTCGACGGTCAGCGCTGCGCTGAACGGCACCTGGCGCCAGCGCCGGATCAAGGAAAGCACGGTCCGGCAGATTCAGAGCATCGCCGCGCAGCAGGGCTACCGGACCAATCTGCAGGCCCGCGGCCTGCGCCAGTCGCGTTCCGGCCTCGCCGGCCTCATCATGCCGATGTACGACAACCGCTTCTTCGCCTCCCTCGCCCAATCTTTCGAGGTGGAGGCACGGCGCCGCGGGCTCTGTCCGATCACCGTCAGCACCCACCGCGATCCAGAGGAAGAGCAACGCACGGCGGAGACCTTGATTTCCTATGCCGTCGACTCCCTCTTCGTCGCCGGCGCCACCGACCCGGACGCCATCAGCCGCCTTTGCCGCGATGCCGGCCTGCGCCATGTGAATGTCGATCTGCCCGGCAGCCTCGCGCCCTCGGTGATCTCCGACAACCATGCCGGCGCGGTGGCTCTGACCGAGGCGATGTTCGACGCAAGGCCCAAAGGCGAGGACCATGCGGACGAGCGGTTGAAGGGCCGGATCTATTTCCTTGGCGGGCGGGAGAAGGACTTCGCCACCAGCGAACGCATCGCCGGTTTCCGCGAAGTGGTGACACGGCGCAGCGGTCACTGTGCCGAGGAACAAATCGTCGCCACCGGGTACAATCCGGAAACCGTCGCCCGCCAGGCGCAGGTGCTGTTTCAGAATCCGGAGACGGCGCCCCGTGCGCTGCTGGTGAACTCCACCATCGCCTTTGAAGGCGGTCTCAGCTTTCTCGGCTCTCTGCCGCCCGAGACAGTCGAGAGCCTGGTGGTCGGCTGCTACGACTACGACCCCTTTGTCCGCTATCTGCGGTTCCCGGTGGTCATGGTGCGCCAGGACGTCGAGGGACTGATCCGCGAGGCTTTCCAGCTTCTGACCAGTGAGCCGCTGCCCACCGACTCAACCGACTCAGCCGCACCAAAGATCATCAAGGTGAACCCGGCCCTGGTCACACCGGCCTGAAACCGTCTACTCGGCCTTATCTCTACTGTCTGGATCTCTGCTGCCCAGATCTCTGCTACCGGGTTTTCCCGTCTCCGCCAGATCGTCGATCACCGTTCCCTGCCACAGACGCACGCCGGTGCGATAGGCAGCGCGGCCGATCATGTGGGCGGCGACCGGAGCGGTCAGCAGCAGGAACACGATGGCGGCGATGGCGCGGGCGATGGTGCCGACATCGCCGAAGTGAACCGCCACCGCGACCAGAATGAGACCACAGCCGAGAGTGCCGGCTTTGGTCGAGGCATGCATGCGGATCAGGACATCCGGAAGGCGCAGAACGCCGAGCGCCGCCGCGAGGGCGAAGAGCCCGCCGGCAAGCACGAAGAAGGCGGTGACGATCTCGGTCACGGCGCGCGCCCTTCACTGCTCGAACCACCATCGTCCTGGGAAAGGCTGCGCGCCCTGCGGCGCTCGGCAAAGCGGGCAAAAGCGATGGTGGCAAGAAAGGCGACCAGGGCCAGAGCGATGGCAACATCGAGGAAAGCTTCCTGCCCGGAGCCAATGGCAAAGAGCGCACAGAAGGCAACCGCCAGAACGGTGATGAGATCGAGCGCCACCACACGATCCGGCAGGCTCGGCCCGCGGGCCAGCCGCACAAAGGCAAGCACCATGGCCGCCATGATCAGGATAAAGCTGATGTCCACCGCCAGGCCGAGAATCGAACCGTCTTCAGGGATCATTCCAAAGCCTCCAAAACGCTGCGTTCGATGCCGGACTTCAGCGCCTTGCGCAGCACCTCGGCATCGTCGACGAACATGGCATGGACATAAAGCGTCTTGCGGTCCGGTGAAAGATCCAGACTGAGGGAGCCCGGGGTCAGGGAGATCAGGTTGGCGACCAGCAGGATCTCCAGGTCCTTCTCGGCATCCAACGGCAGGGCAATGATCCCGGGACGGCTGAGATGGGTCGGCGTAATGACGTCCCAAACCACTTGCAGGCTGGAGACCACCAGCTCGTAGATGAACAGCACGATCAGGCGCAGCACGCGCCAGACCCGGACGAAGTAGGCGTTGCGTCCGAAGAGGGGACTGGCGATCCAGAGCGCGACATAACCGATGCCGTAGCCGATCAGGAGATTGGCCAGGGTGAAACTGCCGACCAGGGCCGCCCAGCTCACGGCCAGAAAGACGTTCAGCGCGAAGACGTTCACGGCAGTCTCCCGATCACGGTTTCAACGCCGAGGACCGCCTCGACGTAAGCCGTCGGATTAAGCAACTGCCCAGCCGAGCGCTCGGCGAAATCGACAAAGGGCTGCGGGAACAGGCCGATGATGACCGTCAGTCCGGCCAGGGCAAACACCGGCAGCAGCAGCATGCGCCGCTCCGAACGCGCGAGGTTGGTCAAGGCCGGCGTGGTGCCGTCGGGATGGGGCTTCCAGAAAGCCTCGGCCCAGATCTTGGTCATCGAAAAGATCGTCAGCAGCCCGACAACCAGCGCGGCGCCCGCAACGATATAGGCCTCGACCTCCAGGCTCGCTTTCACCAGCACGTACTTTGCCCAGAAGCCGGAGAGCGGCGGGAAGCCGGCGAGCGAAAAGGCCGGTATCAGGAACAGCACGGCGAGCAGCGGGCTCGACTTGTAGAGGCCGCCGATGGCGGAAAGTTCGAAGGAGCCGGTGAGGCGGCGGGCGACGCCGCTGACGAGAAAGAGGTTCGCTTTCACGATGATGTGGTGGACGAGATAGAAGACCGCCCCGACCAGGGCCAGCGGTGTATAGAGCGCCAAGCCCAGAACCATGTAGCCGATCTGGCTGACGATGTGAAATGAGAGGATCTTGCGGAAGTCGCTCTGCGCGGCGGCCCCCAGAACCCCCGTGACCATGGTCAGCACCGCCACCACCAGCAGCAGGCCGTGGGTGTAGTCGGTGTCGTTTGTGAAGACCAGGGTGAACATGCGAATCAGCGCATAGACGCCGACCTTGGTCAGCAGGCCGGCGAAGACCGCGGAGACCGCCACCGGCGGCGTGTGGTAGGAGGCCGGCAGCCAGAAGAACAGCGGGAAGACCGCCGCCTTCACACCGAAGGCGACCATGAAAAGGATCGCGACCACGGTCAGCAGGCCCTGATTCTCGACCTCGCGCACGGCAAAGAAGAGGTCGGCCATGTTCAGCGTGCCGGTCATGCCGTAGAGCAGGCCGATGCCGGTGAGGAACATGACGGTGGAGACCAGGTTGAGGGTGACGTACTTGATGCCGCCGTCGATCTGCGCCTTGTCGCCGCCGAGGACCAAAAGGCCGAAGGAGGCGATCAGCATCACCTCGAACCAAACATAGAGATTGAAGATGTCGCCGGTGAGGAAGGCACCGCAGACACCGGCGAGCAGAACCTGGAACAGGGCGTGATAGCCCAGGGCTTCTCGCCGGGCATCGATGTCGGCCAGGGCATAGACAGCGACGGCAAGACCGGTGATGGCGGTGATGACCACCATCACGGCGGACAGGAGATCGGCGACCAGGGTGATGCCGAAGGGCGCCGGCCAGGTGCCCATCTGCGCGGCGACCACGCCTTCGTCGAGGACCGCCGCCATCAGCGCGGCGGAAGCGGCCAGCAACAGCAGACAGCCGACGACGCTCAGCCGGCGGCCGAAGGCGCCGCGGTCGCGCAGCAGGAAAGCCAGAACCGCCGTTGCGAAAGGCAGGACGATCGGCAGGGCCAGCAGCCAGCTCACGACGCCTCCCCTTCGGCTTTCGCCTGTGCTTTTTGGCCGCCCGATTGAGGCGCGGGCTCCGCATGGCGCATGGCATCGCTGTCCAGGGTGCCGAGGGCGAGATAGCCGCGATAAACCAGCACCAGGGCAAAAGCAAAGAGCCCGAAGCCGATGACGATCGCCGTCAGCACCAGAGCCTGCGGCAGGGCATTGGCCACCACGCCGACGGGCTCTGTCATGCCCTTGGGCACCAGCGGCGGCATCGCCGCGGTCAGGCGCCCGGAAACGAAGATCGTCAGGTTTGCTGCGTTGCTGAGGAGAACCAGGCCGAAGAGGAATCTGAGGACGTTGCGGGCCAACATCAGATAGACGCTGGCGGCCACCATCAGGCCGATGAGCAAGGCCAGAACCGATTCCATGATCAGACCTCCTCTTCCAAAGCCAGGACCAGCGTCAGAACGGAACCGACGACCACGAGATACACCCCGATGTCGAACAGCAGGACGGTACTGATCGGCAGGCCCTTGTCCCCCTCGCTGGCGCCGAGGAACAACCACTGACCGGTGAAAAAGGGGTCGCCGTCCAGCGCCGCCAGAACACCCGCCAGCAAGGCGATGCCAAGGCCGGTCATGGCGATGGTCCCGGGATCGACCCGCAAGGCCTTGCGCGCTGCGGTGGGTCCCTGGGCAATGGTGTAGAGCACGAAACCGACCCCCGCGAGCAGCCCGCCGATAAAGCCGCCGCCGGGTTCGTTGTGCCCGCGCAGCAGCATGTAGACGGAGAAGACCAGCATCAAGGCGACCAGCAACCGGGTCGCCACGCCGAGGATCAGGGAATTCATGACCGCTCCTCCGGCTGCGGACGGGACCGCTTGGTGCCGCGGATCAGGGCGTAGGCGCCCAGCGCGGCCACCACCACCACCGCGACTTCACCGAAGGTGTCGAGCGCGCGGAAGTCGACCAGGATCACGTTCACGATGTTGCGGCCGAAGGCCTCGGGAACGCTGGTGTCCTCGAAGTAGCCCGTAATGCGCCGGTCCATCGGTCCGGAGACGACGGAGAGCAGGATGGCGGAGACGACACCACCGACGCCAAGCGCCAGCACCGCAT
Organism: Pelagibius sp.; assembly: GCA_028280305.1. Classification (GTDB taxonomy): domain Bacteria; phylum Pseudomonadota; class Alphaproteobacteria; order Kiloniellales; family Kiloniellaceae; genus Pelagibius. The sequence continues at coordinate 34,371 of JANQMC010000090.1, read as the reverse complement.
CTAGGCGTCGGAACCGCGGCCCCGCCTCCTGCTGCAGACTCGGCAGGCGCAGCATCACCACGGCCACCAGAACCACCACAAGGGTCTCCACCAGGAGCTGGGTGATCGCGACGTCCGGCGCCCCGAACATGACGAAGAGCATGGCCACCCCGACGCCCACCACGCCGAGGGCGCAGATTGCCGCCAGGCGTGACGTGACCACCGCCGTCATCAAGGCCCCGGCACCAATCAGCACAACGACGGCCCAGTGCTTCAACAAAGGTTGCGACCAATCGAAAGACAGGCGAAGCGCATCGGTGACAACGAAGGTCGCGGCGAGGACCAGAGCCATGCTGGCGAAGGTGACGAAGAGATAGCGCCTGAGAACACCGCCCTGCAGCAGCCGCGTCTGGACCGCGGCCAAGGACTTCAGCCCGTCCAGGATGGCATCCCAGGAACGGTCGCCGGTGGTCGGCAGGCGGGCCTCGACCCAGGAGAGCATGCCCCGAAGCCGCAGGTGAAAGAAGTAGAACGTCACGCCCAGGGCAAAGGTAAGCAGGCTGAGCATCAGCGGCACGTTGATGCCGTGCCAAAGCGCCAGTTTCACTTCTTCCGGACGCCCAAGGATCGCCGTGACCGCAGGCTGCACGAGGCTGTCGGCGATCAGCCCGGGCATCAGGCCGAAGGTCAGCCCCAGGGCCGCCAGGGTCACCGGGCCGATCCACATGCGCAAGGGTGCTTCCCTGGGGGCTTTCGGCGTCTCGAGCCGCCGGCCGTAGAAGGGGCGCAACGCGACGATGCCGGCGACGGCGACCATCAGGGCATTGGCCAGCACAGCGGCGGAGGCGACGAACAGCGGTTCCGAAGCGATGGCGAGTGCGCCCTCATACTTCAGTTCCTTGCCGATGAAGCCGAGGAAGGGCGGGAACCCGGCCATCGACAGGGCCGCCGCCGCCGCAGCGGCAGCGGTTATCGGCATCGCTTTGGCAAGGCCGCCCAGTTTCTCCGCCTCACGGGTACCGGTGCGATAGTCGATGATCCCGATCACCATGAACAGGGACGCTTTATAGAACGAGTGAACGACCAGGAAGGTAAGCGCCGCGGCCACGGCAACGGTCGCTTCGGCGCCCAGGAACATGGTGAGCGTGCCCAGCGCCATCACCGTCGTATAGGCCAGCGACAGTTTCAGATCGGTTTGCCGCAGCGCGATCACCGAAGCCGTGACCGCCGTCACAGCGCCGAAGATGGTCAAGGTCCAGATCCAGACCTCGGTCCCGCTCAGCGCCGGATGCATCCTGGCGAGCAGATAGATACCCGCCTTCACCATGGTCGCCGAGTGGAGGTAGGCGCTGACCGGTGTCGGCGCCGCCATGGCGTTGGGCAGCCAGAAGTGGAAGGGCACCTGGGCCGACTTGGTGAAGGCCCCCAGCAGAATGAGGATAAGAATCGGCAGATAGAGCGTATGGGCGCGGATCGCATCGCCCTGGGTCAGGATCTCCGACAATTCGAAGCTGCCGGCCGCGAAGCCCAAGAGGATGAGACCGGCCAGCAAGGCGAGCCCGCCCGCACCGGTCAACAACAGCGCCTGCAGTGCCGACCGCCGTGCCTTGGCGCCGGCATGGTCGAAACCGATCAGCAGATAGGAAGCGACGGTGGTGAGTTCCCAGAACACGAACAAGGTGATCAGGTTGTCGGCCAGCACCAACCCCAGCATCGCTACCATGAAGAACAGCAGATAGAAGACGAAGCGGCCGAAGTGCGTATGACCGGCGAGATAGACGCTGGAGTAAAGAGCGATGAAGGCCCCGATACCGCTGATCAACAGGGCAAAGGTCAGGCTCAGGCCATCCAGAAGGAACGAAAGCCTGATGTCGAGGCTGGGCACCCAGTCGTAAGCCACCCGCAGCACCTCACCAGCGGAGATCGCCGGCAGGTAAAACAGAAAAGCGATGGTCAGCGCCGCCGGCGGCAGAACCGAAAGCCAGCCCAGAACACCGGAAGAAGCCGGTGGCTTCCCGCCAGGAGCGGATTCCCGCCGATCCGGGTGCAGGTTGGGGCTGTTCATACCGGTTACGGCTTCTCGCGGAACTTAACGGGTGACGGGAAAGGTGAAGGGGAATAAGGCGTGGTAACCAGCGCTGCGGGACGGCTGGACCATAACTGATCTCAAGCGTCTCGGCCTAACGGAAATCCGGCGCTCCGCCAAGGCGGCGCTCAGGCCGGGCTTTTCGCACCGAGCCCAGGCCAAGCACCGAATCTGGTCCTTTGCACTGTCCGAAGAAGCGCCGAATCACGTCTGTCCCCTCCCTGCTGAAGATCACGCAGATCTACGCGACTGATCCTCGATATTGGGAGCATTACGCTCTGTCCCAATCGCCGAATCAACCGTTTTTGATAGTTTTCATCTATCAGGGAGTTTTGGGTTTGGCGTCAGCCGTTCCCGGCCTGCCTGCGCTCCAGTTTCTCGACGACGGTTTCGGGATCCGCATCCAGTTGCACCGGTGTCTTGAAGCCCGGCGGTTTTACCGCCAGAACCGAGCACTCAACCTGGTTCAGGATCGACTCCGCCGTGTTGCCGACAAAGAAGCCGCGGATCCCGGTGCGCCCCACCGTTCCCATCACGATCAGATCGACGTTGTTGCTTTTGGCAAACGCCGGGATCACATCGCGCGCCTCGCCTTTCAACAGGTGAACCTGGCGCCCGCGGCCGCCGGTTTCCGGGCCGCCGGTTTCCGGGCCGCCGGTTTCCGGGCCGTCAATTTCAGGGCCGTCAATTTCAGGATAGTCGAACAGCAGGCTCTTCAGCTTTTGGTGGCTCTGCCTTCTCTTCTCCTCGATCATCTTTTCGATGGTCTCTTTGGAAACCCGGGTGAATGCGCTGTGACGCAGCGCGTTCTCGCCGTCCAAATGCCAGACGTTTACGACATGCAACTCACTGCCCTCAGCCGCTGAGAGGGAGGTCGCGAGATCCATCACAAGGGAGTCGAGCGCGGAGCGCTGCTCATCCATGGGGTCCGGATCGACAGCCGCCAAGACCCGCGCATACTTGGGTTGGCTACCCTGTTTCATCATCCAGACCGGACAGGGGCACTTGCGCAGTATGTGCAGATCGTCACCGGCAAAGAACAGACCCTTACCGCCGCTCTCCTCCGTCACGCCCTTCATCACCAGATCATGACCGTGGCGCAGCACCCTGCGGACAATCTCGATGAAGGGAATGCCCTGCAGCACCACCTCGCTGGTTTCGATACCCTCGGATTTTATCGGTCCGCCGATCTGCGCGAGGCGGGCTTTGTGGAACGCCAGAACCTCCTGCTCTATGTCGTATCCGGAACCACTGGGACCAGAATCACTGGGACCGGACTCACCGGCAGCGGAATCCCCGGGAAGAGCGCCATAGAGGCTGGCAAGTTCGCCCGGCGTCGCCTCGATGACGTCCACAAGGGTGATACGGGCCGCATTGGTCTTGGCAAGCCAGATCGCCCTTCCGATCAACGACTCATGCAGGCTCTCCTCGTCACAAACCAGCAGGATGTTCTTGAATCTCTGCATCCCGGCAGTCCTCCCATCCCATGCGTAAAAGCCGCTCTTCGCAGAGCGGTCGCAGCAGCCAATTCAGTGGGCCTGGATCAAAAATGACCTTGAAAAGCCGTTAGGGCCAATCGAAGTTAAAGAGCGCTTCGATAGTTATTTCCTTTCGAAAACCTAGCCTTCAAGGAAAGGGACCACCGCGTGCCGACCCTCCAACAGCTTCGCTATCTCGTCGCCGTCGGCGAGACCCTGCATTTCCGCCGCGCCGCGGAGATGACGCACGTGACCCAGCCCACCTTGAGCGGACAACTGCGGGAGCTGGAGGAAAAACTCGGCGTTCAGCTTGTCGAGCGCAGCCGCGCGAAGGTCATCCTGACCCCCATCGGGCAGGAGGTCGTCACCCGGGCCCGGGCGGTGCTGCGCGACGTGCAGGATATCATCGAACTGGCCAAACAAGGGCAGAGCCTGCTCGGCGGCACAATCCGGGTCGGCGTGCTCCATACCTTGGGTCCTTACCTGCTGCCCCACATTCTGCCGGAACTGCACCGCAGCTTCCCGGCCCTGAAACTCTATGTCCGTGAGGCGATGCCCCAGGCGCTGCTGTCGGGTATCGACGAAGGCAACCTGGATCTGCTGTTCTTTCCCTTGCCGGTCAAGGGGGCCGACCTGCAGACCGCGCGGCTGTTCCGTGAACCGCTCAGCGTGGTGGTGCCGAGTGATCATCGCCTAGCCTCGAAGGAAAAGATCGATCGCGACGACCTGAAGGATGAAACGGTTCTCACCCTCGAACGCGGCTATCGCCTGCATGATCAGGTGCACGAAATCTGCGAGCAGTACGGCGCCCATATGTCGCTGGACTACGAAGGCACCAGCCTCGACACGCTTCGCCTGATGGTCGGCATGGGCATGGGGCTGTCGCTTCTTCCGGCCCTCTACATCCGTTCCGAAGTTCAGCAGGACGACCAGGTCGTGGCCCGCCCTCTGCGCAGCCGCGCACCCTATCGCATGATCGGCATGATCTGGCGCCGAAAGTCCGCGCGCCAGCATGAATTCGTCGCCCTCGCAGAAATGGTGCGCGGCATCCTCAAGACCCGCCTGCCCGAAATCACCGTCATGCAATAGCGCGCCGAGATCGGCGTCGCGGGCAGGAATGTTTTTCAAGCCTTGTCTCTGCGTTTGGGACACTGCCGAAAACGATTGCGCATTTCTATCAAAGCGTTGCCCCGGAAAGACCGGGCATCAGAGGCCGAAAGCGCTTATTCGTAGGCGTTGGAAGAGCACTGTCTCGCGCCGGCATCTCCAAGTCTCTATTGCTTCATTGCAGCGAGAACGAGATGGAGAATCGTTTTGGCCAAGCCGGCAACCGAGAGCGGTGAAGGCGGTCAAAAAAGGAGCAACCTCCGGTCTAACCTATGACAGTGCTTTGCTGTGACTCCGAAACTTTCCAAGCGTTGTCCCAACGGACTGCATCGTTATCCCGCCGCAGAATCCAGAGCCAATAACGACAGGCCGCTAATATAGGCAAAGCCGATCACGGCGCTTGTTGTATTTACCCTCCCCTGGCGACACATGTCTCGCGAACAACCGCGGCGGCTGATGACATCGGCGGGGGAGAGAACAGCATGGCCTATGAGCCGCAAGCGCCTTACGCAATACGACAGTTTGAATTCGACGTTCTGATTCCGATCGAACTCTTTGGCGTCGACGTGTCTTTCACGACCTCGGCGCAGGCGATGCTGACCACCACCATCCTGGTCAGCTTCATTCTGATCTTCGGCATGCGCAAGGGCGCAATGGTGCCTGGCCGGCTGCAGTCCTTTGTGGAGACGGTTTATACCTTCGTCGCACGCACCGTGGTGAAGACCGCGGGGCAGGAAGCGCGCGACGCCATCCCTTTCGTCTTCACGCTCTTCATCTTCATTCTCTTCGGCAGCCTCCTGGGCCTGACGCCGGTGAAATTCACCCTGACCAGCCATCTGATCGTGACGCTGGCCCTGGCCCTGCTGGTGTTCGCCTACGTCAACACCCTGGCGCTGCGCAAAAGCGGCCTCGGCTTCTTCCAGATCTTTTTACCCGCCGGCACGCCGCTTTACCTGGCGCCGCTTCTGGTCGTTATCGAGGTCATCTCCTACCTGTTCCGGCCCATCACCCTGGGGGTGCGGATCTTCGCCAACATTCTGGCCGGTCACATCATGATCAAGCTCTTCGCCGACTTCTGCGTGATGCTGATCGACGCGCTTGGTGTAACCGGGTACGGCGTGTCCATCCTTCCGATCGTGATGATGGTCGTCCTCTATGGCTTTGAGGTCATGATCTTCCTGGTCCAGGCCTACATCTTCATGCTGATCACCTCGCTCTACATCCGTGACGCCTTACACGGTCACTGACAAACCCATCCCTGCATCTCTTCTGTAACAAAAGGAAAACATGACATGACTGATGATGGCATCAGACTCCTGGCGGCGGCCATCGCGCTGATCCCGCTGCTCGGTGTCGCCCTGGCTCTCGGCAAGATCTTCTCCGACTGGATTTCTTCCGTCGCCCGCAATCCGGGCGCCGGCGAAGTGGTCCAGCCGGTGGGGCTGCTCGGCTTCGCCCTCACCGAAGCGATCGCGCTCTTCGCGCTGATCGTCGCCTTCATCATTCTCTTCGTCGGATGATCCGGCAACCCGATGGATAAGCCTCACCCGGTCACCGCCCGCGCCGCCCAAACAGCCCTGGCGCGGGCGGCCGGTCAGGGGCCGGTGTTCAGGCCATCTCCCCAAAAAGAGGAAGCACCAGAACCAGCCCGGAGGCGATGACCGGCCGGGCTGTCGAACACGTGAAAGGCCGGCAATTGCGCAGGTGCCGTGATTAGCGGTAAAACTGCCGCATGGTGGCCTATACCTATGACTTCTCGCTGGTTGTGGCTGCGGTCTTCGTCTCTTTCATGGCGGCCTTCACCGGGCTGGCCCTGACCAAGGGGATATCGCAGCTTCCGATCAATGCGCGCAAGACTCTGGTTGTCATGTCCGCCTTCGTGCTGGGCGGCGGCATCTGGTCCATGCATTTCGTGGCGATGCTCGCCATGGACTTTCCGATCGCTATTTTTTACGACACCCTTCTCACCCTGGGATCGGCCCTGATCGCCATTCTGCTGGTCGGCCTGGCCCTGCTGCTGATGCACTTCAGGACCCGCAGCCCCGGCAACATGGTGGCGGCCGGCATCCTGCTGGGCAGCGGCATCATCGCCATGCACTTCCTGGGGATCAACGGCATGCGGGGCTGCCTGCCGGTTTTCGAACTGCCGGGCAAGATAATCGCCATCATCCTGGCCGCCGTGATGGGCGTGGCGGCTGTCTGGGTGGCTTACGGCAAGCGCACCAAACAGAACATCGTGGCGGGCACCCTCGTCTTCGGCCTCTCGGTGGTGGTGGTCCACTTCTCCGCCATGTACTGGACCGGGTTCCTGCCGCAGCCGGCGCCCGAAGCCATGACCGCCTCGCTGGAAAACAGCACCCTGGCCATTATCGTGACCCTGGCTGCCTTTGTGATCTGCGGCACCTTCCTGTTGTCGGCGGTCACCTTCATCGCCCCCGGCGCCGGTGCGGCCGAAACGCCGCAGCCCGGCGGCGAGCCGGACCCGCTGCCGGAGACGGCGGATGCTGCAGCGCAACCAACCGCAGCGGCGGCGCCACCAAACGGGGCGGCACCGATCCGCTACGACCCGGTCGAAGTGCGCATTCCCTACGAGCGCCACAAGAAAACCTACTTCATCTCCAGCGACGCCATCGCCGCCGTGCGCGCCGAAGGACGCTATACCTATCTCTATGCCGAGAACGAGAAGCTGTTCTGTCCCTGGTCGATCTCCGAGGCGGAAAAGCGGCTGCCCGCAAGCCAGTTTCACCGCACCCACCGCAGCTATCTGGTGAACATCCTACATGTCACCAGCTTCGAAAGGCGCAAGGACAAAGCGGCCTGCCTTTTCGAGGCTTTTGCCCATCTGCCGGCGGTTCCGGTCAGCCGCACACGCATCGATCCCCTGCGAGAGGCCCTGGGCCTCTAGAGCCCATTCGCCGCCGCAGTTCGTTCCCCATATGCGCAGTTCGTGACAGACAACGCCCTTCTAGTGCGAAACGGCCTGCCGCCCACTCCGGCCCTGGTCTTTACTTATGTGAAGAAATTCGACCGCACGTCAAAGGTGCGGCAGAGAACCATCAGGATCGGGAGGTTAGGAATGATACCAGGTGCTTTCGAGTACCATCGGCCGGAGTCCGTCGGCGCCGCCGTGAAGCTGTTGGCAGAACTCGGCGAAGAGTCCCGCGTCATCGCCGGCGGCCACAGCCTGATACCCATGATGAAGCTGCGCATGGCCGACCTGAGCCATCTCATCGATCTGCAGAAGATCGACGATTTGAAGGGCATCCGCATCGAGGGCGGCCGCATCACCATCGGCGCCATGACGACCCAGCACGAGCTGATCACAAATGCTGCACTGCAAGATGCCGCGCCCATTCTGCGCGAGGCGGCGCTGCAGATCGCCGATCCCCAGGTCCGCTATGTCGGCACCCTCGGCGGCAACGTGGCGAACGGCGACCCCGGCAACGACATGCCCGGCCTGATGCAGTGCCTGGATGCCAGCTTCACCCTGGTCGGCCCCGATGGCGAGCGCCAGGTCGCCGCGCGGGACTTTTATGAAGCCGCTTATTTCACAGCGCGCGCCGACGAGGAGATCCTGACCGCTGTTTCCTTCGACGCGCCGCAAGGCGGCTACGCCTATGAAAAGCAGAAGCGTAAGATCGGCGATTATGCGACCGCAGCGGCGGCGGTGCTGATCGCCAGGGACGGCGATCGCTGCACCGCGGCTTCTATCGCCATGACCAATCTGGCCGACACGCCGACCTACAGCGCCGAAGCCGGCGCCGCGCTGGTCGGCAGCGGTCTCGACGATGAGGCGGTCAAGGCAGCCGTCACCGCAGCGCTCAGCGCCATCGAGCCGGCGGAAGACAACCGCGGACCGGTGGAGTTCAAAATGCATGTTGCTGGCGTCATCCTGCGCCGCGCCATCGACCGCGCCTGGTCGCGCGCCTGAGTTTGGGAGGACCCCCATGGCAAAAACACATCTGAAAATGACCGTAAACGGCCAGGCTGTTGAAACGCTGGCCGAACCGCGCGAGCTGCTGATCCATGTGCTGCGCGAGAAGCTGGGAATCAAAGGCCCGCACATCGGGTGCGAGACCTCTCACTGCGGCGCCTGCACCGTCGATATGGACGGCAAGTCGGTGAAGGCCTGCACGGTCTTCGCCGCCCAGGCCGACGGCGCCGATGTCACCACCATCGAAGGGCTCGGCGGCCCGGACAACCTGCATGTGCTGCAGGAGATGTTCCGCGAGCACCACGGCCTGCAGTGCGGTTACTGCACCCCGGGCATGATCACCCGCGCCCACCGCCTGTTGCAGGAGAATCCGAACCCGAGCGAAGAGGAGGTGCGCTTCGGCATGGCCGGCAACCTCTGCCGCTGCACCGGCTATCAGAATATCGTCAAAGCGATCCTGGCGGCCGCCGCCGAGATGGCCGCGGCCAAGGAGGCAGCCCAATGAACGAAATGACGCCCCCGAAGAACGAACGCTCCGCCGCTCTCAAAGGTCTGGGCACCGCCCGCAAGCGCGTCGAGGACCTGCGCTTCACACAGGGCAAGGGCAACTACGTCGACGACATCCAACAGCCGGGCATGCTGTTCGGCGATTTCGTCCGCTCCCCCTATGCCCACGCGCGCGTGAAGTCGATCAATGCCGAGGCGGCGCTCGCCCTGCCCGGCGTCGTCGCCGTTCTCACCGCCAAGGATCTGGAGCCGCTCAGCCTGCACTGGATGCCGACCCTGGCCGGCGACAAGCAGATGGTGCTGGCCGACGGCAAGGTGCTGTTCCAAGGCCAGGAGGTCGCCTTCGTCATCGCCGAGGACCGCTACATCGCCGCCGACGCAGTGGAGCTGGTCGAGGTCGACTACGAAGAACGGCCGGTGCTGGTCGATCCCATGAAGGCCGAGCTGCCCGATGCGCCTGTTCTGCGCGAAGACATCGCCGATACTTTGGAAGGCGCCCATGGGCCGCGCCGCCATCCCAACCATATCTTCACCTGGGAACAGGGCGACAAGGCGGCGACCGAGGCAGTCATTGCCGAGGCGCCGGTGGTGGCCGAGGAGATGGTCTATTACCACCGCACCCACCCCTGCCCTCTGGAGACCTGCGGCTGTGTCGCCTCCATGGACAAGGTGAACGGCAAGCTGACGGTCTGGGGCACATTTCAGGCGCCGCACGTGGTGCGCACCGTGGCCTCGCTGCTGTCGGGCATCGCCGAGCACAACATCCGCATCATCTCGCCGGACATCGGCGGCGGCTTCGGCAACAAGGTCGGCGTCTATCCCGGTTACGTCTGTTCCATCGTCGCTTCCATCGTCACCGGCAAGCCGGTGAAGTGGATCGAGGACCGCATGGAAAATCTCATGTCCACCGCCTTTGCGCGGGACTACTGGATGAAGGGCAAAATCGCCGCGACAGCGGACGGCAAGATCACCGGCCTGTGGTGCCACACCACGGCGGACCACGGCGCCTTCGACGCCTGTGCAGATCCGACCAAGTTTCCGGCCGGCTTCATGAACATCTGCACCGGGTCCTACGATATCCCGACCGCCTATCTGGCCGTCGACGGCATCTATACCAACAAGGCGCCGGGCGGCGTTGCCTACCGTTGCTCCTTCCGGGTGACGGAAGCCGCCTACTTCATCGAGCGGATGATCGAGGTGCTGGCTATCAAGCTGGGCATGGACGCCGCCGAGCTGCGGGCCAAGAACTTCATCAGGAAGGACCAGTTTCCCTATAACTCCGCGCTCGGTTGGGAATACGATTCCGGCGACTATCACACCGCCTGGGACAAGGCCCTGAAGGCCGTCGACTACGACGGGCTGCGCAGAGAACAGGCCGAACGGCTCGAGGCTTTCAAGCGCGGCGAGACCCGCAAGCTGATGGGCATCGGCCTCACCCACTTCACCGAGATCGTCGGGGCGGGGCCGGTGAAGAACTGCGACATCCTGGGCATGGGCATGTTCGATTCCTGCGAGATCCGCATTCACCCGACCGGCTCGGCCATCGCCCGCCTCGGCACCATCTCGCAGGGTCAGGGCCATGCCACCACCTTCGCCCAGATCCTGGCGAGCGAGACCGGCATTCCCGCCGACGACATCACCATCGAGGAGGGCGATACCGACACTGCACCCTACGGCCTCGGCACCTACGGCTCGCGCTCGACGCCGGTGGCCGGTGCGGCGACGGCGCTTGCCGGACGGAAGATCCGCGCCAAGGCGCAGATGATCGCCGCCTATCTGCTGGAGGTGCACGACAACGACATCGAATGGGATGTCGACCGTTTCGTGGTCAAGGGCGCGCCCGAGCGCTTCAAGACCATGAAGGAAATCGCCTACGCCGCCTATAACCAGGCGATCCCGGGCGTCGAACCGGGGCTTGAGGCGGTCAGCTACTACGACCCGCCCAACATGACCTATCCCTTCGGCGCCTATATCTGCGTGCTGGATATCGACGTGGACACCGGCGAGGCGGAGGTGCGCAAGTTCTACGCGCTGGACGACTGCGGCACGCGGATCAACCCGATGATCATCGAGGGCCAGGTGCACGGCGGCCTGACCGAAGCGCTCGCCATCGCCATGGGGCAGGAAATCGCCTACGACGAAATCGGCAACGTCAAGACCGGCACCCTGATGGACTTCTTCCTGCCGACGGCCTGGGAGACGCCGAACTACACCACCGACTACACCGAGACCCCGAGCCCGCACCACCCGATCGGGGCGAAGGGTGTGGGCGAGAGCCCCAACGTCGGCGGCGTTCCCTGCTTCTCCAATGCGGTGAACGATGCCTTCCGGGCCTTCGGTCTGACCCACACGCAGATGCCCCATGATCACTGGCGGATCTGGAAGACCGCCCATGATCTTGGGCTGCATGCATAAGCGGGAAGCGGGCGCGGGATCGTCTTTCCCGCGCCCCTTTCAACAACGATGACCTGGACCGATCTGAAATCCGATCTCGCAGCGACGGGCTACGTCGCCTCCGACGATCTCGCCATGGCGCTGCACCTTTCTCTGGAGTTGGGCCGCCCACTGTTGCTGGAGGGCGCCGCCGGCGTCGGCAAGACGCAGGTCGCCAAGACGCTGGCCGAACTGAAGGATACCCGCCTCATCCGGCTGCAGTGCTACGAGGGTCTGGACGCGGCGGCGGCCATCTATGAGTGGAACTATCAACGCCAACTGCTGTCGATCCGGGCGGCGGCCAACGAAGACGCGTCCTCGGAAGAGATCGAGGAGCGGATTTTCTCCGACAAGTTCCTGCTGCGCCGTCCGCTGCTGGAAGCGATCCAGCAGGAGACGGCGCCGGTTCTGCTGATCGACGAGATCGACCGGGCGGACGAGGAGTTCGAGGCCTATCTGCTGGAAGTGCTCTCCGACTTCCAGATTTCCATACCAGAGCTGCGCACCATCGAAGCGACGACGCGGCCCCATGTGGTGCTGACGGCGAACGGCGCACGCGATCTCTCAGACGCGCTGCGGCGGCGCTGTATCTACTCCTTCGTCGACTATCCCGACCGCACGGCGGAACTGGCCATCCTCAACAAGCGCAACCCGGGCATTGAGGCGCGGCTGGCCGGACAGATCGTCGGCTTCGTGCAGGCCCTGCGCAAAGAGGACCTGGAGAAGAAGCCCGGCGTTGCCGAGACCCTCGATTGGGCGGCCGCCCTCAGCGGCCTGGGGATCAACGATCTGGCCGAAGACCCGGTGGCGCTCCAAGCCTCCCTGGTCTGTCTCCTGAAAACCCAGGCCGACCGCGCCGCCATCCCGGCCGAGGTCGCCCAGCGTCTCGCCGGAAAGGCCGCGTGATGCCGGCGACCCGCTTTCCCGCCCGCGCCGGCGGCACGGCGGAGCGGATGGCCGACTTCATGGCCCATCTGCGGGCCAACGGGCTGCCGGTCGGACCGCCGGAAACGGAAATCGCGCTGAAGGCCTTCACCAGCATCAGGGCCTGGGACACGACCGAGGCCCGGCTGGCGCTAAAGGCCATCTGCGCCGGCGATGCCGACCGCTTTGCCCGCTTCGACGACCTCTTTGACGCCTTCTGGCTGAACGGCGGCCGGGAGCGGCAAGGCTTCGCGACCCGGGAAGAATGCCGGACAAAGCATCGGGTGCCGACCTTTGGCCCCGGTGTCGACCGTACGGCCCGCAGTGGTGAAAGAGGGGCGCTCGATCAGCCCGACGGCGGCGATGACTCCGGTGGCGCTGAGCAATCCGGCGAGGGCAGACTGGTCGCCTCGCGCCTGCGCAATATCGAAAAGGTCGACCTGCGCGAACTGATGATGCCGGAAGACCTGAAACGCGCCGAGCGGGTTGCCGAGCGTTTCGGCAAGACCATCCGCGACCGCCGCTCGCGCCGCCGCAAAGCGGCCAGACGCGGGGCGCAACTGGATCTGCGGCGCATCGCAAGAACCAGTGTCAGCGCCGGCGGCGAGCCGATCCGCCTGCTGAAGCGGCGGCGCCCGGATCGTCCGGTGCATCTGGTGGCGCTGCTCGACGTTTCCGGTTCCATGACCGTCTATGCGCGGGTCTTCCTTGCTTTCCTGAAAGGCCTGATGAGCGCCGACCAGCGCACCGACGCCTACCTCTTCCACACCCGCCTGGTGCCGATCAGCGATGCCCTGCGCGACAACGACAGCCTGCGCGCGGTGAACCGCCTTTCCCTGCTTGCCGATGGTTTCGGCGGCGGCACCCGGATCGGCGCCAACCTCACGCAGTTCAACGCCCAGTATGCGGCGCAGCGGGTGAACGGGCGCAGCGTGGTCGTGATTCTCTCCGACGGCTACGACAGCGACCCGCCCGGTGTCATCGCTGCCGCTCTGCAGCGGCTGAAAAAGCGCGGCTGCCGCATCGTCTGGCTGAACCCCCTGAAGGGCTGGAAGGATTACGAACCGGTCGCGGCAGGCATGGCGGCGGCCCTGCCGCACATCGATCTCTTCGCCCCGGCCAACACGCTGGAAGATCTTGCCGCCCTCGAGCCCCAGCTTCAGCGGCTGTGAGGAGGCAACGATGACCCCCGCCGCCGACATTCTCGACCTGGTTTCCGACCTCAAGGCGACGGGCGAGGCTTTTGCCCTGGCCACGGTAGTGCGCACCGTCTCGATGACGGCGGCCAAGGCCGGCGCCAAGGCGGTGATCCGGCCCGACGGCACCATTTCCGATGGCTGGATCGGCGGCGGTTGCGCCAAGTCAGCCGTCCTGAAAGCAGCCCGCGAAGCCATCGCCGACGGCAAACCAAGACTGGTGTCCCTGCAGCCCGCCGACCTGCTGCAGGAACAGGGGCTCGCCCCCGGTGAAGAAAACGAAGGCGTGCGCTTTGCCTCCAACATGTGCCCCAGCCAGGGCAGCATGGACATCTTTGTCGAACCGATGCTGCCGAAGCCGGAGTTGATTGTCTGCGGCGCGAGCCCGGTCGCCGTGGCCTTGACGGAATTGGGCCGTCAGTTCGGCTACCGCGTCGTGGTTTGCGCGCCCAAAGCAAAGCGGGAGACCTTCGGAGAGATCGACACCTTCGTTGACGGCTTTGACGTCGACGGCGGGGACCGCCGCCAGCGCTTCATCGTCGTCGCCACCCAGGGCAGCGGCGATCTCGCGGCTCTGCGCGCCATGATCAGGCTGGAGGCCGACCATATCGCCTTCGTCGGCAGCCGCAGGAAGATGGCCAGCCTGCGCGCAAAGCTCGGCGGCGAGGATGTGGCGCCCGGCCGGCTCGACCGCGTGAAAGCGCCGGCAGGCCTCGACCTGGGCGCGATCACCCCGCAGGAGATCGCCCTCTCGATCATCGCCGAAGTGATACAGGCGCATCGCCAATCGCAGCAGGCCGTCACCGAACAAACCGCCTGAGAAAGCTCAAGCCGGCAGGATCAGTCCGGGTCCAGCATCTGGAGAAAGCTCGCAAGACAGGCCACCGAAGCCTGGGCATCCTCGGCGGTGATCGCTTCGTCGGGATGATGACTGAGGCCGTCCCGGCACCTTGTGAACAGCATGGCCACCGGGCAGAGGTCGGCCATGGCCGAAGCATCGTGGGTGGCGCCGGACATCAAGCGATGCGGACGGAAGCCGCCCTGCACCAAGGATCTCGCCAAGGTGCCTCTGAGCCAGGGATCGCAGGGCACGGCCTTCTGCGCATAGGTCTTTGTCAGACTGTAGTTCAACCCGCGCCTTGCGCTGACGGCCTCGACCTTCTCTGAGATCGCGGCGGCGGCGGCTTCACGGATCGAATCCTCCGAAGCACGCAGTTCGACGGAGAACGTCGCCTTGCCGGGAATGGCGTTGGGAACGTTCGGCAGCACGGAGACGGAGGCGACGATCCCGACAAGGCCCTCGGTTTCGCGGCAATGGGACTCGACCGCCAAGGCGATCTCCGCAGCCCCGGCAAAGGCATCCCGGCGCAGGTCCATCGGCGTCGTGCCGGCGTGGGCCGCCTGGCCGGTCAGTTCCACCGTCCAGCGCTCGATACCGCAGATCGCCGTGACGATACCGACAGGCAGACCGAGCGATTCGAGGACAGGTCCCTGCTCAATGTGCATCTCCAGGTATCCGAGAAGATCGTCCGGATCCCGCCTGGCCGCCGCAATGCCCGCCGGGTCACCACCGAAGTCAGCCAAGGCCGCGGCGAGAGTCTCACCGTCTTTGTCGGTCTTCTGCAGGTTGGCGCTGTCGAAGGTGCCGGCCAGAACACGCGGCCCCATTAAAGCCGTGGGAAAACGGACGCCCTCCTCATCGGCGAAAGCCAGAACCTCGACCGCGTAAGGCAAGCTGCGCTCGCGCAGCATCTCAAGCACCAGGATCGGCAGCGCGATGCCGAAGATACCGTCGTATTTTCCGCCCTGGCGGATGGTGTCCTGGTGAGAGCCGATCAGCAGTGTCTTGGCACCCGGTGGGCCCGGTCGGCGTCCGATCAGGGTTCCTGCGGCATCGATGCGCACCTCCAGGCCGGCCTGCCGCATCCATGTTGCGATCATTTCGTTGGCGCGGCGATGCTCTGCGGTGAAGGGACGCCGCGTTACGCCCGGCCCGCCTTCGGAAAACTGCGCAATCTCTTCCAGGCGCTGCATCAGGTTCAGCCCGGTATCGGCGGGCAGGGCAGGAAGTGTCAACATCGGTGGGGGTCCTCCAGAGTCGGAACGACGTTGGTCCAAGAGGTGTAGGGTTCGGTGGTCGCAAGGTCATAGATCGTGTTCAGGCGCGCCAAGGGGTCCTGGTCATAATCGACGCGCAGGTCCAGCGGCGCCCGCTTCGGGTGCACGATCTTTACGGCCGCCGAGAGCGTGCCGCGGGAATCGCTCCCGGCCGCCATTCCGGCGGCGAGGGTATCCAGAAGCCGCCGGCCGAAATCGGCATTCTCATCGACGCTGCCCCGAAATGCGGCGTCCATCTCGCGAAGCACCGTTTCGCTGGTCAGCCAATTGCCGGCGATCACATAGCCGCGGCCTTCGATCTGCCCCTTGTGGTCGGTGTTTGCGGAGCCGGTCCAGGCGGCGACGCCGCCGGAGCAATCCAGAACCGAGAGCTGGCGGTAGTCGCGGCCGCTGTCGGCGGCGGTAAGCCGGTCCACCGTGTCACGCGCCGAGGCGCCTTTTCCCAGATGGACCAAAGCGTCGTCGCCCCAGAGCGGGCTGACGCTGAAGCCCTGGGTCGCCACGGCCCCCGCCTTGGCCGAAGCCCGCAAGACCCAGGCGCCGACCGCAAGGTTGCCTGTCGCGGCGGCGCAGCCTATGGCGCCGCTTTTCTCGTCCCTTGCTAGAATAGAGAAGGTCACTTTCCCGGATCCCCTGGTTGGTAATGCCAGCCTTTCCACCGACTTGCTGAATTTATCATGATAAACTTGTATCTGCAAATTTATTATGATAAATAGAGTCTATCAAATAAGAATATCCAGGAGGCGAACATGGGGTACCTGTACAAATCCGGGCTCGGGCTCAGCCTGGCCGCCGTGGCGTTCGCAGCGCAGGCGGCCATGGCCCAGACGCCTCCCGGCGTTCTGGTCGTCGGACAGATCGCGGAGCCGAAGTCCCTCGACCCGGCTGCGGTCACGGCGGTCAACGACTTCCGCATTCTGATGAACGTCTACGACGGGCTGGTCCGCTATAAGGACGGCACGCTGGAGGTCGAACCGGCCCTGGCGGAGAGTTGGACGATCAGCGAAGACGGAACGGAATACACCTTCGACCTGCGCGGCGACGTCAGCTTCCATGACGGCACCCCCTTCAACGCCGAAGCGGTCGAGTTCAACTTCGACCGGATGCTCGACGAGACCCATCCCTTCCACGACACCGGGCCCTTCCCGCTGTCGTTCTTCTTCTCGGCCGTGGAAGACGTCGAGGCCGTCGACGGAGATACCGTCAAGTTCAAGCTGAACGCGCCTTACGCCCCCTTCCTGTCGAACCTGGCTTATCCGACCGGCCTCATTGTTTCGCCGGAAGCCATGAAATCCAGCGGCAAGGAATTCGGGCGCAATCCGGTCGGAACCGGCCCCTTCAAGTTCGCCGAGTGGGAGTCCAACGCCAAGGTCGTGGTCACCCGCAACGAGGCTTACTGGGACGGCGCGCCCGCGCTTGAGGCCGTGGTCTTCCGGCCTATCACCGACGCCAACACCCGCGTCGCCGAGATGCTCTCGGGCGGCATCGACGTTATGGTCGAGATCCCGCCGGACTCCGTCGCCTCTTTCGACGGCAACGGCTTTACACTGCTGGAGCAGGCAGGCCCGCACCTCTGGTTCCTGATCCTGAACGCGAAAGAAGGCCCCTTCGCCGACAAGCGGGTCCGCCAGGCGATCAACTACGCCATCGACAAGAAGACCCTCGTCGAAAACATCCTGCAGGGAACCGCAGAGGTCGCCTCCGGCCCGACCCCACCGGCCTTCTCCTGGGCCTACAACGAAGCGCTCCAGCCCTATCCTTATGACCCGGCAAAGGCCATGGCGCTGCTCAAGGAAGCGGGACACGAGGGTGCCGAGTTGGTGTTCTACGTCACCGAAGGCGGCTCCGGCATGCTGGACCCGGTACCCATGGGCACCGCCATCCAGGCCGACCTCGCGAAGATCGGGCTTTCAGTGAAGATCGAGACCTATGAATGGAACACCTTCCTCGGCAAGGTGAACCCGGGTCTCGAAGGCAAGGCGGACATGGCGCAGATGGCCTGGATGACCAACGACCCGGATACCCTGCCCTACCTGGCCTTGCGGACAGGGGCCTGGCCGGATGCGGGTGGGTTCAACTCGGGCTACTACTCCAATCCCGAGGTGGACAAACTTCTGGAAGCGGCGCGCAGCGCCACCGACCAGACCGAAAGGGCGACGCTTTACCGGCAGATGCAGGAAATCGTCTATGAAGATGCACCCTGGGCCTTCATCGCCAACTGGAAGCAGAACGCCGCGACCGCCGAACAGGTCTCCGGCTTCAAGCTTCAGCCTTCCTTCTTCCTCCTGCTAAAGGATGTTACGAAGGGTTAGGATGCGGACCGACCGGCAGCCGGGAGAGACCTTCTTCCCGGCTGCCGCCGCAGCCTCCTCCTGCGGGGAGTGACCCATGCACCTCTATGTCCTGAAACGCCTGCTGGCGATCGTCCCGATCCTGATCGGCCTGACCGTCATCGTCTTCGCCATCATGGCGCTGATTCCCGGCGACCCCGCCACCGCGATCCTCGGCTCCTACGCCACGCCGGAAAATGTCGAGAAACTGAACCGTAGTCTGGGCCTGGATAAGTCTGTTTTCGAGCAGTACTTCATCTGGCTCGGCAACCTGCTCCAGGGCGATCTGGGGCGCTCCTACAGCCTGAACAGGCCGGTTCTCGACGAGGTGCTGGAGCGCTTTTCCGCCACCCTGATCCTGGCGGGCGCCGCCCTGTTGCTCTGCACTGTCTGGGGCCTGCTGATCGGCATCTGGACCGCCGCCCGGCAGTACGGCTGGACCGATAAGATCCTGACCTTCGTCGTCCTCATCGGCATCTCCGTGCCATCCTTCTGGCTCGGCCTGCTCCTGATCCTGCTGTTCTCGGTTCAATGGCGGGTGCTGCCGGCAAGCGGCATGTTTGCGATCTACGGCGGCGGCGATCTGCCGGACCTGCTGCGCCATCTGATCCTGCCCGCCGTCACCCTCTCGGTCGTCGCCACCGGCGTGATCGCCCGCCTGACCCGCTCGGCCATGCTGGAAGTCCTGCGTCAGGATTTCGTGCGCACCGCCCGCGCCAAGGGCGTCCCCGAATCAAGTGTCCTCTACCGCCATGCCTTCAAGGCGGCCCTGGTATCGGTCATCCCGGTGATCGGCATTCAGGCCGGCTTCGTGCTCGGCGGCGCCGTCTATATCGAGACCGTATTCCAATGGCCCGGTGTCGGCCGCATGCTGGTCCAGGCGATCTCTACAAGGGATATTCTGCTGGTGCAGGGCGGCGTGGTCGTCGTGGCGGGCAGTTATGTGCTATTCAATCTTCTGGCCGATCTCGCGCAGAGCTGGCTTGACCCGCGGGTCAAAACGTGAGCGAAGGCGCATGACCACCCTCAAGCTCATCGCGCGGAACCATCTTGCCGCCTTCGGCGGGATCGTCCTGCTGCTGGTCGTTCTCGTGGCCCTGCTGGTCCCCTTCCTGCCCATCGTCGACCCGGACCTGACGGACCCGGCCAACCGGCTGAAGCGGCCCTTCTCCGAGGGCGCGCTGCTCGGCACCGATCACCTGGGCCGCGATCTCCTTGCCCGGCTTCTCTGGGGCACCCAGCTCAGTCTCGTGGTCGGCGCAGCCGCGGCCGTCATTGCCGCCGTCATCGGATCGGCCATCGGGATCGTTGCCGGATACTTCGGCGGGCGCACAGACAGCCTGATCATGCGCGGCATCGATATGCTGATGGCCTTCCCCTACATCCTGCTGGCGCTTGCCATCGTCGCGGTCCTGGGCCCGGGCCTGCTGAACGCGCTCTACGCCGTCGCCATCGTCAACATCCCCTTCTTCGCACGCAACATCCGCGGGGTAACCGTCAGCCTCGCGCACCGCGAATTCGTCGATGCCGCGCGCCTGTCGGGCATGAACGACTGGCAGATCATCAGGTCGGAGATTCTGCCGAACGTTCTGCCGGTCATCGTCATTGCCATGTCGACAACCATCGGCTGGATGATCCTGGAGACCGCGGGCCTCTCTTTCCTGGGCCTGGGCTCGCAGCCGCCGCAAGCCGACCTCGGCTCGATGCTGGGCGAAGGCCGCAAGCTGCTGATCACCGCGCCACACGCCTCCATCGTGCCCGGCGTCATGATCTTCATCATCGTCATGAGCGTGAACCTGCTGGGCGATGGCATCCGCGACGCCCTCGACCCGCGCCTGCGCTCCGGCGCACTCTCACGGCCCGCGGCGGCAACGCGCGTCGAGCGCGCCGAGACCCCGGCGAAGACGGAAGATGCGGAAGCGCTGTTGAAGGTCGACGGCCTGCGCACCGAATTCAGGCTCGGCAACCGGGCTTACCGCGCCGTGGGCGGGGTCGACTTCGCGGTGCGCGCCGGCGAGTGCCTGGGCATCATCGGCGAGTCCGGTTCGGGCAAGTCGGTAACCGCGCTGTCGCTGTTGGGCCTCGTCGCCTCGCCGCCGGGGATGATTACCGGCGGTGCGGTGCGCATCGACGGCGCCGATACCCTTTCCATGAACGGCGAAGCCCTCCGTCGGTTGCGCGGTGGGAAGGTCGCCTACGTGTTCCAGGACCCTCTGGCGACGCTGCACCCGCTTTACCGGATCGGCGACCAAATGGTGGAGGCCATCCGCTGCCACCGCCCGATGGCCAAGCAGGCGGCCTGGGATCATGCCGTCTCGCTGCTGGAACAGGTGCGCATCCCCAATGCCGCCTTTCGCGCCAAGGCCTATCCGCACGAACTGTCCGGGGGCATGCGCCAGCGCGTCGGCATCGCCCTTGCCCTCGTAAACGATCCGGAACTGCTCATTCTGGATGAGCCCACGACGGCGCTGGACGTCACGGTCCAGGCACAGGTGCTCGCCCTGCTCGACGACCTGCGCCGCGAAAGAAATCTGGCCATGGTTTTCATCACCCATGACTTCGGCGTCGTCTCCCAGCTCTGCGACCGGGTCGCGGTCATGTATGCCGGACGGATCGTCGAAACCGGCCCGACTGAGGCGGTCCTGGAGAGCCCCAGTCATCCCTATACGAAGCGCCTGATTGCCTGCGTGCCGGAACTCGGCGGCGGCCGCCGGGCCTTGTCCGCCATTCCCGGCCTGCCCCCGCCGGTGGACGACCTTCCCGCCGGCTGCGCCTTTGCACCGCGTTGCGACAAGGCGAGCGAGCAATGCCGGAAGGGCGATATCCCCCTTGAGGGCAGCGAGGCGCGGGCGGTCAGATGCCTGCAGCCCGAGGGCGCGGCGGCATGACCCCGGCGCTGGAAGTCCGCAACCTTCGCAAGACCTTCGGCGGCGGCCGCAGCCTGACCGGCAAACCGCTGCCTGCGGTTCATGCCGTCCGCGATGTCAGTCTCTCGGTTCGAACGGGCGAGACGCTGGGCATCGTCGGGGAATCCGGCTGCGGCAAGTCGACCCTCGCCCGTATGCTGGTGGGGCTGCTGAAACAGACCGAGGGGGAGATCGCCATCGAAGGCAAAAACCTCTCGGATCAGATGGGCGACCCGGCAGCCTTCGGCCGGCTGATCCAATACGTCTTTCAGGACCCGATATCCTCCCTCAACCCGCGCAAGACGATCCGTGAGATTCTGGAAGCGCCGCTGATCCATCTTCTCGGCATGGACGAGAGCAGCCGCAAGGCGCGGATCGCCGAGCTGTTCGAGGCGGTAAACCTGCGCCGCGAGTTCCTCAGCCGCTATCCCCACGAGTTTTCCGGCGGCCAGGCCCAGCGGATCGGCATTGCCCGCGCCTTGGCGGCGGCCCCGAGGATCCTGGTGCTCGACGAGCCGGTCTCCGCCCTCGATGTCTCGGTACAGGCCCAGGTGCTGAACCTGCTGGCCGACCTGCGCCAAGCCATGGATCTCACCTACCTCTTCATCAGCCACGACCTCGCCGTGGTCGAGGCGGTGAGCGACAGCGTCGCCGTGCTCTACTTCGGCCGGGTGGTGGAAGTCGGCCGTGCCGAGGCCATCTTCACCACCCCCCGTCACCCCTACACCGACCTGCTGGCCGGCAGCGCGCCCATCGTCGGGCGTGACCTGGGCCGCACGGAGTCCCAGGCGGTGGAGCTGCCCGACCCGCTGAGGCCGCCACCCGGCTGTGCCTTTGCGGCGCGCTGCCCGAAAGTGACAGCGCTATGTCGTGACAAAGTCCCGGCAATGGAGGCATTCTCGGAGCATCATGAAGCAGCCTGTCATCATCCCAACTAAAGCCCCAACCGAGTCCGAACCTGATTCTCCCAACGGCAAGAGCGCCGGGCCGGGAGCAGGGGCAGCCGCCGGTGCGAGCAAGGGCCGCAACCGCCCGCTGGCCGTCGCCGAAACCATCAAGGACTGGATCATCGCCCAGAGCCTGGAGCCCGGCGACAGGCTGCCCCAGGAACATCAGTTGATCGAACGGCTGGAGGTCAGCAAGGGCACCGCCCGCGAGGCGCTGAAGGTGATGGAGACGCAGGGGCTGATCCGCACCCGCACCGGGCCCGGCGGCGGCGCCTTCATCACCGAGGTCAGCGCCGATCACGCCTCGGCCCTGCTGGCCAATCACTTCTTCTTCAAAGACGTTTCGATCGCCCATATCTACGAACTGCGTATCGCTCTGGAACCGCAGCTCGTCCAGGAACTGGCGCCACGGGTGACCAACGACCAGATTGCCGAACTGCGCGGGGTCATGAGCGCCTATACCAGGCCCCCGACCTCCATCGAGGAAGAGCGGCTGCAGCGGGTCGCCGAACTTGAATTTCACGCGGTGCTGTCCCGCTACTCCCGGAACCCGGTACTGGGTTTCTTCTGCGGCTTTCTGGTGCGGCTTCTGAAGGATCTCGCGGTCTGCAAACGCATCTACGACGAGCCCAACCCGGAACTGCGCGAGCGTGGCGTTTCCTATCAGGAACAGCTCATCGAAGCCTTCGAAACCCGCGACGCCGAGTCCGCCAGAGCCATCATGGAAGTCCACATGCGCGCCGCCCAGCGCATGATGCTGCAGCGCGAGGCCGAGATCGCGAAAGGCTTTCTCGACACGGACAGCTAGACTACTGCAGCGTGTTTAATCGCCGACCGGTTTGGGTCCGACGTCGTTTGACAGGGGGGCCAGCGACGAGCGGATGCGCCGTAGTTTCTCTTTGACGATCTCCGAACGCGCTCTGGCAACCCCGGTGGCCAGGACGTCGATGATCGCGATGAACACCAGACGCGACGACGTCGGCTTGAAGATGTCCTGGTCCTCGGGAAGATCGACTTCGATCGAGATCTGGGTGGCTCGCGCCAGCTCGGAACCGGTCTTGGTCAGGCTGATGGTCTGGGCGCCGTACTGGCGGGCGATCGCCACGCTATCGAGCAGTTCCGCCGGCGAACCGCTGGAGGAAATGGTGAACAGCACGCCCCCCTCGTCCAGGGTCGAGGCCAGCATTCTCTGTAGATAGCCGTCGGAATGGGATTCGGCCGGGATACCCAGGCGGAACAGGCGATTGGCGCCCTCCCGCGCCGCGTTGGCCGAACTGCCCCCGACGCCGTAGAAGGCAATCCGTTCCGCTGCCGCCATGGCCTTGATCGCGGCCTGCAGGGGGCCGGTATCGAGCTGGTTGCGCGCCAGATTGAGGGTATCGATCAGCGCCCCGAAAATCTGGGTCACCAGTTGGTCCTTCGGCGCCGGATCGTCACTCTGCTCGCCAAGGTAAGGCAGGCTGACCGCGACGTTCTGCGCGATGGAGATCCGGAAATCCTTGAAGCCGGCGCAGCCGAGCGTCTGACAGAACCGGTTGACCGTGGCGTCGGAGACGCCCGAGGCTTCGGCGATCTCACTGAGGCGCTGATAGGCGACCTTCTCAAGATTGCCGAGAACATAGTCGGCGACTTTCTGTTCCCGCTTGGGAAAGGCTCCCTCGAGCTTCCGCATCTGGGAAATGATATCGACAACTTTGGACATCGGCGGTGGAGGGCCCTCCAGGTTCATGGCTCCGGCTTGTAGGCGATCACATCCATCTCGACCTTGGCGTCGACCATCAACGCCGATTGAACGGTCGAACGTGCCGGGGGATGATCGATGAAGTACTTCTCAAAAACCCCGTTGAAACTGGAGAAGTCACGCGGATCGTCAAGCCAGACGTTCACCTTTATCACATGTTCAAGCCCGCATCCCGCAAGCTTCAACACCGCGATGATGTTTTCCATAACCTTTTCCGATTGGGCAACGATCCCCCCGTGGATGATCTCGCCTTTCTCCGCCGGCACCTGCCCTGAAACATAGATGAAGTCGCCGGCGCGCACCGCCTTCGAAAAGGGCCGCCGCTGGCCGCCGGCCGCCGGATCCGCCTCCCCAAAACGCGTGATGCCTGTGGCTTGCTCGACCATGTGACCTCCCGAATCCCAGATATGTAAGAAATTTTCATTATTTTCGCGACTTTTCCTGGTATTTGCAAATGGGAATTGACGATCCCAGCGCATTATGTAAATTTCTTTCATATCTGGTTTACGAAGAACCCAACGACGGCAGACTGCGATACGGGCTGCAACAAGGGAGGATCAAACAATGAAAATCAGTCTCTGGTGGAAATCCGCCATGGCGGGCTGCGCGGCCCTGTTACTGGCGAACTCAGCATGGGCCGACGGCACGCTGCGTTACGCGACCGTGGGCGAACCGCCCAGTCTCGATCAGCACGTGGTGACCTCCGATCTGGCCACGACCATCGCCCACCACATGTTCGAAGGCCTCTATACCTTCAACAGCGCCAACGCGCCGGTCGGCCTTCTGGCCGCCGGTGAGAAGCTGGAAGATGACGGCAAGACCATCGTCATCTCCCTGCGCAAGGGCGTGACCTTCCACAACGGGCAGGAGATGGTTGCCGAGGACGTTCTGGCGTCTCTCAACCGCTGGGGTGAACACGGCTCGCGCGGCGGCCTGCTGTATTCCAACGTGACCAGCATCGAGGCTTCCGGCGATCACGAAATCACCATCAAGCTGAAGGCACCTTTCGGTCCCTGGAAGAACCTGCTGGCCTTCATCAACGGCGGTCCCGCGATCTATCCCGCTTCGGTTGCCGCAGCGGCCGGCAAGGAACCGATCGCACCGGAAGACTACATCGGCACCGGTCCCTATAAGTTCGGCGAGTGGAAGGCGAACCGCCACGTCGAGCTGGTCCGCCATGATGATTACGCGTCCATCGAGGCGGCACCGGACGGCTATGCCGGTGCAAGAACCGCGCACTTCGACAAAATCCGTTTCATTCCCGTGCCCGACGTCGGCACCCGCGTCAGCGGCCTGAAGGCCGGCGACTACGACTACGCCGAAAGCATTCCCGGCGACCTCTTCGCCGATCTCGATGCCGATCCGAATGTGAAGACCATTCTCAACGGCGGGCCGATCTTCGGCCTGATCTTCATGAACTCCAAGGAGGGTCCGCTGAAAGAGAACTTCGCCCTGCGGCGCGCCATTCAGGCGGCTCTGGACAAGGTGCCGGCCCTGCAAGTGTCGATCGGGCCGGAGAAGCTCTGGCGGGCCAACGGCTCGTTCCTGCCCGAAGGCAACGTCTGGTACAGCGACGCCGGGGCGGACAACTTCAGCCGCGGCGACACCGACGGCGCCAAGGAAATGGCGGCAAAAGCCGGCTACCAGGGTGAGCCGATCAAGTTCATGGTCTCCACCAACTACGCCTTTCACTACGATCAGGCGGTGGTCTTCACCAAGCAACTGGCGCAGGCCGGGTTCAACATCGACCTGCAGGTTTACGACTGGGCCACATTGATCAAGAAACGCGCCCAGCCCGACCAGTGGGATCTGTTCTTCACCCATCATGGCTTCGTGCCGGACCCGATCCTCATCTCGGTGATGAACGACAACTACCCGGGCTGGTGGGCCACTGCCGAGAAGGCGGGCCTGAAGGCCAAGTTCACCGGCACCGCCGACGAAGCGGAACGCCAGAAAATCTGGTCGCAGATTCAAACCGCGATCTACGAACAGGTGCCGACGATGAAGACCGGCGATGTCTACACCTACAACATCGCCTCGCCGAAGCTGTCCGGCCTGGCCTCTTCAACCCTGATATGGCCGCACTTCTGGAACGTGGACAACTAGGCACAAGGTTTTCCGCTAAGGTGATCCCTCCCGCAATCCAGCGGGAGGGACAGCCGCCACTGCTGCCCAGACCGTAAGAGACAGAGACCGGGCTACCGTAATGCTGGCCTATGCCATCAAACGCATCTTCGTCCTGATTCCGACGCTGCTGGCCGCCTCGCTGCTTGTGTTCGTGTTCATCCATCTGATCCCCGGCGATCCCGCCGCGGTTCTGCTGGGCGATACGGCCACCCCAGAAGAGGTCGCCCAATTGACCCGGGAGATGGGCCTCGACAAGCCGCTCTACACGCAGTTCGTCCTCTGGCTCGGCAACTTCCTGCAAGGCGACCTGGGCACCTCCATCTTCTTCCAGGAGCCCGTGCTCTCGGTCATCGCCGACGGTGCCGAGACCAGCATTCTGCTGGCGGTCATGACGATGTTCTGGATCGTGATCTTCGGTGTTCCCATCGGTGTCGTCTCGGCGACCCGGCACGGCACCTGGATCGATCAGCTCAGCTCCGGCGGCGCGATGTTCGCCGCTTCGATCCCGACATTCTGGCTCGGCCTCTATCTCATTCTGATTTTCTCGGTGACCCTCGGCTGGCTGCCGAGCTCGGGCTTCCCCTCCCTCTCCGACGAGGGCGGCCTGACCAATCTGCGCTACCTGCTCTTGCCGAGCCTGACCCTCGCGGCGCCCAATGCGGCGCTGATCATTCGGCTCGTGCGGGCATCGATGCTCGACGTGCAGCGCGAAGACCACGTCCGCACCGCCCGGGCCAAGGGCCTGCACCCCCTGCGGGTCGCCTATGCCCACGTTTTCCGCAATGCCCTGATCGCCGTCGCCGCAGCCTTCGGTTTCACCTTCGCCGCCCTGGTCTCCGAGGCCGTGGTGACCGAGACCGTCTTTTCCCTGCCGGGCGTCGGGCGGCTGGTGGTGCAATCGATCCTGCGCCGCGACTATCCGGTTATCCAGGGGGTGATCCTGGTCATCGTTATTCTCTATATGATCACCAATCTGCTGGTCGACCTGGCTTATGCCTGGCTGGACCCCAGGGTGTCGCTGAAATGAACACCCTCGCGCTCTTCAACCCCTTCAGCGGCCGTCGTCTCGCCTTCCTCGGCCTGGTCTGGCTTGGCTTCATTCTGATCTGCGCCCTGGCCGCGCCCTTGCTCGCGCCCTTTGATCCGCTGGCCATCGCACCGGTGGACCGCTTGTCGGAACCCGGCGGGAGTTACTGGTTCGGCACCGACAATTTCGGGCGGGACACCCTGTCGCGCTGCATCTACGGCGCCCGCATGGCGCTGATTATCGGCCTCGGCACGGTTGCCGTCTCTCTTACCGCCGGCAGTCTGATCGGCATGCTCTCGGCTTACTTCACCCGCCTCGGTCATGTCCTGATGCGGGTGATCGACGTGCTGATGGCCTTTCCGGCGCTGCTGCTGGCGCTGGTGCTCATGACCCTGCTGGAGCGCAGCGTCGCCAACACCATCATCGTGATCGGCATCGTCTATACGACGACCACGGCGCGGATCCTTTTCGGCATGACGCTGAAGCTGAAGAACGAGGTCTTTGTCGAAGCGGCGGTTTGCTCCGGCGCAGGACATTGCAGTGTGCTGTTCCGTCACATCCTGCCGAACCTGATTTCGCCCCTGCTGGTGCAGGCGAGTTTCATCTTCGCCTTCGCCCAGCTTCAGGCCGCCGCTCTCGACTTCCTGGGCCTCGGCCTGCCGCCGGAAATTCCGAGCTGGGGCAACATGCTGTCGGAGTCGCGAATCTACGTGACCCGTGCGCCCTGGCTGCTGATCTTCCCCGGGATTTTGATCATCTTCTCGGTCTTCTCCATGAACCTTGTGGGCGACGCACTGCGCGACAGCATCGATCCGCGGTTCAAAGACGACATCGCGGGGGTATGACGGGGTGGCGCTGCTCGAAGTCCGGAACCTCTGTATTGCCGTGGGCAGCGGCGGCGCATTGCTGCCCGTCGTCGAGGACGTTTCTTTCACGGTGGAGGCTGGACGGACGCTCGGTATCGTCGGCGAGTCCGGCTGCGGCAAAAGCCTGACCTCTCTGGCCATCATGGGCCTGCTGGAAGGCAGCCAGGTGCGCATAACCGGCGGTGAGATCCGCTTTGCGGGCCGCGAGCTGACCAAGCTCCCGGCTGCCGAGCGGCGGGCCATCATGGGCGATCAGATGGCGATGATCTTTCAAGAGCCGATGACGAGCCTCAATCCGGTCTACCGCATCGGCGACCAGATCGTCGAGGTCCTGCGCCAGCACCGCAGCATGAGCCGGCGCGACGCCCTGGTGCGGGCGGCCGAGCTGCTGGCGCTGGTGCGCATTCCCGGCCCGGCGGAGCGGCTCAAGAGTTATCCGCATCAACTCTCCGGCGGCATGCGCCAGCGGGTGATGATCGCCATGGCGATCGCCTGCGATCCTAGCCTGCTGATTGCCGACGAACCGACCACGGCGCTGGACGTTACGGTGCAGGCGCAAATCCTCGATCTGCTGGCCGACCTGCAGGCGCGCACCGGCATGGCGGTGGTGCTGATCTCTCACGACCTGGGCGTCATCGCCGAAACCTGCCAGACCATCGCCGTCATGTATCGCGGCCGGATCGTCGAAAGCGCCTCCGCCGCCGGTTTGTTCGCCGCGCCACGTCATCCCTATACCAGCGGCCTGATGGCCTCGATTCCCGATGCGGATGCGGACTGCGAGACCTTGCCGGCCATCGCCGGGCGGGTGCCGAGGATCGATGAACGGATCGGCGGCTGCGCCTTTCATCCGCGTTGCCCCCGTGCCGCCTCCCGCTGCGCCATTGAGCCGCCCGCGACCGCAACCTACCCCGAGGACCACGTTGTTCTCTGCCATTTCCCTGAGGAGGCGGCGCCATGACGGCACCCCTGCTCGCCGTCCGTAACCTGAAGACCCATTTCCGGGCCGGCCGTTCCTGGCCGTTCGGACCCCGCGCGGCCACGCTGAAAGCCGTCGACGGGGTGTCGTTCGAGATTCAGGCGGGAGAGGTCCTGGGCCTCGTCGGCGAATCCGGCTGCGGCAAGTCTACGGTCGGCCGCACCCTGACCCGCCTGGAACCATCGACCAGCGGCGAAGCCCTGTTGGAGGGGCAGGACATCCTACAACTGAGCCAAGCGGCTTTCCGCCCTCTGCGCGGCCAGATTCAGATGATCTTTCAGGATCCCTTCGCCTCCCTGAATCCACGGCTGACCATCGAACAGACCCTGGCCGAGCCGCTGCGTATTCACCGCCTCGCCACGACGGCGAAGGAAGCGCGCGCACGCATCGCGGAGATCCTGACGCTGGTCGGGCTCGACCCCAAAGTCATGACGCGCCATCCGCACCAGTTCAGCGGCGGCCAGCGCCAGCGCATTGCCATCGCCCGGGTGATGATACTCTCGCCGCGTCTGGTGATCGCCGATGAGCCAGTCTCGGCCCTCGACGTATCGATCCAGGCCCAGGTGCTGAACCTGATCAAGGAAATTCAGCGCAAGAGCAGCGTGGCGATGCTGTTCATTTCCCACGACCTTGGGGTGGTGCGTCACATCAGCGACCGGGTGGCGGTCATGTATCTGGGCCGCATCGTTGAGACCGGCCCCAAGGCGGAGGTCTTTGCCAGGCCGTCCCACCCCTATACGCGGCTGCTACTCGAGTCGACTCCACGCCCCGACCCCGCGCGGGCGGGCCGCCGCGCCAAGGCCTTGGGCGAGCCGGCCAGCGCCGCGGCCCCGCCGCCGGGTTGCAGCTTTCATCCGCGCTGCCCCTTCGCCACCGAGCGCTGCCGCATCGAGGCGCCCGCATACGCAGCCCTCAGCGACAACCACGGCAGTGCGTGCCACAACATTGCGGCTTTGCCGGGAAAGCAGGCGAATGAGTAAGCCCAGCCGCGTTTTCGTCGCCTCGATCGCCACGGAGACCAATACCTTTTCGCCGCTTCGCACCGATCTGCGCGATTTCAAGGACAGCTTCTATGCGGCGCCGGGCGAGCATCCCGCAACACCGACGCTGTGCAGCGCGGTGTTCCCGGTGGCCAGGGCCAAGTCTGCACTCTATGGCTGGGAGCTGATCGAAGGGACGGCGGCCTGGGCCGAGCCCGGTGGCATCATCAATCAACAGGCCTGGGAGTTTTTGCGCGATCAGCTGCTCGATGAGCTGCGTTCGGCCCTGCCGGTGGATGCCGTTCTGCTGGGCCTGCACGGCGCCATGGTGGCGCAGGACTGTCTCGACTGTGAAGGCGAACTTCTGGCGGCAATCCGGGAACTCGTCGGCCCGGAGGTGATCATCGGCGCGACGCTCGACCCGCACAGCCATCTGTCGGCCCTGCGCGCCGACAACGCCGACTTCCTCATCGCCTTCAAGGAGTTCCCGCATACCGACTTCGTCGTCGCGGCGGAGAAGCTGGTGGACCTGGTGCAGCGCGCCATAGAGGGGGACATCAAACCGGCCCTGTCGGTCTTCGACTGCCGGATGATCGATGTTCTGCCGACCGACCGCGAGCCGATGCGCGGTTTCGTCGAGCGGATGCTCGCACTGGAAAAGGAACGCAGTGTTCTTTCGATCTCGGTCATCCATGGCTTCATGGCCGGTGACGTACCGGATCTCGGCACCAAGATCGTGGTCATAACCGATGACGCCGCGGCGGAGGGTGCTCGGCTGGCCGCGCGGCTCGGTATGGAACTGTTCGGCTATCGCGGCAAGGCCCGGCCCGAGTTCCTGAGCGTGGAGACAGCGCTGGACCGGGCCGAAGAAGCCTATGCCGGCCCGGTGGTGATCGCCGATATCTGGGACAATCCCGGCGGCGGCGTGGCTGGCGATTCGACGATCATTCTGAAGGCCTTGATGAACCGCGGGACCGGCGGCGCGGCCCTGGCATCGATCTGGGACCCCATCGCCGTGCGCACCTGTTTTTCCGCCGGCGAAGGAGCGCGGCTGCGCTTGCGTTTCGGGGGGAAGATGTCCGCCAGCGCAGGGGAGCCCATTGATGCTGACGTTGTAATCCGCAAGACCGTCGCCGATGCCACACAGCGCTTTGGCACGAGTATCGTTCCCCTCGGCGACTCCGTCTGGATCGACGTCGCGGGCATCCAGGTGGTTCTCTCGACGGTACGCTCCCAGGTCTTCAGTCCGGATGTGTTCTCGAACCTGGGCATCGACCCGCTTGCCATGAGGATTCTGGTGGTGAAGTCGACGAACCATTTCCAGGATGCGTTCTCGCGCATCGCGTCGAAGATTCTTTATGCTGCCGTAGAGGGTCCTTATCCGAGCGACCCGGCGACCAACGACTATCGCAACCTGACCCGCCGTATATGGCCACGCACACCGAACCCGCACGACCTTGCCGACAAGAAGAGAGCGTCATGAAAATCGACGACATCGAAACCCCGGCCGTCGTCATCGACGAAGCGGTCGCCCGGCATAACATCGAAGAGTACCAGGCCCATTGCGACCGCCACGGGCTCTCGCTGCGCCCGCATATCAAGACCCACAAGCTGCCGCACTTCGCCAAGGCGCAGATGGCTGCGGGCGCGGTGGGGATCACCTGCCAGAAGCTCAGCGAGGCCGAGGTCATGGCCGACCACGGTCTGGACGACATACTGATCACCTACAACATCCTGGGTCCGGCGAAGCTTGCCCGGCTGCGGCGCCTGGTGGAGCGGGTGGGCAAGCTCTGCGTCACCGCCGACAACGCCGTTGTGATCGAGGGTCTTTCCGCCGCCTTTGCCGACGCACCCCGCGCGCTGCCGGTCATGGTGGAGTGCGACAGCGGCGCCCGGAGATGCGGCGTCGCTTCGCCCCAAGAGGCGGTAACCCTGGCGCAGGCCATCGCCGACAGCCCCGGCCTCGCCTTCGCCGGCCTGATGACCTATCCCGCGGTGGGCGGCGGCGCGCAGGTTCAGGCCTTCATGGCGGAGGCCAAGCGGCTCCTGACGGCGGCCGGCCTCGACTGTCCGGCGGTCTCCAGCGGCGGCTCCCCGGACATGTGGAAGTCCGGCGAGGTCGAGGGCGTCACGGAGTACCGGATCGGCACCTACATCTACAATGACCGCTCCCTCGTTCACCACGGGGTACGCGGCTGGCAGGACTGTGCGCTCTCGGTTCTCGCCACCGTGGTCAGCGTGCCGGCGCCAGGCCGTGCGATCATAGACGCCGGATCAAAGACCCTGACCTCGGACCTCATCGGTTTGACCGGTTACGGCCAGGTTCTGGGCCACGAAGATGTAGAGGTTTCCAGCCTCAGTGAGGAGCATGGAACTCTGGTCTGGACCGGTGGGGAGAAGTTCCGCGTCGGACAGCGCATCCACATCGTGCCCAACCATGCCTGTGTCGTCAGCAACATGGTCGACTTCGTCTGGATCAAAGACAAAGCGGGAAGCGTCGAGAAGTTTCCCGTCGCCGCCCGTGGCGGCATCACCTGAGCGGCGTCAGAGCCGTTTCGCCCTATCCAGCGGCTTTCAGCGCCACGGCAAGAACATGGGCCTGCCGGCGCAACTCGGCCAAGGATATCCGCCTCTGGTTCACGACCATGCGCCAGTAGAGCGGCGATGGAAGCAGATCCAGGGCGAGCGCGCGGTCGAGGTTGACGGGAAGTTCGTCGCGGGCGATCGCCCGATCGAGCAAGACCTCGGCCCGGCCGCGACGCGCCATCGCGATCGTCTCGAGCAACGGCGCCAACTCGTCCGACCGGGCCCGCTCGGCCAAAAGGTCCGGCAGGATGCGTCGCACCGTGGGGTGACGGAAGACGGCTCGGAGCGAACACAGAAAGGCGGCGATATCTGCTTCAAGGCTGCCCTCATCGGGGACGGGCGTCACGGCCAATGCAACATCTTCTATCGCCTCGTTGGCAAACTCGCGCTTAGACGGCCAGCGGCGGTAGATCGCCGCTTTGCCTGCCCCTGCTTTCTTGGCGACACGTTCGAGGCTAAGCGCAGCGTAGCCCCGCTCGGCCCATTCGTCGAAGAAGGCGCGATAGAGGGCTTGCGTCAGTTCAGGTCTTTGCAGCGCTGCGCCGGACAGTCGTCGTGGCTCTTGATCGGCGGTCTTGTGTTCCATCCGCATCCTGCTTTTCGTACGTCGGCACGTTAGCGTTCCATCCACACCAGAGAAACCCGAAATGGCTGGTAGGGCCAAATTCGAAAGTTTCATCAAAGTGCCGTTGCGGATTTTTTTCGTCGGAACGGTTGCGTTCCGACGAAGATTCCCTATCTTCCGCTTCAGAGCACCATGAAGATAAGGAGCGTTCCGATGCCTGACACCGATCCATTGCCTGCGCTGACGACATTGCTGCAAAACAGCCTGAGTGACCTTCTCGACCCGGCGGACAGCTTCCCGGATATGTGCGCCGAGGATGTCGTTTTCGAAGCACCCTATGCGCCGGCTGGGTCCAATTGCCTGAAGGGCCGCGCCGCCGTTGCCAACTACCTGCCTGTGGTTCGTGAACATTACGACATTCAGGAGCTGGCTGAGACCGCCCTCTATCGAACCACCGATCCGGAGGTCGTGATCCTCGAATTCGAGGCGCGGAACAGCACCGGCCGGAAAACCGGCCTGCGGTACGATCAGAGATACATCAACGTCATCCGGATCCGGAACGGCAAGATCGTCGACTACCGTGACTACTGGAACCCCGTCGTGGCCCTGTCGGCTGTGGGCGGTGCCGATGGCATGCCTGACGTCGTAAAGGGCAGTGCGGCCTGACCTGCAGAACCCAAGGCCCGTGGCCGCGGTTTAACAAGACAGCGTGGGTTCGAAACCCACTCGGTCGGCTGTCGCATCTGTTTGGGGTATGGCGGAGGGAGAGGGATTCGAACCCTCGGTACGCTTGCGCGCACAACGGTTTTCGAGACCGCCCCGTTCAACCACTCCGGCATCCCTCCACAAGGGCGCGGCGGCCTTGCGCCGCAAGCAGGCGGGACCGCCGCGAACGGCGCGCCTTTACTAGCCCAGGGGCCGGGGGCCCTGCAAGCCCGGGCCGAAGGTTGGGGGCGATTTTAAGCAATACGCTTGTCGTGCGCCCGGTTCCCAGGGGTCAGGGCTCCCGGACGGGGCCAGACAGGCAGCGGGTTTAGTGAACCGCCCCGGGTTTCCCTCCGACTCCCTCCCATTGCTATAGTTCTCTTCCAAAAACCAGCCAAGGGCGGCCATGACCCAGCCTGCAAGCGATACCCTGCCCATCATCCCGCTGCGCGAAGCAGGGGACATCGCCGGGGTGATCGCGGCCGAGCGCGGACGCCTGGACGCCCTGATCAAGGCGGCCGAGCGCAGCTATCCGGAAGCGGCAATTGCGCTGGGCGACCGGATTTCCCGGCGCTGGCTGGAGAAAGCAGACAACCCTTATCTGGACGAGATCGAGACCGTGGCCCAGGCCCTTGGCCGCCCCGGCGCCTTTTTCCTGAACCTCAGCTATGAGTGGTCCTGCACCTGCAGCGTCGGCCCGGCGCCCGGCGGCGGCAGCTGCCTGACCCGGGTGCTGGACTGGCCCTTCGACGGCCTCGGCGCCCAGATCCTGGCCCTGCGCCAGCTTGGGCCCGCAGGGGACTGGATCAACCTGACCTGGCCGGGCTTCACCGGCTCCATTCAGGGTTTGGCG
>JANQMC010000056.1 GCA_028280305.1 Pelagibius sp. | reverse complement strand
GCTGATGGTGTTCAGCCTGTCTGAGATCCTGGCGGCGATCCAGGCGATACGCACCGGGCCCACAACACCCTCTGTCGGGACCGAGCCGCCCCAAGCCCCGGGCCCCGCAGCCGGCAAAGAGGAACGCGGCTGAGACCGTTTGGAGGGGAGAAACTGCCATGTTCGGAATTGGGATCGGCATTCTGATCGGGCTGGTGGTCGCGGGCCTGCCCATCTGGCTTGCCCTGACCGTCAGTGCGATCTTCCTCACGTACTTCTTCATGGGCATGCCGGTCGTGAGCGTTCCCATGACGATGTTCGGCGGCATCGACAGCTTTGTGCTTTTGGCGGTCCCGTTCTTCCTGCTTGCGGGCAATGTGATGGCCTATTGCGGCCCCGCCCGCTACGTCTATGACGCGGTCGACAGCTATGTGGGCCACATCAAGGGCGGCATGGCCTTTACCACCGTGGTCACCTGCATGGCCTATGCCGCGATCACGGGCTCGACGACCGCCACCCTGGCCGGCGTATCGACGCTGGCGACCCCGCCGATGCTGCGGGCGGGCTACAGCCGGGAGTTCATCGCCGGCCTGCTTGCCGTCAGCAGCACCCTCGGCCAGATGATTCCCCCCAGCATCCTGATGGTTCTTTACGGCGCGCTCGCGCAGCAGAATGCCGGCGTGCTCTTCATGGCCGGCATCGTGCCGGGGATTCTGATCGGCCTCTCGCTCGGGGTGACCGGGATCATGCTCAGCCGCCGTCGGCAGCAAGAAACGCAGGCGCGTCAAGGTTGGGACAAGCGAAGCGCCGCGTCGTTGAAGGCCTGCCCGGCGTTCCTGATGCCGGTCATTGTGCTCGGGGGAATCTACGGCGGCATTTTCACCCCGACCGAGGCCGCGGCGGTCGCGTGCATCTATGGGCTGGTGATCGCGCTCCTCATCTACCGTGAGATTACGTGGCACAACTTCTACCAAGCGGTGCGTAGTGCGGTGAGCAACAGCTCGATGATCTTTCTCTTGGTGGCGGCGGCTCTCCTCTTCGCGTCTCCCCTCGCATTCGCCCGGTTGCCGCAGGAGGTGGCGGCCTGGACGGTCGACACCGGCCTCACGCCATTGCAGTTGATCCTGGTCGTCGCGCTGCTGTGGCTGATCATGGGCATGTTCCTGGATACCCTGCCCATCATGTATCTCACCCTGCCGGTAGTGCTCCCGGCGCTGCAGGCGGCCGACGTGAACCTCATTTACATGAACGTGATTCTGGTACTGACCATGCAGATCGCACAGGTTACGCCACCGTTCGGGCTGTCGCTGTACGTCGCGAGCGGGATCATGAAGGTCCCGATCTTCGGGGTGGTGCGGGCCTCGTTACCTTTCGTCGCGGTGCTGCTGGCTGGCCTGGTCGTTCTGATCCTCTTCCCTCAGGTGAGTCTGTTCCTTCCGCAACTGATGGGGCGCTAGAGCATGATCCCGAAAAGTTGGCAGACTTTTCGGACAAGATCATGCGACAAAACAAAGCGAGCATGATCCCGAAAAGTTGGCAGACTTTTCGGACAAGATCATGCGGCAAAACAAAGAGGAACGGAGCGCGATCGATTCAATCTGAATGAATCGCGCTCTAGTGCTGCACGCGCAAACACTTCACTGCGGAGGTTTCGCGCGCGGCTCAAGCCGCAAACTTGCCGCCGCAGCCGAGCGCTCTTGCCCTTACTTCGGAGCAGCGTCAGCAAAAGAGTGCCGCAATGTCTCAACGAAGGCGGCAACGTGGCTCGGTATCGTGCGCCCGGCAAGTGTCACCACGCCGATACGACGCTGCATCACAGGATTGTCGAGGGGCTTTGTCACCACATTCGCGCCGCGGACCATTGTCAGCGTGAGCGCCGGAAGCGCCGAAACGCCCAGCCCAGCCTCGACCAGCGCGACCGCCGAGGGAATCTGCTCCACCTCGTAGGCCGGCTCGACGAAGATGTCGCAGTTGACGAAGGCGGCATCGGTCATTCGACGGACTGAGGATGTGCGCGCAAGGCTGATGAACGGAAAGGGCGCGAGATCGAGCCAGGTCACTTTCCGTCTCTTGGCCAGCCTGTGGTCCGGCGCACAGACGAGGTGAAACGTGTCGGCGCCAAGCTCATCGAAGCGGCAATCGCCGAGTTTTGCCGGTCGGATTGTCAGCGCGAGATCGGCCACTCCATTTTCCACCCCGGCGATCGCGCGTTCATGCACCAGATCATGGACGCCGATATCGACGGCCGGACATGCCTCAATGAAGCCCTTGATCGCTGCCGGCAACACAGCGCAAGCGACTGACGGCAGGCCGGCCACGGTGATCCGGTTACGCATGCGGCCGCTCCACCGGCCGATACTCTCAAGCCCGCGGCGGAAATCGCGGATCATCTCGCGGGCGATGGCGACCACATGACG
>JANQMC010000002.1 GCA_028280305.1 Pelagibius sp. | reverse complement strand
CACCCGCGACGCTGCAGACTGGGAGGATGTGACCATCAGCTTCCAGGGTGCAGCGGGCTCGATCCTGCTGAATGAACAGTTCGGCGACAATCGCTTTGGTGTGGAGGAGATCGTCTTCGCCGACGGTACGATCTGGGACCAGTCCCAGCTTGCCCATGTCGGCTACGCCCAGGCGATGACTGCCGGGGATGACTACATCTTCGGCATTCAACAGAACGATACCATCAACGGCGGTGAGGGGAACGACAGTCTTTATGGCTGGTTGGGCGCGGACAGCCTGACCGGTGGCGCCGGCAACGACTACCTGGAAGGTAGTTGGCACGCCGATACCTATGTCTACAACCTGGGTGACGGTGACGACACGATCTACGAGTACAGCAGTTCCACCCAGTATTCCCGCCACCTGGGCGACAAGTTGATTCTCGGATCTGATTTTGCGCCGCGTGATGTGATGTTCGCCAAAGGTGAGGTTGATGCCCTTGATGTGACGATCACCTTCGGCGATTCACCAGGGTCAATCCTTCTCGATAACCAACTGGGCGATAGCCGTTACGGACTGGAAACGATTGAGTTGAATGACGGCACGATCTGGACCAAGGCGCAGATTGCCGGAATGGTTTCTTCCAGTGGTGACGATACGGTCACGGGCACAGTTGGGGAAAACTATCTAAATGGTCAGTCAGGTCAGGACTTGATCATCGGCAATGAAGGGGACGATATCCTTCTTGGCGGACTGGGTGACGACACGCTGATTGGTGGCCTTGGCAGCGATACGCTTGAAGGTGGCGACGGCGCCGATACCTTCGTCTATCAAGATCTCCTCGACGCCGGCGACGTGATCGATGGTTTCGATGCCACGAGCCCGGATCTCATCGACATCGATGCACTGTTGGACAGCCTTGGTGTTGCCGACGCCGAGCGCAGCGCCAGATTGGATATTCAACAAGCCGGCAGCGACCAAGATGCTGTGATCTCCCTGGATAGCGATGGTGATCTCGTTTTTGAAACGGTGCTCGCCACCGTTACGAACGTCACGGGCAGTTTGGATGACAGCAACTTGAATCTTGGCACTCTCGTTTAACGATGGTGTTTTCTGAGAACTCAAGCCCTGAATTCACTTGCAAACCAAACACCCGGTGGTCATGGCCTTGTTGGCACCCTGACATGGTCAAGCCAGCGCTAACGACGAGTGTTGGTTTGGCAAGCGATCGAAAGTTCCGGCTTTCGGCTATGATGTTGGTGGTGATGACAGGATAGTCGTAATGGCGCGAACGCTGTTCAAAAGTCGGTTCAGTACCCCTGATTTGAACCTGCACCCAGGTCTTGAAGCACCACCCTCGGCTCAAAGCACCCGGTGAGCACACACTCCTCACCGAGTCCGGTTGGTCAACTGGATGTTGGTAGTTTATTCCTCGGTCGGGTGACTGGATTTCGCCTGGTCCGAAGTTCCTGCAATTCAGGCAGTTGGTCAGCCTGTTTGGTTACGGGACTAGCCGAACGCTACCGGCATATAGCCTTCTCCAGTGCCACAAAGGCTGGTGCAAACGTGTGCCGAAGAAATCGATAATGCATTGTTTTTGAATGTTTTCTTGGCGTCAGCTGTAAATCCTCTAGAGGACGCCGATTAATTCAAGTGGTTCACTTCCAACGCCCGAAGTAGCCTGATGATTCAGGGTGTTTTTGGGAGTACGATTGTTTGGGATATCGCATTTGCCGGATATGAGGTGAAACGCTGTAGAGGTTTGCCAAGGCGGTGGCTTTCGGGGATGCCTCTCCAGAGGAGGATAGATCCTATCTGCCGCAGCGGCCCGTCGCCGGCTTTCCGACACCGATGAGAACTCTCGGCCTTATCTGCAACCGCAAAAACGCTGTTCCTTAGCATTTGTCTCTGTGATAAAAGCCCCTCGGTTATGACGTTTCGCGTCCTCATCCAGTCGCAAACTTCAGCCTATCGGAATTCAGCTTGATCAGGTGGCGGAGTGTCGGCCAATCGGTCTCCGGCAGGGTGGCCTGGACGGGACACGCTTCCAACATCATGAAGATCGCGGTCACCCCATTATCTTGTGGTAGATGACCAAACCCTGCGCTGGACGGAACGTAGTGACAAACGCCTCGGAAGCCCTTTCCAACAACCCACAACGCGCCAACCGGCTCAGCATCATCCTGATGCTCTTTGCTCTGCTGCTGGCCCCACTCAGCCTGCTGGCGGCCAAGGCGGTGGTGCCGCTGGTGTTCGCCGCTGCGCTGGCGGGCGGCCTGGTGCTCGGCACTTCGGCTTTGCCCTGGCGTGTGATCGACCGCCGTCTGGCCGGCGCGTTCGCCCTTTTCATTGCCTGGTGTCTGGTAGCCGCCTGGTGGAGCTTTCATCCGGCGGATGCCGCCACGCTCGCGCTCCGGGTAGGCGTGCTGCTGTTGGTGTTGCTCTATCTCGCGGGCTTGGTGCGGTTGCTCGATGACCGCCAGCGCAAACGCGTGGTGCATGGGCTCTGTCTCGGATTTGCCGTGGCGGCCCCTATCGTCTTGATCGACCTGCTGTTCGGCATGCCCATTTTCGGCCTGCTGAAGGGCACGGCTGGCGGCGGGAACACTAATTGGCAACTGAATCGGGGCGTTTCCGCCTTGGCCATTCTTGTCTGGCCGCTCGCCGCTTTTGCCTGGCGACAGGGATGGCATGCCGCCGCGCTGCTGCTGCCATCGGCATTCTTCGCCTTGACGCTTCTGTCCGATTCATCCGCCTCCATGATTGCCCTGGGGGCTGCTCTTCTGGCGACTGCAGTGGCTTGCTTCGGCCGCGCTGCCGCGCGTTTGGTGCTTGCAGCCGCTGTCGTCGGCACCCTGCTCGCTGCCCCGCTGGCCGTGGATCTGATCCCGCGGGCTGGTTTGGATCAGGGCGACATGTTGCCGCGGAACGCTCTCCACCGCTTGCACATCTGGGAAGTCGTCAGCGATCGCATCGGCGAACGCCCGGTCCTCGGCTGGGGATTCGATGCCTCGCCCGACCTGCCAACGGCCGGCGTCGAGCCCTTTGCACCCGGCGTAAAAATCATCCCTTCCCATCCACACAATGGCGCGCTGCAGATCATGGTGGAGACCGGGGCCGTCGGCATCTTGTTTGCCGTGGCCGTTCTGGTCCTGATCGCCCGGCGGATCGATCGCTTGGGGTCACCAGCAATGGTCTTTGCGGTTGCGATGTTCGTCACCGTTCTGGGGATCGCCAGCATTGCCTACGGGCTCTGGCAGAGCCATTGGCTAGCTTTGGCCGGCGCCGCCGCAGCGATGTTTGTCGCTGTCCTGCCTGCACCGGGGCCGAAGGAGGCCGGTCAGATGACTGCCCAACTGCTTGGCAGTGATGGCCGCACCACAGAGCCCTGACAGACAGTGCGCTCCTTCCTGTGAGCTTTACTGATGCACCGCATCAACCACGGGACATTTCAATTTCGCGGTTCGTCTGAAGATCGTCATCAAGCCCCATAACCGATATCATCTTCTCGTTTATTGCTTTGATATCAAAGCGCTCTTCGGCGAGCCGGCGGCTGCTCTGGCCCATGACGGAAACCTGCTGCGGGTTCTCGATGAAATACAGCATCGCTGTTACAAGGGCGTCGACGTCACGCGGTGGAACAAGGACACCGTTCTGACCGGAGATGACGGTTTCTCTGCAGCCAGGCGCATCCGTTGTTATCACCGGGCGCCCGGCGGCGAGAGCTTCCTGGGTGCTGCGTGGAACACCCTCACGATAGGAGGGGAGTACGAAGACGCTGGTTTGTGCCAGCCAGGGCCGCACATCCACGTGACCCGGCCATTCCACCGCTCCCTCGGCCACCCAGGAAGCCACCTCTGTTTCTCCGATGGCGGAGGGGTTGGAGTCTATTCCTCCAAGAAGAAGGAAGCGCACTTTGGGGTGTTTCACCTTGATCCGGCGCGCAGCAGAGACGTACTCACGCACGCCCTTTTCCGCTAAGAGTCTTGCCGTTAACGCAAAGGTCACCGGCAGGCCGGGCAAATCCATCAAGGGCCAGGCAACGAGATCGACTCCGGTCCCGTTGACTCGAACGACCTTATCAGGCGCGACCATGTGCCGGGCAACAAGCTCATTGGCATCATCCGGGTTCTGTACAAAAACCACATCGGCTTTGTGCAGGGCTATACGGTAAAGTTTGCGCGCTGCTGTTTGCACGACCCGGTCTCTGAGCGATTTGCTCTCGGAAGACACGTATCCCAGCCCCGTTACCAGCGCAAATCGCCGGGGCACACGCGCCATCGCAGCGGCAAGCAAGCCGTAGATGACCGGTTTGACAGCGATGCCCAGAAAAACATCCGGATTAAGTCGGCGCATCGTCTGATAGAGTCTGACAATATCTCGGAGGTCCGTAAGCGGGTTCATCCCCGTACGTGACAAAGAGATATCGACGGGTGTGACGCCAATCGCAGACAATTCAGCCCGCGTTTCCGCATCGAAGTCTGGGGCCATCGCTGAAATCTTGTGGCCGCAGGCCTTCATTGCCTGCATCAAAGGGCTGCGAAAGTTGATCAAATAGCGGGCGTGGGCCCCGACGATAGCGATGTGCAAGCATGTCATCGTGCCGCGCCCCCGCTCAGATCCATCCAGTTTTCGTTGGGCCGGACTGAACTTGATGTGGTGAGTCTTGTCAAGCAATGGCCGCGTCGGCGTCCTCTGTGGTTGTCTTCCAGGTGCCCAAAATCGTCTGCACCGCGGCCGTTGCGGCACTGAATTTCAATGACCTTCGGAGTTCCGGGGCCGCGGTTCGCCAGGCGATGCTTTTGGTCGGGTGCGATGAAGGTGGACTGACCGGGTTTCAATTCGCAGACCTCGGCAGGGGAATGCGCGGTCTTCCAACCGTCGATTTAGACCTTGCTGATCGCCAAATCTCTTATTACCAATGCTCGACTTGGCTCGGTTTAGCGCCGATCCGAGCGACGCGCGGCAAGTGACGTCGAGCGGAGCTTAGCGACGTCAAATCAGCGCATGAGTGCTACATCAGCGCTGGCGCGCTGGTTTTGTTTTCTGCGGCGCAGTCAGAGCAGCAGACAGAGATCCTCCTTTTGCGCCTCGGAGATGCAGTCTATGAAGAGTGATGAGAAAATTGCCGTCATTGGCCTCGGGTATGTCGGTCTTCCCCTGGCCGTCGCCCTTTCCGGTCGGTTTAAGGATGTCGTTGGCTTCGACGTAGACAGCAAGCGCGTAGAAGCGGTCGCAAACAACGACGACTGGACGGGCGAGATCGCACCAGAGGTCTTGGAGAGCGCCAGCCTGGTCGTATCCGACGATCCGGAATGCCTGCGCGACCGGACCTTCTATGCGATCACGGTACCGACGCCGGTGGACCAGAACCACCGTCCTGACCTGGGTGCGGTCAAGAGCGCCTGCCGCACCGTCGCCGGCTATCTGACCCCCGGGGCCATCGTCGCCCTGGAATCCACGGTCTACCCGGGCGTCACCGAAGATGTCTGCGGGCCGCTCCTCGCCGAGGTTTCGGGCCTTACCTGCGGCAAGGATTTCAAGCTCGCCTACTCCCCCGAGCGCATCAATCCTGGTGACCGCGAGCACGTATTGGAGCGCATTGTGAAGGTTGTCTCTGGCCAGGACAGAGAATCGCTCGACCGGGTCGCGAAAATCTATGGCGCGATCACCTCTGCCGGTGTGCACTGCGCCGGCTCCATCAAGGTGGCCGAGGCAGCCAAGGTGATCGAGAATACCCAGCGCGACCTCAACATCGCCCTCATGAACGAGTTGGCCATCATCTTTGAGCGCATGTCGATCCCAACACGCGATGTCCTCGCTGCCGCCGGCACAAAATGGAATTTTCTGCCCTTCTCTCCCGGTCTCGTCGGCGGGCACTGCATCGGCGTCGACCCTTACTATCTCACCGCCAAGGCCGAGGAGGTCGGCTACACGCCCGAGGTCATCCTTTCCGGCCGGCGCATTAACGACAGCATGGGCGCTTTCATTGCCGGGCGGGTGGTGAAGATGCTGGGCCAGGAAAGGCGTCTGAACGGCGCGGTGAAGGTCGGTATCCTGGGCCTGGCCTTCAAGGAGAACGTCCGCGATCTGCGTAACAGCCGGGTTCCTGACATCATCACCGAGCTTCGCGAGTACGGCATCGAGGCTGTGGTCCATGACCCCTTGGTCGATAAAGACGAGGCCCGCGAGGAGTTTGGTATCGAGTTGGCCGGAGAAGAGGCGATGACCGATCTCGATGCACTGGTGCTCTGTGTGCCTCATCGCGCCACAATGGAAAGTAAGGATCCACGGCCCGTCGATCGATTGGCCAAGGGGGGCATACTGGTGGACGTGAAGTCGGCCTTGGATCCTTCCGACCTTCCTCCGTCGATCCGCTACTGGAGCCTCTAAGCCGCTGTGCCGCCGAGGAGTTGGTCCCATCAGCGGCCTCTGGCTTTGGAACATCGGATTTACCGCGTGTTGCCGGTCCAGAACTTGAGCCCGGAACAGGTCACCCTTTTTGCGGCCCGGATTTGCGAGCGGCTACACGGCGTGATCAGGACGGCAGGGGTGGGCTCAAACCCTCTTTCAGGTTAAGCCATTATGGCTTCTACATATTTTCGCTCGACAGGGGCATTTTTTAATATTCACGCCGTGAACAAAGTCTTTGACATTCATGCCGTGAACAAACTATACGGTCGGTGTGGTAGCTCAACCTTTGAGATGGCGGCAAGGGGCCATCCTCCAGTTGGGTCCAGGGGAAAACATGGCGAGTTCTGACATCTCGGAAGAGCAGCGGCAGACGACGGCGAGCATAACACTGGGTGTGCTTAACGCCGTCGAAGGCGACCGCGCCGTAACCCAGCGACGTATCGCCGCCGATCTCGGCATCGCCGTCGGCCTGGTCAATGCCTACCTCAAACGCTGCGTCAACAAGGGACTGATCAAAGTCCAACAGGTGCCAAAACGGCGTTACGCCTATTATCTGACCCCAAAGGGTTTTGCCGAGAAATCGCGTCTTACAGCCAGCTATCTGCTCTATTCCTTCGACTTCTTCCGTCAAGCGCGCGCCTCTTGCGAGCAGAAGCTGGGCGAGGCGGCGGCCAATGGCTGGAAGTCGCTGATCCTGGTTGGGCGGAGCGACATGGCTGAGATCGCGTTGGTCTGTGCGCTGCACCATCCGCTGCGCGTGGTGGCGGTGGTCGATGAGGGTGCCGCTGGGCAGGAGAGCTTCGCGTCCCTGCCGCTGGTGCCGAGAATCGGCGCCGTGACCGAACCTTTCGACGGCGCGTTAATCACGGATATCGCGGATGCCCAGAAGGCATATGACGTCGCGGTGGCCGAGCTTGGGGCTGACAGGGTGCTGGTGCCACATCTTCTCGCCCAGGCCATCGCGAGACCCAGACAGAGCGGCGATGAAGTATGACGAGGGGCGACGACATCCGCTGGCACGCGGTGCAGACCAAACCTGGCCAGGAAAACAAGGCCGCTTTCAACCTGCGCCGTCAGGGCTATGGTGTTTACCTGCCCAAGTATACCTGCTTGCGCCGCCACGCGCGCAAGACGGAAAGGGTGGAACGTCCGATTTTTTCCGGCTATCTCTTCGTCGCCGTCGACGCTGGCCGCCAGGGATG
Organism: Pelagibius sp.; assembly: GCA_028280305.1. Lineage (GTDB taxonomy): Bacteria > Pseudomonadota > Alphaproteobacteria > Kiloniellales > Kiloniellaceae > Pelagibius. Next base: position 89,574 of record JANQMC010000002.1, on the reverse strand, counting down.
GCACTGCATCAATTCGACCCTTGGCGTTGCCCGGCTGGTTGCCGCGGCGGATAAGCCCGTCGCGGTGCCTCATGCCGTGATCCAGGCGCTGCGCGATCGCGAAGGCGAGGATGGTTGCGTCCGTCTCGAGCCGCAGCGCCATCTGAAGAGCGGCGACAAGGTGCGCGTTACCGAGGGCGCGTTCGAGAGCTTTCTCGGACTCTACGAGGGCTTGACGGCGAGCGAGCGCGCGATCGTCCTCATCGACTTTCTGGGGCGCAAGGTGCGCACCCTGTTTGATCCGGAGGCCCTGGCTGCCGCCTGAAGGGCGTGGCGCCGGCTGACGAAAAGGAATTGCAGCTCCGGGAGGCGAATCCGCCGTCACCCGGAGTGCGGTAGCTTGGGCTAAGTGATCTGAAGTGCGGAAAAAGGATTGTTCCCCTAGTGACCAACTTTGCACTTATCGGTGCCGCCGGCTATGTCGCGCCCCGTCATATGAAAGCCATGCGCGCCGTGGACGGCACGCTGAAAGCTGCGGTTGATCCCAATGATTCTGTCGGCATCATGGACAGCCATTTTCCAGATGCCCACTTTTTCACCGAGTTCGAGCGCTTTGACCGCTATATCGATAAGCAGCGCCGCAGCGGCGAGTGCATCGACTATGTAAGCGTCTGCTCACCCAACTACCTGCATGATGCCCATGTGCGTTTTGCCCTGCGCTCTGACAGCGACGCCATCTGCGAGAAGCCGCTGGTGCTTAATCCGTGGAATGTCGACGGGCTGGCCGAAATCGAAGCCAGCACCGGGCGTCGGATCAACACCATCCTCCAATTGCGCCTTCATCCTGCGATTATTGCCCTGAAACAAAAGGTGCAGGGGTCCGACCGGCGCCACTCGGTGGATCTCTCTTATGTGGCTTCGCGAGGGCGCTGGTACCACCAATCCTGGAAAGGCGATGACAAAAAATCCGGGGGTGTTGGCACCAACATCGGTGTGCATTTCTTCGACATGCTCAACTTCGTTTTCGGCACCGTCACCGATAGCGCTCTTCATCTGAGGAATGAGCGCCAGATGTCCGGTTTTCTGCAGTGCGAGAAAGCCGATATCCGCTGGTTCCTCTCCGTCGACCGCAATGACCTGCCTGCCGGCATTGACAGTGGCCGGTCAACCTATCGCGCGGTTACCGTCGATGGTGAGAACGTGGAGTTTTCAGATGGCTTCACCGATCTTCACACGGCGAGCTACGAGGCGATCGTTGCCGGCGATGGCTTCGGCCTGGAAGATGTACGCCCGTCGATAGAGATGGTGTCGGCCATGCGCACAGCCGACGTCGAACTGGGGCGTGGCGAGCAGCATCCGATGACCCGGCAGGCCGCTGAATGAATGCAAGGATACAGGGATGCGCGTCTTGTCGCGTCGTGGCCGAGCCACCTATTGGCATGGAAGAGCATTGTTCGTTTTGAAGAACTTGAACGCGTGATGGGATTACCAGAAGTCAGTATCCACCCAACCGCGATTGTCGACGAAGGAGCCCGTATCGGACCCGGCAGCCGTGTTTGGCACTGGGTTCACGTTTGCGGCGGCGCCGTTATTGGCGAAAACTGTTCACTGGGGCAGAACGTGTTCGTTGGAAACAGGGTGACCCTCGGCAACCGAGTCAAGGTCCAGAACAATGTTTCGATTTACGATGACATAGTCTTGGAAGACGGTGTGTTCTGCGGCCCGTCCTGTGTGTTCACCAACGTCATCAATCCGCGCGCCGAGATCGAGCGCAAGAGCGAATACAAGCCCACAACCGTGGAGCGGGGGGCAACAATCGGCGCCAATGCGACGATTGTTTGTGGCAACAGGCTGGGCGCTTATTGCTTTGTCGCGGCGGGTGCCGTGGTGACCAGGGATGTTCCGGCCTTTGCTCTCATGGCGGGGTTGCCCGCCAGACGGATCGGCTGGATGAGCAAAGCCGGCGATCGCCTGGGCGATGAACTGGTCTGCTCCATAGACGGCAGTCGCTATCGGTTGACCGGCCCCGAGACTCTGGAAGAGATTTCTGGATGAGCGATACTTCCATTGCCTTCATCGATCTGGCCGCTCAGCAACGCCGCCTGGGTACGCGGCTCGACCAAGCCATCGGGCGGGTGCTGGTCCATGGCGCCTATATCCTGGGCCCCGAAGTGGCGGAACTGGAGGGGCAACTGGCTGCCTTCTGCAATGCCGCCCATTGTGTAACCTGCGCCAACGGCACTGACGCCTTGCAACTGGTGATGATGGCCGAAGGCGTGGGGCCGGATGAAGCCGTCTTCGTGCCCGCCTTCACCTTCGTCGCCACGGCCGAGGTGGTGCCGCCGACCGGTGCCACGCCCCTGTTTGTCGACGTGGGTGAGGACAACTTCAACATGGACCCGGCAAGCCTGGAGGCCGGCATCTTGGAAGCCAGGCGCCTGGGCCTGACCCCGCGCATGGTCATCGCCGTCGATCTGTTCGGCCATCCGGCCGACTACGATGCCATCCGGGATATCTGCACACGCGAAGGCATGACCCTGGTGGACGACGCCGCCCAAAGCTTCGGTGCTGCCTATAAGAGTCGACGGATCGGTGCTTTGGCGGACTACACGACGACCAGCTTTTTTCCGGCCAAGCCGTTGGGCTGCTACGGCGACGGCGGCGCGGTGTTCACAGAGGACTCCGTCAAGGCGGATCTGCTGCGCAGCCTGCGCTTCCACGGCAAGGGCGGCGACAAGTACGACAACGTGCGGATCGGCCTGAACTCCCGCCTCGACACTCTCCAGGCGGCCATACTGATCGAAAAGCTTGCAATTTTTGAAGACGAACTAGCCGCCCGCCAGACGGTGGCTGCGCGTTACGCCGCCGCCCTGCAAGGTGTGAACACAGTGACGGCGCCGCGTGTAAACGAGGGCTGCACCTCGGCCTGGGCGCAATACACCCTGCTGGTCCGCGATCGGGACGCCCTGGCCGCGGCCTGCAAAGCCAAGGGCGTGCCGACGGCGGTTTATTACCCGATTCCGCTGAACCGCCAAACCGGCTACGCCATGCATCCGACAGTGCCCGGCGGCGTGCCAGTCGCGGATCGGCTGGCGACCCAGGTCCTCAGCCTACCCATGCATCCCTATCTGGACAGAGACCAGATTGCGATGATCACAGACGCGGTGCGGGCGGCGGCCTAAGGGTCCCACCATCGAAAACAAGGAAACGGACGTTGGATATCAGAGGGAAGAAGTTAGTAGTGATTGGCGGTGCAGGGCTTATCGGTTCGCATACCGTCGATCAGCTGACAAAGGAAGACGTTGGCGAGATCGTCATTTATGACAATTTCACCCGCGGATCACTGGAGAACCTCGAAGCAGCGCTGAAGGACCCTCGGGTGCGCATCTATGAGGCTGGAGGCGATATCTGCCAGACTGACATTCTCGACGCGGCGCTTAAGGGGGCCGACGGCGTGTTTCATTTTGCCGCCCTTTGGCTATTGCAATGTCATGAGTTTCCCCGCGCCGCTTTCAACGTCAATGTGGGGGGTGCCTTCAACGTTATGGAGGCCTGCGCTCAGCAAAATGTGGCGCGTCTTATCTATTCTTCCTCCGCCTCGGTCTATGGCGATGCGGTGGAGGAGCCGATGAATGAGGATCATCCATTCAACAACAAGAATTTCTACGGCGCGACCAAGATTGCTGGTGAGGCGATGATCCGCTCCTTCCATCACCGCTATGGCCTTGATTACGTGGGCTTGCGCTACATGAATGTGTACGGGCCGCGCCAGGACTATCACGGCGCCTATATCGCCGTGATCATGAAGATGCTGGATGCCATCGATAATGGTGACGCGCCAACAGTTTTCGGTGATGGCAGCGAGGCCTTCGACTTCGTTGCAGTAGAGGATTGTGCGCGGGCCAACGTCTGTGCCATGAAGGCCGACAGCGTTGATCGCTTCTACAATGTCGGAACGGGCAAGCGCACGTCGCTCAAGGAACTTGCTGAGAAGCTTCTTATGCTTACCGGTTCTAACCAACCAATCAACTATCAGGAGCGCAGCCTTGTTACCCTGGTGCGCAATCGAATCGGCTGCCCGAAGCGGGCAAGCGAGGAGATCGGGTTTGCCGCCCGTGTCGGTCTTGATGACGGACTGAGGGCGTTGATTGAATGGCGTGGCCAGCACAAGCAGGAATTGGCGGTGCGGCGCCAAGCGCAGAGGGCCAGCGCTTGAGTGTATTTCCCCAGCTTGTGTGTGATACGCACCAAGTGAGTGCAGGCGAGCTAATGGCGGCTCCCCATGCCTCCGCACTTATGTTAAGTGACGTTCTTCCTCTGCTCACCTCTCCCGACAGCGGCAAGCAGCTAGCGCCCGTCGATGGCGGCGCAGCCCTCTCAGATGGCGAGCATCTTTATCCTCAGCGCGGTGAGGCGCAGCTTCTTCTGCCCCATCGTCTCCAGCCGCATTTCACCGATAGGTTAGTGGTGCCGCTGGCTGATTATGCTGATGATAGCTTCATGCAGTACTTCCTGCTGGCTTCGATCAAGCAGTCGGGTGAGATTAACGCGCCGAGCGATGATACTCACTACGAGCGTCATTTGCATCGGCTGCGTTCTCTTTTGGCGGGGGCTGAGGGATCTCTTCTCGATGTTGGCTGTGACGACCCGGAGATCGGTGCTAGCCTGCTACCCCCTACCGTTCATTATGTCGGTCTCGATCCCTTTTGCAGCCGCCAGGCGCCTTTTCGTCTCATTGGGGTTGGCGAATACCTGCCTTTCAGGGACGCCAGTCTGGATGGCGTACTATTCAACACCAGCCTTGACCACATTCTCGACTGGCGCCGTGCTATAGAAGAGGCCCGTCGTGTCCTCACCCCCGGCGGACGCCTCTACCTTAGTACTTTGGTGTGGACCGAGCGCGCTGATCTCGTTACCGACGCAGTACATTTCCATCATTTCCGCGAATATGAGATTTTCGGTGCGCTGGAAGGTCTCGCCGTTGAGGATGTGCGCCGCTACGACTACAAGGGTAACAACCATCGCCACGGTCTCTATCTCACAGCTCACAAGCCAGCCTGAAAAGAGGCGGGACAAGTATCGAAATGTGTGGGCTGGCTGGGTATATCAACGTTGGCGGCGCGCCAGTGGAGCAGGGCGTCCTTCAGGCTATGGCGTCCGCGATCGCTCATCGTGGGCCCGATGGCGAGGGCATCTGGCGTGAGGGTAATGTCGGGCTCGCCCACCGGCGTCTAGCGGTCATCGACCTTTCTGATGCCGCTAGTCAGCCCATGCACAGCGCCGATGACCGTTACGTGTTGGTTTTCAACGGTATGATTTACAATTTCCGTGAGTTGCGGGGTGAACTGCAGGCCCTCGGTTACGTCTTTCACTCGCGCACGGATAGTGAGGTTCTGCTTAATTCCGTGATCCATTGGGGACCACAGGCGCTGAGCCGCTTCAACGGCATGTTCGCCTTTGCACTCTGGGATCGACAGACCCGTCAGCTTCTGCTCGCACGCGACCGCTATGGCATCAAACCGCTCTACTATTGCCGGCAAGGCAGACTCCTTGCTTTTGCCTCAGAGCAGAAGGCCGTGCTCGCCATTCCCAATCTCGCGCGTCGGCTCGATAAGAAGGCGCTGCTTGAGTATTTCACTTTTCAGAACCTGTTCACCGACAGTACCTTTTTTGAAGGTGTTTCGGTCTTGCCACCCGGTCACTATGCATCGGTCGATGTGAGCAGTTCCGATCCGGAACTGGAACTGGTTCGCTACTGGGATTTCCATTTTCGCGAACCGGTGCGCGAGGCTTCGCGCGCCGAGTACCGGGAAGAGCTTGATCGGCTGTTCCGACAAGCAGTAAACCGACAACTGGTATCCGATGTTGCCTTGGGCAGCTATCTAAGCGGCGGCATAGATTCAAGTTCCATCACAGCGGTTGCTGCTCATAACAGACCCAATATCGACACCTTTACCTGTGGCTTTGATTTGGCCTCTGCGTCGGGCATGGAAATTGCCTTTGATGAGCGTGAAGCGGCGCGCTGCATTGCAGATTTCCTCCACACGACGCATCATGAGACCGTGCTGAATTCCGGCGATATGGAGCGAGCGCTTCCCACGCTTGCCCATCACCTTGAGGAGCCGCGCGTCGGCCAGAGCTATCCGAACTTCTACGCGGCGCAACTCGCCAGTCGCCATGTCAAGGTAGTGTTGTCAGGTGCTGGTGGTGACGAGATGTTTGGGGGATACCCTTGGCGCTACTACCGAGCGGCTGTGAGCGATGGCTTCGAGCACTATATCGATCAGTATTACGGTTTTTGGCATCGCCTAATCCCCAATGTCGAGGTCGCCAAGCTTTTCGCGCCAATCTGGCCAGATGTGGATGACGTTTGGACCAGGGATATCTTTAGAGACGTTTTCGATTTCCATGAAAACAAACTCGAGACAGCGGAAGACTACATAAACCACTCGCTTTACTTTGAAGCCAAGACTTTCCTTCACGGCCTTCTGGTGGTGGAAGATAAGATCAGTATGGCTCATGGGCTGGAGTCTCGAGTGCCTTTTCTCGATAACGATCTTGTCGACTTCGCCATGAAATGCCCTGTTTCGCTCAAGCTAAACAATTTGCAGGGCGTGATTCGAACAAACGAGAACGAGATGCTGGGGCGGAAGGGCAAGTATTTCCAGAAATCTGCCGACGGCAAACAGATTTTGCGTGACGTGATGGAACGCTACGTGCCCCGAAGTACGGCAAACGCAGTCAAGCAAGGGTTCTCCGCGCCCGATGCCAGCTGGTTCAAGGGGGAAAGCATCGACTTTGTGCGCCGCTCGATCCTCTCCGACAACGCCCGCATCCATGAATATCTTGACCGCGCCACCACAACGCGGCTGGTGGAAGAACATACGAAGGGCGCCACCAACCGCCGCCTGTTTATTTGGTCGCTACTTAGTTTTGAAGCTTTTCTTGCGGAGTACCTGCCCTAACCATGCCTATTTTCCCAGCCTCGAGAAGCATTCTGGTGACAGGCGCCGGCGGCTTGCTGGGCGGCGAGGTCTTAGCTGCTTGGCAGGGCGGTTGCAAACTCTATGCGCTGGTGCGCCGGATGCCCGAGAAGCCCCTAGAGGGGGTTTATTATATCGTGATGGATCTGGCAGCCCCGCTGGAGCCTGGGCGCCTGCCCGCGCGTATCGATGCGGTGATCCACCTAGCCCAGTCATCGCACATGCGGGATTTCCCTGATGCCGCACTTGATATCTGCGCTGTCAACACAACTTCAACGGCACAATTGCTAGATTGGGCGATGAGAGCGGGCGCTGAGCATTTTTTCTTTGCTTCTACTGGTGGACTCTACGCGCCCTCGTCCATCGCTTTGACCGAAGACTCGCCGCTCGATCCGCAGCGCGGATCTCTCGGCTACTACTTCGACACCAAACGTTGCGCGGAGATTCTCGTGCGAGCCTACCAGGAGCAGATGCGCACTGTAGTACTGCGCCCGTTCTTCATTTACGGACCCAGACAGAGAGAATCGATGCTGATCCCCCGGCTGATCGACAGCGTCCGCACGGGTAACGCGCTAACCCTGCGCGGTGGGCAGGGAACTAAGCTCAACCCAATCTTTGTTAATGATGCGGTTAACGCTCTTGCTGCCTGTCTTGCGGACGACGCGCCGAAGTTACTAAATCTCGCCGGACCAGAGGTGCTGAGTATCCGCGACATTGCGCTTCATATCGGAGCGATTGTCGGTCGCGAACCGCTCTTCGATGAGCAGGAAGGCGAGGCCGATTGCTTGGTCGCTGATATTTCTCTGTTGAAGCAACGGTTGAGTGCACCGATGACAAGCTGTCGGGACGGTATCGCGACGGTCGTTGGATCAATGGAAAGCAATTTGTAGATTGAGCTGGAAGGATGAAGCAAAATCCCTTGGAATTCAGCCCAGCTGGCTTTGCGCATTTGCTGACGGCGCTCTCCGGCGCAGGCTATCGGACTGCGACCTTCGGCGAGGTAAGCGCGGGCGAAGTACCACGTGAGAAAACCGTGTTGCTGCGCCATGATGTCGACGTCTGCATGGACTTCGCGCGCGAGATGGCGTGGATTGAAAAGGCACAGGGTGTGCGCGCTACCTATTTCCTCATGCTCCAGTCGCCGCTCTACAATCTCTTTAGCCGACACAGCATGGGCGCGCTGCAGGAGATCTGTGATCTCGGACACGAAATTGCGCTTCACTTTGACGCCGAGTTCGCTGTGCTGGAAGGCAAAGATATCACGCAGCAGCTTCAATTCGAACTCAGAACCTTGGGGTCTTTGGTGAACGCACCGATCCGTGCCTTCTCCTTCCATCAACCAACCGATGACGCGATTGCTCTCTGCCTGGCGCCCGAGGGAGTTATTAACACGTATCACCCGCAGCATATGGCCGGTTTCGAATATCTATCTGATTCAAATCGTGGCTGGCGTAAGGATCCGCTCGAAACGATCAATGGGAAGCATGACGGCCTGCAGATCTTGTTACACCCAATTTGGTGGATGTCGGAAGGGCCCACCACCGAAGACTGCTGGGATCTCGCCATCAAACGCAACTTCGAAAGCGTTCAAGAGCAAATTCTTGAAACCGAGCGTGCCTATGGGCCAGCGCGGAAGCTAGCTGTTCGGCGTGCAGGGAGCGGCAAGGTGACGGAGGTCGGATTATCAGAAACAGAACACGTTACTACTCGGGTGATGGACCCAGAGTCCTTATCGGTCTGGATTGATCGTGCCATCCAGTTGGAACAAGACAGCGGGCTTACGCCTTGGTCTCGGGAAAATTTTCTTTTGGACCTGCCGGACAAGTGGAAACTATCCAAGTGGGTTTACTACCGGAATTCCGAGACACCAGTTGGATATGCGATAGTTTCTCGCAAATCGTCAATGTCTGCACATCTCCATAGATTTGTCATTGGAGATACGGGCCTGGGTATCGGCACGGCAGCCTTGGAAAGTATCATTGAAGATTTAAACGGATCTGTGCAGTTTCTCACAGTATTCACAGGGATAAATTCGAATAGAGCGCAAAAATTCTATGAGAAAAATAAATTTATCAGAATAATTAGTATTGATGAAAATGCTCTTTATATTTATTCTGTATGAATTAGTTTGGTAAATGCGAATACCAGTGAATATTTTGGAGTTGGCAAGCATCTCGTGATGGAGCATGTGACTGCGTTTGCTGTACGTTTGAGGCCGCGCCAACGGTTGCGCCGGTTGATTTCAAAGCTTGGGCTAATGTCTGGCCACCTTAGGGTCTTCAAGGCTTTACGTGGGCGCAGGGCGCTCTGTTCGGTGCAATGCTATTACAATCATTAGCATCTTTTGCGCGGCCGGTGCTGGCGCGCCCGGCCCCAGGATGATGCGGACACGATTTCTACTCCACGCATCACGCCGGAGAGCCTTCCACTCGATTTTGCATCCATGAGCGATCGGCAGATATTCGACTTGATCCGTGCTCCAGTAGCGCCACTGGCGGGAACTTACCTAGAGACCACTGAAGGGCGAGTGCGTTTCACCGACTTCGTGCCTTCCTCTCGCATACCTGAACTCAGAAGGCAAAATGAGAGCTAAGCTTTTGAGCATTGCCATGCGGTTTAGGCCACGTCCCCGCTTGAGCCGATTGAACTTGGCCCTCGGCCTGACGGTTGAACGCGTATGGAAAACCCAGGGATCGCGGCTGCTGGCTACCAGCCTCCGCAAAGAATTTCCTAAGCTCGGAAATCAGTCCGACTTGCTTCCGCTCGCAGAGGCCGACCGGCGCGCGGGAATCCTGCGAACCTGTGTTCGCGCCGCCGCGAGGCTCCCTGCGCAAGCCCGTGGCGATGAGACGATCAAGGAACTCTGGGCGGAAGTAGTCTTCCTGTATCGCCACGCATCGGCGCTGAAACCCTATTTCGAAGCTTTGCGTGGGCGCAGGGCGCTCTATTCGGGGCAGTGCTATTACAATCATTGGTATCTTTCGCGCGGACTGCGCGAATTGGGCTGGCGTGCCGATGTACTCAATTGGGATGCCAACCCAGCCTCGCAGATTTTTTATCATGGTGAGGACGTGCATTTTGCTGGCGGGAAGCCCTACGACCTCGCTCGGGACTTGCGATTCTATCTCGAGTCACTCTACCGCTACGATGTCGTGCACTTCGCCAATGCCCATGGCATCGGTTTCGGTTTTCCTCTTCAGGCCCTGTTTGATACGAGGCTGGGCCGCCGCGCAGAGATCCACCTGCTGCGACGATTGGGTAAGAAGATCTGCTACACTAACAATGGTTGTCTGGACGGTGTAACGCAGAGCTCTTTTGCTAGGTGGGGTCCTGAGTCTGTCTGCGCCATTTGCCGCTGGCATGACGTGCCTGAGGTTTGCAGTGATCGTCGCAACACAGATTGGGGTACCTTCCGCAATTCGGTAACAGATTATCAGTGCTTGCTCGGCGGCAACCGCGCCGATTTCAACACTGCACCGACAGTGCACGAGTCACCGGAAGTCTATTGTCTCGACAAGGATTTCTGGGACCCGGGCCTTGAGATCCCGGAAGAGATGCGTCTTGCGTCGGCTTCTGAGGGAACAATCCGCCTCTACCACGCCGTCGGGAATAGGGAGAGCCGCACACGTGATGACGGCACTATTATTAAATCCACCCATATCTATTTGCCGCTAATCGACAAGATGCGCGCTGAAGGCCATCGCCTGGAGTTGATCTCCCCGATGGATGTCCCAAACAGAGATGTGCGGTTCCTGCAGATGCAGGCGGACATTTTTCTCGAGATGCTGACCTTCGGTTGGTTTGGCGCTAATGCTCGAGAGGCTATGATGCTGGGCAAGCCGGTGATCTGCTTTCTGAGGCCTGAATGGCTAGAGTCGCTTCGTGCCGAAATCCCGGACTATGCCGATGAGATTCCGATCATTAGCGCGACGCCGGCCACTGTGGAGGGGGTGTTACGAGATTTGATCTCTGATCAGGAGAAGAGATTAGAGATCGGCAGGAAGTCGCGCGAATTCGCTATCAAATGGCACCATAATGAGGTTTCGGCTCGACGCTTCGACGCGATATACAGCGAACTCCTTCGCGGAAATCCCTTGTTGGCAGAGCAGTATGTTTGAGCGTGTCGCCGCCATCCATCAGCCGAATTTCTTCCCCTGGCTCGGCTATTTCGACAAAATCGTGCGCAGTGATGTCTTCATTTTTCTCGACCATGTGCAGTTCCCCAAGAAGGGTGGCAATTGGTCGAACCGCGTTAAACTGATCGACGGCAAAGGTCCAGATTGGATCACGGCACCAATCGCGCGAAATTACCATGGATTTCGTTCTTACCGTGAGATGCGGTTCAAGGAAGGAGTCCCATGGAGAGATAAGATTCTGCGGACCATCGAGGTCAATTACCGGCGGGCGCCGTTTTTCTTGGAGAATTTCGATTTCGTCGCTGGTCTTGTTCTGGAAGGCGAAAGCGGACTTGCCGCTTATAACGAGATCACAGTACGGAAAATCGCGGTGCGGCTGGGGATCGGGGAGGACAAATTTCGCCGTTCCTCGGAGCTGATCTATGAAGGGCAATCCAACGAGATGCTCATCTCACTTGTCCAGGCGGTGGGTGCAGATGTCTACATGTGCGGAGGCGGAGCCGATGAATACCAGCGGCCGGAGGTATTCAAAGAAGCCGGCGTGACGCTGATGGAACAGAATTTCCGGCCGACTCAGTACGCCCAGATCCACGGCGAATGGGTGCCCGGCCTGTCGATGATCGACGCTTTGCTCAATGTGGGCAACCACGGCGTGCGTAAGCTTTTGGGAATCAGCTGAAGCGCATGCAGTTTGAACTCCGCCGGTTGGCCAGGGGCTCGGTCATCTATGGTGTGGGCAGCGTTTTGCAACGCTTTCTGGGCCTGCTTCTTTTGCCATTCTTTACACGTGTTCTCAGCCCGCAGGAGTATGGGGTGGTGGCGTTGGTGGGATTGGCGACAATAGCCCTTTCCGGGCTGTTCAGCCTTGGTACGGGCAGCTCAATGAGCATTCTCTATTTCGAGTGCGATACCGCTGCCGACCGACACAAGTTGGTATGGTCGACCGCCGCCCTTCTGGTTGGCAATAGCGTCGTTCTTTTGACGGTACTGATGGTCGCCGCACCTTGTATCAGCCGTGCAGCATTTGAGACCATGGAGCATGCCAATCTATTCCGCGTTGCTTTTGCCACGACGACAATGACTACCATCCTGAACCCGTTCTACGCGTATCTTAGGCTTGAGGAAAAGGCGATAAAGTTCGTTACTCTGACCGTGATAGGGGCCGTAATGGGTGCTGCCGTCAGCGTCTTGCTGGTCCTCGTGTTGGACTGGGGGGTGATGGGACTGCTTGTGGCGGCGCTGGTCGCTCAGGTTCTGTCTGCTATTCTGGTCGCGGCGAGTGTGGCGCGGCACCTCTTGCCTAGGTTTGACACAAGTCTCTTTATGCCTTTAGTGCGAATTGGGTTTCCCTCGATCTTCGGCCTCTTCGCTTTTTTTGTTATCGATTATATGGACCGTCAGATGCTGCAGCGGATGGTGGATCTCGATGCGGTGGGCCTTTACTCGGTGGGCTACAACCTAGGTCTGGTGATGCTTGTGGCAGTGTCGGCTTTCGGCATGGCATGGCCGCCATTCTTCACCTCCTTCATCAAGCGCCAGGAAGAAGCCAAGGCGCTTTTTGGCAAGATACTTAATTACTACCTCATTGTCTTCGGCGGACTGACCGCCCTGTTTTTTGTTGCCGCAAAGCCCTTGGTAGCCCTGCTTGCCCCCGAATTTGCTGCGGTGTTTCAAATCATTGGCCTAGTGGCGGCGGCCTATTTGCTCAAAGGGGTCTATCTTATTCTTCTGCCCGGAATAGTGTTTGCCAAGAAACTTCATTTGCAATCGGCTGTCGAGTGGGCTTCAGCTATTGCCAATATCGGGCTGAACCTGTTGTTGATTCCCGTGTTTGGTATTGCCGGAGCGGCGGTGGCTACACTGGTCAGTTATGCTCTGATGGCGATTCTGGCCTGGGCGGTGGCGCGCCGCTATCTTGCCGTCGACTACAACTGGCGCCAGGTTGCGATTGCCGTTGGCGGGCTTGGTCTGACCTGCGCCTGGGTTTTCTGGGCCTCTGCCCAGCTGTCTTTTGCTGGCCTGGCGGTTCACTCGTTGCTCGCTCTGTCCACACTGTTTTTCGTTTTTTGCTTTCTTGTACTGGACGGGAGCGAACGCAGTGCCTTCACCGCCCAGGCTGTCTATCTGATACGACGATCATGACCATCAATAAATCCGTTCTTCATTGCTGGGCAATGGATCCGTGTTCCGCTGCTTGGTCATGCCTTGCCTCTGGTGGGGATGGTGAGGATATCCGTATTGGCAGGCGTGACGTTCTGGGGCTCGTTGACAGTTTTTCGTCGCGTAAAGGGATATCTTGCCCAGTGCCGTGTAGCAGCTCCCCTTACAACCGCGCACATAGCTATTGGTGCTTGGTTAATGATCGGTGTACCCGAGCGCAGCAGACCTCTCAGTCGACATCGGCAGCTTGCAAATCTCCCGTAGATTGATGTCATGAATCGCATCAATATAGAACTTCAAGCTGCGACAATTGAATGAAACTTCTGTCTGAACGGGTTCTCTGTCCTCGCCTTCTTTTGGCAGTTCTTTGTAGAGCCATGTGGGTCGACCTCAGCTTTACTTTTTCAATCCGCCCCTACTATGTCTATGCCGACCAAAGGCGATTTTTCATATGACTTTTCTAGGAACAGGTATCGCCGCCAAGCTGCGTGGAATTGCGAGTAAGTGTGCATCTTCGACGTACACTCAATCGGGGGAGTATTGGGCGGATCATAATGTCACGGCCCATCATCACTTTAAGAATGCGGAGGATAGCCTAGACTATCTCGCATGGCGCAACAGGCAGTATTACGGCAATGCGGAACCAATGCCGACGACGGGAGCCGATGGCTTTGTTGCCGGCCTGTCTGTAGTCGATGCACTGATGTTCCTGGGATCAGAAAGGTTTGCGGAGAGTCTGGTAACCTCGTGACGGATACTGCCTATGCCATCATTGCACAGAGCTTGCGCAAGCTTCTCCCGCTGGAGAGAGCTTCCCTGTTCTGGGTCTGGCTGGGCCGGGCGCGCGATGTGCCCTGCCTAGAAGTGCTAAAAGGCGTGGACCTCAAAGTAGCAAAAGGCGAAATGATTGGCGTGCTGGGACACAACGGGGCCGGCAAGACAACCCTGTTGCGTACGCTTGCAGGGATCTATCCCGCCGACAGCGGCAGCGTTGCGGTCAATGGTGACGTAGGCGCATTGTTTGAGTTGGGTGGGTTTGGCAACCGTCACCTTACCGGCCGCGCCTTTGTGCGGAAGTATTTTCTTCTCTTCGAAGTGCAGAAGGAGCAGAGAGTCCGCCTTATGAGGGAAGTCGAGGAATTCGCCGAGCTGGGTGATTATTTCGATCAGAAGATTCTGACATACTCCACCGGCATGACGGCCCGTCTTTATTTCGCCGCAGCAACCGTAATTGAACGAGAAATCTATCTGATCGACGAAATCCTCTCGGTAGGTGACGAGTACTTTCAGGCCAAATCCTGGTCGCGTCTGCGCGAACGGTTGGCCGGAGGGGCTGCTGGAATTTTGGTCACTCATGACTGGTCGGCGGTTCTCAAGCTATGCCGTACTGCGCGGATACTCGAAGATGGTGAGATTGTCAGAGAAGGAACCGCGGACGAGGTTGTGCGGGATTATCTCAAGCTCCCAATTCCTGAGCCCAACGGAGCCGAAATCATTGCGGAAAAGAGTTTCAGCGCCGTCTCCGGTGCACCCATGCACCTCGAGTTCGACGTCGTGTTGCACAAAGATATTGAAGTTGAGGTTAGCCTATCAATTGAGCATCTGCAGTTCGGCGCGGGCTGGGAAATCGTATTGCTAAACGAGTATAGTTCGGTGGCCAGCACCAGGGGGTGCTATCGCCTTCGTGTCGAGCTGGATCGTACCCCACTCAGTGCGGGCAACTATCTCGTAAATATCTTCCTCGCCTCTCCCGCTGATCCGCTCACCGGCCAGCGCGAAACACTTCATACGAGAAGCTGGACATATGGTAATGGCTTGACCATGCAGGTAACGGGTGAGGAGCGGCCGGATCTCACGCCTTTCATGACCCGATGGCAACAGGTTGCGTCATGAACAAGCGCCAAGTTTACGTTCGCGATCTATGTAAGGATTTCCGCCTTGCCGGTCCGTTCATGCGCAAGAAACGGGTGCTCAACAGTCTCAACTTCACCATCTCGGACGGCGAGCGCATCGGGATTATTGGCGGCAACGGTGCAGGCAAGACAACTCTATTGCAGATCGTTGCCGGCATCTCGGATCCAAGCAGTGGAATTGTGCAGGTCGATGGCCAGGTCACCTCGATCTTTTCGTTGGGCATCGGCTTACGCGACGACCTCACGGGACGGGAAAACATTTTTATTGATGGTGAATTGCAGGGGTACAGTCGGCAGGAAACGCTGCGTTTTGTGCCCGACATTATTGCATTTGCTGAATTGGGCGAGTTCATTGATCGACCTGTACGCAACTATTCGACCGGCATGAAATCGCGGCTAGCTTTCTCCCTACTTGTCCATATTGATCCGGAGATACTGGTAATAGACGAGGCTCTTTCCGTGGGCGACGTGCGGTTCTCAGCCAAAGCGCAGGCGCGCATGCACGAACTAGCAGCACGCGGACGCATCGTAATACTTGTCTCTCACTCGATGAGTGCAATTCGTACTATGTGTACGCGTTGCATCTGGCTTGACGGCGGACGGATACGGATGGACGGCGAACCTAACGAAGTGACCCAGGCATATGTGGAAAATGTCAGTCAGGCGCGCGAGGAGACGCTTAAGAAACGAGTTCGCAGGGCACCGAATGCGGAATCGATGCGACCAGGCTTTGCCATCAAGTCAATGCAGTTCATTTTGGATGCTGGGGAGAAAATCTCCGGCGAGGTGCTGCAATCAAAGGAACAGGTGGCTCTCATCGCCGAAGCTGAAGCACCACCTGGAAGCGGGTGCAGGGCGGTATTGGAAATCGATCGCATCGACGGGCTCAAAATTTGCATCAGCGATAGCGTGGAGTCCTTGCCGTTGCTGCTTGCCGGCAGCGACGGACGAATCTCATTTAAGGCCGAGTTCGGTTCGCTACCCCTCAATATAGGCCTTTATCAGGCGTCGCTGACTTTGCTCCACAACGCAGTTCCTGTGGCACGGCACCGGCGAAGCTTCGAAGTCGTGAACCCAATGCCTCATAGAGGTGGGCAGGCAATACTTGTCACTCAGATGGCGATCAGCTCAAGCAGGTTGTAAAGATGACTTTCGCCGGTTTTGAAAGGCAAGACGCCAGGACAATATGGAACTTCTTTCGCATGCTCTTGCGTGACCGTTTTATGGGGTCGCGCCTGGGAGCCGCCTGGAGCGTCGCCAATCCGCTTCTCCTACTCTCGATCTATACTTTTGTTTTCGCTTTTATTTTCAAATCGAGGCTTCCCGGTTCTGAACCCGGCCTATCTTATACGATCTGGCTTATCTCGGGCTTGGGGCCATGGCTGGCTGTCGCTGAAAGCCTTACCTCCGCAGCTAACTCCATCCATGGTAACGCTGGCATTGTCAAAAACTTGGCGATCAAAGCCGAATGCCTGCCGATAGCCGCGGCAATGTCCGGACTGATTCCGCTGGCCGTAAGCTTCAGCTTTCTGGTCGTCCTGCTGATCGCGGACGGCTGGGCGCCCTCCTGGCATGTTCTGGCAATCGTGCCGGCAGGTCTCGCACTATTTGGCTTCGTTACGGGGCTGGGGATAGCCCTTTCCGCATTGGTTACCTTCTTTCGCGATCTTGGTGTTGCGTTGCCAAGTGTGCTGATCATCATATTGTTTTCCACACCAATATTGTATCCGGTGACGGCTGTACCACGCGCTCTACAAATGTTGGCAGAGTTGAACCCGTTCTACATAGCCGGACAATGGATCCGTGTTCCGCTGCTTGATCATGCCTTACCTCCGGTGTGGGGGCTGGTGTGGATATCCGTATTGGCAGGCGCAACGTTCTGGGGCTCGTTACTGGCGTTTCGTCGCGTAAAGGGATATCTGCCCAGTGCCGTCTAGCGGCACCGTTTGCAAACGCGCACGTGGCAATGGGCACGTGGCTACTGCTGTCGCGGTGCGACCTAGCGCAACGGGCTTCTCAGGCGATGTTAGTGCCTTGCAAAGGTACCCTTAGACGGATTCCATGAATCACATCGTTATGGAGTTTCAAGTATTGGTAATTGAATGAAACGCCCATCTGAACAGGTTCTCTTCCATCGATTCCCTATGACAGATTCTCATCAAATCATATGGGGTGGCGTTGTTCTTGCTTCTTTAATGAGCTCCCACGGTTTCTATACCCACCAAAGGCAACTTCTCACATGACTTTCCTAGGAACAGGTATCGTCGCCAAGCTGCGCGAAATCGCAGCCAAGCTGAGATATTCGACGTACACGCAATCGGAGAAGTATTGGACAGACCACAATGTCACGGCCCATCACCGCTTTAAGAACGCGAAGGATAGCCTAGACTATCTCGCATGGCGTAACAGGCAGTATTATGGCTATGCGGAGCTCATGCCGACAACGGGAGCCAATGGATTGACGGTTCTCGATTTTGGTTGCGGGCCCGGACACGACCTTGTCGGCTTCGGCGCCTATTCGAATCCGTCCCGTCTGATCGCCGTTGATGTTTCGACCACGTCGCTGGCGGAGGCGAACTCCCGCTTGAAGCTACATGATATACCTATCGATTTCCATCAGGTGGATGTCCAGAAAAAGAGCCTCCCCATTCCTGAAGGATCCGTGGATCTGATCCATTCCTCGGGAGTTTTGCATCACATGCTCGACCCCGGTAAAGCGCTGAGCGAATTTCGCCGTGTTTTGAAACCGGGTGGCGTGGCGCGGATCATGGTGTATAACCGGCAAAGTATTTGGTACCACCTGTATGTCCCATACGTGCTGCAGATCGAACAAAATCGGTTCTCTAAACTGCCCCGGGATGTTGCCTTCCAAAAATCGACCGACGGCCCCGGCTGTCCAGTCTCCAGGGCCTATCAGAAGGAAGCGTTCCAGGAGGAGGTTGAATCCTACGGCTTTACCTTGACCTCGTACGGTGCCGCCGTCTCCGCTATGGAAATGCTGTATCTGGAAAAGCGCCACACTGCGCTTATGGATCGGAAACTCTCTCCGGAAAGCCAGGAGTTTTTGGCTGACCTAACTTTCAATGACCGGGGTTGGCCCATCAACCAGGGATACGTCGCGGGAATTGACGGTTGCTACAGCTTCCAGGCGGTATAAAAGTGTGCTCGCTGATTGCACGACAGGCGCTCCCTGCTTGTCATCAACACATGAGATATCTGCACGTTTGGCGAGTGCGAATGATCCGGCAGGTCAGCCTTACTCTTTGCGAGCCACGTCTCGAATGGGGCGTCACATTCTGAGCATGCACAAGAGATGAGCGACAATGAGATAATCGTTGTCGAGGTAAGCCCAGCGGGCAACCGCTGCGGGCAGAGCTTGTGAATGGTAGGTGCAGCTTTTAACTTGCTCAAGTTCCATTGCCTGTTTGGTTTTGAGCAACGGGGTACCATCTTGCTATCCTGCCTTGAGTGGCGTGGAGTAGTCTCATGACCCATTCTCAAGATGCTCGACGCTTCTTGATGGTCTGTCATTGGAACCCGAACGGCATTTCCACAATTCCGGAATATCTCTTGTCCTGGAAACGCGCGAGCCAATTCGATATCTCCATTCTCAATCTGTGGACTCGTAAACAAAAGGGTCCGCTCGTCATCCCATCATCCGTCGATATTGATGAGTTCGACGGGTTGATCCTTCATCCAACTGTGTCGTATTTCCCCAAGAATCTTTTTAATTTGGATATGCGACTCCGTAAGCCGTTTAAGAAGTTTCACGGCATCAAGGTCTTAGTGAAGCAAGATGAGCACGTGCAATCCTGCAGATGGGCTGAGTTCATACACGCGAAACAATTCGATATCCTTGTGACATGTCTACCTCCATCGGAAGTTAAGAAGGTCTATCCAGATAGGGCAATGGACAATGTCGAAGTCGTACACGCTTTAACAGGCTATGTTCCTCCGCATTTCCGCAACATCAGCACGCCTTCATATTCCGAGCGACCAATAGACATCGGATACCGAGGCTCGATCCAACCCTTGTCTACCGGCAGGCTCGGCTTCGAGAAAAGAAATATCGGCACAGCACTTGCGAAGATGCTTGATGGAACGGATCTGGCCATCGACGTCTCCAATCGGTGGGAAGACAGGCTCATGGGAAGACACTGGATCGACTTCCTAGCTTCTGCTCGCGTGGTGCCTGGAACGCAATCTGGTGCTTGTCTTTTTGATTTTGATGGATCAGTCGAAGAATGGTGTCGCAAGTTTACCAAGCACAATGCGCATTTGGATCCCTTGGGGGAGGTATTTTATAGAACTGCGCATGACGAATTCCTCCACCGCTTTGAGGGAAATGTTGATTACGCGGTCATTGCACCCCGCCATTTTGAAGCAGCCGCTACACGCTCAATCCAGTTACTCTACGAAGGACAGTATTCGGGTGTTTTGGAGCCCTATCGCCATTTTCTGCCGCTTAAGCGTGACCTTTCCAATCTCGACGAGTTGTTGGATATAGCCAGGGACAAAAGGCAGGCGAAAGCGATCACTGATGCTGCATTTGAAGAGGTCATTTTAAGTGACAACTACACCTACGATCACTTCGTTGGTAGTGTCGATGATGCTATTAGCCGAAAGATGGCTGAGAAAAGGAGTTCCACTCCATGCATATCAAGGAAGCATAGTAAAAAAGAAACCGACTGTGGAGTACCTATGCTGGCGCCATGTGATCCGGTCCTGGAACCGCAGATACCTACAGCGGCGGAGCAATTGCGCTCGGTTGAGAGTATCGGCGCTGATTGCACGGCATCTGTTTTTTTCCGGGTAGCGTTTGGGCGTGCGATTAAGGAATATATCGCTGCTAAGATGCGAGAATTCTTGTGGAGAGCCCGGACAAAAAAGCCAAGTTCGGTAAGAAAGACTACTTGGCGTTCTCTGCCAGGCCCGATCGCGCGGTTCATTCGCTTCTTCCTGCAGAGATGAGTGAATGTTCCTACCGTCATATGGAGCAACCTCTCGACGGGCTATATGATCTTTGTTCTGTGAATCAAGTTGTTACCATTCTCGCCGGCTCTTCATAGTGGAGAGCATGCAAGGCCCTGGCTCGCCCGTGATTAATGGCGGTTACTCGCCGAATTGGGAACGACTGAAGCAGAATCTCCACGTTTTGAGATGCTCGTTGAAACTGGCTGCCCCCAGGTTGTTGACCCACTCGACTTCCTCTGTGAAGACGACGGCATCTGTCCTTCCATCGCCGCGGACGGCGATCCGATCTACAGGGGTAGTGCCCACCTGTGGCCGAAATACGTCCGCTCCGAAGTCACATTTCCGAATCGCCTACTGCTAATGATATCCCGATACAAAAACTCCCTTGAATGGAAGGCCGGCTGATGTGCGGCATCTGGTTTTCCGTCGGCATTGCTCCTGACCGATCCTGCTTGGACGTTATCGCCCATCGCGGGCCGGATGGCGAAGGTTGGCGGGAGTTCGACTCGCCTGCCGGGCCGGTGGCACTGGGCCATCGACGCCTTGCCATCATTGACACTAGTGACGGCGGTTTGCAGCCCATGTCCTATGGCGACGAGCGCTATTGGGTCGTCTTCAACGGCGAGATCTACAATTATCGAGAGTTGCGGAAGGAACTGATCTCCAAGGAGATTGCTTTCGCCAGCCGATCGGATACCGAGGTTTTGCTGGCGGCCTATGCCGTTTGGGGCGAGGCTTGCCTTGACCGGCTGAGGGGCATGTTCGCCTTCGTGATCTACGATCGTGCACAACAAACCTTCTTCGCAGCTCGTGACCGTTTCGGCATCAAGCCCCTTTATTGGGCGCTAACCGGGCAGGGGATCGCTTTTGGCTCCGAGATCAAACAGCTTCTGCAGGTGCCGGACGTATCGCGGAGGGGAAATATAGCCCGGCTGTACGACTTCCTCTCCTCCGGAATATCGAATCATACAGGTGAGACGATGTTCGCCGATGTTCGCCAACTACGGGCCGGCCATTGCCTAACGCTGGATTTGAACAAACTGATGGGGCTCCGTGCGGACCTTACCATCCACCGCTGGTATCAACTGCCGCGCCCTGGTAGCATTCGCCCGAGCGCCGGAGAGGCCGCCGAACGATTCCGCGAACTGCTCGCGGACTCCGTGCGTTTACATATGCGCTCAGACGTGCTGGTCGGGTCTTGTTTGTCGGGAGGGCTGGACAGCTCGGCAATCGTCAGCCTGGCCGTGCGGCAGTTGAGGCGTGACGGCGCTGGAAGCAACTTCAATACGGTCAGCGCTTGTTACGACGAAAAGCGCGTGGACGAGAGACTTTTTATGGATGCGGTGGTCGCCGCCTCTCGCACTACGCCGCATTACGTCTATCCCCGCGTCGAGGATTCCCTCACCCAGGCCGAGAAGATCACCTGGCACCAGGACGAACCATATGGCAGTACCAGTATCTTCGCCCAATGGTGTGTGTTCGAGGAAGCCCGCCGCGCCGGCATCAAGGTGATGCTGGACGGTCAGGGGGCAGACGAACAGCTCGCCGGCTATCATTCCGCCTTCGGCTATCATAGCATGGGCCTGCTGCGGCAGGGGCGGCTGGTTGCGCTTGCCCAAGTGATGCTGGAACGCCGCCGGGATTTCGGTGTCCCTCTGCACCGGCAACTGAAATCCCTGATCGGACCTTTGTTGCCGACAGGCATGTATAGTGCTCTGCGGCGCGGGCATAGCCGGTATTACGAGGCGGACTGGCTCGATTCGGAAGCCTTCTGCAGCCTGAATGATGGAAACAGCTCTTTTCGAGAAACCTTGGCACGGGAAGGTATAACCATCTCCGGTATCGGCGATCTCTGCGTGGCCATGGTTCAGGCCACTAACCTGCCTACGCTTCTGCATTGGGAGGACCGCAACAGCATGGCCCACGGTATCGAGGCGCGGGTGCCCTTTCTCGATCACCCGCTGGTCGAATTCGACATCGGCCTGGGCGACTGGCACAAGATGGTCGGAACGGAGACCAAGAGTGTGTTGCGCCGCGCGATGCGCGGCGTTATGCCGGACAGAATCTGTGATCGCCAGGACAAGCTGGGCTTCGCAACGCCCGAGGAGGAGTGGTTCCGCGGTCCTTTGCGTGAGGCGGTCGAAGGCGGTATCGAAGACACCCTGGCCCGGTTCCCGACCTTGCTCAATGCCAATTCCACGCGGCAGCTGACACAGGACTGCTTGAGTGGGAGACAGCCCTTCGACTTCGCCTTGTGGCGGATCATCAACCTGGGCATCTGGGGCCGGGTGTTCGGCGTCACCTTGTGATTGGAATTGCGTCTTGGCGATGACGGCATCCTATGCCCCCTTGGCCGTGTCGGTGACACCGCTGCCGGTCCATCATGACATGCGGACGTACAAGATCGCGGCCAGCCTGGATCGCATGGGACTCCGCTCGGCCGTCTTCGAGGGACGGCGCGGCTTGCCCCTGCCGGACGGAAGCGAAGTGATCCAACTGGTCATGCCGATCGAGCCAACGAACCGAGCGACAGAAAGCTCCCCAGGCGTCCCCCTCTCCTCAAAACGTCCAAAGTTTTCCCTGCCCGGCCGCATCTGGCGTTGGGGAAACCAGCCAGACGCGGGTTGGCTAACGCAAGCCTTGGCCATGGTCGTCGATGTTTGCTTCTATGCGTGGCGGTCCGTGATCCAGCCTTTGTTTACCCTGCCGGCGGCTTCTCTCTATTACTTGCATGAGTACAGCTTCTTTCCTGCGGTCTGGATCAAGTGTCGCCTGCATGGCGCGCGTCTGGTTTACGACGCCCACGATTTCTATCGTGGCATGGAGCCGGCGGAAGAGCGTAGCCGAGTTCAAAGCTGGTGGAATCGCCTAGGTGCAGTGATCGAAAATGCCTGTATCCGCAGGGCTGATGTCTTCGTTACTGTATCCGACGGTGTTGCTGACCTGTTCGAGCAGGCTACCAACCGCCGCCCCATCGTGCTCAATAACGGCAACGACGAACGGCTCGAAGCAAAACAGGTGCCGGGATTGCGCCAACGCATCGGCTTGGTACCCGATACCCCTCTGGCGGTTTCGGTTGGGCACTCCAAACCAGGGTTCGAGCTATCCGGCATCTTGAGCGCGCTCAAGGCACTGCCGGAGTTTCATCTGGCCCTGCTTGGCAACAACTACGCGAGGGATCTATCCAACTACCCGATGGCTGGCGAGCTTGCTGATCGTATCCACTGCGTCGAGGGCGTTCCGGCATCGGAAGTGGTTCCGACAATAAAGGATGCGGACGTATCGATCATTTTATACTATCCCCTCTCGGTAGACTATTTGCATGCCCTGCCGAACAAATTCTTCCAGTCTGTCGCGGCGGGGCTTCCACTGCTATACGGGGCATTGCCGGAAATCGATCGTCTTTGCCGTCTCCACGGCATCGGGGAACAGATTGACCTATTCGACGGCGATGCCGTGACTCGGGCTCTGCGCAAGGCCGTCGAAGATCGTTGCTGGGCCGCCGAACAGATCCGGAGAAGCCAAACCGCCGCAAAGCATCTCTCCTGGCGGCGCGAGGAGCGCGCCTTGGCAGAGGTCCTAAGCGGATTGGGATTCACACCGGTTCTGGAGGAAGGGAGTGGCTCGTGAATGCGAAGAGTTACGAGCCGACCACAACACTCAGACGATTCCATCTGCCTATGTGGTTGATGTATGCGATAAGAAGCTATTGTCACATGTGGGCTTAAAATGAAAAAGAGTATCCTGATAATTCACTATAATAGGTTGACCTATCCATTGAGGTCGACTGTTGGTGACTATCTTTTGAGTTTTAGAAAGTATTCCACATACGATTGTGTCTATGTGAACGTCGCTTTTGGATTTCCGGAGTTTCTTCTAGAGAAGCGTCACTTTTCAGCGGTGATCTTTCACATTTCTTTTCTCGCCATGCGCTGGGTCCGAGAGCTCTTCCAAAGGAGAACGCCTCCGGTCGCGCGATACATGCGTGTAGGCGCCGGGAAACAGGCGGTTAAGATCGCTATTGCCCAGGATGAATTCATCAACACAGACATACTCGATGGTTTCCTCGCAGACGTTGGCGTGGATCATGTGCTGACCTGCGCTGGCGAAACGGAATGGCCCAAGATCTATCCCCGGTCCACCGCGTCGGGCGCCCGCTTCCACACCGTATTGACCGGCTACCTAGACGAGGAAACTATCACTCGGATTAGTCGGTTATCCGAAGAGACGGAGCGTGTGATCGACATCGGCTATAGGGCCTGGCGGGCCCATCCTTTTGTGGGTCGGTGGGGCCGGCACAAGGTTGAGGTCGCGAGGCGATTTCAGGAGATGTCCGATCGCAAGGGTCTGATTTCTGACATTTCCATGGATGACAGCGATACCTTTCACGGCGACGACTGGTTCCGTTTCCTTGCTCGTTGCAAGGCAACGATCGGTGTAGCTGGCGGCTCCAGTATCCTAGATGTTGACGGCAGCATAAAACGCCAGATCGACGAGTACATAACCATTCACCCAGAAACCACCTTCGAGGAAATTCACACGGAATTTCTATCCGATGTGGAGGGTAATCTCTCCCTGTCTTGCATCTCGCCCCGGCATCTGGAAGCCTGCTTGACAAAGACGGCACAATTCCTCGTCGAGGCCGATTACAGTGGCATCCTGATGCCCGTTGAACACTACTTTCCTATCAGGGAGGACTATTCCAATCTCGACGACGCAGAGACCTTTCTCAATGACGCTACCAAGTTGGCAGCCATGACCGACAGGGCCTATGCAAGGGTTACCGCCGGGGCGGGAATAACCTACAGGGGCCTTGTCGCCCGACTTGACGCCTGGATCGACGAAATGGCGTCCTTGCGGGAAGTCCGGCACGGTTCGTTCGAACGGCCAGCGATGGTGATGCTCAAACTATGGGAAAAGACCTGCTGGACGCTGGTTCGCTTGGAATACGCCATCGTCAGGCAACCCAAAAACAGTCTGGCATATAAGCTGTACGACACGGCGTACAAGACGTTCAGGCGCTGTGTGGGGCGATCGGTCGAAAATCGGAAATGACAAGGTAGAGGCAGTTCTCCCGATGGTGCCCGAAACTTATTGATTGGGTCCTGTGAAGGCGAAGGGTGCTTTAGGATATGTGCGGAATAGCCGGAATCGTTGATCTTACAGGGTGCTCCATTCCCGGCCTGGAGCGCAAACTCGCCGTCATGAACAAACTGATCGCTCATCGTGGGCCGGACGGAGCCGGAAGTTGGGTAGCGCAGGGCGGCACTGGCGGCTTGGCCCATCGGCGGTTGTCGATTATCGATTTGACCGAGCACGGCGCCCAGCCGATGGTCGCTGAAAACGGCACAGTGATTTCCTACAATGGAGAGATCTACAACTACGTTGAGATGCGGGAGCAACTTGCCTCTGGCTGGTCTTTCCGCAGTCATTCGGATACCGAATGTATCCTTGCCGGCTATGCGTGCTGGGGCCGCGATGTTGTTGATCATCTGCGCGGTATGTTCTCATTCGCGCTATGGGATGAGGCCAACCAGCGCATGTTCTGCGCCCGCGACCGCTTCGGCATCAAGCCGTTTTACTACACGGTGGTCGATGGCATCTTCTACTTCGCCTCGGAAGCCAAGGCTCTGCTGCCGTTTCTGCCCGAGATCGACACCGATCCCGGTGCTTTGGCCGAATACCTGACTTTCCAATACACCATTGGCGAGCACACCCTGTTCAAGGGCATCAAGCAGCTTCTGCCCGGTCATGCGCTGACGCTGGAGAATGGTGAAGTTACGGTCCGGCGCTATTGGGATGTGCACTATCAGATCGACTATGATCACAGCCAGAGCTATTTCGAACGCCGATTGACGGAATTGGTGGAAGACTCTGTAAACGTGCATCTACGCAGCGATGTGCCGGTCGGCGCCTATGTTTCCGGCGGTATCGATTCTAGCCTGATGGGGCTGCTTGCGGCCCGGCATGACGAAAGCAATCGCAAGGCCTTCAACGGTCGTTTCACCCAGTTTCCAGGCTATGACGAGAGCCAGTATGCCGGCTTGGTGGCCGAGCGTATGGATGGGGACCTCCATATCGCCGACATCACCCATGAAGACTTTCGGGATAATGTTGCTGACGTCATCTACCACCTTGATTTTCCTGTCGCGGGCCCTGGTTCATTCCCGCAGTTCATGGTCTCCAAACTGGCGGCCGAGCATGTAAAAGTGGTGCTCGGCGGGCAGGGCGGGGACGAGATCTTTGGCGGCTATGCACGCTATCTGTTGGCTTACTTTGAGCAGAGCATCAAGGCGGCGATGGATGGCACCTACAAGAACGGCAATTTCGTCGTGACCATCGAGTCTATCGTGCCCAATCTGGGACTGTTGCGTGAGTACAAGCCGCTGATGCGCGAGTTCTGGCGTGAGGGGCTGTTCGGCCCCCTGGACGAGCGCTATTTCCGCCTCGTCAACCGCGCCAATGACATAGATCGCGAGATCGATTGGAGTAGTCTCGATATGCGGGGCGTCTTCGAGAGGTATCAGGCGATCTTCAACAACCAGTCCAATGTGCACAAGGAAGCCTATCTCGACAGCATGACGCATTTCGATTTCAAGTGCTTGTTGCCGGCACTGCTGCAGGTGGAAGACCGCATGAGCATGGCCCACGGTCTGGAGAGCCGGGTGCCGCTCCTCGATCACGCCTTGGTGGAGTTCGCCGCCACCGTTCCCGCCGATGTAAAGTTTTCCGGCGGCCGCATGAAGCATCTTATCAAAACCGCCTTTGCTGATACCATCCCCAACGATGTGCTCAATCGGCGTGACAAAATGGGCTTTCCCGTACCGCTTAAAGAATGGTTTGGCGGTGAGCTGCGCGGCATGATCCTGGACATCTTCACCAACCTGCGCGATCGCCACCGCCCTTACATCAATGCCGAGGTGGTGCTCGCTAATTTCGACAAGGCGGCGCCGTTCTCGCGGAAGACCTGGGGTTTGCTCAGCCTTGAGCTATGGCATCAGGCTTTCCACGACAAAGCGGCGCAGTATCACGCGCTACTCGACCGCCATGCGGAAGAGGAAATAGAAAGAGTTACGAGGTAAATACCATTGTATACTGAGGCGGCAGCCGGTTGAGCCCGGCGACAACGGGGAGAGCGCCGACAAACAGCGGCGGGATGGTGGCCGTTGATAGTCCTCTTCGCTACTGGCAATAAGGGCCCCCTACCAATCAAACGGCCGTCGGTGTGTTGCGTGTGACCGATTGGCGGATCAGGAGACTGCCCCTCGGAAGTTGCGGCATCTGGTGCGTCGGTGATCGAGCTGAATATGCGCTCTAAACCAGCTTGCATATTCGTGACTTGATGTTAAGGGATAGCCTCCGGGGAGGTATGGCAGCTGTGCAACCTACGCTGAAGCCGCTTTCCCGCCCCCCTTCGCGCCCGGCAATCGGCTTTTGTAACAAGGAGTGTGTTTACGTGAAAGTTCTCATCACTGGCGGGTGCGGCCAGGTCGGTTCGCACGTGGCCGAACTTCATTTGCAGCGCGGCGACGAGGTGCTGGCGGTCGACAACTTTGACACGGGCCGCCGCATCCATTTGCCGGAAGACCATGATCGCTTGACCTTCGTGGAGGGCTCCATCGCGGACAAGGCCCTGGTCGACAAACTGGTCGGCGGTTTCAAGCCCGATGTCCTGATTCACACCGCTGCTTCCTACAAGGATCCGAGCGACTGGCACTCAGATATGCTGACGAATGGCGTCGGCGGTGTGAACCTCATCCAGGCGGCAAAGGACAGCAATGTCGGTCGGTTTATCTACTTTCAGACCGCACTGACCTACGGACTGCATCCGCAAAAGAATCCCATTCCAATCGACCATCCAAAGAATCCCGGCAACTCCAGTTACTCCATTTCGAAGACCACGACAGAGGACTACCTGGAGCTATCCGGGCTCGACTATGTGACCTTCCGCCTCGCCAACGTGGTCGGCCCGCGTAATGTCTCGGGGCCTTTGCCGATTTTCTTCCAGCGTTTGTCCGAGGCGAAGAAATGCTTCGTCACCACAGCCCGGCGCGACTTTGTCTTCGTCAAGGATCTGGCTCGGACGGTGATCGAGGCGACCGACGGTAAGGGCCATGGCGCCTATCACTTCTCCTCCGGCTCTGACGTCGCCATCAAGGAACTCTATGATGCAGTGGTCGAGGCGATGCAGATCAACAACTATCCTGAGCCGGAAATTCGTGAACTCGGTCCCGACGACGCGGCGTCGATCCTGCTCGATCCCAGCCGCACTTTTGCCGACTTCGGTGACGTCGAGTTCACACCTCTGAAGGACACCGTAAAGGCAGCGGTGGATTACTATCGCACCTTCGGTGCGGTCGGCGGATATACGCATCTCAAGCTCGACGAAGAAAAGAAGTAAGGACTCTCCCCTGTGCGCATCCTGATTTCCGGCGGCGCCGGCTGCCTGGGCTCGAACTTGGTGGAGCGGCTGATACTCAAGGGCCACGAGATTCTGGTGCTGGACAACTTCGCGACCGGGAAGCGCGAGGTTCTGCCCCCCGTTGCCGGCCTGACCGTGGTCGAGGGTAGCATTGTCGACAAAGCCCTGGTGGACGACTGCTTCAACTGGTTTCGACCGAGCCATGTCATCCACAGCGCAGCCGCCTACAAAGACCCAGCCGACTGGCAGGAAGATGCAGCGACAAACGTCACTGGCAGCATCCACATGGTGGAGGCGGCAAAGCGACATGAGGTGCGACGCTTCATCAACTTCCAAACGGCCCTGTGCTATGGTCGCCCATCGCAGGTGCCGATTCCAATCGAACATCCGGCACGACCCTTCACCAGTTACGGCATTTCTAAGACAGCCGGCGAGCAATATCTGCTGATGGCCGCCGCAGATCTGCCAGTGGTTTCCCTGCGGCTGGCCAACGTCACTGGGCCGCGCCTGGCGATCGGACCGATCCCCACTTTCTACAAGCGGCTGAAGGCTGGGAAGAAGTGCTTCTGCTCGGACACAGTGCGCGACTTCCTGGATATGGATGACTTCTTTGCCCTGATGGACAAGGCGATGACCGACGATGCCCCGACCGGCGTCTTCAACGTCTCAACCGGTGAAGGCCATACGATCAAGGACATCTTCGACGTGGTGGTTGACCACCTGGGTGTCACCCTTTCCGAGCCAGTGCCGGTCGTGCCGCCGGGGGATGACGACGTGCCGGCGGTTGTGCTGGACCCCTCGACGACCGAAGCCGCCTTCGACTGGAAGGCCCGGTACGGCTTTGAGGAGACGATCCGTCGCATGCTGGCCTGGTACAACGCCCATGGCGTTACCGACATCTTCAGCCACCTCGCTGCGCCCAAGAAGGATTAAAGAGGTTCCTGGCACATGCATGAACTGAGTTTCAACAAGGCGACAATCCTTGTCGTCGGCGGCGCCGGCTTTGTCGGCTCCAACCTTGTCCTAAAGCTACTGCAGCAGGATCCGGCACGGATCATCATCGTCGACAACCTTTTGTCATCGGACATTGCGAACGTACCGGACGATTCGCGAGTCGACTTCCGCTTCGGCCCGATCACCGATGACCGCATCCTGAGCTCTCTGCCCAAGAACCTCGATTTCGTCTTCCACCTGTCCTGCTATCACGGCAACCAGTCGTCGATTGCTGACCCACTGGCCGATCACGAGAACAACACGCTGACCAGCCTCAAGCTGTTTGAACGGCTCAAGGAAATCAAGGGACTGAAGAAGGTGGTCTACGCTGCCGCTGGCTGCGCCGTGGCCGAGAAAACCTACGACACTGCGCAGGCAACCAACGAGGACGCGCCAGTCTCGCTCTATCACGACAGCCCCTATTCGATCTCCAAGCTGATCGGCGAGCTTTACGGCAATTTCTACTGGATGCACCACGATCTGCCGCTGGTCAAAGCACGCTTCCAGAATGTCTACGGACCGCGCGAGGTGCTCGGTGCTGGGCGCTGGCGCGGCACCCCGCACACCGTCTGGCGCAACGTCACCCCGACCTTTATCTGGAAGGCTCTCAATCAGGAAGCCTTGCCCCTGGACAATGGCGGCAATGCCAGCCGCGATTTCATCTTCGTCGAAGATATGGCGCGGGGCCTGATGTGCGCGGCGTCGCGTGGTGAGCCGGGTGAGGTCTATAACTTGGCCTCAGGGGTCGAAACGACGATCCGGGAGCTGGCCGAAGTCATCAATGCGGAAACCGGCAATACCACGCCGGTGGATCTGCGCCCGGCGCGCGATTGGGACCGCTCGGGCAGGCGCTTCGGTTCTGTCGAGAAATCACGAGACAAGATGGGCTTTTCGGCCGAAGTCCCGATACGCGAGGGCATTGCCCGCACCGTGGCCTGGACCCGCGAGAATCGCGATATGATCGAGCGCTGCATTGGTCAGCACGACCGTTTCATGGCAGCGCTCTAGGAGACGCCTTCCATAATGGTCAAGCTTGTTACCGTCATTGGTGCCTGCCCGCAGTTCATCAGGGCGGCAAGCGTCAGCCGGGCCATTGCGTGCCGGTCCTGCTTTTGGGCTGGCTTGGCTGGTGCTCGGACCGATGCTTTTTCTGACGCTTTACAGCGCTATCTATCTTCTGGTCTTTCAGATATGATCGGCGGAGATGTTCACTGGCACGTCTATGTTCCTTACACAGTTCTCAGGCCTGACACCTCCGATAAGCTGCAATCAAGGATCAGGGCAGCATCGAACAGACGCTCATCCGTTTTCCGACTCTGCCCAACCCCGCAGCATCTTGCCGATTGGTTGAGCAACAATTGAACAGCAAAACGAGAACCTCAATACGGCAACCTGGCGGGCCGTCAACTTGGCCATCTGGGGCCGGCAATTCAATATCGGCTCATGACGAAAACGACGGATATGGTGGCAAGACTTCTGACAGAAGCTCCACGAAGGCCGTCTGCCTGCTGTCGCGCTCTGCCATCGCCGACGACCCACGTGTCCGCCGCCAGGGCAGCGCATTCCATGCGGCAGGATGGCGGGTACGCGCCTTCGGGCTGGGCGGCGGCAGGTCGGACCGTCCGGTCTGGATGACCTCCGAAGCCGAAGATCCGCCACCTGTGAATCGAGGAGGTATTTATCGGGTGTTGCGCCGAACGCGGCTGCTGCCGATTTTCCTGTCCGCCAACCTCTGCCCGGTGCTGGCAAACTGGGCCGTCTGGTCTCTGCCGGGACTGCGGAGCATCTATCGTCGGGCCGCCAGTCTTCGTGCCGATATCTGGTTGGCGAATGACTGGGACATGCTGCCCATCGCGGCCCGTCTAGCCAAAGAATGGGGCGGTAAGGTGGTCTACGACAGCCACGAGTTCGCCACCCGGCAGCAGGAAAACAGCCGCCGCTGGCGCCTGTTCTTCCGGCCTATGGTGCGGGCCGCCGAAAAGAGCTTCATCGGCAAAGCGGCACTAGTCACCGCCGTCTCAGATGGAATCGCCGAGGAACTGCATGCCCTCTATGGCATCGACAGGCCCCTGGTCATCCGCAGCATGCCCCACTACCGGGAAATCCCTTTCCGTGCTACCGGCCACACTGTCCGCGTTCTCTATCACGGCGCTGTCGGCCCGACACGCAAGCTGGAGCAAATCATAGACAGCGTACCCTTGTGGCAGCCCCAGTTCACCCTGACCATCCGCGGGCCCGGCGATGCCGGCTATCTCGCCAGGCTGCAAAGCCGTATCCGCGCCCTGGACCTGGAAGACCGTATTGCCCTTGCCTCACCGGTTCCCATGACAGCACTGGTCGAGGAAGCCTCAGCCTTCGATGTCGGTCTCTTTGTCTTCGGCAAGGAATCACCGCAGAACGAGTACGTACTACCGAATAAATTCTTCGAATACACCATGGCCGGGCTGGCGCTCTGTGTGTCGGACCTGCCCGAAATGACCCGGCTGATGCGACAGCATGACCTCGGCGTGCTGGTCGACGGCTTCGCTCCCCGGGTCATCGCTGAGGCTATTAACAGCCTGACTCCGCATGCCATCGACTGTCATAAGAAAAACGCGCTCGCAGCGGCCCGGATATTGAACTGGGATTGCGAATCTCAGAAACTGATGGGGGCGTGTGAACGCGTGGCTAATCATGACTGAACGGCGGGTCGCCTATCTGACCTTGGAGGCGCCGCGCGTCGGTCAAGCTTCCCACGTGCACGTGA
The DNA here is from genome assembly GCA_028280305.1 of Pelagibius sp. GTDB lineage: Bacteria > Pseudomonadota > Alphaproteobacteria > Kiloniellales > Kiloniellaceae > Pelagibius. The sequence goes on along the minus strand of JANQMC010000002.1, from coordinate 57,268 downwards.
CGGAGATCATTGCGGGACTGCAACATCGAGGCTGGTCCGTCCTGCTTTTTCGGCCATCGTACACCGACCGGGCGGTCAAACCCGGAACCGCCCGGCGTCTTTTTGAATACGCGTTGGTGCAGTTGCGCATGTGGGCGCGCCGGCGGCGGGGTACGGCGATTTATGTCCGGGCCCACTTCATGGCTTTTCCGACGGCGTTTTTGGCTTTTCTTTTCCGGGTGCCGCTCGTGCAGGAAGTCAACGGCCCTTATGAGGACATCTTCATCTCCTATCCCTGGTTAATGCCTTTCCGCAAGCCGCTGGAGGCGCTCCAGCGTCAGCAATACCGCTGGGCCGACCACCTGTTGCCGGTTACTTCGGGTCTGGCCGAGTGGCTGCGTCGCGAGGCCGGACACAAGCGGATTACCGTGATCCCCAATGGCGCCAATACGATCCTGTTCCGCCCGGGTGTCCCCCGCCCCGCCCGGGCACCGAAGGCCCGGTATGCCGTTTTCTTCGGCGGACTGACTCGGTGGCACGGCATCGAAACCATGCTGGCAGCGATCGGCCACTCCGAGTGGCCAGTAGGGGTCGTCCTGGTCATCATCGGCGACGGCCAGGAAAGCGAGCGGGTTCGGGAAGCGGCGGTCCGGAATCCAAGCATTGTTTTTGCAGGGTACCAGCCCTACGAGGAAATCCCCGGCTGGGTCGGGGGCGCCTTGTGCGGTCTGGTGCCAATTTCCGATCCCGGCGGACGGTCGCATACTGGCCTGTTTCCGCTGAAGCTGTTCGAGACCCTGGCCTGTGGGATTCCAGCGGTGGTCACCGACTTTTCTGGTCAAGCCGACATGGTTCGCCATTATGACTGTGGGCTGGTGATCCCGCCTGAAGATCCCGCCAGCCTGGCCCAGGCGGTGGCCAGCCTGTCCGCCGATCCCGAGACCGCCCGGGCGAAGGGTGAACGCGGTCACGATGCCGTTGTCGGCGCCCATTCCTGGGATGCCCGCGCAGGCCAAACGCATGAGGTGCTGCTGGCCACCGGCTGGAACCAAAATGGGCAGGACGCAAGATGATACTCAAACTCGTCACCGTCATTGGGGCCCGCCCGCAGTTCGTCAAGGCGGGGGCCGTAAGCCGGGCCATCGCGCACCAGGAAGGCGTTTCCGAGGTCATGGTGCATACCGGGCAGCACTTCGATGCCAACATGTCCGACATCTTCTTCGAGGAACTGGGCATTCCGGCTCCGGACCATCACCTCGGCATTGCCGGAGGCAATCACGGCGAGATGACAGGGCGCATGCTTGGTGGCATCGAGACGATCCTGATTGAAGAGGAGCCCGACTGGGTGCTGGTCTACGGCGATACCAACTCGACTCTGGCCGGGGCGCTGGCTGCTGCCAAGTTGCACATCCCGGTCGCTCATGTCGAAGCGGGGCTGCGTTCCTTCAATCGCCGCATGCCAGAAGAGGTCAACCGTGTTCTGACAGATCATCTCAGCGCCCGGCTCTATTGTCCGACCAACGCGGCGGTAAAGAACCTTGCCGAAGAGGGCATTCGTGAGGGGGTGCTTCATGTCGGTGATGTCATGTATGACGCGGCGCTCGACGCTCGCGCGCGGGTGCACTCTGGCTCGGACATTCTAGCCCGACTCGGACTTGAACCCGGTGGCTATTCACTGGCTAGCGTTCACCGTGCCGAAAACACTGGCGACGCGGCCAGCCTGCGCGCGGTGATCGTCCATCTGGAAAAGGTGGCGGCGGAACGCCCGGTCGTACTGCCACTGCACCCCCGTACCGCACAGGCAGCCTACCGCTTCGGCATTTCTCTCGGCGCTCTCAAGGTCATTGCGCCCGTAGGCTATCTTGGTATGAGTGCGCTGCTCGACGGCTGCGTTGAGGTGCATACTGATTCCGGCGGCGTGCAGAAAGAAGCCTATTTTCACAACAAACCCTGCGTCACCCTGCGTGGCGAAACCGAGTGGGTCGAGACGGTGGAAGCCGGCTGGAACCGGCTGTGGTTGGTGCCCGATTATCGACAACCGCGCCAGCCCATCGACGAGTATGGTCGCGGTAACGCCGCCGATCTGATCGTCTCCGATATCTTGTCGGTGGGTGCATGGAGCCCAAGCCGTCAAGCCGGCGCGTCCGTGCCGTAGGTACAAACGATACCCACCGTCTCAACTCCTTTGATGGCTTCGTGATGACAAGCACTTGGCGATGTGTGGCATAGCCGGATTTCTCGGGGCCGTAGGACCGAACCCGGACCTTGAGGTGCTGGCGAGGCGCATGGCCGACTGCCTGCTTCATCGGGGGCCGGATGACGGCGGCAGCTGGGCAGACGGAGAGGTCGGCATCGGCTTTGGACATCGCCGCCTGTCGATTATTGATCTCTCGGCAGCCGGGCGCCAACCGATGCTCTCCGCCAACGGTCGCTATGTGTTGACCTATAATGGGGAGATCTACAATGCCCCGGAATTGCGCCGGGAGTGCGAGGCGGCGGGCATCGCCTTTCGCGGCACCTCCGACACCGAAGTTCTTGTCGAGACCATCGCTCGTCATCGTCTGAGGCCAACGCTCGAGCGCCTCATCGGCATGTTTGCGTTCGCTCTTTGGGACCGCGAGTTGCGCGAATTGACCCTGGTGCGCGACCGGCTCGGCATCAAGCCCCTCTATTGGGGACGCTTCGGCAAGGCCTTTCTTTTTGCTTCCGAGCTTTCAGCCTTAAAGCGCCATCCCGATTTTTCCGGCGAGATCGACCGCGATGCGCTCAGCAGCTTTCTGCGCTTCAATTACGTGCCGGCGCCGCAGAGCATCTATCGCGGCGTCCACAAGCTGCGTCCCGGGCACCTGCTTACGGTTCGCCAGGACGCAGAGCCCCAGATCGAGGCATGGTGGTCGCTTGCCGAAGCGCGGGAGAAAGGCGTCTCGGCTCCATTTGTGGGCAGCGAAGACGAAGCGATCTCGGCGCTCGAGGCCCTGATCGGCGATGCGGTCGGAAAACGCATGATCGCTGATGTTCCGCTCGGCGCTTTCTTGTCCGGCGGCGTGGACTCGTCAACGGTTACCGCGTTGATGCAGGCAAACTCATCGCGTCCGGTGCGAAGCTTTTCCATCGGATTTGCCGAGGACTCTTACAATGAAGCGGTTCATGCCAAGGCGGTGGCAAGCCACCTCGGCACCAAGCACACCGAGCTTTACGTTACGTCGGAAGAGGCCCGCGCTATCATTCCGAAGCTTCCGGCCCTCTATGATGAACCCTTTGCTGACGCCTCTCAGATTCCGACCTTTCTTGTCTCTCGTATGACGCGTGAGCATGTCACTGTGGCCCTGTCCGGCGACGGGGGAGATGAGGTGTTCGGCGGTTACAATCGCTATCTTCAGGCCCCCGACGTTCTATCACGCACGGCGCTGGTGCCCGATGCGCTGGCCCGCGGCGCCGCCGCGATGATTTCGGCAGTGCCGCCGAACCGATTGTCGCGTGTTATGGGGCCTCTGCCGAAGATTGGCGCCATTCCAATGCTCGGTGAGAAGCTGCATAAGATTGCCAGTATCTTGGGCAAGAGCCCGCAACAAGCTTACTGCGCCTTGGTTAGCAATTGGCCGGAGCCCGGCGCGCTTGTCCTCGGCGGGCAGGAAACAGTTGATGCCATCTGGAACGAGGTGGCAGGCGACTTGTCCGGCTTCGGCGCGCGCATGCAGTTCGCCGACACGCTCACCTATCTACCCGACGACATCCTTACCAAGGTTGACCGCGCCTCCATGGCAGTGTCGCTTGAGGCACGCGTGCCGCTGCTCGATCACCGAGTGGTTGAGTTTGCCTGGTCGCTTCCGCAAAACCTTAAGATCCGCGACCGCGAGGGCAAGTGGATATTGCGGCAAGTGCTCGATCGCTATGTGCCGCGCACACTGATCGAGCGGCCGAAAATGGGCTTTGGCGTTCCCATAGATTCCTGGCTGCGCGGTCCTCTGCGAGATTGGGCGGATGACCTGCTCAGCGAGTCTCGCCTCAGGCGGCAAGGCTTTCTCGATCCGACGCCGATCCGTACCCGCTGGAGAGAGCACCTTTCCGGAAAGCGTAACTGGCAGTACTCGTTGTGGAGTGTTTTGATGTTCAATGCTTGGATGGATGCGTAACTGGTCAAGCAGGTTCCGGCTCCCCGCGCGGTGAGACGGCCGCGATCCCAGCTTCTGCGCTGTTTGACCCATCTCAATGATGGTTCGTCTGTTACCCTTTAGTTTTCGCTCTAAGTACAGTCGGGGCCAAAAATAACCGGGGTTAAGTACAACGGGGCCAAGCACAGCGGGGAAGGTCATGCATCCGAACGAGGACTGGCGGATTGCCAAGGAATCCGTGTTGTTGGCGAGTGTGCCCGAGGACCTGGTCGAGACCATCCTGTCTCACACGGAGACCCGATCCTTCGATCGGGGCACCACGATATTTCTTCAGGGCGAGCCGGCGGACAGCGTCTACATCGTGCTGGAAGGCTGGGTCAAGCTGTTCCGGATCTCGCAAAACGGTGCCGAGGCCGTCGTCGGTGTCTTCACCAAGGGCCGTAGCTTCGGTGAGGCCGCGGCTTTCCGCAACGACGTTTATCCCGTGGCGGCCGAGGCGGTTACCGACTGCCGGGTGATGCCGGTGCGTGCCGGCCTCATCCTCGGGTTGATGAAATCCCGCCCGGAGCTCTGCACGGCGATTCTGGCATCGACCTTCAAGCACCTTCATGCCCTGGTTTCCCAGGTCGAGCAGTTGAAGGCCCACACCGGCGCCCAGCGTGTCGCAGAGTTCCTGCTTGAACTCTGTCCGATCACCGAGGGCGCCTGCGCTGTCACACTGCCTTATGACAAGGTGCTGATCGCCGGCCGGCTTGGCATGAAACCCGAAAGCCTGTCGCGGTCTTTCGCCCGGCTAAAGGAGGTTGGCGTCAAGATCAGCCAGAACCATGCGATGGTTTCCAATGTCGAGGCTTTGCGCCACTACGCCGAAGAGGATCGCGCCATGGCCTGGAGCCGGGCTCAATGAGCGATCGCCTCGCCGCTATCACCGCCGCCATAGACAAGGCCAATGCTGAAGACCCGACGCTGGAAAACGACAGGGCGGAAGAGCGGCCCGCGGCCCTGCTCTATGGCCAGCGCATGTCGGCGGAGCTGGACCGCATTTGTCCGCAGGCCTCGGAGCTGTTGAAGATTGCTGCGCGGGGCCAGCATATCGAGCGCTGGAAGATGCCGCGCAATTCCTATCCAGAAGGCCGCAAAGCATATCTCGCCTGGCGCAGAGACCAGGCGGTGTTCCACGGCAGGCGGGTGTCCGAGCTAATGGCCGAGGCCGGTTACACTGCGGAGGAGGGCGCAAGGGTTGCCCAGATGCTGCGCAAGCAGGGGATCAAGCGCGATGCCGAGGTGCAGATGCTGGAGGACGTCATCTGTCTCGTTTTCCTCCGCTGGTACTTTGCCGACTTCGCCGCGGACCGCGCGCCGGATCAGGTCTTCAACATTGTTTCCAAGACGGCCCGCAAGATGTCGGAGGCCGGCCGGGCGCGGGTTGCCGCCGAATTCGATCTACCCAAGGAACTGGTTCCGGCCCTGTCGGTTTAGCCGCCGGTCAGGCGAAGGGCATGAGGTAGAGCCCCAAGAGCCCGAGCATGTAGAGACCCAATACCAGGCCAAAGCCGGCGTTCCAGTAAGGCGTGGCGGCGAGCCCCAGGTAGCGTGACAGAATCAGGCGCATCTTCAGATAGGCCAGGGCGAGTATCAGAATCCCGACCATTGAAGCGTAGGTCTCCAACCACTGCGCAGCAAAGGTGCTGATGAGGCTGAAGGCGAGAAGCCAGGCCCAGGCGCGCCAGAGGTTGTCACGGATCATCTGCATCACCTTAGGAGATAGATCACCGGGAACAGCAGGATCCAGACCAGATCGACCATGTGCCAGAAGGCTGTCCCGCTTTCGAGGTTTCGCGGGCTGTCGCGCCAGGCGATGAGGGCCAGGATGATGATCCCGGCGACGACGTGTGCGGCGTGGAAGCCCGTCAGCAGATAGTAGAAGGTGAAGAAGGGATGGGTCTCGGTGCCGATGCCGGCGGAGACCTTCGCCTCGTACTCAACCGCTTTCACCCAGAGAAAAATACCGCCGAGAAGGCCCGCCGCAGCGAGCCACAACCTTGCCGCCAGGCGCCGTTCAGCAAGGCGTAAACGCGACGCCAGAGCCGCGCAGAGGCCGCTGGTCACCAGCACCGCCGTGTTGATGCCGCCGGCGGTTCGGTCGAGCAGATCCTGTGCTTCGGCAAAGCCGACAACGTCGGTGGTTCTCACCGCAAGGAAGGCGACGATACCGGCGCCAAAGACCAGCAGTTCGCTGACGATCAGCACCCAGATCATCAGGTCGCCGGGCAGCTCGGCGAGGCGGCTCTCTGGGGCCGGGGTGCTCATCCCCCGACGAGGTGGCGGTAGATGTCCGGCAGAGCCGCTGACAGCCGGTCGGGATCGGCGATCACAGCATAGCCGCCGCGCCCGAAGATGCGGGCGAACCAGGACTTTCCCCTGGCATCGATGGTGACGCCGAAGACCGACTGCCCGGCGCGGCGCGCCTCGCGGATCGCCATGCGGCTGTCCTCGATGCCATGGCGTCCCTCGTAGTGGTCGAGATCGTTGGGCTTGCCGTCGGTGATCACCAGCAACAGGCGGCGTTGGTGGCTCTGCCGCGCGAGATCGGCAGAGACATGGCGTATCGCAGCACCGAGGCGCGTATAGAACCCGGGGCGAAGGCCGGCGATGCGGGCTTCGACTTCCGTGGACATCGCTTCATCGAAACCCTTGCAGCGCAGCAGGTAAACACGCTCCCGGCGCAGCGAGGAAAAGGCGTTGATGGCACAGTCGTCACCACAGGCGGAGAGGCCCCAGGCGAATGCGGTCAGGGCCTCGCGCTCGATATCGATGACAGCGCGCCCGGTTACGGCGCTCTCGGTTGAGCGGGAGACGTCCAGCAGGATGGAGACCGCCAGGTCGCGCGCTTCCTGGCGGGTGGCACGCCAGATGCGGTTCGATCCGCGCCCGGTGGCCAGCAGGTCGATGCGGGAGCGTACGGTCGCTTCGAGGTCAAGGTCATCGCCATCGGGCTGCGCGGGCAGCACGACGCGCCGGGGTCTCAGGGCCTCGAACTGACGCTTCACCGCGCGGATGCGCCGCCGCGCCGCGGGGTCGGCCGCAAAGCTAGCCGGTGTTTCGGCGGGCTCGGCATCGCTGGCGAGAACGCAGCAATGGTCCGGCAGGTACCGGCCGCTGCGCACATCCCATTCCGGATAGAGATGACGGCCGGAGAGCCGCTCGCGATTGACGTCTTCCGGCGCGAGGTCGAGGTGCAGCTTCAGCCGGGTGGCCGGTGCCTTGGAGATCTGGCCGAGCGCGATTTCCTCCTGGTCGTCCAAGGCCTTCTTCGCGCCTTCGGGATCGTCGTCGTCCACCTTGCGGTTGAGGTTCAGGAACTCGGCCCAGGAGAGTATGGCCTCGAAGCGGTGCAGGATGAGGCTGTCGCGGCGCTCCGCGTTGTCGGACTTTTGACGTCGCGCACGGCGGAGTTTGTTGTCGTCTTCCTCGGCGCTGCCGCCGGACTCGGGCGTATCGAAGGCCGCCGCGAGACTGTGGAGCAACGGCCTCAGGTCCGGCCACAGCGGGACCGACATGAAGGGCCGGTAGCCGCGCGGGGCGGAGATGTCGCCGAGATCGAAATCGGGGGCGGCGGTCTGGGCGAGCAGGTGATCGGTCTCCGCCGTGTCAGGCGCCGCGCCGCCCAGGAGGGAGTGAACGGCGCCTTCCATGGCGGCCTCCCATCGCGGTAAGCCCTGGAGTTGCCGCGTGGCCCGGCAGGCGGCGGCAAGGCCGTCGTAGAGCGCCCTCAGTCCGGGGCAATCTGCCAGGGTCGCATCAATCATGTATCGGGCGGCCGCCAAAGCCCGTAGATCGGCGCGCAGCGGGTCTTCTTCGATGACCGGTGCCGGGGCGTGAGCGACGGCGGCGGCCAGCCAGAAATACAGCGAGGCATTGACCGAGCGCTGCGGGAAGTGCGCAATGCGCGCCGGCAGGCGCAGCACGTCACCGTCGAAGGAACTTCGCGCGAGCTTTTCCTCGACCGTCGCAAGACGCCGCCGCCAGGACAGACGGTGCCGGCTGGTTTCCAAGGTGACCGGCCGGATTTCCACCGAGCGTTCGCCGCCCAGGCCCCGGAAAAACACCGCCAGGCGGCCCCGGACCTCCTCCAGCCCGACGGCGGCCTCTTCATGGTCCTGCGGGTTTTCCAGGCGGCTGGCGATGCTGTGCCATAGCTTGCCGACGGTCTCTTCAGGTTCCCAGGGTTCGAAGGCCTTGGCCGACATGGCGGAGGTCTAACCAAAGACGGCGGTGACGAGATCGAGGAGGCCGGCCTTTACGTCTTCGTCGTCGGTCAGCGGCTCGATCATGGCGGCCAGAACCGCACGCTCCACCGACATTTCCTGCCGGATCAGCGTGGCGCAATAGACCAGCAGCCGGGTCGACACCCCTTCTTCAAGATCCTGGCCCTTGAGGGCGCGCAGCTTTCCGGCGAGGCGCACCAAGGGCTTGACCCGGTCCAATGGCAGACCGCTCTCGGCGGCGACGATCTCGGCTTCCTGGGCGGGACCGGGAAAGTCGAACTCGATGGCGAGGAAGCGTTGGCGCGTCGAGGGTTTCAGCGTCTTCAGAATGTTCTGGTAGCCGGGGTTATAGGAGGCAACGAGCATGAAGCCCTTTTCCGCCTCCAGTTCCTCGCCGGTGCGGTCGATGGGCAGGATGCGCCGGTCGTCGGTCAGGGGATGCAGCACCACCGTCACGTCCTTACGGGCCTCGACCACCTCGTCGAGATAACAGATCGCCCCTTCACGAACCGCGCGGGTCAGGGGGCCATCGACCCAGACGGTCTCGCCGCCCTTAAGCAGGTAGCGGCCGATCAGATCGGCGGCGGAAAGGTCGTCGTGGCAGGCGACGGTATAGAGCGGCCGTCCGAGCCGGGTCGCCATATGGGCGACAAAACGGGTTTTGCCGCAGCCGGTCGGGCCCTTCAGCAGCAGCGGCAGGCCGTTTGTCTGGGCGGCGGCAAAAACGTCGCACTCGTCACCCTGGGGAAAGTAGAAGGGGGCTTGCGCCCCCTCCAGTACTTGCGCTGGGCCCACGGTTTTCACTCCGCCGGGACCGAGCGGGTCGGCCCGGGTTCGATGATCTCCTTGCGCGGCGCCAGGACGGCGTAGATGAACAGCACCGCGCCGAGAACGACGGCCACACCGGAGCCGAAGCGCATCATGTAGAAGATGGCGACCTGGTCCTGCACGTCCATGAAGTTCTCACCCAGGACCCTCTGCAGGTGGGTTTGGATAACGCCGGCAAAGGTCAGCACGAAGGTCATGAAGGTCATGCCGCCGGCCATCAGCCAGAAAGAGGCCATGTTGAGAACCTGGTTGTAGGGATCGCGGTTCCTGAGGATCGGGAAGGCGTAGGTGAAGATCGCCAGGTTCAGGCAGACATAGGCCCCGAAGAAGGCGAGGTGGCCGTGCGCCGCGGTGATCTGGGTGCCGTGGGTGAAGTAGTTGATGGTGTGCAGCGTGTGCATGAAGCCCCAGACACCGGCGCCGAAGAAGGCCAGGGTTGCACAGCCGAGCGACCACAGCAGCGCGGCTTTGTTCGGATGATCGCGCCGTCCCTTCCAGACCATCACAAAGGCAAAGGCCATCATGCCGAAGAAGGGAATGACTTCCAGGGAGGAGAAGATCGATCCGATCCACTGCCAGTAGCCGGGCGTGCCGATCCAGTAGTAGTGGTGGCCGGTGCCGAGGATGCCGGTGATCAGCGAGGTGGCGACGATCAGATAGAGCCACTTCTCGACGATCTCACGGTCGACGCCGGTCAGTTTCAGCATCAGGAAGGCCAGGATCGAGGCCATGATCAGTTCCCAGACGCCCTCGACCCAGAGGTGGACGACGTACCACCAGTACTGTTTGTCGAGACTGAGGTTTTCCGGGTTGTAGAAGGCGAAGAGGAACAGCAGCGCCAGGCCCCAGAGCCCGATCAGCAGGACATTGGCGATGGCCGTCTTGCGGCCTTTCAGCACCGTCAGGGTGATGTTGTAGAGGAAGATCAGCGCCGCCACGACGATGCCCACCTTCACCCAGAGCGGCTGCTCCAGAAACTCGCGCCCTTCCTGGCCGAGCAGAATGTTGCCTTCGAAGAGATTGAAGACGTAGGTCACCACCACGCCCAATGTACCGATGACCAGGATGGCGAGCTGCAGGTAGGCCAGCATCGGTGAGTGGATTTCCCGCTCCGCTTCTTCGGGAATCAGGAAATAGGCCGCCCCCATGAAGCCGAGAATCAGCCAGACGATCAGGCTGTTGGTGTGCAGCATGCGCACGATGTTGAAGGGCAGCAACTCACTCAGCGCATTGGGCGCCACGTAGATCCAGCCGGCCAGCAGGCCACCGCTGACCTGGATCGCGAAGAGCGCCATGGCGACGATGAAATAGATCTGAGCGATCTTCTGTGTCTGATACTTCATCTTCAGGCCCTCCTCAGCCCGCGTCGTTCGGCGGCCAGTCCTGGGTCCGGATCTTGTTGGTCCAGAGCAGGAACTCGGTGAGGTCGCGGATTTCTTTGTCTGTCAGGTTGAAATTCGGCATCTGACGGCGGCCTTCGATGCCGCTGGGCTGAGACTCCATCCAGGCCTTCATCACCTCAAAGGCGGCTTCCGGGTCGTCTTCGACGCCCCAACGGGTCATCACATTGCCGACCTCCGGTGCGAAGTAGGCTCCTTCACCCAGGATGGTGTGACAGTTGACGCAGGCCTTGCGTTCCCAGATCCGTTTGCCTGCCGCCACGCTCTCCGTCAGGCCCGCCTTATCGGTGGATACATTCACAATGTAGATGTGACTGTGAATTGACAGGCCGACGAAGATGACGATGAAGAACAGCGACCCGCCGTAAAAGACGTTCCGGGCCATGGATTTCGTCATAACTTCGCGCATCGCGCTCTCCTACCAGGAGTCGTTTCCGGTAGGCGGCAGAATGGCCCTGAAGGCGCGGCGAGGCCTTAACGAAAGTCAAGCAATGACCGCGCCGCGCGGTGGGGTTTTGCGGTTCAGGGGTAATCCTTCAGATAGGCGATGACGTCGGCGCGGTCCTTCTCTTTGCGCAGTCCGGCGAAGCTCATCTTGGTGCCGGGAATGTAGTCTTTCGGTTTGGCCAGGTAGGCGTCCAACTCGGCCTCGCCCCAGGTCAGGCCCTCGGCCTTCTTTTCGAGAAAGGCCTTGGAGTACTTGAAACCCTCTACCGAGGCGATCTCGGCATCGATGATACCGTTCAGCAAGGGGCCGACCTTGTTCTTCGCCTTCTCGCCCACGGCATGGCAGGCTTTGCATTTCCTGAAGACTTTTTCGCCTTTCGCCGGGTCCCCTTCGGCGAATGCCGGGCTTGCGATGCAGACGGCGAGTCCCGCCAGGATAAGGCTTCTGAAGACAGTCATACTGTTTCCCCCTTTTGGGTTGTTTTGGTCATAGAAGAGCTTCGAGGCTGACATCCGGATACCGGGCGAGCGCAGCCGTGATGGCCGGACGGTCCATCAGGCAAAAAGCGGTGGAAAGGCCGTCGGCCAGGGCGGCGCGCTCCGCCGCAAGCGACACCAGGCGCCATTGTCCGCCGGGCTCGCCGCTGCGCGGATCGAGGATGTGGCCGACCCGGCCGGCGGGATCCAGCAGGGTGCCCAGCGGCGCCGAGGTGGCCAGAGCGCGTTCGGCAAGCTGCACCTGCCGTACGATTTCGCCTTCCGGCGTGGCGATACCGGCACGCCAGGGTCCGCCGTCCGGGCGCCTGCCGAGCGCTGCGATCTCACCCATGTCGATCAGCAGGTCGCGCAGCCCGCGGCGGCGCAACAGTGCCGCGACCCGGTCGGCGATGAAGCCCTGGGCGATACCGTTGAAGGTCAGGGCCATGCCCTTGCGGGAGAAAGAAACCTCTGCGGCGTCATAATGCAGCCGGTTCCAGCCGCAGCGTGACCGGGCCTCGGCGAGTGTTGCTGCCTCGGGAACGTCTCCTCTTGCGGCGCAAAGGGCGTGCACCTGCCAAAGCGGCTGGATCGTTGGGTCGAAGGCTCCGCCGGTCGCTTGGTGAAGGCTTTGCGAAAGGCCGAGCAGTTCCAGCATTTCGGCGGGCGGGGAGGCGAGCCTTCCGGTCTCGTTCAGACGGCTCACGGCGGAGCCCGGGCGATAGAGGCTGAAGATCCGCTCCAGGCGGCTCACTTCGGCCTCGACCGCGGCAAAGGTTTCATGGGCGGCCCGGTCGGTCATACCAACCAGGGTCATGGAAGCAGCGGCGCCGAGCGCCTGCCCGCGCCACCGCGCCACCGGGGGCTGAGCCCAGGCCGATCCCGGCAGAGCCGCCGCAGCGGCGGATATGGTGAGGAAACGCCGCCGGTTCAGCCCGTTCTTCATTGCTTCTCCTCCCCCGGCAGGTCGAAGTCGACGGCGCCCAGAACGGCTTCGGACGGAATTTCCTCCAAGGCCATGACGCTGCCGCCATGACGGGCTGCGAAGGCCTCGGCGGCGATCGTGGAACCGAAGGGCGCGACTTCCGGCGCGCCCATACCGCCGGTGACATCGGCGCCGACAACGAAAGCCGCAGTCTCGGCGTCGACCCAGTTGCCGGGGCCGGGTTCCTCCCAGCTTACGGCCTGCGCCATGTCGCTGACATAGACGGCGGTAACCGGTGCATCGCGCTCGGGACTGCGCAGATAGGCGAGAGCGTCGCGCACCTGGGCGAAGAAGATCGGCTGATCAAAGCCCTCCAGATGGATCTGCGCTTTCGGGCCGCCGTGATCGGCGATCCACATCTGACAGAAATAGCTGAGAGCGGTGTCGGTGAGCGGAACCGGATCCGGCGCCACCGCGACCTCGTCGTTGCAGGCCGCCAGAAGCAGCAGGCTAAGCAGGGCGCGTTTCATGGTTCGATCCTTCCAAAGGTGATCCGCGCGACGCCGAGTGCTGCCAGCGGCCAGAGGATGAGCGCGGTGGGGGCTGCCCAGGCAGGCAGAGCGCTCGCCGCGCCGGTCATACCGGTCGCCAGTGCCACCCCTTCGGCGGCGGCGACATTCCACAGCCGAAAGGCATCGGCAGGGTTGATGGTCAGCAGCCAGGGAAAAACCGTGCGGGTAAAGCTGCCGCCATCATCGAAGACCACGGCGCCCAGCAGACCGAGATCATAGAGGACGACAAAGACCAGCCAGAGGCCGGCGGCCAGTCCCGCCGCGCCGGTGCTGCTGCCGGCCAGGGCGGAGAGGGCATAGCCGAGGGCGATGAAGGCGGCGCCGAGCAGGATCGAGGTGCCGATCAGGCGCGCGAGCGCCATCAGGCTCTCGGCACCGGCCCCACCGGCAAGTGCCGCCGCGGCGCCCGCCGCGCCGAAACCGATCGTCACCGCGAAGGCCAGAACGCCGAGCTGCGCGGCGAACTTGCCGAGCAGAAGCTCTCCTCGCGAAACCGGATAGGTCAGCAGCAGCGCCAGCCCGCCACGCTCCGCTTCGCCGGCAATGGCGTCAAAGGCCATCAAGAGCGCCAGAAGCGGCGTCAGGTAGACCGAGAGGGTGGTCATCGAGGCGACGGAAACGGTGAGCAGATCGACGCCGAGCGAGCCGGTCGGCGCGGCCCCGGCAAAGGTGAGCGCCAGGGCGAAAAGGATCATGATTCCGGTTGCCATGAAGACCCAGCGGTTACGCCGGGCGATGGCGAACTCGGCGGCGGCCACGGCCAGACTGCGCGATATCATCGGCGATCCTCCCCGGAGTAATGGCGATAAAGATCTTCCAGGCTCGGCGGTGCCATCTCGACATCAGCCACCAATCCGCCCAGCCCGGCGATCCTCGCCAACTGGTTCATCTTTTCTTCCGGCCGGCAGTGAAGCTCGACAGCGGTGCCGTTCACCCGCAGGCCGCCAAGGCGGGTCTGGATTTCCGCGGCGCCGTCCTGCCGCGCGGTCAGCCGCAAGCGGATCGGCAGGCCGGCCTTGGCTCTCAGCCGGTCCAGCGTGTCGTCGGCGACCAGCTGACCCTGGCGCAGGATGGCGATGCGGTCGGTCCGCGCCTCAACCTCGGTCAGCGTGTGAGAGGCGATCAATACCGCCGCCCCGCGGGCCGCAATCTCGTCGATGATGGCATAGAGGTCATGACGCGAGATTGGGTCGAGTCCGCTGGTCGGCTCGTCGAGCAGGGCGACGCGCGGCGATCCCAGCAGGACCTGGGCGAGGCCGAGCCGCTGGCGCATGCCCTTCGACCAAGTGCCGATGCGCCGCCCGGCCGCTTCGCCGAGGCCGACCCGTTCCAGCAGCGGCTCGACGCAGCTTGGCGATTCTCCGGCCAGACGGGCGAAAAGACGCAGTTGCTCGCGGCCGCTCAGCAGTTTGTGAAAGGCGACGGCTTCGGGCAGATAGGCGGAGGCCTTGCGTGCCGCCGCCGAGCCCGGCTCTGCGCCGTCCAAGGCAATGCTTCCGGCGGTCAGCCCCGTCAGGCCCAACACCAGTTTCATCAGGGTCGTTTTGCCGGCGCCGTTGTGACCCAGCAGGGCGACGCGCTCACCCAGCTTCACGGTGAGGTCGATGCCCTTCAGGGTTTCGGTCTTGCCATAGCGTTTGGTGACGCCATTGAGGGTGAGCGCGGGATTATCGGTCATTTTCGGCCTCCCAATCCGGAACCGGGATCTCGACCGGCCGCATCAGCGGGCTGCTGTCGATCACGCCACCGGGCAGCAGGGCTGGGAAAGCGGATTGGGCCCAGCGCACAAGCTGCACCGCGGGGGCGCCGAGCAGCAGTTTGGCCGCCGGCTGCGTCCAGAGAATATGGTCCATGTGATCGTTCGGCCGATAGGGCGCATCGGCGATGCCGTCACCGTCGACGTCGTAGGCGGCCAGGTCGCTCCAATGGTTGCCGCGACCGTCATCCGACCACTCCAGCCAGCGCGAGCCGACATACTTCACCTGGGTGCGGTTGCCAATGAAGGCGTTATCGGTCAGGGCATTGCGCTCCGAGCCCGCGGTGAAGTGAATACCGATCCTGCAGCGCTCGAAGCGGTTGCCTTCGATGCGGTTCTTATGGGCGTTGTAAAGGAAGGCGCAGCGATTCTCGCCGCCGCGCACCAGGTTGCCGGAGACCAAGGAACTATTGGCATAATTCAGCATGATGCCATGTTCGCGGTCGTCGAGAGAGATGTTGCCGGTGACGCGCAGGCGCTTGGAAAACATGACGGCGTAGCCCAGATCGTTGCCGACCGAGAGGTTGCCGGAAACTTCGCTGTCGTCGGCATACATGTAATGCACCGCGAAACGCAGTTCGCGGAAACGGTTGTTCCGAAATACATTCTTCCGCGATGTGTTGACGAAGATGCCGTCCCGGCCCCAGCGGATGTCGTTGCTTTCGACCACGGCGCCCGGCGCATTCCAGACGTAAACGCCGTTGCCCCGCTGGTTCACTCGGTGGTCGCGGCGGCCGTCGATGACGTTCCCGGCAACCCTGGCGTCGCGGGCGCCGTGGATGTCGACACCGTAGAGGTTGCCCAGCAGTCTGTTGCCCTCGACCACGGCATTCCGGGCCTTCTTGCCGAGAGAGACTCCTGCATCGATGGTCTCATGAGAGGAGCCCGAGCCGACGATGGTCAGGCCGCGCAGGACAACATCCGGGGCGGCGACGGTGATGACGCTGCCTTCGCCCCCGCCGTCGATGGTCGCGGCGCCGCCACCATCCAGCGTCAGTCGCTTCTCGATCACGATGGCCCCCTGGTGACGGCCCGGTGCGAGATGCAGGACATCCCCCGACGCCGCCTCCCGAACCGCGGCCGCCAGGGCCCCGGGCTCAGCCGGCACGTCCCGCTGCACCGCCGCGGCGGCGGCGGGCATCAGCAGAATGGCGAGTATGAGCCCGAGGCGCAGCATGCGGTCAGACCCCCCTCGGCTCGACCAGCATGCGGCCGCGCATCTCCATATGGAGTGCGTGACAGAACCACTGACAGTAGTACCAATGGACCCCAGGGCGTTCGGCGACGAAGGTTACCGAGGCCGTTGCCAGCGGTCCCACCTCCATGGCGACGCCGAAATTTGACAGACAGAAGCCATGGGTCAGATCGTCGATGTCGTCCAGGTTGGTGACGTAGATCGTCACCTCGTCGCCCTGCTTCACCGTGAACTTCTCCATGCTGAAGACGGGGGCGACAGAGGTCATGTAGACCCGTACCTTGTTGCCGTCGCGGATCGGTTCCTCAGCGCCGTCCTCCAGGTTGACGCCATCGGCTTCGGCCTGTTTGACCGCGTCGGCGAACATGGGGTCATCGCGCTTCCAGACAATTTCCGGATTCAGCTTGGAGCGATGCACCAGCACGCTGTCATGGGGTTCGGCGAAGGTCGGGCCGTCGTGGACGACCTTCATTTCATCGCTGGAGATGTCGATAAGCTGCTCGTTCTCCGGCTTCAGCGGGCCGACGTTCAGGAAACGGTCCTTGGAGAACTTGTTCATCGAAATCAGCCACTTGCCGTCGGCCTCCGCCGTTTCGCCCATGGAGGTCGAGTTGTGGCCGGGCTGGTAGTGGACATCGACTTTTGAAATGATCGGGTCGACGTCACTGCCGGCGTAGGCCTGGATCGCCTTGTCGATGTTCCATTTCACCACCTGGCTGTCGAGGAACAGGGTGGTGAAGGCATTGCCCTTGCCGTCGAAGGCGGTGTGCAGGGGGCCGAGACCCAGTTGCGGCTCGGCCACGATGCAGGAGCGCGGATCGGCATCTTCCTCAAAGAGGGCGTCGACCTTGGTCACGTCAATGACCGAGACGGTGGGCGACAGCTTGCCGTTGATCACCACGTGGCGCTTGTCCGGCGCCGTGTTGCAGCCATGCGGGCTGTTGGGGATCGGCACATAGCGGGTGTACTTCGACCCCTTGCGCCCGTCGAGCACCGGTACGCCGTGCAGCATTTGAACATCACCGGCTTTCACGCCTTCTTCGATGCGCTTGATGTTGAAGATCACCACATGGTCGGTTTCGCTGGCTGTCATCTCGGCCAGATTCATGCCCATTTCCGAGTTGTAGCTGGTCGAAAAGGCGTATTTGCCCTGATAGTCGGCGTCGCAGTTATCGAGGTTGCCGCTGACGATCACCTGCCAGGCGACCTTCATTTCATCGCCGTCGATGGCGCTGAAGATGTTCACGTACTCCTCGGGCTTGTCGAGGATCATGCCGTCGTTGATCAGCGGCGCCTCGTGCTCGCCGTTGGCGAAGACATAGCCGGTGCGCGGGAACTTCTGCGGGCGCAGGCCATGAATGTCCTTGGCGTTGGGAATCTCGATGATCTTGTCGCATTTCATGACATCGCAGCGCACCCGGGCGACCCGGGTGTTGGCCTTGTCGTTCATGAAGATGTAGCGGCCGTCGTAGGTGCCGTCGGTGAAGGACATGTGCGGGTGATGCAGGTCGCCGTTGTCGTAGGTGACCTTGCCCTGGGCCTTGAGATAGGTCTTGGTCTCCGGCAGCAGCCCCTCGGTCAGGACCTTCAGGGACTCGTTGGTCTGGCCCCAGCCGGTTGCCGAGCAGCGGTTGAAGACCGGCACCCGCATCAGCTCGCGCATCGACGGCACGCCGAGGATACGCATCTCGCCGGATTGGCCGGAGGACCAGAAGCCGTAGTATTCATCGAGTTCGCCCGGTTCCAGGGCGAAGGCGCCGCTGGCGGCCTGGGCTGGGCGGCTGGCGGTAAGAACCGAGCCGCCCGCGGTCGCTGAAGCCAGGAGGGCGCCGCCGGCCGAGGCTCCAAGGAGATCGCGCCGGGTGATGGCCCAGTGATTGGCCGAGGGGTTGGCCTGGGGATTGGACTTATCAGACATAGCTTTTCTCCTTCTGAGAGGCTGGGGCATTGGAAGATGGGGCGGCGAGTTTGCCGTCCTGAAGTTTGGGGGCGGCCTTCATCCGCTCGGCGGCGGTGGCAAGGCGCTTCATCTGGCGTGCAACCACCGGGCAGCGCTCCTGCGACTGATAGAGCATCTGGCAGTGCAGGCAGTTGACGCATTCGTTGGGATTGATTTCGCCGGTCGGATGAATGGCCTGAACGGGGCACTCGCTCGCGCAGGTTTTGCAGGGGCGCCCGCACTCGTGGTAGCGCTTCAGCCAATCGAACATTCGCATTCTCGCCGGGATCGCCAGCGCCGCCCCCAGCGCGCAGAGATAGCGGCAGTAGAAGCGCTCAATGAAGAGTCCGGCGACCAGCAGGGCAACGGCGAAGATCACGAAGGGCCACTCGCGAGCGAACTTCAGGATGATGGCGGTCTTGAAGGGTTCGACCTCGGCATAGGTTTCCGCCAGCGGGATCGAGGCAAGCGAGATGCCGAAGAGGCCGAAGAAGAGCATGTACTTGATCGGCCAGAGCCGTTCGTGCAGGCCCCAGGGGAGTTCCCACTGCGGGACGCGAAGGGCTCGCGCGATCTTGTTGGTCAGTTCCTGCAGCGCGCCGAAGGGGCAGAGCCAGCCGCAGTAGGCGCCGCGGCCCCAGAACACCAGCGCTGCGGCGACGGAGAACCAGAGAATGAAAACCAGAGGGTCGAGCAGGAAGGCATCCCAGGTGAAGTTGGTCCTGAGCGCCCCGGCCAGAGCCATCAGGTTGACCACCGAAAGCTGCGCGTTGGCGTACCAGCCGAGGAAGACCAGGGTCACCGTCAGGTAGCCCATGCGGAACCAGAAAAGGCCGCGTTCATTGACCGTTGCCTGACGTTGGAAGAAGAACAGGCCGGTGAGGACCACCAGCATGATGCTGAGCCCGGCGATCTCGATCTTGCGCTCGCGCCAGATGCGCTGCCAGAGGGCTGCCTTTGCGGCGGCCTCTTCACCGGCACTGTCGACCACCGGGGCGAGGGGCAGAAGGTAGCGCTCCGGCAGGCGGTAGCCGAGATCGAAGGTGAGAAAAGTCTTCTCTACCGGTCCGACTGCGCGCTGCGCCAGGAGTTGCAGGCGCCAGGAAGCGGCCGGATCGAAGTCGGCATCGGCGGGAATCTTGAAGAGATCCAGTTCGTCGAAGGAGGGGGCGCCCGCTGCCGCGACCTCGCCGAGGCGCCGGTGCTGGCGGTCGAAGAAGCGCACCGAACGATCGCCTTGAATCAGTTGGATGCGGTCGAATATCCCGCCGCGGACATAGCCCGAGCCTTTGAAGGAGTAGCGTCCGCGCCCAGCGACCAGAATGGCGTGCTCACCTTCCTGCAGCCAGTTGACCAGATTGGCGTACTCCGCTTCGCCGAGCAGACTGAGCCCGATGGAGGGCACGCTGACGAGCGCGACCTTCATGTCGATGAAGGTGTCGGTATCGGGGCCTTTCTCGGGGCGGGCCGCGGCCCTGTCATCGCCGGAAGCGGCGAAGGCGGCGTTGATCTGGCCGACGTCGATCGCCAGGCTACGCAGGGAGCCGTCACCGGCCAGGGTCGTCCAGTCTTCGCGGCTCTGCAGTTCGGGATCGAGCGCCCGCTGCGGCCCCCTGGCTTCCGGCGCAAGGCCGCCGAGGCCCAGGGTCCGCGCAACCTTAAGCCCGCCGCGCACCACCGAATCGTCGATCACCATAATGGTGACGGTGGCGCCGGAGATGATGTCGAGATCGTGGGCAGAGCCGCCCGCCGCCGCTTCCGCCTTCAAATCGAGACCGGCATAGCTTTCGGTGAGTTCGCGGACCTCGGCTTCCGGAATGCCGATGAGGACGATGGGTTCGGAATGTTCGACCAGTTGGACGCCGGTCAGAACGGCGTCCGGCGAGATCGCCGCAACCACATGGATCGGTTTGCCGGAATAGCCGGTGGTGCCGACGAAATCCGACGTCAGGAAGGCCCAGGCAAGAGTCTCGCCGTCTTTCAGGACCGGGGCGACGGGAATGTCTTCGCGCAGCGCCCCGAACCCGGTGGCACCGGGAACCAGCGCCGATGCCTCAAGTTCGGCAATGAAACGCGGCAGTTCCGCCTGCGCCGAAACAACCGAAGGTTCGGCGAACAAGCCGGCGGCGAGGGCGAAAAGGGCGGTCAGGCATGCACCAAGGCGCATGGGGGGCTTCCTCCATAGCGGAGGATGAAGTCTGCAGGCTTTTGAGCCTGTCCACCTTGACTATGGTCAAGCTCTCTTATCCCGGCGTCGGGGCTTCGGTTGCCTGCTTGCGCCGGCTGCTGCGGCGCTTCAGCACCGGACAGGTGGCATCGTCGTGGAAGATCATCTGGCAGCGCAGGCAGAGCACGCATTCATTGGGGTTTATGCGGCCAATGGGGTCGATGGCCCCTACCGTGCACTGCTGGTCGCAGAGCCGGCATTCGCGTCCGCACTGGGGCCGGCGGCGCAACCAGTCAAACAGCTTCAATTTGGCCGGGATCGCCAAGGCGGCCCCCAGCGGACAAAGATAACGGCAGTAAAAGCGCTCAATGAACAGTCCCGCGATGAGGATAAGCGCGACGAAAACAACGAAGGGCCAAGCCCGCAGGAAGTACATCGACATGGCGGTCTTGAAGGGTTCCGCCTCGGCCAGGATCAGGGCCTGCTCCATGGAGTAGAAGGACAGGCCGAGGATCGCCACGAAGAGCGTGTATTTGATGACCCAGAGCCGCTCGTGGATCACAAAGGGCACTTCGATCTGGGGGATGCGCAGACGCTGCGCGATCTCGTTGGTCAATTCCTGCAGTGCGCCGAATGGGCAGAGCCAACCGCAGTAAACGCCGCGCCCCCAGAACAGCAGGCCGAGAGCGACGAAGCCCCAGAGGATGAAGACCACCGGCTCGATCAGGAAGGTCTCCCAGCGGAAGCCGCTGAGCAGGGAATGCAGGAAAGCCAAGACGTGGACGACAGAGAGCTGACCGCCGGCGATCCAGCCCAGCCAGATGAGGGTAACCGTCAGGAAGGCAATGCGGCCCCGGCGCCATAAGCGGGCGCGCCGGACGAAGGATTCCTGGAAGAACAGGATGCCCGCCAGGACGGCGAGCATCAGGCCAACCCCGGCAATCTCGGCCCGTTTGCGCTGCCAGGCCGAAATCCACAGCGGCGCGGCCTCCGGCAGGTCTGCGGCCTGCTGGCGGAAACCCGGGGGCAGCAGGTAGGGCAGCGTGGTTACCATGGAGATGCTGCCCGCCGCGGTTTCGCGCTCGGCGGTGACTTCCAGTGTAAAAGGCGCCGTCGGGTCGAAGACTTCGGTGGAAAGCCGGAACAGACTCATCTCTTTGAAGTCCGGCGCTTCCGGCAGAGCAAGCTTGTCGATGCGGCTGTAGTCCTCGGTGCGGAAGGAAAAGGTCTCGCTGCCTTGCCGCAGCGCGATCCGGTCGAAGACGCCGCTGCGGCGCCAGGCCGTCCCGCGGTGGGATTGCAGGCCCGTTGAGGCGACGAAGAGAGCGACCTCGTCGGGCCCCAAGGCGGCCATGGCGCGGGTGTATCCCTGCTGACCGAGGAGATTGCGGCCGATGGTCGGGGGATCAAGCACCGCGACCCGAAGGTCGATGAAGACGCCGCCGCCCGATGGTATGGGGGTGCTTGCGCCGGCCAGCGCCTCTCTTGCCTGGTCCAGCGTCGCTTCAGTTCCGGCAACGGCCTTTTCCGCTGTCAGGCCCGCCCAGGTCATCGGTGCAAAGCTTTGCCGGTCGATCCCCGTAGCACCGCTGCCTTGAAGACGCCGGCTCAGGATGACGCTTCTTGCGGTGCGCAGGATGGCGTCGCGGATCACGCCTGTGGAAACGGTGGCCCGGGCGATGACATCCGGCAGAATACTCTCTGCATCGCTGCCGTGATGCAGCTCCGTCAGATCGACACCGGCGAAGCCATCGACATAGCGTGCGATGTCGGCGGTCGAAATTCCAAGAGTGAGGATCGGTTCGTTGTGCCGGATCAGTTCCGCGCCGGCGATCCGCCCGTCGGGCGTGACCGCAACCAGGATATCGATAGGGCGCCCCGAGTATCCGACGGAGCGGGAGATTTCCCAGGTCGACGCGAGGTAGCCTATAGGCTTCCCGGAAGCTTCCACCGACCAGTCGGGAAGCGGCGTTTCCTGGCGCCTTAGCCGTAATGGCGCGTTGCTGTTCAGCAGGCGGGCGGCAATGGCCTGGTCGGGAACGGCCGCCTCAAAACTGCCGTCCAGAAAGGACCCTCCCGCTGCCAGGACATTGCCCGCAGACGTTGAAAGCAGGGCGGCCAAAATGACGGCAGCGAAGGTTCCAATGAGCCGCATGATGTGCCCCGGTTTTCGATGATCGAAACCTGCGGCTGCTGACCTTCTGTTGCCTTAACGAAAGTCAAGGAAGGCCCTGGGGACGGGGCGCATCCTCGCGCTGGCCCCACCCGTGCAATGGAGAGATCGTCATGCACAGCCTCCGCGGTATTAGAAAACTTGCGCTCCTCACTTCCGTTGTCCTGCCTATGGCCATCGCCGCCAACGGCGCCCTGGCACAGGACAAGCCGAACGCCCATGGCGACGGCCCTGCGGCGGCTTACAATCCCAGCCTGACAACCCTCGGCCAGATCGATGTCGAGATTCCCGGACGCAAGCCCGGCGATCCCGTAATCTCGCCAGAGGAATTCCAGGCCGCCAGCAAGATGTACTTCGAACGCTGTGCCGGCTGTCACGGCGTGTTGCGCAAGGGCGCCACCGGCAAGCCGCTGACCACCGACATTACGCGCGAGAACGGCTACGAGTATCTGCGCGACTTCATCACCTACGGATCGCCGGCGGGCATGCCGAACTGGGGTACCTCCGGTGAAATGACCGAAGAGCAGGTCGACCTCATGTCGCGGTACCTGCTGATCGAGCCGCCGTCGCCGCCGGAATTCGGCATGGCGGAAATGCGGGAGACCTGGAAGGTTCTGGTTGCGCCGGAGGATCGGCCGACCAAGAAGATGAACGACATCGATATCGACAATCTGTTCTCGGTGACCCTGCGGGATTCCGGTCAGGTGGCTCTGATCGACGGGGCGACCTACGAGATCCACGCGATTATCGAGACCGGTTATGCGGTGCATATCTCGCGGATCTCCGCTTCAGGGCGCTACATCTACGTCATCGGCCGCGATGCTCTGATCAACATGATCGACCTTTGGATGGAAACGCCGGCAACCGTCGCCCAGATCAAGGTCGGCGCCGAGGCACGCTCGGTCGAGACGTCCAAGATGAAAGGCTGGGAAGACAAGTACGCCATCGCCGGCAGTTATTGGCCGCCGCAGTACGTGATTATGGACGGCGGTACCCTTGAGCCGCAGAAAATCGTCTCGACCCGCGGCATGGTTTACGACACCCAGGAGTTCCATCCTGAGCCCCGCGTCGCCGCCATCGTCGCCTCTCACTACCGTCCCGAGTTCATCGTGAACGTGAAGGAAACCGGCAAGATCCTGCTGGTCGACTATTCCGACATCAAGAACCTGAAGGTCACGGAGATCGAGGCCGAACGGTTCCTGCATGATGGCGGATTCGACTCCACCAAGCGCTACTTCCTCACCGCCGCCAACGCGCGCGGCAAGATCGCCGTGATCGACACCAAGGAGGGTTCGCTGACGGCGCTCTTGGAGAGCGGTGGCGAAACCCCTCATCCCGGCCGCGGGGCGAACCTGAACCATCCGGTATATGGACCGGTCTGGGCAACCTCCCACCTCGGCGACGAGACGGTAGCGCTGATCGGCACAGACCCGGAAGGCAATCCCGACCATGCCTGGAAGATGGTGCAGCAGCTCTATGCGCTGGGTGGCGGCTCGCTGTTCGTGAAGTCGCATCCGACCTCCAATCATCTCTATGTCGATACGCCATTGAATCCGGAAGCCGAGATCTCCGCTTCGATTGCCGTGTTCAAAGTCGATGAGCTGGATCAGGAGGAGCCGGAGTACACGATCCTACCGATCGGCGAGTGGGCCGGCATCGCCGAGGGCCAGCCGCGCGTCGTGCAGGGTGAATTCAACAAAGAAGGCGACGAGATCTGGTTCTCGGTCTGGAACGGCCGTGAGCTTGAATCGGCAATCGTGATCGTCGACGACAAGACCCTGAAGATGAAGCACGTCATCAAGGACCCGCGTCTGGTCACGCCGACAGGCAAGTTCAACGTCTTCAACACCCGTCAGGACGTTTACTGACGGGAAAGAGGGAAGGGCGGCCGGCTTGGTGCCGCCCTTTCCGCCCAACTTCTAGCGCCAAACGTGATCAGGGAGAACGCCATGAGAAAGCCGGGACAGGTATTTCTGGTTGGCGCCGGGCCCGGCGACCTTGAACTTCTGACACTGAAAGCCTTGCGGATGCTCAAACGCGCCCAGGCGGTCGTCTATGATCGGCTGGTTTCGCCGGAAATCCTGGCGCTGGCGCCGCCTTTGGCGCGCAGGGTCCCGGTCGGCAAGGCACCCAAGGCTCATCCGGTTCCTCAGGAACGCATCAACGATATCCTGGTCGAACTCGCGCTCGACGGACTGACGGTGGTGCGCTTGAAGGGCGGCGACCCTCTGGTCTTCGGGCGCGGTTCCGAAGAGGTTGCGGCCTTGAACGCGGCCGGCATTCCTGTCGAGATCGCCCCCGGCATCACCGCAGCCCAGGGTGTGGCGGCGGCGACAGGGGTGCCGCTGACCCATCGCGGCCTCGCCAACGGCCTGCGTCTGGTCACCGGTCATTGCCGGGACGATCAGCCGCTTGATCTGGATTGGTCGGGCCTTGCCGACCCCGACACCACCCTGGTCGTCTACATGGGGGCCGCAAACATCGCCGAGATTGCCACAAGACTGATCGGCCAGGGCATGCCCGAATCGCTGCCGGTCCTGGCGGTGGCCAGTGGGACGACGCCGCGCGAACGCCGCTTGGTTTCCCGCCTCGACAGGATTGCGGACGAAGCCTCGGCGGCCCAGTTCTTCGGACCGGTTCTCTTCGTCATCGGTCGGGTCGTATCGCTCTACCAGAGTTGCCCCGCCGAAGTGCTGGCGATGCTGGCGACCCGGCCTTTGCGGGAAGCCGTCTATGCCTAGCGCACTGAAAATCCCCATGCTGGCGGTTCTGCTGTTGGGCAGCCTACCGGCGGCGGCGGTTGATCTGCCGCCCGGGCGCGCTGCGGAGTTGGAGCGTCTGGTGCTGCAGGACTGCGGGTCCTGTCACGGTCTGACACTCAAGGGCGGGCTCGGGCCCGACATCCGTGCCGCGACGCTGGCGGGCACGCCGCCGGCGAGCCTGGCTCATATCGTTCTCCACGGCGTGCCCGGTACGCCGATGCCGCCTTGGCACCCACTGCTGAGCGAAGCCGAGGCCCAATGGATTGCCGAGTTCCTGTTGAAGGGAGAAGCCCCATGACCCGCTTTGTCGCCGGCGGCCTGCTGTTTGTGACGATCTGCTTTACCGTCTGGTTCAACACAGTGCTGGCCGATACGGCCCTGCGCGCCACCGGCGACCTGGGCGTGGTGATTGAGCGCGGCTCCGGCTCCCTGCTGATCGTCGATCAATCCGAGCACGCCGCAATCGGCCGCGTCAAAGGCCTGGGCGATCTTTCTCATGCATCGGTGGTCTTTTCACCGGATCAGCGCTTCGCCTTTGTTTTCGGACGCGACGGCGGGCTCAGCAAGGTCGACCTTCTGACCCAGACGATCGCGGCCCGGGTTCTGCAGGCGGGGAATGCGATCGGCGGGGCGATCTCCGACGACGGCGCGCTGGTGGCGGTCTCCAATTATGAACCGGGCGGCGTCAGGGTTTTCGATGCCGGCACAATGGAAATGGTGGCGGACATTTCGACCGGGTCCAAGACCATTGGGCTGGTGGATGCCCCCGGGCGCCTCTTCGTCTTCACTCTCTGGGATGCAGGCGAAACCTGGATTGCGGATTTCTCGGGCGACCAACCTCAGATCACCCGGATCGAAGGCATCGGCAAGAATCCTTACGACGCGCTGATCACTGCCGATGGGCGTCATTACATCGCCGGGCTCTTCGGTGAGGACGGTTTGACGGCGCTGGATCTCTGGCAATCGCCGCCGATCCCCAAGCGCATCCTCGCGGGCTACGGGCGCGGCCAAGAACCACTGCCGGTCTATAAGATGCCGCATCTGGAGGGCTGGGCGCTCGCCGGCGACCGCTTTGTTCTGCCCGCTGTCGGCCATCATGAGGTGCTCTGGGTCGATGCACGCAGCCTGGAAGAGGCTGGCCGCACCAAAACCCATGGCCAACCGGTCTTCGCCGTCGCCCGGCCCGACGGGCGCCAGGTCTGGGTGAACTTCGCCCACCCCTTGAACGACACGGTTCAGGTGATCGATACGCCCTCGGGCGAGGTGATCCACACTTTGCAGCCGGGCCCCGCCGTGCTGCACATGGAATTCACGTCGCGCGGCCACGAAGTCTGGGTCTCGGTGCGCGATGCCGGCCGGATCGATATCTACGACACCCAAAACTTTGAGAAGCTGGGGGAGATCGCCGCGGAGACCCCCTCCGGCATATTCTTCACCGCGCGTGCCCACCGGACGGGACTCTAGCCATGAGCCCGGTCCTTGATCCCATCGACCACGCCCTGCTGGACGGCTGGCAACGCGGTTTTCCCCTGGTGCCGCGTCCCTTTGAGGTGATCGGTCAACAGTTGGACCTTGCCGAGGAGGAGGTTCTCGACCGTCTGCGCCGACTTTCCATGGCCGGGGCGATCAGCCGTATCGGGGCAACCTGCCGGCCCAACACCGCAGGGGCCAGCACGCTGGCCGCCGTGGCGGTGCCGGATTTACAGATCGACGACGTGGCCGCGACTATCGGCGCAGAGCCGGGCGTGAACCATTCCTATCTCCGCGAGAACAAGTGGAACATCTGGTTCGTGGCCACCGGCCCCGACCGGGCCCATGTCGACGCGACCCTGGACCGCATCAGACGGCACACCGGGCTGGAGGTCCTCGACCTGCCGCTGCTGCGTCCTTTCAACGTCAATCTTGGGTTCTCGCTGGACGGAACGGGCCGGCTGCCGACAACGCGCAAATCCGTGGATGCCGGGGTCCTGCTGCCCGAAGACCGGCCGATCATGCAGGCGCTCTCCAATGGCTTGCCGTTGGTTTCGCGCCCCTATGCGGAGCTCAGCGCCGCGCTGGAGCGCCCGGAATCTGAAATCCTCTCGCGCATCGCCGCTCTTTCGGCGGCCGGAATTCTATCGCGGATCGGCGTCATCGTGCGCCACCGGGCACTCGGCTGGCGCTCCAACGCCATGGTGGTCTGGGAGCTGCGGGAGGAAGACATCGATCGCGTCGGCCCCGCTCTAACCGCGGTGCGTGGCGTCACTCTCTGTTATCAGCGCCGCCCGGTGCCGGGCGTCTGGCCCTACACGCTCTATTGCATGATCCACGCGCGCAGCCGCGCCGAAGCCATGGAGGTGCTGGACCGTGCCTGTGCCGAGGTGGGCTTGTCCGAAGTTCCCCATCAGGTGCTCTTCAGTATCCGTTGTTTCAAGCAGACCGGCGCCCTCGTCAGCTCGTCGAACGGGGGTGCCTCGTCCAGTGGAGCCGCCGCATGAGAAGACAGCCGCTCAAACTTGATGCGACAGACCGGCAGATCATCAATCTGCTGCAGGAAGGCTTCCCGCTTTCTTCGAGGCCTTATGCCGAGGCGGCCAAGCGTCTCGGCCTCAGTGAGAATGGGCTCATCGCCCGGCTCGGGATGTTGCGCGAGATAGGTGCCATTACCCGTTTCGGGCCTTTTTTCGACGCGGCGGCCATGGGGGGCGCCTTTTGTCTTTGCGCGATGGCCGTGCCGGGCGCCGAATTCGATGCGGTCGCGGCCAAGGTCAATGCCCATGCTGAAGTCGCGCATAACTATGAGCGTGCGCACGCCTTGAACATGTGGTTCGTGCTGGCGACCGAGACGCCGGGGGAAATTGAAGCAGCCGCCTGTGCCATCGAAGCGGATACCGGGCTTGCCGTCTTTCGGTTTCCGAAAGAGGAAGAGTTCTTCATCGGCTTCAGGGTGGTGGCATGAGCATATCGGCCAACGACCGCCGGATCATCGAGGCAACCCAGTCGGGTCTGCCCCTGACTCCCGCACCTTATGCGGAGATCGCCGCGAGTCTTGGCCTTGAAGAGGGCGAGGTGATCGGCCGTCTGGCGGCGCTGCAGGCGCGCGGAGTCGTTCGGCGGATCGGCGTCGCACCCAATCATTATGCCCTGGGCATGGTTGCGAACGGGATGACGGTCTGGGACGTGGCGGACGCCGAGGCCAGTCGCCTTGGAGCAGCCGTTGGTGCCCTGGATTGCGTATCCCATTGCTACCTGCGGCCGCGCGCCCTGCCGCTCTGGCCCTACAACCTCTTCGCCATGGTCCATGGCGCCGATCGAGATGAGGTTGAGGAAAAGCGCGCCGGGATCGCAGCGCTGCTCGGCGATGCCTGTCGCGACAGCGATGTTCTCTACTCGATAAGGATTTTGAAGAAGACCGGTTTGCGGTTGACCCGGAAAGGAGGGCGCTGATGTTTCGCCTGTCCCATTACATGCGCCAGCTCGTTGCGCCGACGCCTCTGCGTCCGAAGCGTCATCCCGTTAAGCCGGTGGTGATCTGGAATTTGACGCGGCGCTGCAACCTGCGGTGCCGGCATTGTTACTCCGTCTCCGCCGACCGGGATTTTCCGGGAGAGCTGAGCCATGAACAGGCGATGGCGGTGCTGGAAGACCTTGGAAGCTTCAACATTCCCGCCCTGATTCTTTCGGGGGGAGAGCCGCTCGACCGGGCCGATCTGTTTCAGATTGCCGCGCGGGCTCGGGAAATGGGCATGTATCTGGCATTGTCGAGCAACGGGACAAAGATTATCGGTGAGCAGGCAGACCGCGTGGCCGAGATCGGTTTCGACTATGTCGGCATCAGCCTGGACGGCATCGGCAAAACCAACGACTGGTTCCGTGGCCGCGAGGGGGCGTTCGATCAGGGGCTTGCGGGGGTCCGCGACTGCAAGAAGCGCGGCATCAAGGTCGGTCTCCGCTTCACCCTTACGCAGGATAACGCCCACCAACTGCGCGACCTGCTGGCTTTGGCCGATGACGAGGGCGTCGACAAGTTCTACCTGTCGCACCTGGTCTATGCCGGGCGCGGAGACAAGCACCGGGGCGCTGATGCCAGCTGGCATCGCTCACGGCACGCCATGGATGTTCTGATCGATCGGGCCTGGATCGCGGAAGCCGAGGACATGCCGATCGATATCGTCACCGGCAACAACGATGCCGATGCCGTCTACTTTCTGCGTTGGGTGGAGGAGAACTTCTCGGCCGACAAAGTCGCGCATCTGCGCAGGCACTTGGCGGCCTGGGGCGGTAATGCCTCCGGTGTCGGTGTCGCCAACATCGACCCGCAGGGCCGTGTGCATCCGGACACCTACTGGTCGGACTACACCATCGGCAGCGTCAAGGAGCGTAAGTTCTCCGAGCTCTGGACCGGTCGGGACCCGATGCTGGCCCAGCTTCGCCGCCGGCCGCGTCCGCTGAAGGGGCGCTGCGGTGCCTGCATCTACAAGGATGTCTGCGGCGGCAACACCCGTATCCGCGCCCTGCAACTGACCGGCGACCCCTGGGCCGAGGATCCGGCCTGTTACATGAGCGATTCCGAGATCGGTGTCGCAAGCGGTGATCGCCTGACGGTGACCCCTTTCCTGGGAAAAAGCCATGATCCGCTTCATCGCTTTCTCTAGCGCGTTGATTTTCTTCGCAGGTCTGGGGGCGGCGGACCCGGTGCCGCCTGCGGAAGAGCTTTACCGCGAACACTGTGCCGCCTGTCACGGCATGGACCGCCTGGGCGGGACGGGGCCGGCCCTGATCCCGGAAACCCTGAAGCGGTTGCGCGGGCCGAAACTTGCAACGGTGATCGGCAAGGGCCGGGCGGCGACCCAGATGCCGGCCTTTGGGGAGACGCTGGGCGCAGAAGAAATCGCCGCGATCATCGATTACGTAAAGGTGCCGCTGAGCGAAACCCCCGCCTGGGGCCCTGAACAGATCGCGGAGAGCCGCACCGTCGACCCGGACTATCAGCCTGTTGCGGCGCCGGTCTTCGATGCCGATCCCATGAACGTTTTCCTGGTGGTCGAAACCGGCGATCACCACGTCTCCGTTCTCGATGGCGACCGCTTCACCGTCATGGATCGCTTCCCGACACCTTTTGCCGTGCATGGCGGGCCGAAATTCACGCCCGAGGGGCGCTTCGTTTTCATCATGTCGCGTGACGGTTGGGTGCAGAAGTACGATCTCTGGAGTCTGGCCGAGATCGGGCGGATCCGGGCCGGGCTGAACAGCCGCAACATCGCGATCTCCAAAAACGGCCGGTACCTGGCGGTCGCCAATTACCTGCCTCGGACGCTGACCATCCTCTCGACCGATGACCTCTCGGTCGAACGGGTCTTCGACGTCGCGGCAAATGACGGCGCGGCCTCGCGCGTGTCAGCCGTTTATCAGGCACCTCAGCGCGACAGCTTCATACTGGCGCTGAAAGACGCGCCGGAGATCTGGGAGATCGCCACCGATCCGGAAGCCGAGCCGGTCTACGAGGGCAAGGTTCACAGTTATGAGAAGGGCATGGTCGAAGCTCTGCCGTCTTCCGAAGGCCTCTTTGCCCTGCGGCGGATCGAGGTCAGCGAGCCGATCGATGACTTTTTCTTTACGCCCGACTACCGGCATCTGATCGGTGCTTCGCGCGACGGTGCGCGGGGCGTGGTGGTCAATCTGCATGTCGGCCGCGAGATCGCCGAACTGCCCCTGCCGGGGCTGCCGCACCTTGGCTCGGGCATCTCCTGGTTCAACCAAGGACGCCGGGTGATGGCGACGCCGCACCTGAAGGAGGCGCGGTTGTCAGTCATCGACATCGAGGACTGGCAGGTGGTGGAAACCATCGAGACTCTGGGTCCGGGCTTTTTCCTCCGCAGCCACGAGAATGCCGATCACGTCTGGGCCGACGTTTTCTTCGGTCCCAATCGGGACGCGGTCCATGTCATTGACAAGGAGTCGCTGGAAATCGTGAAGACGCTCCGCCCCGTCCCCGGCGCCACCGTTGCCCACGTCGAGTTCGATCGCAGCGGCCGCCATGCCTTGGTCAGTGTCTGGGAGGAGGAGGGGGCGGTAATCGTCTACGACGCCGCCACACTGGAGGAAGTAAACCGCCTGCCGATGCGTAAGCCTTCAGGAAAGTACAATGTCTGGAACAAGATTACTTTCTCGGACGGCACCAGCCATTAAAGGCGCACCGGCGCCCCTTGCCGGTGCCTGTCCTTCGGCGGTGATCGTCTCGCACGGCTCCCCTTCGGTGCCGGAGGGGCCGGAGGCGGCGGTGCAAGCCCTGGCGCGTCGGGTGGCCGACCGGCTGCCCGGTTGGAAGATCCGTGGTGCGACCCTTGCCGCCGAGGGCAGGTTGGCGACGGCGTTGGACGGCCTCTCCGACGGGCAGCCGCTGATCTATCCGTTTTTCATGGCCGATGGCTGGTTTGTTCGCAGCAAGCTACCGCAGCGGCTCCGCGAGATCCGGGAGGGCGAATATCAGGTGTTGCCGCCTCTCGGTCTCGATCCGGTGCTGCCGGCAGTCTGTCTTGAAGAACTGCACCAGGCAGCCCAGCGTGAAGGCTGGCCGCTGCGGGAAACAAGGGTGCTGCTGGCCGCCCATGGATCGCCGACCGACGCAAGGCCGCGGAAAGCCGCCGAAAGAGTTGCGGAATCGATCAAGGCGGCCGGCTTGTTTCGAGATGTTCACCTCGGCTTCATCGACGAACAGCCGTTTCTTGCCGAGGCAGCGCGGATCGAAGGGCCGGCGCTTTGTCTGCCGCTTTTTGCCGGTCGCGCCGGCCATGTCGAAGTCGACCTGCCGCAGGCTCTGGCCAGTGCCGCCTTTTCCGGCCCGTTGCTCGATCCCATCGGCCTGCGGCCGGGAACCGCGCAAGTCGTTGCCGCTGCGCTGATGCGCAGCCGAATGTCCGGGCTGGACATGGGCTGACCGGCTTTTCTCGACCGATATTCCTTGTCAAAGGACGGTAAGGCGACCGCCAGTGCCCGACCGTTGGATCTTGCCTTTGCTTTGCGTTGGATGGGCGTTGCCTGGGAATTCTCTCCTTGGGCGGCGTTTTGCCTTTCATGAAATATTTACTATCGGGCATCACATTCCAGTATGCAAAGCAACTCCAGATTGATTTAGAATGCCCTTGAAACAGATCAGTGTATTGGACCTGCCGAAGGCCCATCCCGTGGCGGTTTTCGCCGCCTTCTGGACCTTGGCGGCCAACGGCAGGACGGCGCTGCCCTGGTCTGTCTTCGATCCGGCTGAGCACAAGGATGTTCTGCCCTGGGTGCTGCTGCTGAAGCGCGACACCGCTGCCGATCCGGCGCTGGCGCGGTCCTGGTGTTACGCAATCTGCGGTACGGGTTGTACCGAGCTTTTCGGCCAGACATACCAAGATAAAGTCTTCGGCGAGAACCTCTCGACCCAGGCGGTGGCCGAACGTCAGGCAGAGATTGCTCAGGTGATGGCCGGTTCCGGCCCGCTGTTCTCCCACACCCCCCTGCCCTGTGAAGGCCGTGAGTTCGTTCGCGTGTTCCGCGGCGTATTCGCCTTTACCGACGATGACGGCGGCATCGACCGCTTGCTCTTCGTCGTGGCCCGCGAGGATGAGCGGTTAACCTAGGCGCATCCCAAGGTCGGCAAGGCCTCAAACAACCGCAACCGTAGAGCACCACTGGGTTCCGCGCGTGTTTCACCTAGGCGGCGGTTCTTTTCCTTTGTTTCAAATGCGCGAAATCATCGGGAAATAGACAAGTCTTAGCCTCCCGCACCATTGCAGGTCTGAACCTGCGGTTTATGGATTTGGGAAGGCACCATGACAGAGACTCAAACCCCGCGCTCCGCGAAGTACCGTGGTCAACTGCCACAGTTGGGGGGCGGCTTGTTCCTGACCGACGGCGGCATCGAAACGACGCTGATCTTCCATGACGGTTTTGAACTGCCTTACTTCGCCGCCTTCGACCTGATGAACAAACGCGAGGGCCGCGATGCCCTGCGCCGCTACTTCACCCGCCATGCCGGCATCGCCAAGGCGAACGGCCTCGGCTTCGTATTTGAAAGCCCGACCTGGCGCGCGTCCATAGATTGGGGCGCCAAGCTCGGCTATTCCGAGTCCGACATGGCTCAGGTGAACAAGGACTCCATCACTTTCCTGGCGGCTCTGCGCGAGGAGATGGAGACCGCAGCCACATCCATGGTGATCAGCGGCTGTGTGGGCCCGCGCGGCGACGGCTACGACCCGGGCGAGATGATGACCGCGCTGGAGGCGGAAGCCTATCATCGCAAGCAGGTCGCCGCCTTCGCCGAGAGCGAAGCGGATATGGTGACGGCCATCACCATGACATACGTCGAGGAGGCGATCGGGTTGACCCGCGCGGCCCAGGCCGAGGGGATGCCGGTGGTGATCTCTTTCACTGTGGAGACCGACGGACGCCTGCCTTCCGGGCAGAGCCTTCACGAGGCGATCGAGGCAGTGGATGCGGCGACCCAGAACGGCCCTGCCTACTTCATGATCAACTGCGCTCATCCTTCCCACTTCGAGGACAGCCTGAGCGCAGGAGAGTCCTGGGTGAAGCGGATCAAGGGCCTGCGCGCCAACGCCTCACGTCTCAGCCATGCCGAGTTGGACGAGGCGGAGGAACTGGACGACGGCAATCCGCAGGAACTGGGCCAGCAGTATCGCGGCCTGCGCGACCTTATGGCGCAGATGACGGTGCTGGGTGGCTGCTGCGGCACCGACCATCGCCATATCGAGGCGATCTGCCACGCCTGCAAGACCGAGCAGGCGGCCTAGATCGATGACGCCAGAGGAGCGTAGTTGGGCATTTTTGGGACGGGAACGCAGCCGCTTTCCGGTCATGGCCCTGCACAGTTCCGCATCCTCCGGCGGGCAGTGGAAAGCTCTAACGCGGAACTTGGGTTGGGAGCGCCCGGTGCTTACCCCGGACCTGCCCGGCTACGGCAAAGCCAGCGAGTCGGCTCCGCTGATGACGGCAGCGGACTTGGCCCGGGAGGCCGAGTGGCTCTTGCGAAATGCCGGTTTGCCGGCCGGGCCGTTTCACCTCGTGGGCCACTCCTACGGCGGCGCGGTCGCGATGAAGCTGGCACTCTTGGCGCCGCGGCGGGTGCGCAGTCTCACGCTTATCGAGCCGGTGCTGTTTCATCTGCTCTCGCCGGCGGTGCTCCCGGCGATGTGGGATTGCGAGAGACGGCTCCACCGCGACATAGTCGGCCTGCGCGACCGGATTCGCGGCGCCGTTGCCGCCGGCTGGCCGGGTCATGGCATGGCGGCTTTCGTCGACTTCTGGTCGGGCGAGGATACCTGGCGGAGGCTGGATCCGGCAAAGCGTCGGTTCCTGGCCTTGCAGGCAAAATCGGTATTGCGCAATTTCGAGGCCGCCTTTGCTGAGAGCTGGAGCATCGACGACGTCGGGCGCCTGAACCTGCCTCTTCAGATCGTTTTCGGCGATGCCTCTCCGCCCGTGACGCGGCGGCTCTGTGACCTCCTGGTCGAGGCTGCGGGCAAGGGGAATCACCGGGTTACGACGACGCGGATTTTCGGTGGTGGCCACATGGCGCCGATCACGCATGCCGCGGCGGTCAATACGGCAATCGTTCATCATCTGGAGGTGGCGGAGGGGCACTGGCAACGGCCCGCCAGCTTTGCTTCCTGTCATCCGATGGTGGCCTGAGTTCAAAACAATTCGATTTCAAACCGAGACTTTCGACGACAGTTTACGACAGAAGAGGATTCATAGAGGATGACGAGCAGTAACCCGGAAACCCTGGCGCTTCATGCCGGCTATCGTGCCGATCCGACCACCAACGCGGTGGCGGTGCCGATCTACCAGACGACGGCCTATCAGTTCGAGGATTCGGCCCATGCCGCACGACTCTTCGAATTGTCGGAGATGGGCAACGTCTATACCCGCTTGATGAATCCGACCAACGATGCTTTCGAACAGCGCATTGCCGCGGTGGAAGGCGGGGTTGCGGCCCTGGCCGTCAGCTCCGGCCAGGCGGCGACAACCATGTCGGTTCTCAACATCGCTCAGGCGGGTGACAACATCATCTCCTCCACGGACCTCTACGGCGGCACCTGGAACCTTTTCGCCAACACCCTGAAAACCGTGGGAATCGAGGTGCGCTTTGTCGATCCATCGGATCCGGAGAACTTTAGCCGCGCCACCGATGCCAGGACCCGGGCCTACTATGCCGAGACCCTGCCCAATCCGAAGCTGCAGGTCTTCCCGATCCGCGAGGTCGCCGACCTGGCGGAGGCGTTCGGACTGCCGCTCATCATGGACAATACGGCCTCCCCGATCATCTGCCGGCCTTTCGACCACGGCGCCCACATCGTCGTGCATTCCTGCACCAAGTACATCGGCGGCCACGGCAATTCCATCGGCGGTGTGATCATCGACGGCGGCACCTTCGACTGGGTGAAGCACTCTGAGCGCTTCCCCTTGCTGAACCAGCCGGACCCGAGCTATCACGGTGCGGTTTGGACAGAAGCGACCAAGGAACTCGGCCCCGTCGCCTACATCGTGAAGGCACGCTGCACCCTGCAGCGCGACTTCGGCATGTCGCTCAGCCCCTTCAATACCTTCAACTTCATTCAGGGCCTTGAGACTCTTCCACTGCGCATGCGCGAGCATTGCAGCAACGCGCAGGCGGTGGCCGACTATCTTGCAAAGGATGCGCGGGTGGCGAAGGTGATCTATCCCGGCATGAGCGCGGATGACCGCAGTGAACGGACCGGGAAATACCTTCCGGAAGCCAAGGGCGGCCTGGTTGGCTTTGAGATCAAGGACGCGACGGAAGAGACCGGCGCCCTTTTCATCGACTCGCTGCAGATGATCTACCACGTTGCCAACATCGGCGACACACGGACTTTGGCGATCCATCCAGCCAGCACCACCCATCAGCAACTGAAGCCGGAAGAACGCCTCGCCACCGGGGTAACGCCGGGTTACTTGCGTCTCTCCGTCGGGATCGAACACATCGACGATATCCTGGCCGATCTCGACCAGGCCTTGACCGCAGCCGTCAACGGCACCGCCAGGGCTGCCTGACAGCGGGTGCCTTTCCGCTCTCTCCAGACTTAAAGGGCGGCCCTCTGCGGAGGGCCGCCTCTTTTCTTTTCTGTAGCCGGTCTTGACGTTGCCGGTCCGCTCCTCAATCCTGCTGCCGGGACCATGGCAGCAGGAGGGGGCGATTGTGCGCATTTCAGAAGAAACCAGGGGCGTTTATATCATTGCCGCCACACCGTTTACCGAGGACGGGGCATTGGATTTGGCGAGCACCGACAGCCTGATGGACTTCTATCTCGCCGCCGGGGTTCACGGTATGACCATTCTCGGCATCATGGGCGAGGCGCCGAAACTGACCCAGGAAGAATCGGTCGACTTTCTTTCCAGGGTGATGGCGCGGGTCGACGGCCGGGTGCCGGTTATCGTCGGGGTCAGCAATCCCGGGCTCGACAATCTGGCACGCCTTGCCCACACGGCGATGGACAGGGGCGCCGCAGGGGTCATGGTGGCGCCCCTGCCGGGCCTCAATACCGAGGCCAAGTTGCTGAGTTATTACGGTCAGGTCTGTGCGGCGCTGGGCCCGGATGTGCCGCTGGTTTATCAGGACTATCCGCAGACCACCGGTGTGCCTGTTTCCGTCGACAGCCTCAACACACTGATCGACCGCCATCCGCAGATGGTGATGCTGAAGCACGAGGATTCGCCCGGCCTCGCCAAGATCACCGGGCTGCGCAAGAGCGCGACGGCGGACGGGCGGCGGCGCATTTCGATTCTTGTCGGCAACGGCGGGCTGCATTATCCGCAGGAACTGGCGCGCGGCGTCGACGGCGCCATGACCGGCTTCGCCTATCCGGAAATGCTGGTGCGGGTTTATGACCTCTTTACCGACGGTAAAGTCGACGCTGCTGAGGACCTCTTCGATGCCTACCTGCCCCTGGTGCGCCACGAACTGCAGCCGGGCCTTGGCCTCGCCATTCGCAAGGAGGTGCTGAAGCGGCGCGGCGCCATCGCCTCATCGAAGGTTCGTGCCCCCGGGCCGAGCCTCTCGCCGGAGGATCAGGCAGAACTGGGCCGTCTTATTGACAGGGTCGAGGCGCGCCTGTCGACCCTGGGTCTGGCGGCCTGAGCAACTATGACTCGATCGTCCGAGCCGCTACCCTGGCCACCGCCTGCGGAACTTTGCCACAAGGTAAGGCTTGAAGCGGAGTTGGCCTTAATGCGGAAGTCTGGAGCAGTGTTGTTGTGAGAATGATAGAGCCCAAAGGCTGCCTGCAGCAGGCCCTGCAATCGGTTTGGCTGATAACGCTGGTCTTGCTTCTCATTCTGCAACTGCTCGCCACCAATGTGGCTGCCAAGTCGCCTGAGGACTTCTCCGATTCACTAAGTGATGAGGAGGTCGTTGAAAACTTTCTAAAAATCGCCTTCGGACTCGAAGGTGCGGCGATACCTGAGGAGGCTTTCAGGCTGTTTCGATGGGAAAGCGATCTGAACATTGCAGTGGCTCCCGGTATCACGCCCAAAGAGACGGAAATATTGACCGCTCATCTCGATGATCTCGCGCGTCTCATTGGCTTGGCTCATCGCTTCGAGTCAGTTCCGTTAGATGCCAATGTTATTTTGAGAATTGGCCCTCTTGAAGAGTTGTTGCTTGATCTTGATGCATTGTCGAACGCATACGCCAAGTGGGATTCCCAGGAGTCTTGGGCTCCCGGACCGGTTATCCCCAATCCCATTCCGATGCTCAGGCAAGTGATTGTGCGCGAACACGATGCTGGTCGGTTTCAACGTATTTGCTTGGTCAACGTTTTCTGGTCACGGGGAGAGTTCCGTGCCTACGTGGGCATTCACAATGGCCTGACGCTAGATCAGTTTCGGCATTGCGTCGTTGAGGAGTTCACACAGATGCTTGGATTGATGAACGATGACGACACTGTGCGTCCCTCCATCTTCAATGACAGGAACGAGTTCGACTCGCTAACTAAGCAAGACGAATGGCTGTTACAGTTGCTTTACGATCCAGTGATGGAGGGCGGCATGACCAAGGCTGAAGCTAAGCGAGTGGCTCAATCGGTTATCAGTCACTACCGGAAATAGGTGCGTTCGGTACTTGGTCGTATCCAGTCAGGGGAATCTGTGATCTTTGTTCGGCTCTTTGGTTTGTCAGACTCTATGCTTGTTTTTATGAGTCGCACCAACCTTGGCACTCTTCTGGAGCGTATCCTAACCGAGCATAGAAAACCGCAGTAAGGCTGCGGTTCTGCAGCTTGTCCGAGGCGAAAGTTGAAGGTCATTCGCATAGGTCTCTACGAAATGAAACTAGACCCGGTGCGGTCCTTTGGGGCAGAAGGGTCTTGGGAGAGACATAAAGAGGGGTGGTGGGTCCGATGAAGGAGCTTTGCCATGGCAAAGAAACAGGTCTTTCGCCTGCTGATGATTCCCATCCTGATGGTGACGGCCGGGCTGTCTTATTACTTCTATGAGCGCAGCAGGGAGACGCCTGCTCTCAGCGGCGCGGGGCCGGGTTCCGCCGTGGTCTATCCCGAACTGCGCCTGGTCGATCTCATTTCGCTCTTGTCTGCGGAGAAACCCCGCCTCGTCTTCTCCGATCTGGTGAATGTGTCTTGGGACTATGTCTGCTTCGTATCGCCCTACTATGATGTTGCGCGAGACCCGAAGCTTGCTGGTGTTTCAATCCCCTGGGTCGACAACGACTCTCTTCAGACCATTGTCTTGGTCGAGGAAGGCAAGCATGAACTCTACAAGGTCAGCCGCGGCCGTGTGGTCGCTTTTGAGCTGGCAGGGCTTGACGAGGGCGAGGCTTGTTACGATTCTACCGCCGTGGTGATCGAGCATGTTGAGGGCGAGAGACCGATGAAGCTTCGGGTCGTACCACGGGAGTGATCAAGCCATGAGCCGCCGTATCGTCATTATCAATCCCAACTCGACAGAGGCCGTTACCCAGGGCATAAGCGCGGCGGTAGATCCGCTGCGGAGTGCCGCCGGCCCAAAGATCGATTGCGTGACCTTGGAAGAGGGACCGCCGGGGATCGAGACGGCAGAACACATCCGCGATGTCGTGCCGCCGTTGCTCGCGCGGCTAAGGCATGAGGATGCCGAAGTCTCGGTAATCGCCTGCTTCAGCGATCCCGGCCTGAAGGCGGCACGGGAACAGAGTGCAAAGCCGGTGTTCGGCATCGGGGAGAGCGCCTTCAATCAGGCGCTTAAAGCTGGGAAACGCTTTGGTATCGTCGCCATCCTGGAGGCTTCGACGATCCGCCATCGCCGTTACGTTGCCGAGCTTGGACTGGCAGGGTCTTTCGCCGAAAGCCGGCCCCTCGACCTCGGTGTGTTGGAATTGCAGGACCGCGACAGGACTTTCGGGCGGATGCTGGAGGTGGGCCGCAAGCTGCGCGACTCAGACGGGGCCGACGTTCTGGTCCTCGGCTGCGCCGGGATGACCGGTTATCCCGCCGAGCTTTCAGCCGACCTCGGCCTGCCGGTGATCGAACCCTGCCAGGCCGCAGCAAAGGAGGCCCTGACGGCCCTTGCGGCAGATCCGGTGACACCCTGATCAAAGCTCACTAAAGCGCCCGCAGCGAAGGCCGGGGCTGCATGTACCCGCCAGGCTGTGGTAGATACTGTATCCGAGAGTTCAAATCTGCGACAGCGAGGACCAAGCGGCATGAGCGAACGGCTTTGGAAAGTCTATCTTTCCGGTGAGATTCACAGCGACTGGCGCGAGCAGATCGCCCAGGGCGTGGCCGAGGCCGGTCTGCCGGTGCGCCTCGACGCGCCGATTACCGTGCATGAGGACAGTGACGATTGCGCGGCGGTGATCCTGGGTGAGGAAGATCAGCCGTTCTGGCGCGACCAGAAGGGCTCCCGCATGAACGCCATCCGCACCCGCACCCTGATCGGCGAAGCGGACGTGGTGGTGGTGCGTTTCGGCGACAAATACAAGCAGTGGAACGCCGCTTTCGATGCCGGCACCGCGGCGGCTCTCGGCAAAGCGCTCATCACCCTGCATGACCCGGCGCTGACCCATGCCTTGAAAGAAGTCGATGGGGCGGCGTTGGCGGTCTGCGAGACACCGCAGCAGGTGGTCCAGACCCTGGCCTACGTCATTCGCGGCGAACTGCCCGGCCGCAGTGGCAGCCTGGCGGCGGAGTAAGACTGTATCAGTGGATCAACGAGCCGCCGTTCACGTCCACCTCTGAGCCGGTAACGTAGGCCGAGAGGTCCGAAGCCAGAAAGAGGCAGCAGCCCGCTACGTCTTCCGCCCGACCGGCCCGGCCCATGGGAATACCGTCCAGCACCATCCGGCGTTGTTCACCAGCTCGGTCATCGAATAGGCCGAGCCGTAGTGGCCGGAGCCGCAGATGTCGGTCATGCGCAGCACGGCGCGTCTGACCATGCGGCCTTTTTCCTTCAGTTCATCCTTGGAAACGTTGCGGACCTCGCGGCTCGCCATCGTCTGTTCCTCCCCCTAGAGCGGATCATGTTTAGACGGAAACACTTCGTGTTTGCGTCTAAACATGTGAATCCGCTCTACATCAAATAGTCAGAGCAGATTCACCGGGCTGGATGGATCGCTTATGCGATTCCATCCAACCCGGATCTGCTCTAGGCTCCCGTTTGCCGGAATGCCGGTTTTCCCTCGCTATGGACTGAGGAAGAGCTTAGAGGATTGGTGGATTGGCGCAAAATGCTCAATCAGCTGGCCTGTCTATCGATCCAGTCCGCCAGCGCCGCGACCAGCCGGCGCAAGTCGGCACGCAGAGGCTCGAAGCCCTCGGTGGCGGTGACCGTCGCCTCATCCATGTAGAGGGCGCGCTTCATTTCGATCTGAAGGGAGCGGCGGTTTTCCGCCGGCCGGCCGTGCAGCCGGATCAGCTCGGCACCCTTGTAGGGATCGTTGATCGCCACGCTGTATCCGAAGCTGCGTAGACGCTCTGCCACAAAGGCGGTGAAGGCCGGCTCGCAGCTCCTTCCCTCCAGGTCACCCAGCACCATGTCGGCCCGCTCGGCGCCGGGGCCGTCTGGTGTGATGGCGGTGCCAGTCGACTTCATAGAGTGAACGTTCAGATGCCAAACGGCGCCGTGGCGTCGATGAACCTGATCCAGCTCTTCCTGCAAGGCACGACGATA
Source organism: Pelagibius sp. (assembly GCA_028280305.1). Lineage (GTDB taxonomy): Bacteria > Pseudomonadota > Alphaproteobacteria > Kiloniellales > Kiloniellaceae > Pelagibius. The sequence goes on along the minus strand of JANQMC010000002.1, from coordinate 16,110 downwards.
GGGTTTCCAGCACCGTTCGATGCGGGCCTGCAGGGCGGCGACGGAGAGGGGCGCATCGAGCAGCGGTTTGCCGTCGCCGGTCTTGGCGCGGAAGAGGCCGATGCCGAGCGCTGTCTTGGGGCCGGGGTTGAGGGCCTCCGGCCAGGGGCCGTCCAGCAGTGCCGGGTCGATATCGTCGAGGCGGCGGTTCGGGTCGATGTAGGCGCGGGGAAAACGGGCGGCCAGCAGACTGGCCCCTTCCGCCGGAGCATCGCTGAAGAGGCTGTCGACCTGCCAGTCCTCGGCACCGCGCAGCACCGTCTCCGGAACGGCGGTGCGAAAGTCCTCGGGATAGATGCGGCCGGAATGAGGGGAGTCGATGAGCAGCGGTGTCGGCTTGGCCGCTTCGAAGAAATCGAAAGCGTTCTCGTCGAAGGGGGGCAGGTCGCTGGGCTTCGCCGCCTCAGCCGTCATTGAGATGGCAGGCCGACCAGCGGCCGGGCGCGATTTCCCTCAGCGCCGGGCGTTCGGCGGCGCAGCGTTCGGTCGCAAAGGGGCAGCGCGGATGGAAGTGGCAGCCGCTTGGTGGTTCGAGCGGTGAGGGGATCTCGCCCTTCACCGGCTGATAGGCGCGCTTGCGCAGATCGATGCGCGGCACCTCCGAGAGCAGGGCCTGGGTATAGGGGTGGTTGGGCTGGTCGAAGAGTTCGTCGGTGGGCGAGACCTCGACCACACGCCCGAGATACATGATGACGATGCGGTCGGAGATATGCTCGACCACAGAGAGGTCATGGCTGATGAAGAGATAGGTGAGGTCGAGGTCTTCGCGCAGGTCCATGAACAGATTGATCACCTGGGCCTGGATCGAGACGTCGAGCGCCGCAATCGCTTCGTCACAGACCAGGAAGCGCGGCTTCACCGCCAGGGCGCGGGCGATGCCGATGCGTTGGCGCTGGCCGCCGGAAAACTGGTGCGGATAACGGCGCCGGAAGTCCGCATCCAGGCCGACCCGCTGCATCACCTCGGCGACGTAGTCGTCCATGTCCTTGGCGCTGACCATGCCATGTACCTTCGGCGCCTCGCCGATGATGTCCAGAACCCGCATGCGTGGATCAAGCGAGGCGAAAGGGTCCTGGAAGATCATCTGCACCGCCAGGGCGGTTTCCTTGGACACCGGCTTGCCGTCGCGCCAGATCGGCCGGCCGTCGAAGGTAAGGTTGCCGTCGCTCGGCGGCAGGATGCCGGCGACCATGCGCCCGAAGGTCGACTTGCCGCAGCCGGACTCGCCGACCAGCCCCAGCACTTCGCCTTCGTCGATGGTCAGACTGACGCCGTCCACCGCATGAACGGTTTCCTCACGGATCGAGGAGCCGAGACGCTGAGCGATCTTGCCCGCAAGGTCGAGGCGTTTGACGAAGCGCTTGCTCACCCCTTCAGCGGAAAGGATGGGCGCTTTCTCGGTCTTCAGGGCCGCCTCGCTCATGCCGCCGTCCCATCGGTTGCCTGTGCGATCATTGGTCTGACGCAGCGCACCAGGCGCCCGTCGTCGATGCGGCTCTGGGGCGGTTCGACGTCGCAGGCGCTGTCAGCGTGCGGGCAGCGGCTGCGGAAGGCGCAGCCGTCCGGCAGGTTCAGCATCGACGGCGTCATCCCGGGAATCTGGAACAGCCGCCGGCCGCGCTGGTTACGGCCGGGGACCGAACCGATCAGTCCGGCGGTATAGGGATGGGCCGGTGCATCGAGCACCCGCTCGACCGGCCCTTGCTCGACGATGCGCCCGGCATACATGACCGAGATCTGGTCGGCCAGGCCGGCGACCACGGCCAAGTCATGGGTGATCCAGATCATCGCCGTCCCAGTATCGCGGCAGAGGTTCTGTGCCTCGTAAAGGATCTGCCCCTGGATGGTGACGTCCAGCGCCGTGGTCGGCTCGTCGGCGATGATCAGCTCCGGTTCGTTCAGAAAAGCGATGGCGATGGCCACGCGCTGGCGCATGCCGCCGGAGAATTGGTGCGGATAGGAAACCAGGCGTTCGTCCGGCGCGGCGATGCCGACCTTCACCAGGGCTTCCCGGGAAATCTCCAGCGCCCGCTCACGTGAGACATCGCGGTGGGCGACGACTGCTTCGACCATCTGCGTGTCGATGCGCAGCACCGGGTTCAGGGTCATCATCGGGTCCTGGAAGATCATGGCGATCTTGGAGCCGCGCAGCTTGCGCAGTTCCTCTTCGCGCAGCTTCGCCAGGTCTTGGCCCTGAAAGAGGATTTCACCTTCGACGATGCGGCCGGGCGCGTCGACCAGCCCGAGAACGGAAAATCCGGTGATCGACTTGCCGCTGCCGGATTCCCCGACCAGTCCCATGACTTCCCCAGGCGCGACGTCGAAGGAGATTCCATTGACCGCCTTCACCACGCCCTCGCGAGTGAAAAAGTGAGTCTTCAGGCCGCGCACCGAAAGCGTCGGCTCGGCACCGCCGCCTGTCATCGCTTCAGCCTCGGGTTCAGGACGTCGCGCAACTGGTCACCGACCAGGTTGATGGCGATGATGGTGACCAGAAGGGCGATACCGGGAAAGAAGGAAACCCAGTATTTGCCCGAGAGCATGTAGCCGTAACCGTTGGCAATCAGCAGGCCGAGGGAAGGCTCGGTGATCGGCACGCCGACCCCCAGGAAACTCAGCGTTGCCTCCAGAGCGATGGCGTTAGCCACCTGCACCGTGGCCACCACGATCAACGGCGGCAGGCAGTTGGGCAGCAGGTGGTTGAAGACGATGCGCCGGTGAGACAGCGCCAGACAGGTGGCGGCTTCGATGTATTCCTTGCGGCGTTCCACCAGAGCGGTGCCGCGGACGGTGCGCGCGTAGTAGGCCCACTGGATCGCAACAAGGGCGATGATCACCTTGTCGACGCCCTTGCCGAGAGCGGCCAGCAGGATCAGTGCGATCAGAATGGTCGGGAAAGAGAGCTGCAGGTCGACGATGCGCATGATGATGGTGTCGACCTTGCCGCCGAAGTAGGCGGCCAGCACGCCCAGCGACATGCCGATGCCAAGGGCGATGGCCACGCTGATAGCGCCGACCCCCAGGCTCATGCGCAGGCCGAAGATGATGGCGGAGAGCATGTCGCGGCCCTGTTCGTCGGTGCCGAGCCAGAAGGTCCGGGCGCCGTCGAAGGTTGTGCCGCCGGGCGGCAGCATGCCGTCCATGATGTCGAGCTGCGCCAGATCGTAAGGGTTTTGCGGGGTGATGAAGTTGGCGAAGATCGCCAGCAAGGCCAAGATCACGACCAGCAGCAGAGAAGCCACGGCAATCCAGCTGTCGGCGAATTCGGCGGCGAAGCGGGCGGCGGGTGTGCCGCGCCAGCGGCCGGGGCGCAGAACCTCGGCCTCGGCAAGGACGCCGGTGGGTTTGGCGGCTTCGCTCATGCCTTTGCCTCCGAAAGACGCACCCGCGGATCGAGCAGGCAGTAAAGCATGTCGACCACCAGGTTAATGACGATGAACATGAAGACCGTCAGCATCAGGTAGGCGACGACGACGGGGCGGTCGAGGGCCTGGATCGAATCGATCAGCAGTTTGCCCATGCCGGGCCAGGCGAAGACCGTCTCGGTCACCACGGCAAAGGCGATCATGCTGCCGAGTTCGAGGCCCAGGATGGTGACCACGGGGATCATGATGTTCTTGGCGATGTGCACCAGCACGATGCGGCGCTCCGAGAGCCCTTTGGCGCGTGCAAACTTCACATAGTCCTGCAGCGCTGCTTCGCGGGTTCCCGCGCGCGCCAGGCGAATTACGAGAGAGGTCTTGAAGAGCGCCAGGTTGATCGCCGGCAGCAGCATGTGCGAGAGGCCGTCGGCGGTCAGGAAGGAAACCGGGATGCCGAGCAGGTCGACGGTCTCCCCGCGGCCGCCGGAGGGCAGAAAGCCGCGCAGAATGACCGAGAACACGAAGATCAGCATCATCCCCTGCCAGAAGTTCGGCAGGCTGAAGCCCATGATCGAGCCGGTCATGATGGCCTTGCCGGCAACCGAGTTAGGCCTGAGCCCGGCGATCATGCCCAGCGGTACGCCCAGGAACACGGCGAAGACAAGCGCGAGGAAGGCCAGTTCCAGGGTTGCCGGCAGCTTGGAAAGGATCAGTTCGGCCGCCGGCGTGGCATAGACGAAGCTGTTGCCGAGATCGCCCTGCAAGGCATTGGAGACGAAGATGAAGAACTGTTCCCAGAGCGGCTTGTCGAGGCCGAGGCGCGCAATGGCAGCCTCCATTTCGGCCTGATCCGCGTCAGGCGAGATCATCATGTCGATCGGGCTGCCGATCGCATAGACGCCGATGAAGACCAGTACCGCCATGGCGGCGATGACGAGACAGCTCTGACCCAGACGGCGGAGGAAATAGACCAGCATCGGCGAAGCCTTGTGCTGACGTTGCCGGATGGTTTGTTCAGGCGCCGGCCCGGGTCAGCTCTCGTGAGTACGATCCGCAAAGGGCGGGATCACGAGATCCCGCCCCTTTTGGATTTCAGTTACCGTCAGCTCGCCGGCTTAACGCCCGTCGCGATGGTGTACTGATCGGTCCGCGGGGTGTAGCTGAGCCCTTTGCGATAGGCCCAGGGAGTCACCTCATAGTGCAGCGGCAGGATGGCGTAGTTCTTCATTGCCTCCTGGCTCGCTTCCCGCAGGATCGCCTCGCGCTTGTCGTCGTCGACCGTGGCCAGGGCCTTTTCGATCATCGCGTCAAGTTCGGCATTGGAGTAACGGCCCCGGTTGGTGCCGCCCATGCCCTTGTCCTTATCGCGGGTCGCGACCAGCGCCCGCAGGGGTGAGGACATCTCGCCGGTGCCCGAGCCCCAGCCCGCCATATAGAGACTGAACTCGTACTTGTTGCGGCGGGCGAAGAAGGTGCTCTTGGTCATGGCATCGACTTCTGTGGTGATGCCGACACGGGTCAGCATCTGGGCCACCGCCTGAGCGATCTGGGCATCGTTGATGTAGCGGTCGTTGGGTGAACCCAGGACCAGCTTGAAGCCGTCACCGTAGCCGGCTTCCGCCAGCAGTTTCTTGGCGGCTTCCGGATCATAGGCGTCATGCTCTGCGCCCGGTGTGGAGCCGAACATGCCCTGCGGCAGCAACTCGCCGGCAGGTACGGCAACACCGCCCATGATGCGGGCAACGATGGCTTCCCGGTTGATGGCCTTGGAAACGGCTTCGCGTACCCGGGCGTCCTTGAAGGGATTCTTGCCGCCGGTGCCGTCGATACCCGGCGTCGGCTCCTGCTCATGGTCGAAGTGCAGATAGATCACCCGGTTTGACAGACCCTGGGTGACTTCAAAGCCTTCGGTCCTGATGCGCTCCAGATCCTGAAGCGGCGGCCTGTCGATCATGTCGACATCGCCGGCCAGCAGGGCGGCCACGCGTGGACCGTTGCTGGTGATGGGGCGGAAGGTGACGGTCTGCCAGGCCGGCTTGTCGCCCCAATAACTCTCGTTGCGCTCCAGCACGATCTTCTCGCCGCGGGTGAACTCCTTGAACTTGAAGGGGCCCGTGCCGTTTGCCTTGGAACCGTCGTTGAAGGCCTGGGTCTTGGGGAAATCACCGGTGCCGCTGCAGCCGTCACGGCCAAAGGTGATGTCGCCGTCGACCCCGTTGGCCGTCGCCGAGAGTACGCCCCAGGTCGAAACCTCGACCGGCAGCAGGGGGTACGGCTTGTCGGTCTTCACGATCAGGGTGTGATCGTCCTTGATCTGAAGGTCGGCGATCGCCTTGGTGTAGACCGTGAAAGAGGAGGGGCTGTCTTCCACGGCCGGGATGCGGCAGACGGTATAGACGATGTCCCTGGCGGTGAAGGGCGAGCCGTCGTGGAAGGTGACGCCCTGGCGCAGCGTGAACTCCCAGGTGGTGTCGTCGGTCGGCTTCCAAGCGGTTGCCAGGCCCGGCTTCAGTTGCTGCGACTCGTCCTGCAGGACCAGCGAGTCATACATGTGCCGCCGCATGGCATTGTTGGGCCCGAGATTGTGGAAATGCGGGTCCAGTGCCGAAGGTTCCGACGACAGACCGATTTTCAGTTCCTGTGCGGCGGCTGGCGCTGCCATGACGGCCGCCAGCGAAACCGCGCACATGAAAGTGCTCTTGCGCATGAGTTCGTTCCCCAAAAGACGTAGCCGCAGATGCTGTCACTTCATTGGATGCATCTGACGGCGGCGTTTTGCCTGTTCCTGTTATCCGCGCGACCTGAGGGCGCGCGGCGCTTCCTTTTTGGCCCCTTCCTTCCCTGCAGGGGTGCATATCCCAATGCCTCCCCGCTCGACGGCGGAACCTTGTCAGGTATAATGGGAGCGCCTATCGTTGCTGTCAAAGCGAAATCGAATGCATGGACCGCAGGATGATCTGCGAGAGAAAACCTGTCTATTTGGTCAGATCAGCCATAACGCTATGTTATGGATGCCATGTTTGATTCGCAAACAACGGGTGATGGCAAAGGCCAGCCTACGCCCCGCATGATGGAGGCCTTTCATGCGGTTTTGGAAGCAGGGTCGGTCACCGCGGCGGCAAAGCAGCTCGGCGTTTCGCAACCGGCGGTGAGCCGCCTGCTGAAACAGTTCGAAGGCGAACTCGGTGTTCCGCTGTTTCACCGGGCCAAGGGCAAACTGACCCCGACGCCGGAGGCGCACCGTCTTTCCGTCGAAGTGGGGCGCGCCTTGGACGGGATCGAGCGGGTGCGCCGCTCCGCCGAAGACGTCCGCAGGCATGGCGTCGGGCGGTTGCGGGTCGGCATCACGCCGATGCTTTACGAAGGGGTGCTGCGCGATCTGATCGGCGATTTCATGGCGGTCCATTCCCATCTGGTTCTGACCGTGGAGACGGGCTTGACCGACATGATGATCGACTGGCTGCTGCGCGATCAGGTGGAACTGGCTTTTGCCTCGCTGCTGGACACCCACCCCGGTGTGGACATCGTTCCGCTGATCGAGACCCACAGCGTTGTGGTTCTGCCGCCGGATCATCCCTTGACCGCGAAACAGGCCATCGGCGCCGAGGATCTGGTCGATGTGCCGTTGATCACCATGACCCGCCGCTATTCTTCGCGTCACCGCATCGAGCAGATGTTCCGCCGTGCAGGGGTGCCGATGCGCTTGCGCGCGGAGACCAACCTCTCCAGCACCATCTGCGATCTGGTGCGCATGGGGCAGGGGGTCGCGATCCTGAATGCACTTACCTGGGGCGGCTCCGGACCCGCTCATCTGGTGGCGCGGCCGCTGACACCGCGTCTCATCAACCGCTATGGCGTCCTGCATCTGGCAGATCGCGGGTTCTCCCGCCAGGCCCGTCAGTTGATCGCCGCCGTGCGCGCGCATCTGGCCCGGGCCAAGCCCGACCTCTATCTCGGTGAATGATAGTCCGTAATGCCGCAAGAACGACCAGAGAGCCTGAGGATCGCCGTCGGCGGCTTTGCCCTGGAGTCGGTTTCCTTTCTGACTCAGGAGACGGGCGTGGAGGCCTTCGAACGAGAGGCGCGACGCGATGCCGCCTTGACGGAGGGCTTGCGGTGCAGCGCCACGGTGGCAGGGGGATTTCTGGACGTCTTGGCTGAAGCGAGAGCCGAAGCCGTTCCTCTTGTCTACAGCGACTGCTCCGCCGCCGGTCCTGCCAGCGATGCCGCTTTCGAGTTTTTTCGTGACGAGCTTTTGGAGCGCCTGAAGGCGGCGCTGCCTCTGGATGGTGTTCTGCTTTTCCTGCACGGTGCCATGACCACACCGACCCGGACGGATCCGGAAGGCGACCTGTTGGAGTCCATAAGGGCATTGTTTGGTCCCGGGTTGCCGGTGGTGGTGGCCTTCGACCTTCACGCCAACCTTTCGCCGCGAACGGCGGTGCTTTGCGATGGTATCTTCGGCTTCCACTTTTCGCCGCACGTCGACATGGCGGAAACCGGCCGGCGGGCGGCGCACGGTCTTCTGGCCAAACTGAAGCACGGGCAAGACCCGCAGTTGGCCATGGTGAAGGTGCCGCTGGTGCTGCCCAGCATCTTCACGGCCACGGCGCTGGCGCCGCTGTCGGATATCGTAGAGGAATCGCTGTCGCTGCCGAAGCGGGTGCCGGATATCGTCGATGCTTCGGTGTTCTGCGGCTTTGCTTACGCCGACACACCGGATCTGGGGTTCTCCGTCGTGGTTATCGCCGACGGCGACCAAGACCTCGCAGAGCGTGAGTCCGAAAGCCTGGCAGCGCGGATCTGGCAAAACCGCGAAGCATTGCTGCATGAGGAACTCGTTTTTGGGCTTGAGGAAGGCCTCTCCGAGGCCCGGCGGATTGCCGCTGATAGCGATCACCCTGTTGTGGTGCTGGAGCACGCCGACCGACTGAACGATTCGACCTGGTGCCTGCGCCGTCTGATAGAAGGGGCGCCGGGTCTGCCCGGCCTTAAAGTTCATTGCCCCTATCTCTGGGATCCGGTGACGGCCGCCGCCGCGGTGTCGTCAGGCGCCGGCCGGCGTCTCGACGTAAGGCTCGGTGGCCACTCTTCGCTGCGCGCCGGCGGGCCCATCGTGGGCGAGGCGGAGGTGCTCTGGGCCGGAGAGAAGGTCTTTACCGGAACCGGTCCGATGCGCGAGGGTCGGCGCATCGATCTCGGTGCCGCCGCCTTGCTGCGCATCGGAGATGTCACTGTCTCCGTGATCTCGAACTCCACAACGGCGATCGATCTTGATGCGCTGGAGCAGTTCGGTATCGACAGCGGCGAGCAGAACATTCTGCTGCTGCGCTCGAAGACCCACTTCCGCGCGGTTTTCGAACCGCTGGCCGCCGCCGTGGTGATCGTCGATACGCCGGACTGGGGTACGGCCGAACTTGCCCGCTTGCCCTATCGCCACGTGAAGACCGGACTCTTCCCTCTCGACCCAGCGGCGGAATGGGCCGGACCGGAATCGGAAACCACAGTCTAAGAAAATCAGACCTAGCAGGGAGACGAGAGATGACCCAGGACGACTATCCCATTGAACTCGAACAACCGGACATCACGCCCTATAAGGCGGGCAACACCGGTATCGATTACATCACGCGTCTCGAGGCACCGGAACCGGGGCCCCACGTGATGATCACGGCGGTTGTCCATGGCAATGAAGTCTGCGGTGCTATCGCCCTGGACTGGCTGTTCCGCAAAGGCGTGCAGCCGCTTAAGGGAACGCTCTCTCTGGGGTTCATGAACATTGAAGCCTACCACAGCTTCGACCGAGCTGATCCTTCGGCATCGCGTTTCGTGGATGAAGACTTCAACCGGCTCTGGTCCGCCGAGACGCTCGACGACCCTGCGCGTGACTCCGTCGAGTTACGCCGCGCCCGGACGGTGCGGCCTTACATGGATGACGTCGACGTTCTTTTGGACATTCATTCCATGCAGCACAAAACGCCGCCGCTGATGATGGCCGGGCCGCTCGCCAAGGGCCGGGCTCTGGCGCGGGAGGTCGGCCTGCCGGAACTGGTGGTCACCGATGCCGGCCATGCCGCCGGTCGGCGGATGCGCGACTATGCAGGCTTCTCCGATCCGAACAGCCCCAAGAACGCCGTCTTGATGGAGTGTGGGCAGCACTGGGAAGCCGCCGCCGGGCCGCTGGCCATCCACACGGCCTTGCGGTTCCTCTTGGCCAAGGGTGTGATCGCTGCGGACTGGGCAGCGGAAGAGCTGGCCGGTGTCGTATTGCCGCAGCAGCGCTTCATCGAGGTGACCGGTCCGGTCACCATCGAAAGCGAGGACTTCCGTTTCGCCGAAGACTATCGCGGCCTCGAAGTCATTGCGAAGGCAGGCAGCGTGATTGCCTACGACGGCGCTAAGCCGGTGACGACGCCTTATGACGGCTGTGTGCTGATCATGCCGTCGCGGCGCCTGAACCCCGGCGCTTCGGCGGTCAGGCTCGGCCGATACCTGGAAGCCGGTTAGAGCGCCTGCAGCAGGGCATCACAGACTCGTTCGACGGTGATTTCATCGAGATAGCCGTGCATTGGCAGGGCGAGCACCTCTTCGGCGACCCTTTCGGAAACCGGCAGCGATCCCGCGCCCTCGCCGAAGCCGGCATAGGCAGCGTGGAGGTGCAGCGGCTTGCGGTAGTAGACGGCGCTGGCGATGCCGGCGTCTTGCAGCGCCTGTTGCAGGACATCGCGACGCGGCGAGCGCACGGCGTAAACCGCCCAGGCCGATCGGTCTTTGCTTTCCAGCAGCGGAGTCCGCAGTCTGGCCGAGAGCCGCTGATCGTACCATGCGGCCGCCTGTCTTCTGGTTCGCAGTTCCTCTTCGAAGACCTCCAGTTTGGCGAGCAGAACGGCGGCCTGAAGACTGTCCAAGCGGCTGTTCAGCCCGACCTGCCGGGCTTCGCCGGCCGGGTCGAAGCCGTGGCCGCGCAGGTGACGGCAGGCTTCGGCAAGCGCGGGCTCCTGGGTCAGTATGGCGCCGCCGTCACCAAAGCAACCCAGAGGTTTTGAGGGATAGAAGCTGACGGTTGTTGCAGGCGCCAGCCTACCGACGCGGCCCTCATTACGGGCGGCACCGAAACTCTGGGCTGCATCCGCCAGAACCATCAAGTTCTCTGCCTGCGCCAGACCAAGGATCGCCGGATAGTCGGCGGGCCGGCCGAAGAGATCGACGGGAATGATCCCCTGCGGCTTGAGACCGCCGACTTTTTTGACCTTGGCGATCTGCACTTCAAGATGTTTTGGATCCATGGTCAGCGTGACGTCGTCGATATCGACGAAAACCGGCGTTGCGCCTGTCATTGCCACCGCGCCGGCCGTGGCGGCGAAAGTAAAGGCGGGTACGAAAACCGCGGCGCCGGGGCCCGTGCCCATCGCCATCAGCGCGATTTGCAGGGCATCGGTACCGTTGGCGACGGTGATGGCGGCCTTGGTCCCGGCAAAGTCCGCAAGCTTTGCTTCGAGCTCGGTTACCGGGGCGCCGAGGATGAAGTCGCCTCGGGCCATCACCGCTTCCATGCGGCTCCGGATTCGGTCGTCGAGAGCGGCCTGCTGCTTCTGGAGATCGACCAGAGGGACTGGTGTGGGAACCTGATGATGCGCTGTGACCGCCATGGAAATCCGTCCTAGCCGCCAAGTTGCCGCTTCAACGATTGCTTCAGAGGGTCTTTCAAGTCCGGGCTGCGGTTAACGGCCATGACGAAGTCGGCATGGGCCTGCAACTCCCGGGTTGCGACCAGGGCCGCCTCCAGGGCGCGACGGCCTTCTTCCCCGCCAACCAGCGGGCGGCGGCCCTCCCGCACGCAGGCGATGAAGTCCTCGATCTCCCGTTCCAGCGCATCGACTTCGTCATAACTCTCCTCGGCGATATCCGCCGTGGCGCCACCGCCTTCTTCGTCGGTCTTGCGGGCGATGATCATGGTCTGGGTGTCAAAGTTCACGCTCAGATAGCTGCTCGGCTGGAAGATGCGCATGCGCCGCTCTGTCTTGAAGCTGATGCGGCTCGCGGTGATGGTGGCGATGCAACCGTTGGCGAACTTGATCCTGGCGGAGCAGATATCCTCGTGGTCGGTGAACACCGGCGCCCCGGCGGCATCGATGGTGAGTATGGGTGAATCGACCAGAGAGAGCACGAGGTCGATGTCGTGGATCATCAGATCGAGAACCACGTTCACGTCTGTGCTGCGGCCGCTGAAGGGCGTGATGCGGACCGAGTCGATATAGAGGGGCTGACTCACGTGACGCTGAAGCGCCTGGGCAACGCCGGAAAAGCGCACCAGATGACCGACCTGGAGAATCAGGTCCTTTGTTCTGGCAAGCGCAATGAGGGCGTCGGCCGTCGAGAGGCTGTCGGATATCGGCTTTTCGACGAGTACGTGGATGCCTGCGGTCAAACAATCGCGGGCAATGTCGAAATGCGCCTGGGTCGGCACCGTGATGCAGGCGGCTTTCACACGCCCGAGAAGCTCCCGGTGATCGCTGAACGCCGCTACGCCGAGCTCTGAGCCAACCTCGGCCGCCCGTGCTGGATCGATGTCGGCGATGCCGACCAGTTCGGCGGCATCGGAGGCAGCAATCTTTTTGGCGTGGTAGAGACCGAAGTGTCCCGTACCAATTACGGCCATCGGCAATTTGCCAAGCATCAGGGGACCTCCGTGCACGGCCTCGCATCCTGCACAAACGCTAAAAGCGGGTCCCCCTGTCGCCGCGCTTGCAATCTATCGGTGTTCTATATTGTCGCTTCTGCAGCGTTTGTCCATGGCGGATTGTGAGGCAATTAACCGTATGCCGGGCAAGGATAATCGGCTTGCGACCATCAGCAGCCGCTGCCTATGGGAATCGCCGGGCTGGCCCCGCAGTCCCTGAACCGCTAAGGAGAGGCATGCTGGATGCCCGCCTTCGTCAGATCATAGACCCGCCGCTCGATAGGGTCGGCAAGAGCCTTTCCCGCCTGGGGGTGACTGCCAATGGGATCACCGTTACCGGCTTTCTGGTCGGTTGCGGCGCCTGGGCGATGCTGGCTCTGGAGAGTTATTGGTGGGCGCTGGCGCTGATCCTGTTGAACCGCCTGGGGGATGGATTGGACGGCGCGGTTGCGCGCCACGGCCGGGTGACCGACCTGGGCGGCTATCTCGATATCGTGCTCGATTTCCTGTTCTATTCAGGGGTCATTTTCTTTTTCGCCGTCGGACGGCCGGACCAGGCGCTGCCGGCCGCTTTCCTGATCTTCTCCTTCATCGGCACGGGGGCGAGCTTTCTGGCCTTTGCCGCCTTGGCCGCCAAGCTTGGGATCACCACGGCGGCGCGGGGCAAAAAGTCGATCTACTATCTCGGCGGGCTGACCGAGGGCACCGAGACCATCGCCCTCTTCGTCGCAATCTGCCTCTTCCCCGATCTCTTCGCCTGGTTTGCCTGGATTTTCGGCGGCCTCTGCTGGCTGACCACGGCGGTGCGCATTTACTCTGCTGTGGAGACCTTCAGGAATTGATTGGGGCTGCGACCGTCTTTAATCATTCTTGTCTATCAAAGGGGATCGACGGATGATCAAGAGCTTCAACCCACCTGACGTCTGGGCGCCCTTCGGCGCTTTTTCCATGGCGGTGGCCCAGGGAGAGGGGCAGATCGTCCATCTGAAGGGGCAGGTCGCGCTCGATCCCGACGGTGAGATCATCGGCAAGGGCGACATGCAGGCACAGCTGCGCCAGGCCCTGGAGAACATCCGGGCTGTACTGGCCCATGTCGGCGGGACGATGGCGGACATCGTGTCGCTCACCCAATACGCCACCGATATCGAAGCCTTCATGGCGGCGGGTGCTCTGCGCAAGGAATACTTTGCCGAGCCTTTCCCGGTGACCACCACCATCGAGGTCTCGCGGCTCTACCACCGCGACCTTTTGATCGAGATCACCGCCATTGCCGAAATCCCCCGCGACCGCTTCGTGGAACCGGCCTAGCGTGCGCTGGTGTTTGGTAGCGGATTAGCATTTCCCTAAGTTATCGGAAGGCAGGTTTGACATGCTGGAAATCGAAGCGCCGCCGCAGTTGGTGCTGACCATCGACGTGCTGGCGGTGATCGTCTTTGCCGTCTCCGGCGCCCTGGTCGCCTCGCGCAAAAGTCTCGATGTCGTCGGCTTCATGTGGCTTGCGGTCTTGACCGGTGTCGGCGGCGGCACGGTCCGCGACCTGCTGCTGGACGTGCCGGTATTCTGGATGGTCGCACCGCATCACATTATCGCCTGTCTGGTTACGGCGGTGGTTGTGCACTTCACCGCGCATCTGGTGGAATCCCGTTATCGGCTGCTGTTGTGGTTCGATGCGCTGGGCCTCGCCCTGGTGACCGTGGCCGGCACCGCCAAGGGCCTGGACAACGGCACCGGCGCGCTGGTGGCGGTGGCCATGGGCGTTGTCACCGGTACCGTGGGTGGCATTGTCCGGGATCTCATCGGCAACGAACCCTCGGTCATCCTGCGGCGGGAGATTTACGTCACCGCCTCGGGCCTCGGCGCCTGCACCTACGTCGTCCTGGCCGAACTGGCGCTGCCGGCGCTGGTCTCCGGCGCCGCCGGCGTGCTCGTCACCTTCGCCGTGCGCGGCCTCGCCATCACCTGCAACTGGTCCATGCCCGCCTACCGCCGCCGCCCCGGCCGCAGCCTCAAGGAGATCGAGGAACTGCGGAAGTAGGGGAGTGGAGGGCCTTCTTACAATCAACAGGGCCGATCAATGTTCGATTGGAGGCTTGACCCGGTCTTTCGGAGAGGGGCTAAACGCCTGTTACTTGAAGTGTCGGGACCATCCCTCTCCTGAAAGCGGCTTGATTGACCAGTACTTCATCAGACCTGGATACCGGCGACATCACCCTTGAAGCCATTCACGAAGCTTGCGAAGCTTTGACCGGTGTCGTGATGCGCACGCCTTTGCTTGGAAGCCTCGATGTTAACAAGCGCCTGGGCGGGCGGTTGCTGATCAAGGCGGAGCATCAACAGAGAACCGGCGCTTTCAAAATTCGCGGCGCCTACAACCGCCTCCGTCTCATGTCGGCGGAGGAGAAAGGGCGCGGCGCGATAACCTATTCCTCGGGCGACCATGCCCAGGGTTTGGCTTTGGCGGCGCAGCTTGCCGGTACGACGGCCTTGATCGTCATGCCCGAGGATACACCGCCGGCCAAGATCGAGAGCACGAAGGTCCTGGGTGCGGAGGTTGTGACCTTTGACCGCGACACGGCCGATTACAGTGTGCTTGTTGCGCGCATAAAGCAGGAGACAGGGCGCATCATCAAGGGCAAGACAATCGCCGTGTTCACGACAGGCGGGAATGTCGATGCGAAAAGATACTGCGATCCAATCAACTTCTCAGGCGAACCGGAGGTCTTGAGAGAGGGCCGGCAGCAGGCTGCCCACCCCTACGCGGCGAGAGAGTTCCCTGGGAATGATCTAGCCTACGACTTAAGTCACGGTGACCTGTTTCAGGTCCAGTGCTATTGTTCCGATGCGGAGGTGATCAACATGCAACGATTGACACTGACCCTGACACTGTCTGCCATTGTTTTCGCGGGCGCGGCTCAGGCTGAGTCGCCCACCACGGTTGAAGATGAGCTTGGTATCCTTAATCCCCAAGACACCGGCCGTGAGATGTTGACGCGCAAGATTGAGATGGGGGTCATCGACTCCATCACCTGCTCTCTGGGGATCAACGTTACCAAGAATGACAATCATGAACTTGCCAGGAAGCTGACAAGACGATGCGCCGAAGCTGGCTACGCCAAGGCAATGACGTGGATGAGCCAACTTGAAAACAATGGCCTGGGCGGTGACTACAACCCCGATGCTTCTGCAGAATGGGATCGTCGTGCCGCCGAAGCGGGGGACCCGGTCGGGCGCTTCAACCACGGCCTGAATCTGATACGAGGTCATGGCATCGCCAAGGATGAAGCGCTTGGTCGCCGCTTTGTCGATCAGGCCGCAGAGGATGGGCTGGCAATTGCAAAACGCCTGCAGCGGGCCGGTTACGACTTAGACGAAGTTACCCCTGATGCCGACAACTGGAGATATGGACCGATGTTCTAAGTCGCAGGCGTTGCGTATGAATCCTCCAACGGCAAGGCGCGGTCAGCGTGCCAAGCCGCGAGGAACCGATGTCATGCGGCCCTTAGGTGGTACCGCATGACATGGCTCGCGCGCCGCTGCCCAGGAGACTGGTGGGCAGGCTAACGGGCAGGTTACTGGGCGCCGATGGTCACGCCGGCAGGCGACGAGGCCTCAAGGCTTGCGTCGGCGACGCTGCGGATCAGCGGCCAATTGTTCTCCGCACCCCGGATGAAGCCGGGTACATCCTTTTTCCAGCGCGCCTGAATATCTTTGTTCAGGTTCAGATAGAGCTTGCCGTCGACAACGGCCCAGGCATTGGGGTCGCCGTCGAACTTGCGGCCCATGGCCGTGCCGAAGGCGCAGTATCCGCCGTACTGCGGGGCGTATTGGGCCGGGTCGGCGGTAAAGGTGTCGCGATGCTCGGCGCTGGCAAACCGATAGGTGGCGCCTTCGTAGTCTGCGGTAAACTGATCTTTACCGGCCACCGGCTTTCCTTGGGTGAAGTAAGCCACGACGTCATAGCCATGCACGGCGTAACCTTCCACGATGTTGACCTCGGTCTCTGCCGCTGCCAGCTCTACCGTCGCCGGCACC
>JANQMC010000169.1 GCA_028280305.1 Pelagibius sp. | reverse complement strand
GCGCTTCGGCTCGCGTTCCGAGGGGTTGGGCGCCACCAGGTCCGGGGACTGGATGAAGGGCAGGGGGTTCTTGGTGATCTGCGCGCGGCAGTCGTAGGGGTTGCGCACGAACAGGGTGACCTGATGGCCGAGAGCGGCCAGCACTTCGCCCACCGGCACCAGGCGCCGGTAGTGGCCCAGGTTGTCGCCACGCTCATAGCCGATCAGGATTCGTGCCAAGGCTTGGTCCTTGTTTCGTCAGAGGGCCGCACGGCGCGCGCGCCCAGGGTCCTTCATCCCACGATTTGGTTGATAAATTCTTCCGGGTGCCTGCCGCAAGCTGTAAATCCCGGTGTCCCGGGTTCCGGCCGCCATGTTAGAAATTCTTAGCAGATTGGCGCCTAAAGAGTACTGGCGGCCGGTGGGAGCCGATGCAGCCGGGCGCGGGGCCTCAGGGCCGGAGGATTTTGGTTGACGTGAACATTGCAGTCGTAACGCCCTATTTCGACGAGGACGAGGCGATCCTGCGCGCCTGCCACGAGAGCGTTAGCCGCCAGAGCCATCCGGCGACCCACATCCTGGTCGCTGACGGCCGGCCGAAGCCCTGGGTCGCCGACCTTGCCGCACAGCACATCGTTTTGCCGGTCAGCCACAAGGACTATGGCGATACGCCGCGCGGACTCGGTTCGCTTTCCGCGGCCAGACAGGGCTTCGATGGGATCACCTTTCTCGACGCGGACAACTGGTATCAGCCCGACCACATCGAGACCGTCGTCAAGCTCCACCGGGACACGGGCGCCGCGATCTGCTCGACCCGGCGCAGCATCCATCGTCTGGACGGCAGTCTTCTGGGCTACTGCGAAGCATGCGACGGCGACGACTTCGTCGATACGAACTGCCTGGCGGTGTTCGGCGAGGCCTTCAAGCTTCTGCCGAACTGGTCGTTGATGCCGGCCTGGGCTCATGCGGTGGGGGACCGCATGATGTGGCACCTCCTGCGGCAGAGCGGGCTGAAGCGGGCCCATCTGCCCCGCCACACGGTGTGCTATCGCTCCTCCTTTCATTTTCACTACCTGAAGATGGGCGAGACGCCGCCGGCCGGCGTCTCCGAGCCGAAAAACGTCGCCTCCGCGATCAGTATGTGGCAGGCGAAGGGCTTGCCGCCCTTCAAGACGATCACTGTGTTGCGGCCACCCGAGTGAGGCGGGAAAGGGCGGCAGCACCAGGTGCGGCTGCCTGCCGCTAAGTCTCCGAGGATGGTGGCGTGGGTGAGGAACGATCCGTGAGCAGTCCCTGCAAGAACTTCTGTGTCATGACCACCGGCCGCAGCGGCTCGACCTCGCTCATGGAGGCCCTGGACCGCCACGACGACATCGCGCTGCCGAAGAAGCAGATCGACTGCAACGACAACGAGCTTCTGAGGCCGGAAGCCCTGGCCAAGCATCGGGCCGCCTATGCGGCGCTGCTGGGCGAGGCGATCGACGGGCCGGACCAACTCATCGACGCGTTCTACCGCCACAACGCGGCAGCGCCCTTCGCCGGGTTCAAGTCGATGCCGCACCGCCACGCGAACTACGGGGCCTTCGTTTCGCGATCCGATGTCACCTTTGTCACCCTGGTCCGGGAGGACAGGGCCTCGACCGTCGCCAGCTTCATGCTGGCGCTGCGCAAGGGAACCTGGCGGCGGCATGGCCAGGTGCCACAACAGACCTGGACCTTCGGTCCCGAAGACAAGCGCCAGGCGCAGTCCATCCTTGCCCGCCTCGACAGCAATCTGCGCATGCTCGAGAACATCCCGAATGCCATTCGCCTGTCCTACGAGGAGATCTGCAGCGAGCAGTTCCACTCGCCCGATCTGGAACGCCTGTTCGGCCGGCCCATCAGCATCGACAACCCCCGGCCGCCGATCTCCGGTGAGGCCTATACGGAGAACTGGGGCGCCTTCGTGTCGGCGCTCGGGATCTCGGGGCCGGTTTAGGATCCAGGGTCATGCCGCTGGGTAGCCGGCCACCTCGAAACGCGCGATGACCAAAACGCTGCACATCGTCAATCCCTTCAGCAATCCATTCGGCGGCAGCGAGCAGCGCGCCCTGCAACTCTATGATCGCCTGCGCGCGCACGCCGATGTGTCGCTCTGGTCCACCGGTGATGCCCATGAGGACATTGCGGCCCGCTATCCCGTGACACGGATCGACATTCGGGCGGGGCTCTGCCCCGGCGCGGGAACGCTGATCCTCGTGGGCGCTTATTTCGCCGCTGAGCGATGGCTGGGTGCGCTGCGGCCCCGGCGGATCATCTACATCTACAACACGCCAAGCCAACGGCTCTTCAGCCAGCGCCTGGAACTGGCGAAGAAACTCACCGGTGTCGAGCCGGAGATCGTCTATACCTCGGAACTGGGGGCCGCGGAAATGGGCCTGAAGGGCCGCATCGAAATGTCGCCCATCGATCTCCGGCGGTTTCATCCGGAACGGCGGGACCGCCTGAACCGCCGAGAGCAGGCCTTCGCGGTGGGGCGGCACAGCAGGGACGTTTCCGAAAAACACCACGCCGAAGATGCCGGGCTCTATCAGGCACTCGGCGCCGAGGGCATCCGGGTGCGTCTGATGGGCGCAACCTGCCTGCGCGAAAGGCTTGGCGAGCCGGCCGGCGGCGTGGAACTCCTGCCCTGCGGCGCGGAGCCGCCGGAGGACTTCCTTGCGCGCCTCGACTGCTTCTACTATCGGACATCGGAAGAGTGGCCGGAAGCGTTCGGCCGCGTGGTGGCCGAAGCCATGGCCAGCGGTCTTCCGGTTGTCTGCGACCGGCAGGTGGGGGCCGCCAGGATGATTTCCCATGGCAGCGACGGTTTCGTAGTTGCCGGCACCGCCGACGCCCAGGCGGCAATTCGCCTGCTGCACGGCGACCCGGAACTGCGGCAAAAGCTTGGCCGCAACGCGCGCCTGAAGGCCGAGGCGGTCTATTCCACGGCCTACCAGCAAGACCTCATCGATTACTACACAGCCTGACAGGGCGCTCCCCGCAGGCGGTGATGTTTGCTGTGGAAGGCTTGGTCAGTCGACCTTGGCCGGTTCCTTGGCGGTCTTGGCGCGTGGTGACCTGCGTTTGCCAGTCCCCGCTTTGCTGCGTGCCTTGGGCTTGGTCTTGCTGGTGGTCGCGGCTCTTTTCGCCTGCGCGCCCTTGGCGCGGCCGGCGCCGGCCGCCTTGCCGCCCCCTTGATTGCGCGGGCTGCGCAAGCTCGGCTTTCCTTCCTTGGCGCCGGCCACGGGGCGTTTGCCGGCAATCAGGTTGTCGATCAGCTTCAACTGCTCTTTCAGGCACTTTTCCAAATCGTAGGTCTGAACGATCGAAGCCCGGGCCTTCTTGCGGAGGGCTGCCATGCGGTCCTTGTGGTCCAGCACCTCGTCGACCCGGTCGGCGATCGCCTGATGGTCGAAGAAGTCGAACAACAGCCCGTTGCTGCCGTCCTTGATGACCTCGGCGACCGGCGGGGTGTCGGAGGCGACCAGCAGGCACTGCGACGCCATGGCCTCCAGCACCGACCAAGACAGGACGAAGGGGAAGGTGAGATAGACATGCACACCCGAGACCTGAATAACTTTCAGATAGGTCGAATAGGGCACGCGGCCGAGGAAGAAGACTCGGCTGAGATCGAGGTCGACCTCCTGCAGGGCTTTAGCGCGGTAGGTCTGCCCCTCCGGCAGGGACCGGCCGTAGCTCACGTCGTCGCCGCCGATGATGATGATTCGCGCTTTCGGACGCCGCTTGAGGATGAGTTCGGCGGCGCGCATGAACTGGGGAAAGCCGCGGTAGGGCTCCAGGTTCCGCACCACGTAGGTGACGACCTCCTCGCCCTGGCGCAGGGTGGTCACAGCGCCGTCGGTGTTCCTGATTTCGATGCTGGCGTCGGGATTGGGCTGACAGATCGAGGTGTCGATACCGTCGTGGATGACCGAGATCTTGTGCCGGTATTCCGCGGGATACTGCTGGAACTGCCAGAAGGTCGGCGACATGCCGGCGTCGGCCGCTTCCAGGCCCATGAACTGAATGATGTTCTTTGTGCGGATCCGGCAGTGTGTGTCGAGGGTGCTGGGGTTCTCCGGGTCGAAGCCCACGTCGGCGCCGACGGCGTGGTAGTAGAACTCGAAGAAGTTCAGCAGCGGCGTGTTGGGGAAGATGTCTTTCAGGTAGAGGGTTTCTCCCCAACCCGGGTGACCGATCATGATATCGGGCTCGAAGCCCTGGTTCTTGAGACTCAGGGCCTGCCGGGCGACCTCCTGCCCATGGAGAATGCCGCGCTCCGTGTCGCGGATGTAGCGGTGTGTGGACTCCGTGGGTTCTCGGTTCGGCTTGTAGACGATTTTGCGAATATTCGGAAGATCAATCGCTTCCCGCTTGGTAATAAAGACCACCGTGTTTTCTGTATCGGCGGCAAGCCTTTGGCAAATATGCTTGTATTGCCCAGGCATATTCTGGTGGACGAAGAGGTATTTCATCGCTTGGGTCTTTCCGTTGCCCAATCACCCGGGGACGCGGCGAAATTCAGTCTACAAAAGTTCCTTTAGATTCGGCCAATTTGTTCAATTTTGTGTAAAGGCCGCTGCAAGCGGGCCTTTCGGGGGAGCTTGGCGGGATTGGTGGCCAGGCGGCCGGGCGCCGCGGCCGGAGCTTAAGGCATCAGAGATTGGAGAGCGCCTCGTCCAGGTCGTCGCCCTTGGCCGGCCCTTCCACGCGGTCCTTCTCGTTCGCCCGCGCCTGGATTTGCTCCAGGGCCTTGGCAAGCTGGAGTGTAAGCTGCTTGAGCGAGCCCACCGGCATCAGCAGGTTGCCGGTGGCGTGGGCTTCGAGCTCGGCCTTTTGATCCTTGCGCCGCAGTTGCACCAGCTCGATCCGAACCACCCCATTGGACACCACAATAGATCCGGTCCCATCCGCAAAAATATCAGTCATGAACGAACGTCCTTCTTCTCATTCAATTCGAAAGCCACCCTGGACAATCCCCCGACGGCAATTGACCGCGGCCCTGGCGCCCCCAATAGAGTCCATAAGACCATCACCGGTCCCGTTCTGGATAGCAGGCTTGCGCGCACCAATCCAGCGCCCCCGCTGCGGCGGGCGCCGCCCCGGCCGCTAGCGAGGGGTGGCCAGAAGCAGCCTGCCGAGCATGGCCAGGGACGCATGGCCGTTGTTGGCCAGCCCCGTGTCGGCCTGAAAACGGCTCAAGGCCAAGGCCCGGCGTTCCTCGTTCGCCCGCAGCTCATCGCTGCCCTGGAGATAGCCAAGGCGCCGCAGCAGGCTGTCGATGGTCACAAGCGGCAACGTCGCGGCTTCACTGCCGGCCTGCGGCGGCTGCCCGGCGGTCCATCCCAGGGCGGCCTGCGACAGGGCGGAGGCGGCATCGCGTTCACCGCCGTCCGGGTGGAACAGCCCAAGCGAAAGCACCCCGGCCAGCGCGACATTGTCGGCCGTTCGCAGGTCCACGACATGCAGGCCGACAGCGTAGAACGTCCCATCGGCATAGAGCAGAAGAGGGGAACCCGAGTCACCCTTGATGACGCTGCAATCGTGGGCGATCAGGCGGCCGCGTTGGCCGACGGTCTGGATCCGGCAGCCCCAGCCTGCCGTCATCACATGGGCGCGGTCGCGCCGATAGCCCGCCTGCAGCAGCAGCGCATCGCCGGCCCTGATGCGCGATCCCATAAGGCCATCCAGCTTCCTCATGCCCAGCCAGCCGGCCTGGCGCCCCAAGGGCTTCTCAAGCGTCAAAAGGGCCCAATCGCGGACCGCCGTTTGGGCGGTGGGTTCCGGGGTGTAGGTGAAGGCCTTTGCACGCCGGTAGCTCGTGACCTTGGAGTGCAGGATGTAGCGGTCGCGCTGATAGCCGGCGATGAAATGGATCTCGATGGCGCCACGCCAGCGGCCGGCGCGCGGATCGTAGAGACAGTGGGCAGCGGTAAGGACGTGGCGTTCGCCGACCAGAAAGCCGGTGCAATGGCCGCGCCCGCCGGCATTGACCCGGCCGATGGCACTCCAGGGATACTCCATGGCGTTGATTTCGACCCGGTCGGCATCGAACTGGGCCCGGGCGGAGAAGTCGATGCCACGGACGGGACCGGCAGGCCAGAGGAGCAACGCAGCGAGGATGAGCACAGAAAGGGCCAAGGCCCTCTTGCCGCAGGCCATGAAAACGGCGCGGAGACCGGCTTGGACC
>JANQMC010000150.1 GCA_028280305.1 Pelagibius sp. | reverse complement strand
ATCAAGGCTGCTGAGCAAGACGGCGCCGATCGGAACGCCCACGACAATGCCGAACAGCATGAGCCGAAAGCGGCTCAGTGTCGCCCGCATCTCGCCAGCCTGGACGAACTGAATCAGATTCATCAAAGGAAATACGATCACATTGATGGCCAGCGCGAAACCGGTGGGAATCACCAGGGGCAGCAAGGAAATCGTGACCAGCGGAAGCCCGAAACCGAGGCCGCCTTTGATCACGCCCCCGAGGAGGAAGATTCCCAGAACGGCAAGCCAGGTAACGAGGTCGAGAGAGTCACCCGACATGGCAAACCAGCCGGGCCGTCGCAGGGGCGTATCTCACATAACCTCGTCTTCTCGGTCGTCGGTCTCGCCATAGCGGTGCAGCGCCGGGGGTTTCAGACCCTCGTAGAGCTTGGCGATCCCCTGGTTCACCTGATCGCCCTGCTGGGCGAAGAGCGAGTTTCCCGCAAGGTCGCTGTCGACGATGAAGGGGCCGAAATTCTCTACCTCGAACAACCAAAGCGCCTGGGCAATGCCCAGATCCTCCAGCCAGTGTACCGCCCGCACCTTCTTCACCCCGCGGCCAAGCAAGGCCCCGGTACCGTAGCCCACGGTCGTCAGATAAACCGCGCCGCGGGGGGCCAGAACATCTTTGTAGTCATTGCGCGGCATGCCGCCCTTGCCGATCACGATCTTGGTGCCGGTCAGATCCAGCCAGTCACCGATATACCTGGAAAAACGGAAACTGGCCGTCGCGGTCACACCGCCGACCACATAGCTGCCGTTGGCCTGGGGGGCCGCTGCGGGAGAGCAATGGAAGTTCACGTTGCTGGCCTCGGTCAGTCCCTCCGGCAACGTCCCTCCTTCGGCAAGAACACGATTGTAGACGCCTTCCCGCGCCGTATAGACAAGGCCGTTCAGAAACACGACGGAACCGAGTTCAAGACCGGCAATGTCCTCCGGCTTTGCCGGCAGGCTCAGGCGGACCTGTTTAAGCTTGTGTCCTGGCTTGGCCATTCCACCGTCTCCCGGCGCATGTAAGGGGTGAACCATTGCGGATCGGTTCGATAGCTCACCGAACCGTCCGCCATCAGACGCGCCGTGGCGCGCCGCGACGACAGGCAGAAGGTGTGAACCGACACCGGCATGCCGCCGGTATGGGTGTAGCCCACCTCGATGTGGCAGTCGACCACCATGGAGGAGCCGACGAAACCCATGGCGCCCATGCCGATGTTGTTGCCCAACTCCTTCAGTTCCAGTTCCAGAGCCGCGATCTTGGGGTCGGGATTGCGGTCGCCGACGACCCGCAGGCAGGCAGCCTGTTTGCCGAGCACCATGCAGGTGTCTTTGGAGCCGCCAATCCCGACACCGACGATGGCCGGCTGGCAGGCGAGCCCCCGCTTGCCGAAGGCGATGAGGGTGTCGAGCAGGAAGCGCTTGATGCCGTCGATCCCGTCGCCGGGAAACAGCATGCGGTAGTCCGAGCCGAAGAGCCCGCCCTTGTGCACCGTTGTAACGTCGATCCAATCGGCCTCGGGCTCGAAACTCCACTCGATCTCCGGCGCGTTGATGCCGACATTGTTGTTGTGCTCGCTGCGCCACAGCGGATGCACCCGGTTGGGGCGCAGCGGCACGTCCTGGGTCGCCCGCGCCGTTGCCGAGCGCAGAGCCCGTTCGATACCGGTAAAGCCGCCGGTGAAACTGGCTTTGTCACCCACCTTCACATAGTAGCGCGGCAAGCCGGTGTCGGCGCACATGGGCCGACGGTCTTCGCTGGCGGCCTCCCAGTTCTCCACCATGGACTGCAGCACAAAGGCCGAGAGGTCACCGCTTTCGACGTCGATCATGCCCTTGATGCCGCCCAGATAGTCCTCCGGAATATCGATGGCGGCCTTTTTCATGATCTCATAGCCGGCGGCTTCGATGGCCGCTTGTTCGATCATGCTCTCCTCCTCCTTTTCCGCCGCCCGCTCAGGCGGTCGCTGCCGGTGGCACCCCGGCTTCGTCGTCGATGAGGGACTGGCCGGGCTTCACCTTGTCAAAGGTAACCGGCACCATGGACGTCGCCAGCCCTTCATCGCGCAGGGCGATCCGGGTGAAGGCCGTCGTTTCCAGATCGCCGGTCTCGGGGAAGTCCTCCCGGAAGTGAGCGCCGCGGGAATCTTCGCGCGCCCCGGAAGCTGCAGCAATCACCGCCGAGACCGTGAGCAGGCTGTCCAGATTCAGCCAGTCATGCCAAGTGAGATTGAAGGCCCTGTCGCCGTCGGCAAGCCCGGTCGCCTGAAGTTCGGTATTCAAGGCCATCAGAGAGTCATGGCCCTTCTCCAGGCTTTCGGCGCTGCGCAGTATGCCGACGTGGTCCCACATGTCCTGGGAAAGGCGGTCACGCAGCCCGTTCAGGTCACCGCCGGTCTGGGCAAAGGGTTTCTCGGCGCGGGCAATCCCGGCCTCGATCACCGTCTCATCCGGGTCGCGCCAGGGGGGCTGACCCTTTACGTAGGCGGCCATGGCGTCACCGGCGATACCGCCAAAGACGGTAGAGTTTGCGACACCGTTGCCGCCCAGACGGTTGGCGCCGTGGACGCCGCCGCAATCCTCCCCTGCCGCAAAGAGACCGGGCGAGGCTGTCGATCCGTCCGGCTCGAACTCGATCCCGCCCATCATGTAATGGGCCGTCGGCACCACCTCGACCCGGCCGCCCGCCAGATCGAAACCGCAGTCCGCACAGCGTTTCACCATGCCCGGAAAAAGATCGGTCACCCGCTCCTCCCCCAGATGCGCCATTTCGATGTAGACGCCGCCCATTGGGGTTGTGCGTCCGGCGCGCATCTCGGCATAGATGGCACGGGAGACGATGTCGCGGGTCGCCCGTTCACCGGCCGGATGGTAGCCCGCCATGAAGCGTTCCCCGGCACCGTTCAGCAGATACCCGCCGGCACCGCGCAGCCCCTCCTCCAGCACCGTGCCGGTCATCCGGGTGTCGGGGCCGCCAAGCAGGCCCGTCGGATGGAACTGCACCATCTCCATGTCGCGCAGGTTCAGGCCGTAGCGCAGTGCCATCGCCAGCCCGTCGCAGCTCTTGTCGCCGGAGGGCGTGTGGTAGAGATACATG
>JANQMC010000144.1 GCA_028280305.1 Pelagibius sp. | reverse complement strand
AGCGCAGCTGCCGCCACCGCCGCAGGCCGACGGAAGATAAATTTCCTGCTCCGCCAAAGCCGTCAATAGTTTTCCACCGGGTGAGGTAGTAACTTCCTTATCTTCATTTATTTCTATTTTAATCTCGCCATCGGGAACCATTGTTTTTTTGGCAACAGTTATAAGGGTAACCAAAATGAACTGGATGACGAGAAAACAGCCGACTCCGAATAATATTTCATCCATACTACAGCTCCATCAATCCATAGAGTTAAAATCCAGCTAGTCCCATGAAGGCCATCGCCATTAGCCCTGTTTCATGGGCGATACGGAGGCCGATCTGCTGCGCGTGCCGCCGGGACGGCCGGAGCCGGCCTGGGACATCTGGATCCTGACCCACGAGGACCTGCGCGCCACCGCCCGGGTGCGCGCCTTCATCGACTTCATGGCCGACGCCTTCCTCGGCCACCGCGACCTGCTGGAGGGACGGCTGCCGCAGGTGTAAGCGATTGCGGGGGCCTTCGTGTTCAACAAATCTATCGGCGCCCCCAACCGTCATACTCGGGCTTGTCCCGAGTATCCATGCCTGGGCCAGGCCGGAACCCTTCGGATAGAGGTGCCAGCGAACGGCTCAATGGACCCTCGGGACAAGCCCGAGGGTGACGGCGGAAAGAAACACTGGCTGCTGCGTTGATTTCCGCTGACGCGGGAGTTCCCCCTCACCCCGACCCTCTCCCACAGAGGGGAGAGGGGGAAACAAGATAGGATCGCCCCTAAAGAAACCCTCTCCCCTCCGTGGGAGAGGGTTGGGCCCGCGTAGTGGGAGGGTGAGGGGGCGTTCCGCGTCAGCGGAAACCCGAAACCTACCCCTCCCGCGGGGCGTCGATGGAGTTGGCGAGGATGCGGCTGAGCTGGGTGAGGGAGCGGCCGGTTTCTTCCTGCCATTTGTTGAAAGCCGCCTGCACCTTGGCAAGATCGGCCTTCCCCGTCGGGTTCTTGTCGACCACCTTGGCGCGGATCAGCGCCGCGGTCACGTCGGGCGACAGCAGGAAGGAATCCTTGCCCATGAAGCGCAGGAAGTAGGGGCCCGTGTAGCCGCCCAGGCGCGCGCCGCGTTTCTTCAGCACCGCCCAGAGGCTGACGATGTCTTCCGACGGCCAGTCGGCGAAGAACTTCGCGGCGCTGCCGTGCTCCTTCGCCAGGTCGCTCAAGAAGATCGCATTGTGGCGCACCGCGGCGATCTTGGCGGCATGGCGTATGATGCGGGTGTCGCGCCCCAATTCGTCGAGATTCTCATCGGAGAGCATGGTCATGCGCCCGACGTCGAAGTGCCGGAAGGCCTCTTCGAAGTCCGGCCACTTGGCCTCCACCACCCGCCAGACGAAGCCGGCCTGGAAGATGCGCTTGGTCATCTCCGACAGATAGCGGTCGTCGCCGATTTTCCTCAGCGCCGCCTTGCTCTTGGGCTTCGACCCGGCAATCAGCTTTTCCAGCGCCGCCTCGCCGCCCTTGCGCTTGGCTGCGCGTGCATAGATCTGTTTGAAGGATGCCATCGCCCCGTCCCCGGTCTCCTGTTCCGCCGCCCCAATGATTGACGGCAGCGCCGCGCCTGCCTAGAGAAAAGGGCTGCAGAAGGAAAGAGTCCTGACATGTCCCTGACTAAAGACGAGCCCCTGACCAAAGACGAGATCGTCGCCGCCAACCGCGAGTCCTGGAACGAGGCCGCCGCCCATCACCGCGAACACGATCAGTGGGCGTCGCTGCTGAAGGGTTTCGCCGAACCGGGCTTCTCGGTGCTCGACGCGACCATGACCGCGCGGCTGCAGGCCATCGGCCTGGAGGGCAAGGCGGTGGCGCAGCTCTGCTGCAACAACGCCCGCGAATTGCTCTCCATCAAAAACCTGGGCTCGGCCAGCGCCACCGGCTTCGACTTCGCCCAGGAATTCCTCGACCAGGGCCGCGAACTGGCCGCCGCCGGCGGGATCGAGGCCGACTTCGTACAGGGCGACATCAACGAGATCCCCGCCGACTACGACGGCCGTTTCGATCTGGCGGTGGTGACCATCGGCGTTTTCGGCTGGATGCCCGACCTCGCCCAGTTTTTTGCGACGGCGCGGCGCATCCTGAAGCCCGGCGGGCGGCTTTTCATCTACGAGGATCACCCGATCCTC
This sequence comes from Pelagibius sp., assembly GCA_028280305.1. Classification (GTDB taxonomy): domain Bacteria; phylum Pseudomonadota; class Alphaproteobacteria; order Kiloniellales; family Kiloniellaceae; genus Pelagibius. The sequence continues at coordinate 24,697 of JANQMC010000144.1, read as the reverse complement.
AACATGTACGACGACCGCGACAGCGGCGGCCCGCCGCAGCCTGACGAGTCCTACTTCCGCTCGGAGCCCTACCGCACGGATACCGGCCTCGACTACTGGGCCGAGAAGGATTACGCCGCCAAGCCCAACTACTGGATCTTCCACAAGATGAGCGACGTCATCATGGCCCTGGTGAACACGGGCTTCGCCATCGAGGACTTCGAGGAGTTCCCCCACAACATCGGCACCCGCGGCCACATGGAAAACCAGCCGCATCAACTGCCGCTCAGCTATGTGCTGGTGGGGCGGAAGGAGGGGTAGCCATCACCTCCTCTTGTCACCATCGCACTTGTGGCTAGGGCGACGACCGGGAGAACGGCAAGACTCTCAGGCAGCCGGCCCTTTCAGTTCCACGGTGTTGCCGTCCGGGTCCTGGATGTAGAGGGAGGGGCCTTTGCCTTCGGCGCCGACGCGGTCGACCACCTCGCCGACATCGACACCGTGGCTTTCCAGGTGGCTGCGGATGGCCGGGGGATCGAAGGGCTCGATGCGTACCGCGAAGTGGTCCATGTTGCGGCCGCCGGCGATGGTCTCCTCTTCCTCCGGCCCCGTCGCCGTCTGCATCAGGTCGATCATCGAAGCCCCGGCGCGCAGTTGCACCAGGCCGATGGACTCGACCCGCCGTTCCTCCCGGCAGCCCAGCACCTCGGTATAGAACTTCAGCGCCCGCTCCAGGTCGCTGACGCAGACCACCACGTGATCCAGGTTCTTGATGGCAAAAGCCATTACCGCCCTCTCCTGTAGATACCGATATCTTTAGCGCCGGAAGGGGTGCGGTTCCACCGCGACCAGGGCGCCTGTTGTTATGTCGAAGGTGAGGCGGCGGTCTTCAACCGTTTCCACGGTGAAGCGCCCGGATTTGTCGAAACCGAGCGTGCGGCCCCAGAGGAAGTGGCCGGCCATGGGCCGCAGCCGCGCCGGTTCCTCGATCACCTCGGCAAAGGGCACGGCGCGGATCAGGCGGTCGCGCCGCCAGAAACTGAGCAGCACGGTGCCCGGCCTATAGTCCCAGTTCAAAAGGTCCAGGCCCCGATAGCCGACAACCAGGTGTTCGCCGTCGTCGGCCAGAAAAGCGTCGCGAAACCACCCGGACCGCTGCCAGTGAGGCCGGCCTTCCCGCAGCACCGTGGTCTGCTTCGTTTCCGCATCCATCACCGCGCAGTAGAGGCCGTTCGGGGAACAGACGGTCTGATCTGCAGGGGGCGCCAGGGGCTCGCCCGCCAAAGGCTCCCTGGTCAGGGCAGGCGCGAGCACGGCCAAAGCCCAGGCCGCGGCCAGCGCCGAAAAAACCCTTATGCCACCCCGGCTGCGCACGTCCTGTGCCTCCCACTGTCGAGGTTACGCGAGTCCTACTAAACATGAGAACTATGGCAAAACGATGGAGCGGCCACAGCCTTGGTCCGTGACATTTTGCGCGGCAACGCCTGCCATGCGGCCTGTGCTAACAAGAGGCCCGTACCCCCGGTCTTTCGCCCCGGGCTTTTTGCGACAAGGAGATCAAAGATGACACTAACCGGTGGCTGCCTTTGCGGTGCCGTGCGCTTCGAGATCAAGGGGCACCTCAGCGACGCCCATGCCTGCCACTGCAGCCTCTGCCGCCGCCAGAGCGGACACTATGCCGTGGCCAGCGATGCGGCGCGCGCCGACTTCGTGCTGACGGAGGATCGCGGCCTCGCCTGGTACCGTTCCTCCGATTTTGCAAAGCGCGGCTTCTGCCGTGAATGCGGTTCGGTGCTGTTCTGGGACGACGGCGGCGAAGCCGTCAGCATCAACCTCGGCAGCCTGGAGGAAACCGGCGGCGTCACGGTGACCAAACACATCTTCGTCGATGAAAAGGGCGACTACTACGAACTCACCGACGGCCTGCCGCAGTTCGCCGGCTACGACCAGCCTCTAGGTTCATAGATCGTCACCGGATTGAACCGCGCCGCCGATTGCGCAGACTAACCTCCAGCGATCCCGGAAGGGCTCTCTACGCCGCCAAGACCGAGACGAAGGACCCGCTGCCTTGCGATACGCCAGATTACTCTCCGGCCTGCTCTCCCTGCTGGCGCTCGGTGTCGCCGGGCTGGCCTGGGCGCGCCCTTACATCGACCCGGAATCGACGGTCTTCGAGGATCTTGGGACCTGGGAGCTGATCCTCTACGGCCTCCTTGCACTGGCCCTGACTGCTGCCTTCCTCTTCGTCCTGGTGAAACTGATCAACTTATTCTTCGCGAAGAAGTAGGGACGAAAAACCGAAAAGCCCCTCACCCTCCCGCTTCGCAGGCCCCTCCCTCTCCCACGGAGGGGAGAGGGTCGGGGTGAGGGGACCTTGTTGGTTCTCCGCCCCTACCCATCCTCCGTGCGCCGGCGCAGATACCTTCCGGGTGTTTCGCCGAGACTGCGGCGGAACATGGCGATGAAAGCGGAAGGGCTCTGGTAGCCGAGGTCCAGGGCGACCGCGGTGACGGCGGCGCCTTCAGCGAGACGGGCGACGGCGGTCACCAAGCGTAGGCGTTCGCGCCATTCCCCGAAGGTGAGGCCGGTCTGCTTCACGAAAAGCCGCGCCAGGGTGCGCTCGCTGGCCCCGGCGTCACGCGCCCAATCGGCCAGGGGCCGGCCTTCCGCGGGATCGTCGATCATCGCCTGGGTGACTTTCAGCAGCCGCGGGTCGCGCGGCTGGGGCAGATGGAGGGGTTCGGGCCGAAGCGCGCAGAGTTCATCCAGGATAACCGCCATGATCCGCGCGCCCGGTCCTTCCGGCGTATAGTCCAGGCCGACTTCGACGGAACGCAGGATCAGTTCGCGCAGCAGGGCAGGCACCGCCACCACGCAGCAGTCGCGCGGAAGGGATTCGGCCACCTCCGGGTCGATGTAGAGGGTGCGCATGGCGATGGCCTGGGCGTGGGAGACCTGGTGGTCCACGCCGGGCGGTATCCAGACCGCCTGCTCCGGCGCCACCACCCAGATGCCCATCGCCGTCTCCACGGTCATGACCCCGGCGGAGGCGTAGAGCAACTGCCCGCGCCGGTGACGATGCCAGTCGCGGCGGCTGGGACCGGCGTAGTCCCGCGCCAGGGGAACGATGGGCCGGGCCCGGTCCTCCAGATCGCCGGGATGATTGATCGGCGGGTCGGTCGGGCGGCGGACCCAGGTTTCCCCGCTGTCGATTTGTCTGTTTTGCGTCATTGACTGTCATTCTACAGCAAGACAGGCATCAACGGACAGCCTAGAAATGAATCCCATGACCGAATTCTTGAAAACGCGCCTGGCAGGCTGGCGCCGTCCCGAAACCCTGCTGCTGCTGATGGCCGCCTCGGTGCCGCTCAGCTTTGCCACCTGGCAGGCGCTGTTGAACAACTTCGCCATCGAGCGGGCCGCCTTTACCGGCGCCGAGATCGGCATCCTGCAGTCCCTGCGCGAAGTGCCCGGCTTCCTCGCCTTCGGCGTGGTCTTCCTGCTGCTGCTGATCCGCGAACAGCGCCTCGCCTACGTCTCGCTGCTGCTGCTCGGCCTCGGCACGGCAATCACCGGCGCCTTTCCCACGGTGATCGGGCTCTACATCACCACCGTCATCATGTCGATCGGCTATCACTACTACGAGACGCTGCAGGTCTCCCTCTCTCTGCAGTGGATCGACAAGAAGAAAGCGCCTGAGACCCTGGGCCGCATCATCTCCGTCGGCTCCTTCACCGCCATCGTGGTCTACGGCCTGATCTGGCTGACCAGCGATATTCTGGCGCTGGACTATTTCTGGATCTACGCCATCGGCGGCGGGGCCACGGCGTTGTTCGCCCTGGTTGCCTGGCTGGGCTTCCCGGCCTTCCCGCAGAAGGTCGAGCAGCACAAGCACCTGGTTCTGCGCAAACGCTATTGGCTGTACTACACCCTGACCTTCCTGTCCGGCGCGCGGCGGCAGATCTTCATCGTCTTCGCCGGCTTCCTGATGGTTGAGAAGTTCGGTTACGACGTCGGCGCCATCGCGCTGCTGTTCCTGGTGAACGCGGCTATCAACGTCTGGCTGGCGCCGAAGATCGGCCGCCTGATCGGGCGCATCGGCGAGCGCCGGGCCCTGATCCTCGAATACATCGGCCTGATCGGCGTCTTCACCGCCTACGCTTTCGTCGAGGACGCCACCCTAGCCGCCGGGCTCTACATCGTCGATCACCTGTTCTTCGCGCTGGCCATCGCCATCAAGACCTATTTCCAGAAGATCGCCGACCCCGCCGATATCGCCTCCACCGCCGGGGTCAGCTTCACCATCAACCACATCGCGGCGGTCTTCCTGCCGGCGGCCTTCGGCTTCCTCTGGCTGATTTCTCCGGCCGCGGTTTTCCTTTTCGGTGCGGGCTTGGCCGCCTGCTCCCTGCTCTGCGCGCTGAACGTGCCGCAGCATCCGCAACCCGGCGACGAAGTGCTGGTCGGACGCGTTCCCCTGGCCGCACCCGCCGCCGCGGAGTAGACGCTCGGCTTTCCTGCGCAACGCTTTCCACAACGACGGGCTCGCAGTTTCGATGTGCCGGCGATTAACGTGCTGTTAACAGCCGCAATCCTAGTTTTCCATCGTGGATTGAATTGGGAGCTGCGGCACAATGCGGGGCGACGACGGCTTGTGGAACGAGCTGAACCTCCATCAGTTTATCGCTGCATTCGCCGATCCCCGCTTCGAACAAATGGTTCGGCACTGGCTGGCGCTACGGCAAAAAGATGCGGTTCCCGATCGCAGTTCCGTTGATCCGACCAAGTTCCAGGACAGTCTGAACATGGTCTGGCTGATGGAACGCCACGCGGACGGTCACTACCGATATCGCTTGGCCGGTCAGAGCATCGCCGAGATGCATGGCGGCGTAGGGCGCGGTAGCGATACTGCGTCACTCTTCAGCCCGGAGTCGCTTGACATGTTCCGGCCGCGCTGGGAAGCGGTCCTGGATCGCAACCAACTGGTCCGCGCCGAAGGCGTGGTGCTGTTGGCGGACGGCCAACAGTCTTCGCGCGTTGAGCGTCTGATGCTGCCGCTGCGGTCCGACGACGGGGATGTATCGGTGATTTTGGGGGCGACAAGCTATGAAAGGCCGCGCGGAGGCGGCCTGATCGCAACGGTCTTTCCGCCGACCGATATTCAATGCTGCCCACTGGAGGGCATTCCCCTGGGCGGCTGTCGTTGAACCTCGCAACGTTGCGGACCGCGGACAGGAAAGGTAAGAAAAGCGCTGGCGACTTGACTATTGTCGACGTCGAACTGAGGGAAGACGGCTTGGCCGGGTCGGTATGGCTGAAGACATCCGCAATCTCATCACCCCCGAAGGCCTCGGCCGTTTCCAGGGGGAACTGAAGGAGCTTCAGGCCGAACGCCGCAAGGTCTGTGAGATCGTCTCCTGGGCCGCCGGTAACGGCGACCGAAGCGAGAACGGCGACTACATCTACAACAAGCAGCGCCTGCGCCAGATCGACCGACGCTCCTCCTGGCTCGGCCGCCGCCTGGAAAACGCGGTGGTCGTGCGGCCCGAACAGCAGGCCGCCAGCGGCAAGGTGCGCTTCGGTTCCACCGTCACCTACATCGACGAAGACGACCGCAGCCACAAGGTGCGCATCGTCGGCTATGACGAAGCCGACATGACGCGCGGCGAAATCTCCATCGGCTCACCCGTGGCCCGCGCCCTGATGGGCAAGGCCGCCGGCGACGGCGTCGAGGTCCAGACCCCCGAAGGCGTGAAGTACCTGGATATCGAAGAAGTCGGTTGAACGGGTCGTAACCAAACAATGCCCCCTCACCCTCCCGCTGCGCGGGCCCCTCCCTCTCCCACAAGGGGAGAGGGTTGTCTTTCATCACCCGCAGCTCTTTTCTGTTCCCCCTCTCCCCTTGTGGGAGAGGGTCGGGGTGAGGGGGCTTTTTGTTTCAGTCCGCTCAGATGAAACTCTGCGCGCCCATGACGATGACCGTCGCCGCGACGGCGGTCACGGTGATCGCGAAGGCCCCCATCGCGAGGCCGATCAGGGTGACCACGCCGTCGCGCTCGATGAGGCCCATGGCCGCGACCAGCAGGGCGGAGGCCGAGAGCAGGCCGCTGAAAGGGATCGGCAGGAAAAGCGCCGCCGAGACGACGAACAAAAGGGTACCGATCACCCGTTCCGCCTTGGTCGTGAAGAACTGCGGGTGGCGCGGACGGATGACTTTTTCGACCGGGCGCAGCAGGGGCCGCAGACGCATAACGACGCGCTGGAAGCCGCGCCGCGGCACACGCTGCCGGTTGATGAAGCGGGGCAGGCGCACGTGGGGAAATCCCAGGGCCATCTGGCCGGTCAGCAACAACAGGGGAATGGCGGTCACCACGTTGGAGCCAAGCGGCAGCGGCAGCAGGTTGACCACCGCAAACAGCAGGATCGACCAGCCGAAAGATCCCTGGCCCTGGTCCTTCAAAACCCGCCCCAGCCGCACGGACTCCACCTTGCGGTGACGGCCGAAGGCCCAAAGCAGTGCCTTGGACATCGACCGCCGCGCCATGGCCGGGCGCCCCCGCGCAGAGCGACTGTGCAATGCCGTCATTCACCCTTTCCAATGCCTAATGGCCCCTGCCGGTCTTCATATCGGGGCCTTTGCCGCCGAGGGCAAGCGGCAAGATTGGCACCGCACCGCCGGGCGGGTTGCTGTCGTCGCTCCAATGCTGCATTGCAAAAAAATCATTGATTGAGCACCGGTTTCCCGCAGAATTCCCCACCTCGCAGATGCCGCAGCAGAAGGAACGAGATCATGAGCTCCCCTGGGACCGTCCCCCAGACCACCCCTGGGACCACCCCTGGGACCACAGCAGAGGCGAAAGATCTGATCAGACTGCGCCGGATCGCCGAGCTGCGCAGTCAGGTCGCCACCTGGCGCCGCGCCGGGGAAAGTATCGCCATTGTTCCGACCATGGGCGCCCTGCACGACGGGCACCTGGAACTGGTGCGCCGGGCCCGGGTCGACTGCGAGCGGGTGATCACCACGATCTTCGTGAACCCAATGCAGTTCAACCGGCCCGACGACCTTTCGAGCTATCCGCGCGACGAGGCCGGCGACACAGCCAAGCTCGCCGAAAACAGGGTCGATGCGCTCTTCGCCCCAGCCGCCGAAGAGATCTATCCCAAGGGCTATCAGACCCGCGTATCGGTGCCGCTGCTGTCCGATTGTCTCTGCGGCGCGGCACGGCCCGGCCACATGGAGGGGGTGGCCACGGTGGTTGCGAAGCTGCTGCTGCAGTCCCTGCCTGATGCAGCCTATTTCGGCGAGAAGGACTACCAGCAGTTCCTGGTGGTGCAGCGCATGGCCCGCGATCTGGACATCCCGGTGCGCATGGAGGCGGTGCCGACGGTGCGCGAGGCCGATGGTCTGGCGCTGTCGTCGCGCAACCTTCTGCTGACCCCGGCGCAACGTGATCAGGCGACGGCGATGTATCGCGTCTTGACCGAATTGGCGGCGCGCCTGAAGGACGGGCGGACCCCGGCACCGCCGGCGCTCGCCTGGGGCCGGGCGGCGCTTGGCGAGGCCGGCTTCGACCCGGTCGACTATCTGGAACTGCGCGACGCCGATACCCTGCAGCCGCTGGAACGCGCCGAGCGGCCGGCCCGGCTCTTCGCTGCCGCCTGGCTGGGCCAGGTCCGCCTCATCGACAACTTGGCCGTCGTCGACGGCTGACACTGCCGGCGGAACTGAGAAGCCGACACAACCTCGCAGAGGCCTGTCCAAGGTCAGTTTCTGCTTGGCGGAGCGCCGCCGATCTGAGAGCTTAGCCCTCATAAAACTACAACGAAAAATGCGAAATCCGCCGTCGGGCGGCAAAGCTTCGATCGTTTGCGCAAAGGGAGGATAAAGTATGAGGTTCCTAGCATCTTTGGTCATGGCGCCCGCTCTGGCCCTGGGCCTGATGGCAGCCGCACCCCAGGTCCAGGCCGCCGAGGACTGCCACCGCGGCACACTTGATGATCGGTATTGCGACCGCGATTTCAACCTGACGGCGGACCTGCCGGGCAATCCGGACGAATGGGTCGATCCCGATACCATCATCTTCTCCTACACCCCGGTCGAAGATCCGGCTGTTTATGCCAAGGTCTGGGACGGTTTCATCCAGCACATGGCGGAAGTCACCGGCAAAGAGGTCGTCTTTTTCCCGGTCCAGTCCTACGCCGCGCAGTACGAGGCCATGCGCTCCGGCCGCCTGCACATCGCCGGCGTGAACACCGGCGGCAACCCGGTCGCGGTTTCCTGCGCCGGCTTTGTGCCCTTTGCGATGATGGCTTCGGCCGACGGCTCCTTCGGCTACGAGATGGAAATCATCGTCCCCGCCGACAGCGACATCCAGGCGCCGGGCGACCTGAAGGGCCGGACCCTGGCCTTCACCTCGCCGACCTCCAACTCCGGCTTCAAGGCGCCCTCGGCCATCCTCAAGGGCGAGTTCGGCATGGAAGCGGACAAGGATTTCCAGACCACCTTCTCCGGCAAGCACGACAACTCCATCCTGGGTGTCGTCAACAAGGACTATGAAGCCGCTGCCGTGGCAAACTCGGTGCTCAAGCGCATGGTCGACCGCGATGCGGTAAAGACCGATGCCTATCGCACGGTCTACAAGTCGCAGACTTTCCCGACCACCGGTTACGGCCACGCCCATAACCTGCATCCAGTCGTGGTCGCCAGGATCAAGGAAGCCTTCTTCTCCTTCCCCTGGGAAGGCTCGGACCTGCAGGCCGAGTTCCAGAAGGAAGCACGCTTCGTTTCGATTCATCACAAGTCCGACTGGGACGTGATTCGCAAGATCGACTCCGCAAACGGCGTCTCCTACGACTGCAAGTGATCCGATGACGAATGGGGAAGCGGGCTCATGCGGGTCCGCTTCCCCTTCTTCGCGGCATATCGCGAACGAGATCAGGCCGCGTATGAGATCAGGGTGGGGATTAGATGCTGCGTCTCGAAAATCTGGTTAAGCGCTACAAAACCGGCGACCAGGCACTGAAGGGGGTCAATCTCGAGATTCCCAAGGGCCAGGTTCTGGCCCTGATCGGCCCTTCGGGGGCCGGCAAGTCGACCCTGATCCGCTGCATCAACCGCTTGGTGGAACCGACCTCTGGCGCCGTCTATCTGAACGACGTGAACGTCGCCGCCGTCGGCGCGATGGAACTGCGCCGCCTGCGCCGCCGCATGGGCATGATCTTTCAGGAATACGCCCTGGTCGAACGCCTGACGGTGATGGAGAACGTGCTGTCCGGTCGCCTCGGCTACGTCGGTTTCTGGCGAAGCTGGTTCCGCAAGTTTCCGCCCGACGACGTGGCCGAGGCCTTCCGGCTGCTCGACCGCGTCGGCCTGATGCACATGGCCGACAAGCGCGCCGACGAACTTTCCGGCGGCCAGCGCCAGCGGGTCGGCATCGCCCGCGCGCTCATTCAGAATCCCGACCTGCTGCTGGTCGACGAACCGACCGCCAGCCTGGACCCCAAGACCTCGCGCCAGATCATGCGGCTGGTCTGCGAGCTCTGCGCCGAGCGCGGGCTTGCCGCCATCATCAACATCCACGACGTGATGCTGGCCCAGATGTTCGGCCAGCGCATCGTCGGCCTGCAGTTGGGCGAGATCGTCTACGACGGCGCCCCAACCGGCCTGACCAGCAACGTGCTGACCACGATCTACGGCGAAGAGGACTGGGAAGCCACCATCGAGAAGGTCGAGGAGGAAGAGGAAAGCGGAACGGCCGAAGCGGAAGCCGCCGAAGCAGGGGCCGGCAGGTGAGCGACCTCAGCCAGACCTATCCGCGCAGCTGGAAGAAGCCGCCGCTGATCGCCTCGGCCTGGCTGCGCCGCGGCCTCTGGCTGGGCGCGGCGATCTATCTGGCACTGGCGCTGGGCACCATGGAGGTCAACTGGGGCCGGGTTATGGAAGGGCTGCCGCGCGGCGCCGCCTTCCTCGGCGCCTTCTTCCCGCCCGACTTCGTGACCCGCTGGGACTCCATCCTCGACGGCATCCTGGAATCGATCTGGATGACGGTCATCGCCACCGTCGCCGGCATCGCGCTTTCCGTGCCCGTCGGCCTCGGCGCCGCAAAGAACCTGGCGCCCATGCCGGTCTATTTGTTCTGCCGCGCCATCGTCGCGGTGTCGCGCACCTTCCCCGAGGTGATCCTGGCGATCTTCGCGGTGAAGCTTTTCGGTTTCGGTCCCTTCGCCGGTTTCCTGGCGCTCTCCATCGCCACGGTCGGCTTCTTCGCCAAGCTGCTGGCCGAGGACATCGAGAACATGGACCCCAAACAGGCCGAAGCGATCAGAGCGACGGGCGCTTCCTGGTTCCAGTGGATCAACTATGCCGTCCAGCCCCAGGTGATGCCACGCATGATCGGCCTCTCGATGTACCGCCTCGACATCAACTTCCGCGAGTCCGCGGTGGTCGGCATCGTCGGCGGCGGCGGCATCGGCGCCACCCTGCTCACCGCCTTCGACCGCTACGAGTTCGATTCGGCGGCGGCGATCCTGCTGGTGATCATCGGCATCGTCATGGTGCTGGAGTATCTCTCCGGCTACCTCCGGCGCTGGGTGCAGTAGCGTGCCGGTCATCGAACAGGACGGCCGCCCGGTCTGGAAACGCCGCACCTCCGCCCAGCAGTGGGGCCGCTGGTTTGCCTGGCTGATCGGCGTCGCCATCGTCGTCTACTCCTGGCAGCTGATTTCCGAAAAGACGATCTGGTTCTTCGTCGCCGACGCCCCCACCCAGGCCGCCGACATGGCCGAGCGGATGATCCCGCCCAAGTGGTCTTATATGGAGGAGCTCTGGCTGCCGGTCTGGGACACCATCAACATCGCCACCCTGGGCACCCTGATCGCCCTGGTGCTGGCCTTTCCCATCGCCTTCTGTGCGGCGCGCAACACCAGCCCGCATCCGGTGGTGCGCTCGGTCGCGCTCTTCGTCATCGTCTCCTCGCGCTCGATCAACTCGCTGATCTGGGCGCTGATGCTGGTGGCGATCATCGGCCCCGGCGTCTTCGCCGGCGTCATCGCCATCGGCCTGCGCTCCATCGGCTTCTGCGCCAAGCTGCTCTACGAAGCCATCGAGGAGATCGACGAGACCCAGGTCGAAGCGATCACCGCGACCGGTGCAACGGGGCCGCAGCGTCTCGCCTACGGCATCGTGCCGCAGATCCTGCCCGCCTTCGCCGGGATCGCCGTCTTCCGCTGGGACATCAACATCCGCGAGTCCACCGTGCTTGGCCTGGTCGGCGCCGGCGGCATCGGCCTGCAGCTCAATTCTTCGATCTCCAGCCTCGCCTGGACCCAGGTCTCGCTGATCCTGCTGGTCATCCTGGCGACGGGGGCGGTCAGCGAATGGGTCTCCGCCAAGGTCCGCCACGCCATTATTTGAGGACCTGCAGTCTTGCCCGGCCCGGGCCTTTGCGGCAGGCTCTGCGCCAAGAAAAAACCGCCGCAACGGCGGTCGAGCACACACCTTGGGGAGCAGCCCAGATGAGCCGCAAACACCTGGCCGCCGCAGTGGCGGCCGCTACCGTCTTTTCCGCCTTCGGTTTCGGGAGTGCCGCGGTCGCAGAAACCCGCGTCACCTACAAGTCCGCCAAGTCAACCTCGTCCTACTATCAGATGGCGGTGCAGATCGCCGAGGCGATGAAGGCGGGAAGCCAGGGCGAAATCATCGTGACGGTGGAGGAGAGCCAGGGCTCGGTCCAGAATGTGAAAGAGGCCGCCAACCGCAGCGGCAACTACGTCTTCACCACACCGCCGAGCCTGGTGAAGCTGGCCCTGGCCGGCCAGAAGATGTTCGAGCCCAAGGACGCGGCCTTCGAGGAAATCCGCAGCCTGTTCCCCATCCCCTCCCTCACCATGCACTACGTCGTGCGCGCTGATGCCGGGGTGGAAGACTTCGCCGGGCTGGCCGGCAAGGACTTCATCATCGGCAAAGGCAGCTTCGGCGCCCGCGAAGCGGCCAAGAACTTCGAACTCTTCGGGCTGACGGACCAGGTGAAGCTGGTGAACGTGGAGCTGGGCTCCGCCGTGCCGGCCCTGAAGAACGGCCAGGTTGACGGCTTTGCCACCGCCGGTTCCTACCCCGCGCCCAACGTGATGGAGGCCGCGGCGGGCACCGAGATCCGCCTGCTGTCGATGTCGGAGGAACAGCTCGCCGCCACCAAGCGGACCCGGCTGGTGATCCCGGCGGGCACCTACCCCGGCGTCGACTACGACGTCACCACCACCGCGCTGCCGGTGGCCGCCTACACCACCACGGCGATGGATGACGAGACCGCCTACCTGATGACCAAGACCTTCTGGGAGGGCAAGGCGCAGATGGGCGAAGCCAATGCCTGGTGGAACGGCGTCAACAGCGACATGCTCGCCACCCTTGGCGCAGAGCTGCACCCCGGTGCGATTCGGTATTACCAGGAGGCCGGGCTTACCGGCAAAGTGTCCGCCCAGTGATCGCTGCTGCGGCTTGCGGTTACCCGGCAACTTGATGTAGACGAAGAGCCGTGATCTTCAGATTGGGCGCGCAGAACGCCCAAGAGGGGAGCGCGCGAGGACGGGAGCCATGATCGTGGCGGACAGTGTCGAAGCCACGGGTGTCCGGCGCGGTTTCTTCTCCCTCCTCGCCCTCGTCTCCGTCGGTTTTCACCTCTGGCTGATCTTTGCCGGATTGATCCCCAATCTGGTCAGCCGTCCCCTGCACCTGATGCTGGCCCTGCCCTGGGTTTTCCTGGCGGCGGAAAGCGGCCCAGAGAGAAGCGGCCCTTTGCGCAGGTGGAGCGGCCGCCTGCTCTGCCTCGGCGGACTGCTGGCCTGCAGCTACATCATCGTCAACCTGGAAAGCCTGGACGAACAGTACGGCAGCCTGCGCGGACCGCTGCAGTATGGCCTGGCCATCGTTCTTCTCGTCGTGGTGCTGGAAATGGCACGCCGCGCCATCAAGCTGGCCCTGCCGCTGGTCGCCCTCGCCGCCCTGGCCTATGGCCTCTTCGGCCAGCACCTGCCGGGCGAGTTCGGCCATCCCGGCATTCCGGTCAATTCCTTCCTCGGCACCCTGGTGATCGCCGAGGGCGGCATCTGGGGCTCGCTGACCGGGGTCTCGGTGAACGTGGTGGCGGTCTTCGTCACCCTCGGCGCCTTCGGCGGCGCGGGCGAAGGCGGCGCCGGCTTCATGGCCCTGGCGACCCGCCTGGCCGGGCGGTTCAGGGCGGGCGCCGCCAAGGTCTCGATTCTCTCCTCCGCCTTCTTCGGCTCGATCTCCGGTTCCGCTTCGGCCAACGTCGCCTCGACCGGCGCCATCACCCTGCCGACCATGAAGCGCCTCGGCTATCCGCCCTCCTTCGCCGCCGCGGTCGAAGCTGTCGCCTCCAGCGGCGGCCAGATCATGCCGCCGCTGATGGGCGCCGGGGCCTTCATCATGGTGGAACTGCTGCGCCTGCCCTACACCGCGATCATGGCCGCGGCGATCCTGCCGGCGCTGCTGTTCTTCTGGGCCGCCTGGTGCGGCGTCGACCGCTTCGCCCGGGGGTATGGCCTGAAGGGCATGGCCCGCGAAGACCTGCCGGACCGCCGGACGCTGCTGACCACCGTGCCGTTCTTTCTCATCCCCTTCGGCCTGCTGCTCGCCGTGCTGTTCCTCAGCGGCTACACCCCGCAGTTCGCCGCCGGCCTGGCGATCTTCGCCGCCGCCACGCTGCTGATCACCGACCGCAACGGGACCTTCTCCGTCCTCGCCTTCCTCGGACGCTTCGAAGGCGCCTGCAACAATGCCGCCCGACAGATCGCCACCATTGCCGCCATCATCATCTGCGCCGGTATCGTCATCGGCGTTCTGCACATGACCGGTCTCGGCGTGAAGGTGACCTCGGTCATCGTCGGGCTTTCCGGCGGCCACCTCTGGGGCGCCCTGCTGCTCACCGCGCTTGCCTGCCTCATCCTCGGCATGGAGGTGCCGACCACCGCGGCCTATGTGATCTGCATCTCGGTCGCCGGTCCGGCCCTGCAGGAGCTCGGGCTGCCGGCGCTGCAGGCCCATCTCTTCGTCTTCTGGTACGCCCTCTTGTCGACCATCACGCCGCCGGTCTGCGGCACCGTCTTCATCGCCGCCGGCATGGCCCAGACGCCCTGGGTGCCGGTCGCCGGCAAGGCCATGCGCCTCGGCCTCGGGCTCTACCTCGTCCCTCTGGCCTTTGTCGCCAACCCGGCGCTCATCGCACCGGACACGGCGCTCTTTCCGGCGCTGCTGGCGCTGGTGAAAATCGGTCTCGGCCTCTGGCTGATCAGCCGCGCCCTGATCGGCGCCGGCGACCCGCTATGGTTGCGCATCGCCTCCTTCATCGCCGGCGCGGCGACGATCTTCGGCCTCGGCGTCGCCGCCTAAAATACCGGCCTAATTTGGGGCAATAGCAGGGCAAAGAGTGAATCTCGCCGCCATGAAGACGCGGGGTAGAATGGGTTTTTCCAGCGCAACCGGGGATCGTCAGCCGTTCATCATTCCCTAACGCGCCGGGGCCACGATTCAGGTCTGGGGAGCCACGCCGTCGCCGCGGCGTTGAGAGGGAAGCGGGAGCTCGACAGCTCCCGGCATCAGCGCGGGCGCCGGCACTGCTGGAGGACCTGTCGTTGAAAAAGACTTCCGACGGCCCCTTCCAGATCATGATCGGGAAGGAGACACTGGGCGCCTACCTCGCGATCCCGAAGTCGGGCAGCGGGCCAGGCGTGATGGTGCTGCATTCCTGGTGGGGCCTGACACCCTTTTACGGCGCGCTCTGCGAACGCCTGGCGGCGCGTGGTTTCGTCGCCATGGCGCCGGACTTCTACGACGGCGCCACCGCGCAGACGGCCATCGAAGCACGCAGGCTGCGCGACGCCCTGGACGACCGCGCCACCAGCCGCCTCCTGGTTTCGGCGGCGAAACACCTGCAGGCCCATCCCGAGACAGGCGACCTGCCCATGGCGACGCTCGGCGTCTCGCTGGGTTGCCGCTGGGCGCTGGCCCTCGCCGAGGCAATGCCCGAAGACGTCGCCGCGACGGTGGTGTTCTACGGCCTGCAGCGCGGCCGATACCGCCGCAGCCGTGCCGCTTTTCTCGGCCACTTCGGCATGACCGATCCGCTGACACCCCTGAAGGAGATTCGCGCCCTGGAGGCGGCGCTGAAAAACATCGGCTGCGATGTCTCCTTCGAGATCTACGACCACGTCGGCCACTCCTTCTTCGAGACCGACCGGCCGGAGGCCTACGACCCCGGCGCCGCCACCCTGGCCTGGAACCGCACGCTGCGGTTTCTGCACGAGAAGCTGGATGTGCCCGCCGCACCAAGAAAGCCCGCACCGAAAAAACCCGCGCCGCGGAAGTCTCCCCGCACCTGATGGCCCCATAGTCCGACCGCTCTGGCCCTAGTCGTCGCCCGGCAAAGCGACATCCTTGGGTTCTAGATGACGGAAACCCGGAGGCCCGACATGGCCAGCAAAGCGGTCAGCGAACAACAGGAAGACAATGCCCGCACCCGGGTAACCTTGTGGCGTTTCACACCCGGCGCCGCGACCGGCTTTCATCGCCATGAATTCGACTACGTCGTGGTGCCGCTCACCGACGGCAGGCTAAAGATCGTCGACAAGGACGGCCGCGAAAGTTTCTCGGACTTGGCGGCGGGCGTGTCTTACTTTCGGGAGGCCGGGGTCGAGCACGACGTCATCAACGCCAGCCCCGGCGACTTTGCCTTCGTCGAAATCGAGCTCAAGTAGAGGGTCGTCAAGGCGTTGCCGGACGATGAGCATCCCTGAAGAGGATTGGCTGGGGCGGCAGGGATCGAACCTGCGAATGCCGATACCAAAAACCGGTGCCTTACCACTTGGCTACGCCCCAACAGCGCCGTACGGCACCCCAGATTCAGGCGCCGGACGCGGCGCAATCTAACGCCAGGGATCGCGGGCTGCAATGCCCTTGGTTCTACCCTGTTTGCGCTTCGCGCCAGGCGGTTCCGGCCCGTTCCCCCTCCCGGCGCCGATCGACAGAGTCCAAGCTATCGCCTTTCGGTGGCCGCCAGCAGGGCCGGCAGCAGCAGCAGGATGCAGAACAGGGTGATGACGATGGCCAGGGTCAGCAGCATGCCCATGCTGGCGGTGCCGGGATGGTTGGAAAGCCCCAGCGAACCGAAGGAGGCCAGGGTGGTCAGGGCGCTCAGCAGGATCGCCCGCGGGGTGGAGTTCGCTTCCGGCTTCCCTGAAGCCCCGGGAGAATCCCTCCGCAGTTCGCGGGCCCGCATCACGGTATGGATCCCGCTGTCGACCCCGAGACCGAGCAGCAGCGGCAGCACGATCACATTGGCGAAGTTGAACGGCAGGTCGAGCAGGACACCGGCGGCCACCGTCATCGCCGCCGCCAGCATCAAGGGCACCAGAACCATCAGGCAGTCGCGCGGCGAGCGCAAAACCGCCAGAAGCAGAAGAGCGATGGCGACAAGGGCGATCAGGCTGGCCTTGAAAAACGCGTCGATCACCGCCCGGCCGGCGGCGACGATGGTCACCGGCGGACCGGACACCGTCGGCACGACGGCCTGAACCGCATCGACGAAGCGGGCGCGGGCCGCGGCATCGCGCAGATCGTCGCGCGGCTGCACCTCGATCAGCGCCCGCCCGTCGCCAGCTAGGTAAGGGGGGGCCAGATAGCGGGCGGTCAGATTTGCGGGCAGGTCCGCAAGCGCGACCGGTGCCGCCTCCAGTGCGACACCAAGGCGGTCGAGCTGCGCCGGGAAGCCGGCCAGCCAGGCCCGTTCCAGGTTCTCCGGCGCCGCAGTGTCGCTGCTCATATCCAGCGCCCTCAAGGCCGCCAGCAGTCTGCCGGCCGGCGCCGCCAGATGGGCCGGGGCGGCGGTCAGGGTGTTTTGCAGAGCTTCCAGGGCCTGCCGCCGTTCGGCTGATGTCAGCGGGGTTTTAGGCGCGGCGGGCAGGAGAACGGGCGAGAGAAACAGCACCATTTCGTCGATCACCGCCAGCTTGTCGTCCTGCCCTTGCGGCACGAAGTCGGCCAGGGTCACAGCAGCGGCAACCTCCGGCAGGGCTTCCAGCCGCTTTGCCAGCGCGACCGCCGCGTCCAGATCATCCGCCAGCACCTCCGCCTCATAGGGCTGGAGGCGCACGTCCGACAGCAGGTCAAGCAGCGTGGCGACCGAGGGGGAGTTGGGATCGCGCAGGTTCAGCGGGTCGTCATCGAAGCTTGCCTGCGGCAGGACAAGCAAGGAGGCCAGCGCCAGCAGACCGCCGAGGCCGAGCAGCCAGCGCGCCCGCAGGCCTGCCGTGCGATGGATCCAGACCCCCAGCGCCGCCACCGGGCCGGGTTTGAGAACGCTGGGTCTGCCGGGCAGCAGAGCGAGCAGCGCGGGCAGCAGGGTCAGATTCGCAAAGAGGGCAATGAACATGCCGCCGCCGGCAATCAGGCCAAGTTCCGACAGACCGCGATAGGCGGTCGGCAGGAAGGCAAAGAAAGCGATGGCCGAAGAGAGGCCGCAAAGCAGCAGAGGCCGCCCGATCAGCCGCCCGGTCAACGCGAGCGCCTGCTGCGCGGCTTCGCGGGCCGATGCGGGACCCGCTGCGAAGCTGCCGAGAACCTCACGGAACCGCAGCGCAAAGTGGATGCCGAAGTCGACACTGAGGCCGATGAAGAGCACCGCGAAGGCCACCGAGATCAAATTCAACTGGCCCACCGCGAAAGCCGCGAAACCGGCGGTCCAGCAGAGCCCGGCGATCAGCGTAACCAGGATCGGCAGCACCAGGCGCCAGGACCTGAGGCCGACGAAGAGCACACAGGCCACCAGCACAGCCGAAAGCAAGCCGACCAGACCGATGCCGCTGCGCACCGAATAGAGCTCATCCTGCAGCATCAGAGCCTGACCGGTCATCCGCAGGCGGTAGCCGGCGGCTTCGTCGAGGCCCAGGGCCTCGGCCGCCGCCTCCACTGCCACGACCGCCTCAGCCATGGGGGTCAGGCTGGCGAAGTCGACGCGCGGTTTGACGATCAGAAAGCGGCGGCGTTCCGAAATCGTCTCCTCGGCTTCCTGGAGCAGAGCGGGCCAGGAAAGACGCGCACCCCGCTCGGCCGGCAAGGCCTCGGCCACTGCCGCAAGGCGGTCGAGCAGGAACCCGAGATCGGCGGCAGTGGCCCCGTCCCCGATGAACGCATCCCCGGTGAACGCGTCTTGGAGAAGCCCGTGCAATCCGCGCAGCGAGGGATCTTCCTGCAGCGCCGCCAGCAGCGGCGCGGCCGCGGCTAGGCGGTCCGCCTGATCCTCCAAAGCGTCCTGGGAAAGGAAAAGCAGCCCGTTGCGGCGGAAAAACGGTTCCACTTCCGGCGCAAAAACATCCTCGAAGCGCTCCGGCTTGTTCCGCAGCGCCTCGGCCAGGCGCAGGGCCGCCGCCTCGCTGGCCAGGCTGTCCGGGCCTTCGATGACCAAAATCAGGGTGTCGTCGCGCTGTGGAAAGGCCTTATCAACCGCGACGTTATTTTGGCGAAAGGGCAGATCCTCGGACAGCATGTCCGTAGTCGAGGTATTGATGCTGAGCGTCGCGGCGGCGAACCAGAGCAACCCAATCGCAGATAGAATAGACAGGGCAACCACAAGCCCGGGGCGCCGGCAAACCAGGCCGACCCAGGCGGAAACCCATTCTTGAGAGGAACCGGGCATGTTTCGGTTACGTCGCGCCCCAGAAGCTTTCTCAGCTTATAGTCCGCCGCCGCCGCCTTTGACAACGCCGTGGCCGGTAAAAATTGAGGTTTTTTAAGGACTTCGAATTAGGGCTCCGTTAACCACGGCTGCTTCATAAAGTCCTATTGGAACCTGGAGAGACCTGCCTGGCGGCTGGGAAATCAGGTTCCGGGCGCCACAGGATAGAGGCGCCGGTCATCAACAGTCCGCAAGAGCGTATGAGCGAGCAGACCGAAAAGACCAACCCGAGCCCGCGCAAGGCGCCCGCTGCCAAGCGGTCGCCGAGGAAGACGCGCGCCTCAGGGTCAGGATCTAAAACGGCCGCCAGGAGGAAAGCCGGGCAGGACAAGCCGCTTGCCGGCGATACCCTGAGTAAAAGCTCTCCTGCAAAGAACGAAGCTGCGCCCAAAGTCAGCAGCTCGCCGAAATCGGACCCCAAAGGTTTGGCTCCCGATCCGGCCACCGTCACCTTCGGCAGCAACAAGCCGATCGTGGCCGCGCCGCCGCCGAAACCGGTGAGCTCCGGCCTGCGCTTCTCCGGCCCCTCCGCCGGGGTCTTGAAGGCCAGCGGACCGCAGGCAACGTCGCCGAAAGCAGACGGCCTGACTTTCACCAGCGCAGCCGCGGACACCCAGACCACAGCCGCCGGCGGCAAAGATCCGGCGAAAGCATCTAGCGCCAAAGCGCCGACGGAAAAGGCCGCCGACACCAAGACAACGCCGAAAAAGGCTGCCGACACCAAGACGCCGGAGAAAACCAAAGCGGCGTCGGGGCAACAAACCGCAGAAGCAGCCAAAGCGAAAGACAGCAAGGCAACAGAGCCGAAGACGGCCAAGGACAAAGCGCCGCAGAAGCAACCCGCCATCGGCAAGCCGGGCGTCACCAAGCCGGCCATCGCGCCGCAGAACAGCGGCCCGCTGATCGAGAAAACCCCTTCGCGACGACCGGCACTGGCCCTGCTGGGCTTCGGCTGCGCCGTGGCCGGCCTCGCCTGGTGGCTCGGCAACCAGCAGCCGCCGGAACCGCGCATCGCCGCAAACGATTCCAGCGCTGTTGCAGGGACCGGCGAAAACGCCACACCGGCACCACAGAGCCAAAGCCCTGCCGCAGCCGACAACACCCCGGCCCAGGATACGGCCCCGATCCAGGATACGCCTCCGGCCGCGCCCCAGGTCGCCGTCGCAAGCAACAACAGCGTTACGGTGGCCGAGCTGTGGGAGATCCAGGACCTGCTGCGTCAGCTCGACCTCGGGCCCGGGGCCAGCAGCGGCCAGATGACCGCGGCAACCCGCGACGCCATCCGCAGTTATCAGGAAATGGCCGGCCTGCCGGTCGACGGCGAGGCGAGCCCGGCCCTGTTGAAAGAGCTGCGCTCCGTGGCCGCGCTTTACGGCGGCTGAAGCTACGCGGCGGCTCGCAGAGCGGCTGACCTGACCCACCACCTTTCATGAGCGGCCTGAAGCTGCGCGGCAGCCTTTTCGGCCTCCGCGAGCGACCGGTAGAGCGCAAAACAGGTCGCGCCGCTGCCGGACATCCGCGCCAGGCGGCAACCCGCCGTTGCCGCCAGGAAAGCCAGAACATCGCGTACCGCCGGCACAAGGCTGCAGGCCGCCTGCTCCAGGTCGTTGGGCCGGGCCCGCAGCCAATCCAGCAGCCCGTCGAAATCCGCCGGCGGCGGCGCGGCCTCGGCCTTGCTGAAGGCCGCGTCGCGCGCCTTGAAGACCGCCGCCGTCGAGAGCGGCAGACCGGGATTGACCAGCACTAGGGCGCCCGCCGGGAACCCGGCAAGAGGCTGCAGCCTTTCGCCGATGCCCGACATGATGGCGGGCCGCGACGCCAGGCAGACCGGCACGTCGGCGCCCAGACCGAGGGCAAGACCCTGTAGGCCCCCTTCGCCGGGCGAAAGCCCCTGTAAAGTGCAAAGCCCGCGCAGCACCGCCGCGGCATCGGCCGAACCGCCGCCGATCCCGGCGGCCACCGGCAGGTTTTTGGTCAGCCGGATAGCAGGCGTCGGTGACGTGGCGGTGAGGGTGGAGAAGGCTTCGACGGCCTTCAGGACCAGATTGTCTCTATCTGAGGACAGCCCGGCGGCGAAGGGACCGTCGATGGTGAGCCCCAGAGCATCGCTCTCGGAGAACCGCAGCACGTCGCCGAGAGCGGCAAAGACCACGAGACTCATCAGTTCGTGGTAGCCGTCTGCGCGGCGGCCGGTAATCTGGAGCGTGAGGTTGATCTTGGCCCAGGCGGTTTCCTCCGCCAGGGCCGCTCCCTTCGGATCGGGCATCTTTACGTCGTTCTCTGCAAGCCGGCGCGGCAAACCGGATGAATCGCTGCCGGAGGTCTTTCTACCGGCGATCTTTCTAGATGTCTTGCGGCAGAACGTCCAAGCCTTCCTTGATCTTCTTTTCGATGATCGGGATCTGGTCTTCTTCCGGATCGAGGCTGAGAGAGCGGTTCCACTGGAAGCGCGCTTCGTTCTTGCGGTCGACCCGCCAGTAGGCGTCACCCAGGTGATCGTTGATCACCGGGTCCTGCGGGCGCAGCTCAACCGCCTTCTCAAGTTGCTCAACCGCCTCTTCAAAACGGCCCAGTCGGTAGTAGACCCAGCCGAGGCTGTCGACGATGTAGCCGTCGCGCGGACGCAGCTTCACGGCGCGCAGCAGCATCGCCTCGGCTTCGTCCAGGTTTTTCCTTTTCTCGACCCAGGAGTAGGCGAGATAATTCATGACGTAGGGCTGCTCCGGCTGCAGGCCAAGGGCATTCAGGAAGTCGGCCTCCGCCCGCGCCCACTGGTCGGAGCGTTCCAGCGCGATGCCGCGGAAATAGAGCAGCGACCAATGACGCGGCAAGATCTCCGACAAGCGATCGACCGCGCCGTCATAAGCGACAACCGCTTCCTCGAAGCGTTCTTCGGCGCGCAGAAGGTTGCCTTTGCGGAAAAGCGGCTCGAAATTTTCCGGCCGTTCCGCCGCCAGGTTATCCAGTTCCGCCAGCGCCAGATCCACCTTTTCCAGAGCCTGCAGTTCGTCGGCCACGCGCAGGCGCACCACCCAGCCGAAGGGCGAGTCCTCCGGGATTGCGCGATAGGCGGCGATGGCGTCGAGGCCCCGCCCCTGGCTTTGCAGGATTTCACCCAACAGCACCCGCGCCAGCGTGAAGTCGGGCCGCAATGCCAGAGCCTGATAGAGATGGACCAGGGCCGCATCCTGCGCCGACTCCTGACTGAGCAGGCTGGCGATGTGGAACAGCACTTCGGCCATACCATCCGTTGCCTCGGTTACCTCCACCGGGCTCGTCCTGCCGTTCTCAGCATTTTCCAGCATCGGCGTCAGAATGTCGGACCCGGGATTGCTGGCCGTGAAACTGCGGTAGATTTCCAGCGCCCGCTCGGGTTCGCCGTTTCGCTCGAAGAAGCTGCCGGCCAGCCAGGTGAGCCGCAGGGTCGGGCGGCTCGATGTGTCAATCAGCGAGCCGTACTGCGCCGCCGCCACCGCGTCGCGACCGCCAACCTCGTTGATGAGGGCGGCATGAAGCCCGTGGAGAACCAGAAATCCGCGTTCTCCTTCCAAGACCGAAAGACGCTGCAGACCGCCTTCGACATCACCTTCCGCGGTTTTCACCCAGGCGCGCATCATCGGCACCAGAACCTGGCTGACGCCGCGCAGCGGCTGAGCCGCAAGAATTTCCTCGGCCCGCTGAAAGTCGCCGCCGCGCGCCGCCTCGACCATCAGGATCAGGTTGGCAACGGGGTTTTCAGGCTGGATCGCCAGAACGCGCCCGGCCAGCTCGGCAGACTCTTCCTGCCGACCGGTGGCCGCCGCCAGTTCCAACGCCGGCAGCAACACGGCCGGATTGTCGGGGTCGTAGCGCAGGGCCTGAGACATATAGTCCGCCGCTGATTCCAGATCGCCGTCGCGCTTGGCCACCAGCCCGGCCAGATAGGAGCCGTAGGGTGAAGCGATGGTCGGCGGATTGCTTCGCTGCGGTAACTCCGCAGCGGCCAGTTGCACCGAGAGATCGGCCCGCTGAACCGGCGGTTCGGCTGCGCAAGCGGCGGGAAACAGAGCCACGACCAGGGCGGCCAGCGCCGTTTTGGGCCAGAGGCCAAGGCGCTTCAACGGTCGAACATGCGACAAATTCTTCTCCTGGCTTTGTTGGCCCCCCGGCAGATCCGCCCCGGAGCGGGTCCTGTCCGGCCCGGATCTGCTTCAGTCTAGCCGAGGGGGCCAAGCCCCCACAACGCCGGGCTTCGGCCCGGAGCCGCGCCGGTCATCACGCTCTCGCGACCGGCCCTCCTAAAAATGGACCGAATCCGGCAGATCACAAGGGCGCCGAAGGGCGAGGCGAAGCCCCTGATGGGCAAGCTTCCCGGCTTACGCTGCTACATATTCGGGTAATTCGGCCCGCCGCCGCCCTCAGGAGTAACCCAGACGATGTTCTGTGTCGGGTCCTTGATGTCGCAGGTTTTGCAGTGGACGCAGTTCTGGGCGTTGATCTGCAGGCGCGGATTGGCGCCGTCGTCGTCGCGAACGATCTCGTAGACACCCGCGGGGCAGTAGCGCTGGGCCGGCTCGTCATAGAGCTTCAGGTTGTGCTCGACCGGCACCGAGGCGTCTTTCAGCGTCAGGTGGACCGGCTGATCCTCTTCATGATTGGTGTTGGAAATGAAGACCGACGAGAGGCGATCGAAGGTGATGACGCCGTCAGGCTTGGGATAATCGATCTTCGGCATCTCCGCCGCCGGTTTCAGGCATTCATGATCGGCGTGCTTGTTGCGAAAGGTCCAGGGCGCCTTGCCGCCGAACAGCTTCAGGTCCAAAGCGCCGTAGAGCATCGATCCGTAGAGGCCCCACTTGTTGAAGGAAGGGCGGAAGTTACGCGCCTTGTGCAGCTCCTCATGCACCCAGGACCCCTCGACCTTCTCGGCGAAGGCCGTCAGCTCCGCCGGCGCTTCGGCCTCTCCCGTCAGCGCTTCGAAGGCCGCTTCGGCCGCCAGCATGCCGGTCTTCATGGCATTGTGGCTGCCCTTGATCTTCGGCACGTTCAGGAAGCCTGCGGCGCAGCCCATCAGCAGGCCGCCTGGAAAGGTCAACTTGGGCAGGGATTGCAGGCCACCCTCGTTCAGCGCCCGGGCGCCATAGGCGATGCGCTTGCCGCCCTCCAGCATCGGACGAATCGCCGGATGGGTCTTGAAACGCTGCATCTCTTCAAAGGGCGAGAGGTGCGGGTTGTCGTAGTCGAGGCCGACGACATAGCCGACATAGGCCTGGTTGTCCTCCAGGTGGTAGATGAAGGAGCCGCCCCAGGTGGTGGTGTTCATCGGCCAGCCGGCGGTGTGAATCACCGTGCCGGTCTTGTGCTTGGCGGGATCGAGCTGCCAGAGCTCCTTGATGCCGATGCCGTAGGTCTGCGGATCCGCTTCCGCCCGCAGACCGAAACGCTGCTCAAGCTGTTTGGTGAGGGAGCCGCGGCAGCCTTCGCCGAAGAAGACATAGCGGCCGTGCAGTTCCATGCCCTGCTGGTAGCCGGCCTTCTGGCTGCCGTCCTTGCCGACGCCCATGTCGCCCGTGGCCACGCCCTTTACGCGGCCGTCCTCGTGATAGACCACCTCCGCCGCCGCGAAGCCGGGATAGATCTCGACGCCCAGTCCCTCGGCCTGCTCGGCCAGCCAGCGGCAGACATTGCCGAGAGAGACCACGTAGTTGCCGTGGTTGTGCATCTGGCCCGGCAGCATCCAGACCGGCACCGAGATACTGCCCTTCTCTCTCAGCAGCATGAACTTCTCGTCACCGACCGGGGCGTTCAGGGGCGCCCCTTTTTCCTTCCAGTCCGGAATCAGTTCGTTGAGGGCGCGCGGTTCCAGCACCGCGCCGGAGAGGATATGGGCACCGACCTCCGATCCCTTCTCGAGAACGCAGACGGTGATCTCCTTGCCGCTTTCCTCGGAAAGTTGGCGCAGGCGGATCGCCGCAGAGAGGCCGGCCGGGCCCGCC
>JANQMC010000131.1 GCA_028280305.1 Pelagibius sp. | reverse complement strand
CCCGCGCCGCGTTGCCCAGACGCTCGGCGTTGAATCCGGCGATCTGCTTCTTGAAGCCGCCGGGCCCGAGCAGCACGTTCCCCGGATCGACGCGGACGTTGTCGAAGTAGAGCGCGCACCATTGCTCGCCGTTCATGTAGCTGCTGGGCTGACCGAAGCTAAAGCCCTCCTGGCCGCGTTCGAGCAGCACGGATCCGATGCCGTCCGTGCCCGGCCCGAAGCGGACATAGACGAGGAATAGATCGGCTTCCGCCGAGTGGCTGGTGAAGACCTTGCCGCCGGTGATCCGCCATCCCTCGCCGTCGGGCTCGGCGCGGGTGGTCAGGTCGGTGACGGCGGAACCGGCATTGGCCTCTGTCATGCCGAGGCCGATCACCATCTCGCCTTTCAGCAGCGGCGGCAGGTAACGCGCCTTCTGGTCCGGCGTCGCATACTCGGCCAGGGTCCGGATGGCGCCGAAGTTGCCCTGCTGGACGGCATCGGCGGCGCGTGGGTCGACTAGGGCCACTTGCTCGATGGCGATGATGGAGTCCATCAGCGTACCGCCCTGGCCGCCATCTTCCTCGGACAGGGTGATGCCCATGAGCCCGGCCTCCGCCATGGCGCGGGCGGCGTCGAAAGGAAAGTCCGGTGCGTGGGCCCGCTTGAGCGCTCCCTCGGCCAGATGGCGCTCGGCAAACCTGCGCACGCTGTCGCGGAACAGGCTCTGCTCCTCGCTTAGCTCGAAATCCATGAGGTCGGCTATTCTCCCGGTCCGCTGGCCGCTCTCGGGAACGGCGCGCGGATGTTGGCTGTTGCATCAGTGCGGAACGTCGGTCCCGCCAAGGTTACTGGGCTGCGTGTGAGGCTTTTACGGACCCGCCGAAGCGGTGCTCGAGCTCGGCGATGACGCGGTCGAGCGGCTCGATATCCGCGAACTTCATATCCATGTCGAAGAGGCTGGCCTTGTGTGCTGTGGCGCAGCGGTCGCCAACGGCTTCCTGCGGCACGATGACCCGAAAGTTGTGGGAGAAGGCATCGGTCACACCGGCGCGCACACAGCCGCTGGTGGAGATCCCGATGCACACCAATGTGTCCACGTCGTCGTAGCGCAGGAACGATTCCAGGGGGGTTTCGAAAAAGCAGGAGGGCTTATTCTTGTAAACGACGACGTCCTGCTCGCGCGGCGCATAGCTGTCCGGCCATTCGTCCGCCCGGGGGTCGCGGCTGTACTGGAAGTCGCCGGCGATGCCAAGCTTCAGGTTCCAGATCCCGCGCCGGACGGGATGAACGCGGTCGTCGCGGCGGCTGTAGTAGACGGGCAGGCCGAGCTGGCGAAAGGTTCGGGTCATGCGTTCGATAGCAGCCAGCAGCAGAGGATCTTCGGCCCCGCATTGGCTATATGCCGGATCGACGAACATATAAGTCGTATCGATGTTGAGCAGGGCAGGCCGCCGACCCATGCCGATCCTGTTGCCGAAGCGCCCCTTTATGTAGGTTTCGAGTTCGGCATCCGGCACGAAGCCCCGCCACTTCTCAATCTTGTCATTTGTTGTCACGCGGTGTCTTCCTCCAGGGGTTCGGCATGCTGACAGCGATGAACGCGTTTCACGGGCGGTTTTCTCTGGTGATATCTGCGAGCCAAGCCGCGGCCGGCCATCAAGCCTTTCAGCGCAGCATTGGGGCGAGGCTGCGGCACAGATAGGCGAGCCGCGGGCCCAGTTCGTCTTCGAGCTGCTTGCGGTCGACAACGAAGGCAGGCGCCCCGCACATCATGCCCATTACCGTCTGCCGGTCGATGGAAGCCAGTGGCGTCCCGACGGCACACATGCCGTGATGCCACTCGTCCTCCAGATAGCAAAAGCCGCGGTCCTCGACCTGAGCGATCGCGTCCTCCACCCGGCCTTTCAGCGTGGCCCACTCACTCCTGCCCAGGCGCTGAGCGAAGCGCTCGTAGAAGAACTCACGTTCCTGCTCCTGCACGCCGGCAAGGAAGGCCCGGCCGACCGCCGTGTTGGGCATCGGCACGCGCGAGCCGATCTCCAGGCGCAGCGTGCCGAGGGAGCGGCTGTTGCAGACATCGACGAAGATCATGCTGAGCCGGTCGCGGCTGGCCAGGCCCACCGAGACCTTGTGTTGCATGGCCAACTCCAGCATCGGGTCGTGGGCGATCTGGCGCACGAGCATGTTCGACAGCACCGCATAGCCGAGCGCGAGGATCGACTCCGTGGGCTCGTACTTGCCCTCCGCCTTCAGGTGGCGGAGATAGCCCAGCTCGGAAAGGGTGTGGGTCAGCCGGGACACGGTGGCTTTCGGGATGCCGGTGAGGCGCGAAAGCTCCTGATTGCCAAGGGCCCCGCTGCCCGGCTTGAAGGCACGCAGAACCTCGAAGCCGCGCGCCAGCGCCGTAATGAATTTACGGTCGGCACTGGCATCGGGCGATATCGCATCGTCCTTCTCAAGATAATCGTCCTCGGCGAGAGGGGAGGGGCTGGTTTTCATGATCCGATCACTTGCTCGCGGGCAAACTCATTTGCTTGCCGGCCGAGCGCCGGCTGGGAAGTTTCACCGGCAGTATTATTACCGCAGCGCCCTCATACTGACAATAGTGATTTTTAGAAACCGCACTGCAGAATGGTTGACCCAAAATTGCGTTTCTGATATCGCTTGCTAAACGGGTGAGATGTCTTACGCGGAAAGAATAAAAATAGGGCATGGGAGCGGATGCTTGAAAGGGCGCGCGCGACGGAGATAGTGGCAAGCCGGGAGGCGATGGCTACCACGGGCCCATTGGCGGAATCCGACCAGCCTCTGATCTCCTATGAGCAGGTCGGGAAAACCTTCGAGACCTTGCAAGGCGATGTGGTCGCCGTGCACGACATTACCCTCGATGTCCGTGAGGGCGAATTCGTCACGCTAGTTGGGCCCTCCGGTTGCGGGAAGTCGACCCTTCTCAATATGGCGGCCGGCCTGTTCGAGCCCACCACGGGCACGGTCCGCTATCGCGGGTCCACGGTCGCCCCCTACAACCAGCGTGTCGGATACATGACGCAGAACGATCACCTCCTGCCCTGGCGGGATGTCATGGGCAACGTGATCGTTCCGCTCGAAATCCGCAGGGTGCCGAAGCGCGAAGCCCGAGACCGGGTGGATGATCTGCTGGCGAAAGTCGGGCTCAAAGGCTTCGAAAAGGCCTATCCCTCCCAGCTCTCGGGCGGCATGCGCAAGCGTTGCGCCTTGGCCCGGCTGTTGGCCTACGACCCGGAGGCGCTGCTGATGGACGAGCCTTTCGGCGCGCTCGACGCCCAGCTTCGGCTGAAGATGCAGATCGAGATTCGCGACCTCGCCATATCCCTGGGCAAGACGGCGATTTTCGTCACCCACGATCTCGATGAAGCGGTCAGTCTTGCCGATCGTTGCGTCGTGTTCACCCACCGGCCGGGTACCATTGCGCGGGTGGTCGATGTGCCGCTGCCGCGTGAGCGCGACCTCATGAAGCTGCGGCACAATTCGACCTATCGGGATCTCACGGCCGAGCTCTGGGATCTGCTGTCTCCGGACATGGACCGGATGGAGAGCTGAGATGGCTGACGCCATGCCACGCGATGCCACGCCTTTGCCTGTTGCCGGATCTTCGCGAAGCGGGCGGAGTGCGGTCGAGATGCGCAAGCAGGGCGAACGCCGGCGCCGCCAAAAGATATGGGTCGCCCGGGCTGTGCTGCTGGTCGGGATCATTGCCTCCTGGCAGGCAGTGGCCGGCCGCCTGGTTTCCGACTTCTTCATCGGCAAGCCGACGGAGATCGCGGAGACCCTCTATATCTGGGCGATGTCCGGCAAGCTGTTCTACCATGCAGGCATCACCAGTATCGAAGCGCTGCTGGGCTTCTTGCTGGGCAGCACGATCGGCATGGTGGTCGGTGTCGTCCTGGGGCGCGCCAAGACACTCGCGGATGTGCTCGATCCGTTCATCATGATGTTCTACAGCCTGCCCAAGATCGCGCTCGCGCCGATGTTCATCCTGTGGTTCGGCATCGGTATCGATATGAAGATCTATCTGACGGCGACGATCGTGTTCTTTCTGGTGTTCTTGAACACCTACTCCGGCGTCCGTTCCGTCAGTCGCGAGCAGATCGCCATCATGCGGCTGATGGGGGCGAGCGAAAGCGACATTCTCCGCAAGGTCGTCGTTCCCTCTGCGATCACCTGGGTGTTCAACGGCTTGCGCCTTTCCGTTCCCTACGCCCTGATCGGCGCGATCGTCGGCGAATTGATCGCCTCCAACAAGGGCCTGGGCTATCTGCTCGCCGACGCCTCGGGCCAGTTCGACACCTCCGGCATGTTCGCAGCGCTGATTGCCATCATGGTTCTGGCCTTGGCGCTGAACGTCTCGGTGAAGTGGTTCGAGAAGATGGCCATGCCTTGGAAAGCGGTGGAGGACAAGCGTGAGATGTCCATCTAGCCATGGGCCATTTAGTCGTGGGCCGGCTCTGTCTTCTCCATTTTTCTCGCAATGACAGGCACAACAAGGAGTAACAGCGCAATGAGCATTCGAAACCGTATCGCCGGGGCGGCCGTGGGCGCAGCCCTGCTGCTTGCCGGAGCGGTGCTGCCGGCCACGGCCCACGACAAGCACGAGGTCACCTTCGCCATGCCGAGCATCGGCATGCTCTATCTGCCGGTTTATGCGGCGGACGTCATGGGCTATTTCGGCGAGCACGGCATCGAGGCCAAGCTGCAGATCTTCAAGGCCGGTGGCGGTGCCGCCTTGGCCTCGGTGATCGGCGGCGATACGCATGTCTATCCGGGCACGCCGGCGGCGGCCATGCGTGCGGTACAGCAAGGGACCGACGTTCGGGTCTTCACCGCGTTGCTGACGCAGTACGCTTCGAATGTCGTCATCCAAAACGACGTGGCCAAAAAGCGCGGCCTGAGCCAGGGCTCCAGCGTGGAAGAGCGTTTGAAGGCTCTGAAGGGGCTTAGAATCGGCGTGACCGGCGCCGGCAGTGGCACTCATCAGTTGGCCCTCTATATGCTGGAGCAAGCCGGCTACAATCCCGAATCCGACGCGACGGTCGTGTTCGTCGGCGGCAGCCGAGAATTGCTTGCGGCTTTTGAATTGGGCCGGATCGACGCCTTCATCCTGTCAAATCCGACCTCGGACACGGCCATCGCCAAGCATGATGCCTTTCTCCTGTTCGACATGGCCGCTGGTCAGATTCCCGATCTGGACGGCTACCTGTACATTACTTTGAATGCGCGGGAGAGCTGGCTGGAGGAGGACCCTGAGCGTGCTACCGGCCTGGTGGAGGCGATCCATGCAGCAACCCAGGCTATGCGCGACCCCGCCCGCACGCACCAGGTTCGCGACAAGATCTATGCTGCCTACTTCGATCAGTTCGACAAGACGCTGTTCGATGCGGCCTGGACACGCATCGTCAAAGCTTACCCGGATTCGCCGGAGGTTTCGCGCGATCAGTTCTTGCGGGTCATCGGCTATTTGAACAAGTTCTCCGACCGCAAATTCGAGGCTTCTCTGGCTGACAAGGTCTTCACCAATAAGTTCGTTGAGAAAGCGCTGACGTCGAACTGACGCCCGCTGCGTGCACCGGAAAGCAGGGGGCGGGGATTCAATCCCGCGCCCCTTCGCGCGGTGAGCCGTGCCGAGGCGCGTCTCCCGAAGAGGTACGATCATGTCCCAGAGTCTCAAGGCGGCCTATCCTCCGGGCCTGCGGGTGACCGAAAACCGAAATGCGCGCTTGCGCGCCCGGCTGGCCCAGTCTTCCCTCCTGATCGCGCCGGGCTGCTTCGATTGCCTGACCGCGCGCTTGGTCGAGACTGCCGGATTCGAGGCCGCCTATATCACAGGGTCCGGGTTGTCGATGAGCTGCCTGGGCGCGCCAGATGTCGGGCTCGCCTCCTTTTCGGAGGTCCTTGACCGGGTCAAACGTATCTGCGACGTCCTCACCATTCCGGTGATCGTCGACGGCGAGACAGGCTTTGGCGGACCGCTAAACATCGTGCGTACCGTCCGCGACTTCGAGCGCGCCGGCGTCAGCGCCATTCAGATCGAAGATCAAAACGAGCCCAAGCGCTGCGGCCATGAGCCTGGCCGCAGGCTGGTCGTGCCGGAAGAGATGGTGATGCGGATCGAGGCCGCTTGCGAGGCGCGCCTGGACGATGCTTTCCTGGTGATTGCGCGTACCGATGCCCGCACGGAGTTTGGGATTCAGGCTGCGATCGACCGGGCGGGCCTGTACAAGGAGGCTGGCGCCGATGTCCTCTTCGTCGAAAGCCCGGAAAACGAGGAAGAGATGGAGGCCGTCTGCCGCGCCTTCCCCGGCACACCGCTGCTGGCCAATGTCGTGGAGGGCGGGAGGACGCCCTCTCTGCCCGCCGGACGCCTCGAGGCGATGGGCTATGCGCTGGCGATCTTTCCCAATTCCTTGACGCGGCTCTTCGGCAAGGCGGGGCTCGAACTGATGCGGGAACTGAAAGCCACCGGGACCACCGCCGGCCAGGCCGAGCGCATGTTCGACCACCGGGCCCTTTGGTCTCTGTTCGACTACGATGGCTGGCTGTCCCTGGAAGCGCGCTACGGCAAGCGTGGGTGACAGCGGGGTTCAACGCCATGGTTCACTCGGCCACGACCTCATCCGGGGGCGTGGCGTAGCGCCGTTCCATTTCGCGCACGCGATCCATGCCGGTCAAACCATGTAGTTCCTCGAACCCGGCAAGGCCGGCTTGGTAAGCCGCGGGGTCGCCGCTTGTTTTGAGCTTGGCGAGCGCCACCTTCATACCCTGAACGGCCGCCAGAAGGGCAGTGACCGGCAGGCTGACGCGGGCGACGCCCAGCGACTGCAGGCGCTCCACCGTCAGACCCGGGGGCGTCTTGCCGCCTTCGACCATGTTCACCGCAATCGGGCCGCGGACCCCGCGAACGAGTCGGGTGATATAGTCTTCGTTGTCTACGCCGTCGACGAACACCATATCCGCACCGGCTTCCAGGTAGGCGTTGCCGCGGCGGAGAACCTCTTCGACGCCACCAAGCGCCAAGCTGTCGGTGCGCGCATTGATGACGAGATCGGAGTCCTGCCGGGCTTCGGCCGCAGCGCGAATCTTCTGCACCATTTCCGCTGTCGAAACGATCTGCTTGCCGTCGAGGTGTCCGCAGCGCTTGGGCTGTTGCTGATCTTCCAGGTTGATGCCGGCGATGCCGACGGCTTCGAATTCCTGGACCGTGAGAAAGGTGTTGACGGCATTGCCAAAGCCGTTGTCGCCATCGGCCATGACCGGTAGCGCCGTGGCGCGGACGATACGCGCGGTACGGGCGGCCATGTCGCTCATGCCGATGACGCTGAAGTCCGGCAGGCCCAAGGCCGCGGCCGTGATGCCGAGGCCCGTGCACTGAACGGCCTCGAAGCCGGCCCGCTCGATCAGCCGCGCGCTGATCGGGTCATAGGCTCCCGGCATGACCAGGATCTCCTGTCTGAGGATCATGGATTTCAGCAGAGTGGATTTTTGCATCGGATGCTCTCCATGGCTTTGGGCCCTGCTTTGCTTGGCAGGGGGGCGTGCAGCACGCATTCACCAGATTGGGCGAATAGTGACTTTACGATTCCGCATATCAGAATAAAAATCTTGAAAAGTATGTATCAATGTTTCATATTTTCATAATACTAATCGGTTGACGGAATTCCGTCCGATCAGCCGGCATAAATGGGGGGAGGCAGCGATGGGGCCGCGGGACAGGTGCGGCGTGAGTGGTGCGAGGCGGGCATGGCTTGCCTGCGACCTCTCTCCATCAGACCCAAGGCATGGCCGAGGCGAAGATGCCCCGGCCTTGTGTTAGCTGCGACCTTTCCCCGAGAGACGCATCCAGCTTGAACAGAGGGGCCCCGATCATGCCGTACAGAATGTTAAGGAAACTCCGGGCCGCCACCGTGGCGGTTCTGATGGCGGCTGTCCTGCAGGCATCGCAGTCAGTTGCCGAGGACAAGACTTTTTTGACGATCGCGGCGACCGGGCAGTCGTCGTCGCTCTATGCTTACCATGTGGCCCAGGCACAGATGCTGAACGGGCTCTTCGACGACCTGGAAGTCACCGTTATGGAGACGGGCGGCGGCGTCGACAACCGCAAGCGGCTGGCGCGCGAGGAGGCGGATTGGGGGCTGTTCGCCGAGCCCGAGTTTTTCGAGTTTCAGCAGGGCGTCGGTCCATGGGAGGGACAGGCGCTGCCCGATTTCCGCTTGTTTTGGGTGACCAGCCCGCTCGCCTATTACATCGTCGTGAATGCGGACAGCGATGTCCGAACCATCTCGGATCTGGCTGGCAAGGACTTCAGCGGCGGCTCGCGCGGCAGCTCGACCGAACGCGTGACCCGTAACCAGTTCGACCTTATGGGTGTCGCTCCCGACTGGTTTTCCGGCAGCTACGGAGACGCCCGCGATGCCATGAAGGATCGCCGAATCGTCGGACTGGTAAAGGCCGGTCTGTTCGATCGTCCGGACGGCTTGATCCTCGATGCCGGCACGGCCGTGCCCCTGCGATTCCTGAGCTATGGCGAAGAGGATATCGCCAAAGTCCAGGCGACCTTCCCGCATTATCGCTTCGTCAAGATCACGCCGCCCTACGAGGGGGCTGAGGAGACCGTGGTGCGCGGCGTCTTCATCGCACAGGGCACCACCACCCGTCTGCCGGAAGACCTGGGCTACCGCATCTTCAAAGCCATGGTTGAACATCAGGACAAGATTGCGGAGACCTATCCGGCCATCGCCTCGATCGACATCGTCGAGAACACCCTGAAGTACGGTGCAACTCCACTCCACATCGGTGTCTACAAGTATCTGAGCGAGCAGGGCCATGATGTCCCCGAGCGCCTGATCCCACCGGAGGCGAGGAAGGATTGACCGGGTGGCCAAAGCGCCGATCATCGCCAAGAAGACTGGAGGCGACGATGATGCTGAGACCCTGCCGGCGGACAAGACGGATGTCATAGCATCCCGTTCTCTGCCCGCCTGGCTGGCCCCCGCGGTGCCGGCGGTCGCGCTCGCGCTCACCCTGTTTCACATGTACACCGGCGCCTTCGGTGCTTTCCCGAACATCCAGCAGCGTGCGCCCCATGTCGGACTCTGTCTGGTTCTTGCCTTTCTGTTGTACCCGCCGGCTCGCCGGCTCGCCGGCTCGCGCAGTGCCCTTGCCTTCGATGGACTGCTGGTCCTCGCCGTAGTGGTCGCCTGCGGCTGGGTCGTGGCCGAGTATCACCGTATCATGTCCATCGGTTTCTTCCCCACGGCGGCCGACACATGGCTGGGCGTGTTGCTGACCTTGATTCTCCTGGAGGCTTCGCGCCGGGTCGTCGGCTGGCTGTTCCCGCTCTTGGCGGCGGTCTTTCTGGCCTATGCCTATTTCGGGCCCTTGATGCCCGGGGCCTGGGCTCACCGCGGGTTGTCTCTCGAACTTATCAGTGAAGTGCTCTACAGCACCGACCGCGGCATTTGGGGCCTGGTTACCGGTGTTTCGGCAACGGTGATCGCCATGTTCATCATCTTCGGCGGCATCCTGCTGAAGACCGGCGGCGGTCAGACCTTCATGGATCTGGCGCTCTACCTCAGCGGACGCTTCATCGGTGGCGGGGCCAAGGTGGCGACCGTGGCCAGCAGCCTGTTCGGGACCGTGTCCGGCTCTGCGGCCGCCAACGTGGCGACGACCGGAACGTTTACCATCGCCATGATGCGCAAACTCGGCTACCGCCGCTCCTTCGCCGGAGCGGTCGAGGCGGTGGCATCGTCGGGTGGCCAGATCATGCCGCCGATCATGGGTGCGGGCGCGTTCATCATGGCCGAACTCCTGGGTGTGCCCTACATGGAGGTGGCGCTGGCTGCGGTGATTCCGGCGATCCTCTATTTTACCAGTTGCTTCGCGGCGATCCATTTCGAGGCGCGGCGCAGCGGCTATGGCGTGGTCGACAAGAAGGATATTCCCGGCCCAGGGGAGTTTCTCCACTGGCGACGCAGCTTGCCGGTCTTTGGGCCGCTGGCCTTGTTGATCGGCTTTCTCGTCGCGGGCTACACGCCGGCTACCGGGGCGTTCTGGGCGACGGTCGCGCTGATGGGGGCCTATCTGGCTTTCGGCGGGAAAGACATGCTGGGAAGCCGCCTGCGCAATCTGGTGGAGGGGCTGATTCTGGCGGGCCGCGGCTTGGTGACCGTCGCCATTCTGATCGCCTGTTCGCAGATCATTCTTGCCATGATCGCCGGGACCGGTGTCGGTGTGAAATTCTCGGCCCTCATCATCTCGCTGGGCCAGGAGCATTTGCTCCTCTCCCTGCTGTTGGCCATGGGTATCGCCATGGTCCTCGGCATGGGGCTGCCGACGTCGGCGGCGTACATCTTGGCGGCGGCGGTGGTGGCGCCGGCGCTGGTGCGCCTGGAACTGCTGCCGATGCAGGCGCATCTCTTTGTCTTCTACTTCGCCATCCTCTCCGGCATCACGCCGCCGCTTTGCGCCACCGTGTTCATCTCCGCAGCGATGGCGGAAGCGAATTGGCTGAAGACGGCCCTCTTGTCCCTGCGCTTGGCGCTGGCCGCCTTCATCGTTCCTTTCCTGATGGTCTATCATCCGGAACTCATCCTGGTGGGTGATCCAACGCGCATAGCTCTGGCTGCGGTGACCGGTTTCGTGGGCACGGTGGCGCTGGCGGCCGCGACGATCGGATGGTTGGTCGAGCCCGCGGGTTGGCCGCTCCGGGCAGTGCTGGCTGCGTCTGCTGCCGCCCTCATTTGGCCGGGCCTGCAGTCCGATTTGATTGGGCTCGCTTTGCTCGCGGGCTGCTTTGGCTTACAGCTTCGAAGTGGACGCTTCAGGACGCAATTGGCGATCCCGACCGCAAAAAGGACTGGGGAAAACGAATGAGGCGAATTCAAGGTATCGAGGTCTACGACAGCCTTGCGGAAACGGCTGCCGCGTCCCATACGGCGGTGCTCAGTGTCGACATACAGAACGACTTCTGCGACCCGGAGGGGCACTTCGGGCTCCATGGCAAGGACCTTTCACTGACCATCGAGCGCCTGCCGACCATGATCTCTTTCGTGCGCGAGAGCCAATCCCTCGGTATCCCGGTGATTTTCATTCGGCAGTTCACGATGCCCGGCGGTCACGGCGATAGTCCTGCCTGGCTG
Organism: Pelagibius sp.; assembly: GCA_028280305.1. Taxonomy (GTDB): domain Bacteria; phylum Pseudomonadota; class Alphaproteobacteria; order Kiloniellales; family Kiloniellaceae; genus Pelagibius. Next base: position 2,344 of record JANQMC010000131.1, on the reverse strand, counting down.
CGATTCAAGACCCGCGACGGCAAGGATCCAAACTACACCATCCCCGGCACCTTCGGTTGGAACTTCGTCGACGGCCTGGAGCCCGGGCCCAACGACACGGTAATCGAGAAGACGCGGCCTGACGCTTTCCTGAACACCCATCTCGAGCGCGTGCTGAAGGCCCGTGGCATCGAAACGGTGGTGGTCCTGGGCGTCAACACCGAGGGTTGCGTCGAATCGACCGTACGCAGCGCCTCCTACCGCGACTATTACACAGTGGTTGTCGAGGATGCGCTGGGCAGCCCCAACAGGGAGCGTCACGAGGCCAGCCTTGAACTGTACCGCGCGCGCTACCCCATTCATATGGCCGAGGAAGTCCTGGCGGTCTGGCGTGGCCAGCCCGCTCCCGATGACAAGACTTAGTGACGGCTGTGTCGCGCCGCCCGGGGGGGCGAAGGCTCAGCGCCCGCATCTTCGGCAAGGCGGCATGCGGTTTTATCGAAGAAGGACTGATCGGTGACGAGGGAGGTTGAATGAGTGCTGCCGTTCTAGAGGGACTGAAGGTGGTCGAGGTCTCGGCTTTCATTGCGGCGCCCTTGGGCGGCATGGCTCTCGCCCAGCTTGGCGCGGACTTGGTGCGCGTCGACCAGATCGGCGGTGGCCCGGACCTCCGCCGCTGGCCGGTAACCGAAAGCGGCGAAAGCCTATATTGGCACGGACTGAACAAGGGCAAGCGCTCGGTGTTCCTGGATCTGCGTTCACCGGAAGGGCAGCGCGCAGCCCAGGACCTGATCGTCGAGGCCGGGATCGTGCTCACCAATATGCCCGCCAAGGCTTGGTTGAGTTACGAGAATCTGCGCCAGCGCCGTCCCGACCTCATCATGCTCTCCATCCGCGGTACGCACGACAATCGCGCGGCGGTGGACTACACCATCCAGGCGCGCACGGGACTGCCGTTTATGACCGGGCCGGCGCGGCCCGACACGCCGGTCAATCAGCTTCTTCCGGCCTGGGATGCCCTGTGCGCCATGACTGCGGCCCTCGGTCTGCTGGCCGCGGAGCGTCGGCGGCGGGAGACCGGCGCAGGTCAGCTCATCGAACTGTCGCTGGAGGACGTTGCGCTGTGGATGCTGGGCAACCTGGGGTACATCGCGGAGATCGAGCTGTTGAAGCGGGAACGGAGTGCCCAGGGCAATGATGTCTACGGCGCCTTCGGCCGCGACTTCGCCACGCGGGATGAACGGCGGGTCATGGTCGCGGCGCTGACGCCGCGGCAGTGGTCGGCGCTCTGTGCGGCGACCGGGCTTGGCGAGGCTTTTGCGCATCTGGAGATGGCCATGAATGCGGACTTCACTGCCGATGCTGACCGCTGGCGGTGCAGGGGCGCCATCGCCGCGGTGCTGGAGCCCTGGGTGGCGGGGCGGACGCTGGCCGAAGTGGGCCATGCCTTCGATAGCCACCGGGTTCTGTGGGGGCCCTATCAGACTCTTCGCCAGTTGGTGGAGTCCGACCCGGCGTGTTCGGAGGCCAATCCGCTGTTCGCGCGGGTGCATCAGCCGGGAGTCGGCAGCGTGCTGATGCCGGGATCGCCGTTGCGCTTCGTCGGCGCCGAACCCATGCCCGTGCGTCCGTCTCCTGCGCCGGGTGGCGACACGCGGGCCGTGATCGCCGAACGCCTGGGCCTTTCTTCCGCGGCGCTGGACAAGCTGGTGGGAGCTGAGCCGACCGGCGTGGCCGCACCCTGCGGTGCCCCAGAGCAGGACGCCGCGCCCGTTTCGGCCACGGATCGCGCACGCCAATCGAGAAACAGAATTGACTCGGATTTAGCCGAATAGGCTCTAGCCCGCATGGCGTCTGCGTGGCACTGACGATGGCGGCCTCAGCCATGGCCTTCCTGGTCAAGGCCCTGCAGCCTGTCCTCGTGCCGCAGCGGAGGGGAGTATTAGACCATCGCATGTATTTTCGGTGGCATTGGTTTCGACTAGCAGTATTGTACGCTCGAAAACTGACTTGTCGGGCTCGGTAAGGCACACTGGAGAGTCGGAAGGGTTGACGATTTCATGAGCGGACCGGATGGCAGAGATGGCAGGATGATGGAAGCGGCCGAAGGGGGAGGCGAGAGTCCGGAGGAGGCGCCAAGCCCCGCCGCGACACTCGAACGCCAGGGGGCGCTCGGCATTCTGACACTCTGCGATCCCCGGCGCCGGAATCCGCTATCCGCGCAAATGCGCGACGACATTCTTCGGCTGCTGGAAGAGGCCGGCCGGGACACCGCGATACGGGTGATTGTCATCAACGGCGCCGGCGGGGTGTTTTGCGCCGGGGGCGATGTCAGCACCATGGGCGCACTGACGCGCGAATCGGG
>JANQMC010000035.1 GCA_028280305.1 Pelagibius sp. | reverse complement strand
GCAGCACAAGAAGCGGGGAGGCCTCGAGGAGAGCGAAATCTACCGCGCCAATGTCATGGCAATGAAAGAGCTGGCGCCGCGGGTTCGGGGCTTCGATCCAAGCAAGCTGCAGGCGGGGAATAGCACCATCAATCGCCTTGCGATGTGGTGGAAGGAAGAGACGGCGCAAGATGTGGCCGAGCAAGTCCTTGATGAGAAGGGCAAGGAGATAGCGGACCGCTTCGCCGGCGCGTGGCGGCACTTATCGATGCTCAATGCCCTTGCCGAGTCGAATCAGGACCTGACGCAGGATCTCAATGATCTGCCCAGACAATTGGCCAAATTGCGGACCAACGTGCAGAGGTATCGGCAGGATCGGCTTGTCGCATTGGCAATCCTGCAGGAGTTCAAAGTGTCGGGCGGAGCAAAGAAAGAGTCGAGCGGCCTAATGGCGGACTTCGATCTTAAGGACGAAGAGACCTTGAAAAAGGTGCAAGACCGCCTGAGACGCTGGGCGCAGCCGGACGCCTGGGGGAGTTTTGCCGAGCGGAACCCGGCGATTGTGAATAATGGCATTACCTCAGCGGTGCTGCAGAAGTGGCGGTCGGAAGCGACCGGCCTTCCAGTGGAACTGCAGTCCGCATTCGACCAGTTGAACCAGGCTTTGGATAATTTCGAACTGCTTATCAAGGCTGCCGCAGACGCCCGGAAGACTATGGCGGGCACGCCGCTCGATCGCGAGAAGGTCGAGCAGTACACGGCGGCACAGGCCGAAGCCAGACTGCTTTCGCGGCCGCCAGAGAAGGCCGGTCATCATTACCGCAGGATGCTGAACAGCGCGGCAAAGTGGCACACGCACTCGGATTGGACGGGCGCCGAGGCTAGAGAAATGCACGAGATGACACCGGCTGTTTTCCTTCGGGAACTTCGGGTGGGGCTGCTTACCTTCAGCCAGCAAATCGAAAGCACCGAAAGTGGGAAGCACCTTAAGGACGAGGCGCGGAAAGATGATAGGAAGTGGATCAACGAGAAGCTTTTGCCCTTGCTCGATCAGGTCGAGACGTTCGAGAACGATGTCAAATCAGGCCTGGCGACCGAGGGTTATCTCAGGGAGTTGGGCAATGAAGTCATAGCGGCAGCCGAGGCATTGCATCCGGACAGATTCGACGGCAAGAACCATCGCTTCAAGGGCAGGGCATCAGGGAGACTCCGCTATCGTAAGCCCAACCGGCACTTCCTCAACAAGATTGACAAGGACTTGCACGCCGCCCTGCCGGTCATGGTCAGGTCGCAGCTTGCACAGCACGGCCGGTGATCGGTGCCGAGCTTCCACGATTCCGGCCGCAGGGGCGCTTTGTCAGCAGCCTTGAAGGGAGATCATCATGAAGACCTACCGTGACGATCTGGTCGAACATGTCCAAGAGGAACTGGCGCTGCTCGGCAACAGCCTGGACGTCGACTTCGATCTGGACGAGGAGGGCGCCTGCTTCTTCGAGCATGACGAAGGCTGGCGCCTGGCGGTCATGCTGGCCGGCGAAGACCAGGTGGTGGCGGCGGTCTCGGTGCTGTCCCAGATCGAGGCGCCGTCTGCCGAGACCTTGGCCGATACCTTGATCGCATTCAACTGGTTGGGTGGCCGCACCGGCGGTGCAACGCTGTCGTGGAACCCCATGAGCCAGAGCTTCCTGCTGTGGCGCTCGCTGGATGCGGAGACGCTGACGGCGGCGGGGCTCAACGCGACCCTGCTGCGGCTGATTGCATCAGCGGGTGAACTGCAGCCCGCCCTGCAGGCCCAGCTTGCCGTAACGGATACGCCGGCGGATGCCGCCGGGCCGGCGCCGGCCTTCAACCAGCGTGTATAGATCCGGGCCGGAGCAAGGGCGGTAGCGCGCTGCGCACCTTGCGGCGCCACTTCTGATCGGATGGCTTCGCGCCTGAAGATCGCAGATCCCGAAGGCGAAGGGTGACTTGACGTTTCAAGTCGGCGTTGAACCTGGTTGGAGGTGTAAGCTCGGATCTGTTTCGGCACTGAGGTGCATGGCCTTGGGCCGAGCTGTATGCTTCAAGGCTGTCAACGACTACGCCGACGTCAGCGCGACACCCCAAGCCTGTGAACGAATGTCCCGCCGGGGTTCGGCATTCCCTTGATCCGCTCCAGCAGGGTGTGTCGTTTCTCGGGTGGGAGCGTGCAGAAGTCACACCAGATCAAGCTAATGACATCTTGCGCATCGGGCAGATCGTCGATCAGATAATCTGCTTCTCGGTATTCGATATCAAGATTATGGGCGGCGGCATCGGAACTCGCATAGTCGAGTGAAACGGCCGAGAAATCGACGCCAATCACCCTCGTGCCTCTTGCCGCCATGCGCCTTGCATAGAGACCCGGCCCACAGCCCAGATCGCAGACGTTCTTGCCCGACAGGCCGATCTTTCGGTCCAACCATCCTACAATGTCGTCGATGGTCTGACTCCTGCGCGAGGTCAAGTCAGTGCTCTCGTCCAGATGCACTTTTAGCATTTTCTGCGCGATCCAGGGATCGGCCCAGAGCATATCGGTTGTGTGACGGGAATACGGCTCTGGCTTCCGATTGAATTCATTCAGATCTGAATACACGGAAGATTGACTCCTCTCGATACGGTGCAGCCTAGCAGGATCGCCTGTTCGAATGTCACTTCGCGGAACCGGGTTCAAGTGAACGCCCGCAACGGGCTCTTTCCGGTCACTGCAGAGTCCGCTTACCAATAACCGTTTCTGACCGAACTCCCATATTCAGGCGCTCTCATAGATTGGACTGGCGCTTTATGCCGCTGCTTGGAAAAGGCGACGCTGGTGTCGACGGTTGCGCTCCCTCGATTTGAACCTGCAGTCAGATCTCACAACGCTACATCCAGGCAAAGGGGTTATCGGCGAGCTTGCACTCCAAGCCGGATCCGACTGATCGCTTAGGTATTGGTTGTATGCCCTCACTCCGGTGGCTGGATTGGCTTGGGTTGGGTTGAGGACGCAGTTCCCGGCCCTCAAACACTTGAATAGTCGGGCAGACCGCTTGAATAACTGGGCGCTGCCGATTTAGAGCGTTGCCGAGTGCTACAAAAACTGCTACAAGCCGCGCATCGAGCAAATCTGTAACGCATTGTTTTTACGTGCGTTCTGGGTATCTGCGGCGTATCCCCTAGGGGACGCCAGGAACTCTCCAAGCCATTGATAGCTTTGTGAAGCGCCGCGTTTCCGATCGCACAAGGTCTCGACGGTCTCTGTTGCCCTGGGGTCCGGAATGCGCGGGCATCGATGCAATAATTTTCCTGTGATGCTGCGCCGCTTCGCCGCGCCTTAAGTGGTCTGTTGCCTCTCTGCGTCTTCACGCCTACCGGTGTCAGTTTTGGATCGCATGATCCGAAAAGTTGTGCTACCTTTGATTGATTGATGGGGAATGCACACGCTGTACCGGAGGGGGTCGCAAATGCGGTCAGCAGGCAAGTTCAATGCTTCTCTTGTTCTCGGTGCCGCCGGGGAATCACCGCAGCGCCTCCTGCGACCCCTCTCGATACGGAAATATGCCGTTATTTATCATGGAGATGGGGACGAGTGCCCCGGCTCAAAGCTCCTGTGGCCTCAGCACAGGAGGATGGGATGAATTTCCAGCAGCCGTTTGCCGGCGCTGTATCGAGCCATCGAGAAGCGGCAACTTCAGGTTTTCTCTGCTCTATTGCACTAGGCGTGGCCCGACAGGGCAGGTGTTTGGCGTTGTCATGCCCTGTCGCGGGTGCAGGAGGCATGGCGCGGAAAACCCGCTGTGTTGTGCAGGAAAACGGCTGACTTGTGAGGAGTGGGCAGGAGCATGGCGAAAGAGCAAGGTCAGGCGGCGCGCAAGGCCGCAGCGGCGATGGCAGGTGCGCTGAAAGCAGAGGCGGCGGCATCCAACGCCGCGGCGAAGGGCAAGGCGTCCGACGACAGGAAGCCTGAAGGCGCGAAAAAGACCGGGCAGAAGCGCTCCCCGGACCAGTTGCTGCGGGCGGCCTTCGCGCAGGCCTCTCAGGTTTTCGGCCAAGCGGTCTCCATAATGATGCAGTCGTCCCAGCACCGGCATCTGCTGCTGAGCGACCTGGAATGGCGGGTGATTCCGCCGATCGCGCTTCAGCAATACCGTTTGGTACAGCGCAACGGTACCCCGGCCGGCTTCGTCTCCTGGGCCTTTGTCAGCGACCCGGTCGAACAGCAACTGCAACAGCCCGATTTCCGCCTGCGCCCGCAGGACTGGAAGTCCGGCGAGCGGGTCTGGATCGTCGACGTCGTCGCCCCGCCGCAACAGGCCCCGGTCCTGATCGAGAAGGTAAAGGCGGAACTCTTCAAGGACCGAGAGGTGAGTGTTCGTCGAGGTGCGATGCCGGCTCTTGCGGAACAGACAGATAGTTCGACGGATTTATAGACAGACAGGCAGGAACCATCAGCGGTGACATTTGATCAAAAAGTGAAGCATGGGCGACCACGCAGGATACCTATCTCTATCTTCTGGTGTGCTTTTCTACTAGGAATTGTAATATTAGTAGCCGGCTATTATTTTGAAAACAATAGCCGTCTCAGTGAAAAGATTTTGACGGCGATTGTCTATTCACTATTGGCACTTTTCTTATGTGCTCTTTTTTTTCCAGCAACAATAGTTTTGTTTTCGCCAAAACCGATTATTGAGATCGGGGAGGACAAGGTCGCTTTCCCAATAATCGGGTTCACGATTTCTCGGGCAGAAACCCTTGACGTGATCCCGCAGAGAAGCGGGATGAGCGAACATTGGCGAGTAGTTGTGCGTCTTCGAACGGCAAATCAAAGACAGTTTCGGGCTTGGCTTCTTTGGCCTGTGGCGTATGCCTTTGGGAACAAGCTGTACATTCTGCCGCTTTTTCTCGCCCCGCCAAGGGGGGCAATTATGCGGCAGATTGTCGAGGCGCTTTCCGCAAAGCAATAATAGTGATTGGAGAGTCCAATGTGGTTGCTTGGTCAGGTTTTGCTGAAGTTCGCACAGTTAAGTGCAAAGGCAATATCTCTTCAATCCACAAATACCATGACCGTCGGCGTTCTTGCCGAGAGTCTAGTGGGCTCCGTCGATGGTCTCTTGACGGCCCATTCGGTGGCTACGGAGGCGAATGACAAAGGCGCTAAGTTAATTGGATTCGCTGCAGGCATTGTTGCAGGCGTTGTTACCACAGCGCTGTTGCTGACATTCACTGGTGCAGGCCTTATTGCGGTCATAGCGTTCTCTGTTGCAGCTGAAGTAATAAGCCAAAATCTTGCTGAGTGGTATTTCACCGGCCATGATTTCGCCGAGTACGTTGAGGACCTTGTGGGTTTGGACGATGAAACCACTGCTCAGGTCACGGGTACTGACGAGGTGCATCTGGATGGACTTGGAGAAGCCGGTCACGATATGGCGATTGCTGTTGATCAAGCAATCGTACATGGCGATGCCGGCAATGACACCATACAAGCTTCCGATCAAGCTGTTGCATATGGAGGAGACGGCAGCGACGAACTCTGGGGAGATGACACCGCCACGGTTGTAGGAAATGCCGGAGATGATGAGATAATCCTTTTTGGCGCCTCTGTGGGATATGGCGGATCTGGTCAAGACATCCTTTATGCTCATGAGAGCGCTGTTGCTTACGGTGGCAACGATGATGACACGTTGATAGCAACGGGAATGGGCATCGCCTATGGAGGCTTGGGTGACGACCTGCTCTTTGGATATGGGCAATCGAGACTCTATGGTTCGTTTGGCGACGATGTCTTTGAAGTGCACGATGAGTCCATTGCTTACGGGGACTATGACAGCGATACGATCACGACTTACGATTACGCATTGGGGTTCGGCGGACACGGTGACGATGTGCTTGCCGCCAGCGATTGGTCTTACGTTTTTGGAGGGGCTGGTAGCGACTCCCTAACACTACATGGAAGTGCAGTCGGCTTTGGCGAGTCAGATGTTGACTGGCTATATGCCTACGAAGAGTCAAGGGCTGTCGGAGGTGGGGGCGCCGATTACCTCTTTGGATACGACAACTCTAGTCTTGAAGGAGAAGACGAGAACGACTGGCTCTTTCACTTCGGATACGGGCAAATGGATGGTGGGGCCGGCGATGACTTTCTCTTTGCAGGCCAGCCGGAGTATGTTGCCAATGGTGATGGTACTTATGAGCGTCTAGAGATCGATGGTGGTGCTGGCAATGACACCATCATTTCTTTGGGAGGGCTCGGCCCATTGGTTCACGGTGGTGCCGGGGACGACTGGATCTTCGTCTGGAGCTTCGGTGCCGAGGTTTACGGCGACGAGGGCGCCGACCGGTTTTTCTGGGCGCCGGATATCCTGATTGCCGATGCCGAGGCGCACGATAGTCTCAGTTTCTTCGGCATCACGCTGACCGGCGGCATTGCCTATGGCGGTGAGGAAGCGCAGTGGGCTTTCCAAAGCTTCCTGCCTTTCATTCGCTATGGTCTTAACACCGAAGGCGAACTGGTCATCGACGTCTTTGGCCATCAGATGTTTGTTGCCGACTACAAGGGTGGGCCGGGTGCTGACGAGAACACTCTGGGTATCTACCTCGCCCGCATCGAATTCGCCTTTTATCAGATTCTCGACGACCGGCCGGCGCTTGAGGCTTCGCCGCTCAGCGAGATCATCGGCGCGCAACTGAAGGCCATGGGGATTACCCACCCCGACGATCCCTTGGCGCTGGACCTGGATGGCGACGGGCTGGAGTTCACCGGGCTCAAGACCTCCGACACCTATTTCGATCTCGACGGCGATGGCTTTGCCGAGCGTACCGCCTGGCTGCGCTCCGACGACGGCTTTCTGGCGATGGACCGCGACGGCGATGGCGCCATCGGCGACATCGCGGAGCTGTTCGGCGCGCCCGGCGTCTCCGGTTTCTCGGAACTGGCCGAACTGGACAGCAACGACGACGGCGTCATCGACGCGCTGGACAGTCTGTTCGGCGACCTGCTGGTCTGGCGCGACCTGAACCAGGATGGCGTCAGCAGCAGTGACGAGCTGTTTTCGCTGGCCGACCTGGATATCACTTCGATCAACCTCAATGCGACGATCATCAATACCGAGACGCCGAGCCAGAACGTCCTGCACGCGGAATCGACCTTCACCCGCGGCGACGGCAGCCAGGGCAATCTCTATGACGTGCTGCTGGACGCCAGCCAGTTCGACACGCAGTACATGGGCGACCCCGGCATCGCCGACTGGGCGGCCGAGGTGCCGGACCTCAAGGGCTACGGCCTGCTGACGGACCTTCAGCTTGCGGTCTCCAACGATTTCGATGTGGCGGAGACCTTGGCCCAGGTCGGCGCCAGTCTCACCGTCGTCGACCTCGACGCTTTGGTGGCCGCGACCGAGCCGCTGCTGCTGGCCTGGAACGCTGCCAACACGGACTCCCAGGAACTGGCCCCGGTCCTCGTACAGACCGGTGCCAATGGTGCCCAGTGGCTCGACCACGGCGTCTATCAGGAAGATGCCCAGGGCGGCTATTGGACCCTGGCGAGCGGCAATCCGATATTGGACGGCGGCGGGGTGGAGATCCCAAGGGCGACGCTCGAAGATCTTCTCGCCCAAACCACCGGGCCGGACCAGGCCTGGCGGCTGGAGCAGATGTGGTCGCCGGAGCGCAGCGCAGCGCCCAGCGACCGGCCCGCAGCGCCCTACAAGGTGTCGGTCGATGCTGCAGGGGTGGTCACCGTCCTCGACTACGGCATTCATCACGAGGATGCCCAGGGCAGCTATTGGACGCTGGCCAGCGGCGTAGACATACTGGACGGCCTGGGCGATCCCATCGCGCGGCCGACGCTGGACGATATCCTGGCGCAGGCGCCGGGTGAGGGCGCTGCCTGGAGGGTCGAGAGTTTTGCGCCCGCCGCGGAAGCCGCCGTTGTCGATTCCTTCGCCGTGTTCTACCTCAATGGCAACGCCGTCGATTACTCGGTCTATGTCGATGATCCCAGCGGCGGCTACTGGGCGTCGGCTCAGGCGGTTGCCGAGGCGGTCGGTCTCGGCCTTGCGGCGCCGGCCGGCCCCACCCATGCCGACCTGCAGGGCTTTGTCGATCTCTATCTGGTGGAGAACGCCGGCAGCATCACCGGCAGCCAGGTTGTGGAGACGGAAAAGGCCGGCTATGCCATCAAGACCGGCGGTGCGGAACTGAGCGACCTGAATTCGCTGGTGGCCAGCATCGACGGATCGGGCGATCTCGTCTACGTGCAGAACGTCGAGCAGCAGGCCGAGTTCCTGCAGGAAGTCATGGAACGCTACGAGTTCTGGGGCGAGGCCGTGGCGGTGCGTGTGGCCTCTCAGACCGGACTTTCGTCATTCTTCCAGGGCGTCGTCTATAACGCCGAGACCGATGTTTTCGAAGCGGCGACGGTCCGCGAGCTGATTCCGCTCTACGAGGCGATCTTCGCCGCTGCGCCGGGCGATGCCCAGGGGGCGCTGGACTATCTGCAGGCCTGGCGCGAGATCCTCGACGTCGTCTACGCCGACTTCGAGCAGCATGGCAACGGCGCCATGAGCGCCAGCTTCGTCTTCGCCAATGTGGTGGCGGCCTATGAGAGCACCGGCCTGGCCGCGGGTATCCTGGAGGCGGCGGAGATTCTGGGTGTGCCGACGGAGACGGTGATCCACGACACCACCGACAACGCCGTCGTCGACGGCACCGGCGGGCGAGATATCTTCTATCTCTCCAGCGGCGACCAGACCCTGCGCGGCGGCCAGGACAGCGATGTCTATGTGGTCGGCAAGAACTTCGGCAACGACGTCATCGACGAGAGCGAGGCACCCTTCTCCAACCGCGGGCCCGATCTGCTGCGCTTTGCCGACATCGGCTCGACGGAAATCTCGGCGCATCGCGAGGGTATCGATCTGATCCTGACGGTCGATGCGACCGGCGATACGCTGCGCATCAAGCGCCAGTTCGAGGGGCGGGAGCCCGGGCTTTTCGGCGGCGATGCCTCTGACGATACCGGGGTGACGGAGATCGCCTTCGCCGACGGGGTGGTCTGGGACCGGGTCGATATCGCCTGGGCCGTTGCCGATCCACAGGCGACCAGCGATCTCATCGAAGGAACGCCGGAGATCGACGTGCTGGACGGCGGTGCCGGCGACGACACCCTGATCGGCGGCGAGGAAAGTGATCTCTACGTCTTCAAGCTGGGTTACGGCAAGGATGTCATCGAGGACAATAACGACAATATTCTGATCGAGCATACCGATGTGGTGCTGTTCGGCGAGGGGATCGAGAAAGACAACGTGACCCTGCAGCGGGACGGTAATTCCGATACCTTGGTCTTTATCGTCGGCGATGGCGGCGACGAGTTGAAGGTCGTCGGCCAGTTCTCGGCGATCTATACGGGCCCCCTCGGCAAGCAATGGCTCGACCGCATCGAACTCTTCACCTTTGACGACGGCAGCTACTACAGCGCCGAAGACATCATGGTGAAGCTGGTCGCTGACGCCAAGACTGCCGGCGACGATACCATTTATGGTTTTGCCTATGAGGACAACCTGGACGGTGGCCTCGGCAACGACCGTCTCGTCGGGGCTGAAGAAAGCGACACTTACATCTTCGGGGCCGGCTATGGGCACGACACGGTCTTCGAGAACAGTCCGAACATTCTCTCCGGAAACGAGGACCGCGTTGTCTTCAAGGACGGCATCACCGAAGCGGACGTCACCTTCTCCCGTGATGGCAACTCGAGCAACCTGGACATCCTGGTCAATGGAACCACAGACGTCCTGACGATCGAAGAGCAGTTCGCCGCGACCTATACCGGTCCCTTCGGCACGCAGTGGCTGAACCGGATCGAGGAAATCTTCTTCGACAATGGCTTCTCCTACCGCTGGTACGAGATCATGGAGAAGATGGTCGCCGACGCGAAGACCGGCGGCAACGATACGATCTACGGATTCTCCTATGAGGATACGCTCGACGGCGGTGCGGGCGATGATTTCCTCTCCGGCGGCAATGAAAGCGATATCTATATCTTTGGCCTCGGCTATGGCCAGGACGTCATCCACGACCAGATGACCAACCCCTTGGGTGGCGATCAGGATCAGGTCATTTTCCAGGACGGCCTGACCGCGGCCGACCTTACGTTCTCACGCAGTGGCAACAACCTGATCATCGAGGTGACCGCCACCGGCGAACGTCTGACCATTCAGAGCCAATTCGGCGCCAACAACCTGGGGTCGCGCTTCGATGAGATCGAATCCCTGGTCTTTGGCGATGGCGCGGTCTGGGGCCGCAGCGAGATCCAGCAGCACCTGCTTCAGAGCACGGACGGTGACGATACGCTGACCGGATTTTTCAGCGATGACGTTTTGGACGGCGGCCTCGGCAATGATCTGCTCCTGGGTCAAGACGGCGCCGACACCTATGTTTTCGGCCTCGGCTACGGTGTAGACGTCATTCATGACCAAACCCTGAGCATCTTTGCCAAGGGCCCCGATAAGCTGCAGCTGGGGGAAGGGATCACGACCGCCGATGTGTCGCTAAGCCGCGGCGGCAGCAGCCTTAACGACCTCGTCGTCACCCTGGACGCGACCGGCGAGCAGGTCACTATTCTCGGTCAGTTCGGCACCAACAATCTCGGCAGCCGGCTGGACGAAGTCGAAGAGATTCATTTCGCCGACGGCACGATCTGGACCCGCGGCGACATTCAGGCACAGTTGCTGAATGACGGAGCGACGGCCGGCGACGACACGCTGATCGGCTTCTTCGGCACCGATATCATGGATGGTGGCGCCGGCAACGACTATATGGAGGGCGGCAACGGCGGTGACATCTATGTCTTCGGCACCGGGTCGGGTGTCGATGTCATCTACGACAACGCCTCTTCGATCTTTGCGGATGAGGGTGATCAGGTCGTCTTTACGGATGATATCGCCCCGGAAGATGTCGTTCTCAGTCGTGACGGCAGCAGTCTGATCGTCAATCTGACCGGTTCGGATGATCAGTTGACCATTCAGGGCCAGTTCGGTTGGAACAATCTCGGCAGCCGCCTGCAGGAGATCGAGTCGTTTGCTTTTGCCGACGGCACGGTCTGGAATGCCTGGGACATCCAGCTCATCCTCCTTCAAGGCACCGCCGGCGACGACAACCTGCTGGGCTTCTACAGCTCTGATACCCTCGACGGGGGCGCCGGCAATGACACTCTCGCGGGCGGCGATGGCAGCGATACCTATGTCTTCGATGTCGGTTATGGGCACGACCAGATATCCGAGAGCAGGGTCAGCATCTTCGCCGGAGAGGACGACCGCGTCGTCTTCGGGCCGGGCATCACGCCGGCCGACCTCGCCCTGTCACGCGAAGGCAACGACCTGATCATGACCGTCACGTCGACCGGCGACAGCCTGCGGATTGTCAACGAGTTCTGGGGGTCGGACACGCGGGTTGAGTCCTTCTTCTTCGATGACGGCACGGTTTGGAGTTACGCCGACGTTACCGAGATGATGACCGTGGGTACTATGGGCGACGACGTTATTCCGGGCTTTGACGTTGGCAACCATATCGACGGTCTCGCCGGCAACGATACCCTGCATGGCGGAAGCGGCAATGACACTGTCATTGGTGGCCTGGGCGACGACAGCCTTGTCGGCGGTTTCCACAACGACACCTACATCTACACCCGCGGCGACGGCGATGATGTCATCGTCGAGGAGGAAGCCCGCTGGCACACGCATCCCGGCGGCACCGCGGACAAGTTGTTGCTGCACGGCATCGATCCGGCGGCTGTATCCCTTGTCCGTGCCGGCAATGACGTGACCCTGGTAATCGCGGAATCGGCGCCCGGCGCCGGTGATGGCGGATCGATACTGCTGAAGAACAATCTGGACGAGTGGTACAGCCGCGGTGTCGATGAGATCATTTTCGATGACGGCACTGTCTGGACCCGTGGCGATCTGCGTCTGACAGTTCTGGATCAGGCGCTGAGCCCGGCCGATGATGTGGTCAACGGGTTCAATACCAGCGACAGCATAGACGCAGGAGCGGGCAACGATACGGTCTTCGCCGGGTCCGGCCATGACACGATCATCGGTGGAGCCGGCGACGACAGCCTTGTCGGCGGTTTCCACAACGACACCTACATCTACACCCGTGGCGATGGCAATGACGTTATCGTCGAAGAGGAAGCCCGCTGGCACACGCATCCTGGCGGTACGGCGGATACCCTCATTCTTCAGGGTATTGATCCGGCAGAGATCTCTTTTGTGCGCAACGGCAACCACATCACTCTGGTGATTGCCGAATCCGCACCGGGCGCCGGGGATGCCGGATCCATCGAACTGAGGAACAACCTCAACGAATGGTACAACCGTGGCATCGATCAGATCACCTTCGACGACGGTACGGTTTGGACGAGAGCCGATCTGCGGGCGCTTTGGCTTGAGCAGGCGCCTACTGAAGGAAATGACCTGATCCAGGCCTTTACGTCGTCGGACTCAATCGCAGCAGGAGGTGGGGACGACACGGTTTTCGCCGACAGCGGAAACGACACGGTCGATGCGGGTGACGGCAACGATACGGTCAATGGGGGCAGCGGCAACGATTCCATCATCGGCGGTGGCGGAGATGACTATCTGACCGGCAGCCACGATCAGGATACCGTCTACGGCGGCGCCGGGGACGATGCCCTCTTCGGGGGCAACGGCGACGATCAGCTATTCGGCGGCGACGGGAACGATACCCTGCGCGGCGACAACGGTGTCGACACATTCGATGGCGGTGCCGGCATCGATACCATCGATTACAGCACCAGCAGTTCGGGTCTGGTAATCGATCTCACGACCGGTGATGTAAGCGGCCTGGAGAGTTTCGTCAACATTGAGAACGTAATTGCCGGCTCCGGAAACGACACCGTCTTCGGTGACGCCGGAGCCAACCACCTAGCAGGTGGCGGCGGCGACGACTCGCTAGTTGGTGGCGCCGGGAACGATACTTTCAGCGGTGGCGGTGGGGTCGACAGTTTTGTGGGTGGTGCCGGTGTCGACACCGCGGACTATAACGAGTCCACGAGTGATTTCGTTGCGGACTTGGATAGCGATACACTGACAACATCTGTCGGGACCGTGGAACTTCTGGTCGAGATCGAGAACGTTCTTGGATCGACCGGCGAGAACGCGCTCTACGGCGACGCTGCGGGTAATCTGTTGGACGGTTATCTCGGCGACGATACCCTGATAGGGCGCGGCGGCGACGACACCTTGTTGGGTGGCGGCGGCAGTGACGACTTTATCTACGATATCGGGGATGGGAATGATCTGATCACCGAAGTCGCTGGTGAGAGCGTCGGCGACCGCCTTGTCTTTGGCGCCGGCGTCGCTCAAGGAGATGTCAGCTATGCCTTCGGCGTAGACCAGAGCGAGCTTCTTGTCTCACTGGCGGGCGGTGGCACGATCACCCTTCAGCAGCAGTTCGCCGGTGATCAGACCGGTGTCGACAGCATCCAGTTTGCGGATGGCACCAGCGTTTCAACGCTCGACATCTATGATGAGCTGACAAATGTGGCGCCTCTGGTCGACCAGGGAATAGCTGACGTTGCGATCGACGAAGACGCTCCTCTTAATCTGGCGATTGCTGCCGATGCTTTCTCCGACGCCAACCTTCGTAATACGCTGACCTACACTGCGCAACTGGCTTCCGGTATGGCCTTGCCTGCCTGGTTGTTGTTCGATGGCACAGCTTTTGCCGGTACGCCTCTCAATGCCGACGTCGGGTCTTTGGATATCGAAGTGACCGCGA
Organism: Pelagibius sp.; assembly: GCA_028280305.1. Taxonomy (GTDB): domain Bacteria; phylum Pseudomonadota; class Alphaproteobacteria; order Kiloniellales; family Kiloniellaceae; genus Pelagibius. The sequence continues at coordinate 1,409 of JANQMC010000035.1, read as the reverse complement.
CCGATGACTTCGGTCAAAGTGCAACCACGCAGTTCACCCTTACGGTGACGAACACCAATGACGCCCCGACGGTTGGGGACAGCCTGTCGACAGTTGAGATTGAGGTGGGAGGCTCCCTGGCGGCCGCGATACCGGATACAGCCTTCACCGATGTAGACGTCGGCGACCAGTTGACCGTAACCGCAACCCTTGCGGATGGTTCGCCCCTGCCGGCTTGGCTCCAATTCGACGGCTCGACTTTTACAGGGATGCCGGGCGATTCCGATGTCGGATTTGTTGCGCTCACGATACAGGCCACCGACCTGGCGGGAGAATCGGTCAGCCAGAACATGCAGATCAACGTGCTGCCCAGTGGCGGGTTTGCGCTGGTTCTGGGCACACCCGGTGATGACGACCTTTCCGGCACTGTGGCTGACGAACTGATTGTCGGTGGGTTGGGTGATGACACGCTTTCCGGCGGCGAAGGCAACGATGTTTATCTGTATAAAACTGGTGAAGGGGCTGACTTGCTCCAGAATGCCCAGGGCCGCGGGATTTACGACCTCGATGTTCTCCGGTTTGGCGAGGGAATTGCTCTTGCTGACGTCTCACTTGCCCAAAGTGGTGATGATCTCCTGCTCTCTCTTGCAGGTGGCGGCCAGGTTCTCGTGGAGGACTACTATCACCGCGGCCAGCTGTCGGGGATCGAGTGGTTCGATGGCACGACGCTTTCCTATACCGACGTATTGGCACAGACACTTGGCGGCACCGCTGGCGACGACAGTCTCGTAGGCGACAGTTCCAATGAAGTCATGGCCGGCGGTGTAGGGAACGATACGATCAAATCCTCGACGGGCGCCGATGTCCTGATTGGCGGCGCCGGCAACGACTATATGGAGGGGTGGTGGCACGCCGACATCTACGTCTACAACCTGGGTGACGGCGACGACACGATCTACGAGTACAGCAGTTCCACCCAGTATTCCCGCCACCTGGGCGACAAGCTGGTGCTGGGGCCGGGTATTGCGGTTGGCGACATCATCGTCACCCGCGACGCTGCAGACTGGGAGGATGTGACCATCAGCTTCCAGGGTGCAGCGGGCTCGATCCTGTTGAACGAGCAGTTCGGTGACAACCGCTTTGGCGTGGAAGAGATCGTCTTCGCCGACGGTACGATCTGGAACCAGTCCCAGCTTGCGCATCTGGGCTACGCCCAGGCGATGACCGCCGGCGACGACTACATCTTCGGCATCCATGAGAACGACACCATCAACGGCGGTGAGGGGAACGACAGTCTTTATGGCTGGTTGGGTGCGAACAGCCTGACCGGCGGTGCCGGCAACGACTACCTGGAAGGCAGTTGGCACGCCGATACCTATATCTATAACCTGGGTGATGGCGACGACACGATCTACGAGTACAGCAGTTCC
>JANQMC010000160.1 GCA_028280305.1 Pelagibius sp. | reverse complement strand
GAACGCCGATCCGGCGGCCTGGAACCGGCTGATGTCCCGCACCCCCATGGGCCGCCTGGGCGAGCCGGAGGAGATGGGCTCCATCGCCGTCTTCCTGGCCTCATCCGATTCCAGCTACATCAACGGCCAGACCCTCTACGCCGACGGCGGCCGCCTCGGCCTCAACTACACCGTGCCGGTGAAAGAAGCGGCGGCGGCGAAGGATTAGGGTGTTTCATGTGTTGGCCGGTACCATCGGGGCATCAAAGAGCTTAGGGCCGGACCTTGAAACCGACCGTTGATTTGTCTTGAAGCCCGCTGTTGCGCTGGATGATGTCGGCTAAGCTGCTTGTGCTCTCGATGACCTCAAGGCCTTCATGCGAGAACGTCTCTGCATTGTAGACGGCCTCGGCAAGCAGCGGGTTGGTCAGGGCCTGGGTGAAGGCGTCGTTTGCGACCATGACCTTCATTAGCTCGCCCATCATCTCCTTGTTGTCATAGGCCTCGGCAAAGATGCCGACGAACCACTCGAGATTGTCGATGGATCCGTAAATCGTCTCCAGTTTCTGTGCGAGGACCGAATTGCCGGTCAGGGCCTTGAAGGATGCTGCCGGCTCCATACCATAGTGATGGCGGTAGGCGTTGAAGGGGGGCAGAGCGCAGGCGCGGGCCATCTCCAGGCTGGTCTTTTTGACACCGAGTTCCATCAGGAAGTCCGGTGTGTTGCCGAGCATGATCTTGCCGGCATGTTGCGTGGAGGCTTCGCGGCAGACCTGCTCGACACCCAGTTCCATCACCAGAGCATTGTTCTGCCGCAGCATCGCGGACTGGTGGGTATCGCCGCCGAAGTCGACCGTCGAGGGAATGAGGTCGTGCCAGCGGTACAGCAGCGCGAATTCGACGGGGATCCAGTTGGTGCGATACCAGCGCTCCTTTTCGGCCATGCCGGGGATGATCATCAGTGGAAAGTCCACCGGCGCGATGTGCACGATGTAGTCGCTGATGACGATCTTCAGAAGCATGACGATGCAGACGTTGCGGGCAGTCTGGAACAGGCGCTCCTCGTCGTCCCAATCCGGATGCGCGGCTGCCAGCAGTCTGGCAATGCGGTTGTGTTCGCGCAGGAACAGGGTGTTCATCAGAGTGTTGCCGACGGTGGAATTGCCGTGTTCCAGCCCAACGGCGAAGGCGTTCCTCTTGTGGGCTTCCGGGGCCTGGTCGAAGACCCGCATGAAGTTGGTCGGAGTGTACAGGCGGTCGAATTCAGACTTGACCGCCAGGCCGCCTGCTGTCTCCTCGAATAGGAAGACCGGGAACTCCTCGCCGTTTATGATCTGGCTCTTCAGCCGGCCACCGTCACGAGCGCGTAGCTGACTGGTCTGCTCTTCCCCGACGCCGTAGATCTGACAAAGATCGATCTCGTGGTTGCTCTCGTTCTCGGCAAAGTCCTGTTCTTCGGGCCTCTTCCACTTGGTGCGCAGGAAGCTGTCGGTGAACCATTGGGCGAAGAATGGAAATAGCAGGCTGGTGTCGGTGGCGCGCCGGTCCCCGGTTTTCCTGAAGAGGGCGTGAACCTCGTCCAGCGGCGGCAGTCCTGCGGTGTAGTCCCGCGCTTCCGGCAGGTGACGCCCGGAGTAGCGGCGGTCGGTCAATCCGCGCCAGGTGGTATAGCCTGCCGCCATCGAGAAGGGCCGCGGGCGGCTTGGCGCCGCTTTTGCAAACGTGTTGATGAGCCTTCGGTTCAGGTAGCGGTGCAGTGGCGGCACCGCAGTGACAGCGCTTAGGGCGCCCCGAACCAGCCGGTTTCTAAGTCTTGTGCCGAACGCCTCCTCAGACATTGTTCCCTCCTTTTGCAACCGGCCCGCATGGGCCTCTCCCTGCATGCTGGCCGATCGCGATGGTCCACCGTTGTGTTCGCCACAATCGGTTCAGCTTTGCGAAGCATTAACATAGCAGTTTTCCGCCCTTAGGTTGTATTCTATTGGAGATGACAGGGCCGCGCGTTGTTGGTAGCCGGCATGTTTGGTGCGTCTTCCGTCGAGGCGGGCCGCAGAGGCGAAATCGGTATGTGGCGGACGCTTTGCGACCATCCGATGGCGACGAAGAACACCGTTTCCCGAAAGGCCAGCAGCGCTTCCGCCAGCAGCTGGCTGATGACTGCGTTGCTCGGGTCGCTCTCCTCATCCCTTGGGGTTAGGGATCGGATCTGCATACCGCGCAATCGCGCGGTCGCGGGTCGCAAGAGGCATCGTCTTGTGTGATCTCCCACAGCCGCTGGTCATTGACCGCGACAGTCTGGCGGCCGCCGCATGGAACGCTCCAAGACTTCGTGGGAGAAACACCAATGTACAAGGGAACCCTGCCCCTGGCCGCTGCCGGCCTGGTGGCGCTCTTTGCCTTCGCGCCGGGCGAGGCCTCGGCCCAGGCGGCCCAGGTCATCTCCGGCCTGCAGACCATCAATGCCAAGATCGACGCGCTGGTCGTGCCCTTCAAGGTGGTGGAAACCACCGGCGGGCTTTGCGACAGCGCCGGCGTCGGCACTTCGACCCCCAATCTGGAGATCGACAGCGACGGCACCGAGGGGCACTTCGTGGTCACCTCCGTGATTTTTCTGACGGAGCTGCCCGGCGTGCCGGTCACCGGTTTCGACGCTTTCAACATCAATCATCTGGAGGTGGACGCCGAGCGCTTCTACACGCGCAGCGGCAACTTGCTGGGTCCCACCGATGGACCGGGTGTCTATGAGTCCATCGACATCATGGGGGTTCCCCTGCGGCGCAATGCCGACTACGCGAACCCTGTTGCCGGCGGCAACTTTCCCCATCAGATCGTCGCCGAGAGCAACGATACGGATGACATCCACATCAGTTTCTTCTGCAGCTCCGCCGACGACGACATCAGTTTCACCCGCATCCAGGTCTCCGGCTGGAAGCGGCCCGGCGACACCATCACCGTGACCTTCACGCCGGGCAGTTGACGGGTGCGTTTTGCGACAGCCCGGGACCGCGCCGTCCCGGGCTGCCGGTTCCGACGAGGCCGGGGGGCTCAGGCGCTTTCTGTGCGCCCGCGCAAACGGGCGTTCAGCAGCATCTGGGCGAGGAAAAGGACCGTGCCCGGAATGATCGCGGCGACCAGCTCGTCGCCGCGAAAGTTCTGCGACCATCCGATGGCGATCATGGCCAGGGCGAGCAGTGCGAGGGAATAGAGGCGGGCCTGCCTTGGGTCCCGGGGGTCGACCGTCAGCAGGCCCCTCTCCGAGACCAGCAGATAGACGAGTCCGACGGCAACGATGGCGACGAAGAACGCCGTTTCCCGCAAGGCCCAAAGCACATCCGCCAGGGGCCGGATATAGACCAGAAAGGCGAAGGCCTCGACGCAAAGCCAGATGTTGGCGGCGACCAGCAAGGGGTTTGGTCGGCGCCCAAGGAGCAGGAGGAGGGGGACGATCACGAGCACGCTGCCGGCGCCCCAGAAGAACCGCTCGGCGATCTCGGCGCCGAAGCGCCCGGCATAGGCAAAGGCCATGAGCGGTACGAACTCGGCAAATCCGAGGGCCCAGCGGGCCAGCTTGGTGTCGGCCAATGCCATGGGCGCGATGCTAGCCGCAGCGGCGGTGATGGGGAATGCCGCGCCGTGACGCCACCGCCTTCCTTGGTATAGGTTGGACGCCTCAATGCAGCCTTTGGCCATCGCGATGACCACTGTCCTTCCCTACCTGGCCGACCTGATGCTGGCGTACCTGGCCTATCTGGTGGCCACGGTCAGCCCGGGGCCGGCCAATGTGGCGGTCATGGCCACTGCCATGCGCCATGGCCGGCTGGCCGGCCTGCAGCTCGCCGCGGGGGTTCTGCTCGGCTCGCTGACCTGGGGCGTGCTGGCGGCCCTGGGCCTCTCGGCCTTTCTGTTTTCCTATGCGGAGCTCTTGTCGGTGGTCAGGCTTCTGGGCGGCCTCTACCTGCTCTGGCTGGCCTACAGGTCCCTGCGTGCGGCGCTGGGTCCGGCGCAGCCGCTTGCGGTGGGCAAGGGCCGGGGCCGCTCGGCGGCCCGCTGTTTCGGCCTCGGCCTGGCAATCCACCTGACCAATCCGAAGTCCATCTTCGCCTGGCTCGCCATCATCGCCATCGGCGTGGGGCCGGGCGCGCCGGCCTGGGTCTCTTTCCTGGTGGTCGGCGGCTGCTGGCTGATGGGTGTTGTCCTCTACGCCGGCTACGCCCTGGCCTTCTCGACCGGCCGAATGATCGCGCTCTACGGGACGTTCAGGCGCTGGATCGAAGGGGTGACGGCGTGCCTGTTCGGCTTTGCCGGCGTGAAGCTGCTGACGTCATCCGACCAGTAAGACCGGTCCGGGACGAAACCCGGTTGTCAGTTGGTATTCTTGGGCAGCCCGAAATTCTCCAGGGAGAAGGGGTTGTCCGACGGCTCGCTCGGCGGCGGGGGCGGCGCTTCCTCGACGGCTTCGGGCTTGGGCAGGGTGATCCCCGCCTTTTCCGCGGCCTTGCGGGCCTTCTCCACCGCCGCGTTGAGGTCCACCTGGCCGCAGAGCCCCAGCAGCACCGGGTCGCGCGGGCGGATATTGGGGGAATTCCAGTGGGTGCGTTCGCGCACCGCCTGGATGGTGGTCTTGGTGGTGCCGATCAGCCGGGCGATCTGGGAGTCCTTCAGTTCGGGATGGTGGCGCACCAGCCAGGCGATGCCGTCGGGCTTGTCCTGGCGCTTGGCCACCGGCGTGTAGCGGGGGCCCTTGGTGCGCTTGACCGGCTGCGGCAGGTCG
>JANQMC010000141.1 GCA_028280305.1 Pelagibius sp. | reverse complement strand
CGGGTCGGTGCGCAGCTTGTCCCAGGCGCCCGAGAGGGTCATCAGGCCGTTGATCATGCCGCCCCAGGAGGGCATCCAGAGCATGATCGAGAAGGTCATGCCCAGGGTCTGGGCCCAGTCGGGCAGGGCTGTGTAGTGCAGGTGATGCGGTCCCGCCCAGATGTAGAGGAAGATCAGCGACCAGAAGTGGACGATCGACAGCCGGTAGGAATAGACCGGCCGGTTCGCCTGCTTCGGCACGAAGTAGTACATGATGCCGAGGAAGCCGGCGGTAAGGAAGAAGCCGACGGCGTTGTGGCCATACCACCACTGGGTCAGAGCGTCCTGCACGCCGGAGAACAGCGAGTAGCTCTTCGCCCCGGTGAGCGATACCGGCAGAGCCAGGTTGTTCACGATGTGCAGCATCGCGATGGTCACGATGAAGGCGAGATAGAACCAGTTGGCGACGTAGATGTGCGGTTCGCGCCGCTTTGCCAGGGTCCCCAGGAAAACCAGCAGGTAGACGACCCAGATGATGGTCAGCCAGAGATCCACGTACCACTCCGGCTCGGCATATTCCTTTGACTGGGTGACGCCGAAGACGTAGCCGCTGGCCGCCATCACGATGAACAGCTGATAGCCCCAGAAGACGATCCAGGGCGCCCAGTCGCCGGCCAGCTTCGCCCGGCAGGTGCGCTGGACGACGTGGAACGAGGTAGCGATCAGAACGTTACCGCCAAAGGCGAAGATCACCGCGGAGGTATGTACCGGCCGCAAGCGCCCGAAGGTGGTCCAGGGCAGATCCAGGTTGAGGGCGGGGAAGGCCAACTGCAATGCGATGACCAGGCCCGCCAGGAAGCCGACCACGCCCCAGAACAGGGCGGCGATACAACCGGCCCGGACGACAGCGTCGTTGTAGACGACGCCGTTTTCGGCGATCACCGGGGCGCCTGCCTCGTCGTAGTGACGCTTGATCATCCAGAAGACGCCGAGGGTGCAAAAGGCGACGAAGAGATAGCCGTGTCCGGCAATGACCGCGTCCTGGGCATTGGTAATCAGGAAAAGACCCAGGAGGCCGCCAAGCGCCAGGATAAAGCCCAGGCCATAGGTGAGAGGTGAGGTTGTTCTAACCTCGCTCGCGCTGTTCATTGATCGCCCCAGTCGTATTCTGTTCTGCCGGTCTCTTTTTGTGTGGATGGCATCGGCGCTGCCGCAGGAAAACCCCTGAATGCCTCTCGGCACAGGTTGAATATCTGCTGCGCTTTCTTGCTACCCACCACTACTCTGTCATGGCAGCCTAACCCAGGCTTGCCATTGATCCAGGTCAAAGCCACATAAGGCGTTGACGGATCTTTTGGCGCGGCCCTTGATATGTAACGAAGATACCGCCCCGCGCCGGGCCCTTACCATGCGTCAGAAGGCCGCGCGACAGTTTGGTGTGACGCCGTCGTTTCCGCCGGCGAATCGACCTTCGATCCAATATTAAGATCTGCTAATAACCGGATAACTGAGAGACTGCCTTCGTGCCAGACGATATCTCCGACAGCCAGACCCCCGAGAAACTGCAGGGTTCCGGGCCGATCGCGGCGATCCGCCCCAAGACCTACAGCCATCATGGCATCACCCGCGAAGACCCCTATGCCTGGCTGCGGGCCGACAACTGGCGGGAGGTGATGACCGATCCAGGGGTTCTGGGGGACGATATCCGGGATTATCTTGAAGCCGAAAACGCCCATACCAAGGCCGGCATGGCGCCGACGGAGGCGCGGCAGCAGGCCCTGTTTGCGGAAATGAAGGCGCGCCTGAAGGAGGACGACAGTTCCGTTCCCAGCCCCGATGGCGCCTATGCCTATTATCACCGCTATGAAATCGGCGGTCAGCATCCAGTCTTTTGCCGCAAGCGCCTGGATAATGACAGCGAAGAGGTGGTGCTTGACGGCAATCGGGAGGCCGAGGGCGAATCGTTCTTCCGGGTGATCGCCTGCGAGCACAGCCCGGACCATCGCTATCTGGCCTATGCAGCCGACCGCAACGGCTCCGAGCAGTACGTTGTGAACTTCAAGGATTTGGACAGCGGAGAGAAGCTGGCCGGCAGCCTCGGCGGCGCCCAGGGCTCCCTCGCCTGGGCCAACGACGGCAGTACCCTGTTTTACGTGACGCTGGACGCGGAGCATCGGCCGTCAAAAGTCTTCCGGCATCGCCTGGGCAGTGACCCCAAGGAAGATGTCCTGGTCTATGCGGAGTCGGACCCCGGATTCTTTATCGGCCTGGATGTCAGCGAGAGCCGGCGTTTCATCGTCATCTCCGCCCACGATCACACCACCTCTGAAGTGCGGGTCATCCCGGCGGACCGTCCCGAGGAAGAGCCGCGCCTGATCGCACCGCGCGACCGGGGGGTCGAGTACGAGGTCAGCGATCAGGGTGAACGTTTTCTGATTCTGACCAATGCCGACGGCGCCATCGACTTCAAGATCGTCGAGGCCCCGCTGGACGATCCCGGACGTGCCGCTTGGCGTGACCTCGTGCCCCATCGTCCCGGGCGCCTGATTCTGAGTCTGCTGACCTTCAAGAACTTCGTCGTGCGTCTGGAGCGCGAGGACGGCCTTCCGCGGGCGGTCATCACGGCGTTGGACGACAACAGCGATCATGCTGTTGCCTTCGACGAAGCGGCCTATTCCCTGGGCCTCCTGCCGGGCTACCTCTATGACACCGCAAGTCTGCGCTTCGTCTACAGCTCGCTGACCACGCCGTCGCGCACCTACGACTACGATATGGCGACGCGTGAGCGGACGCTTTTGAAAGAGCAGGAAGTGCCCAGCGGCCACGATCCGGCGGACTACGTGAGCGAGCGTTTCATGGCGCGCGGTCATGACGGCGCCGAGATTCCGGTTTCCCTCGTGCGCCGTACTTCCACGCCGACCGATGGTTCGGCGCCGGTCCTGCTCTATGGCTACGGCGCCTACGGTCATGCGATCCCCGCCGGCTTCTCGACAAACCGCTTCAGCCTGATCGACCGCGGCTTCATCTATGTGATCGCCCATGTGCGCGGCGGCACCGACAAGGGCTACGGCTGGTATCTCGACGGCAAGCTGGAGGACAAGGCCAACAGCTTTCGCGATTTCATATCCGCCGGCGAGGCGCTGGTCGGCCGGGGCCTGACGCAGAAAGGAAGGATCGTTGCGCATGGCGGCTCGGCGGGCGGGTTGCTTGTCGGCGCTTCCGTCAACATGGCACCGGATCTCTTCGGTGGGGTGATCGCCGAGGTGCCTTTCGTCGATGTTCTGACGACGATGTGCGATACGGAACTGCCTCTCACGCCGCCGGAGTGGCCGGAATGGGGCAACCCCATCGAGGACCCGGAAGCCTATCGGACCATCGCCGCCTACTCGCCCTACGACAATGTTGCAGCCAAGGCCTATCCGCCGATTCTCGCGACGGCCGGCCTGACCGATCCGCGGGTGACTTATTGGGAGCCGGCGAAGTGGGTGGCCAAGCTCAGGGCGACGAAAACCGATGATAACCCGCTGTATTTGAAGACGAATATGTCTGCCGGCCACGGTGGCGCCGCCGGGCGCTTCGACAAGCTGAACGAGGTCGCCCTGGCCTACAGCTTTGCGCTGATGGTCGCAGAAGAAACGCAGCTCGCTTCAGAATGACAGTTGCCTTGGGGGGCAGGTAATGAGCCTTAGAATGTATGACCTGGCGGGGGCCGACCCTTCCGTCCGCTTCAGCCCGTACTGTTGGCGCAGTAAAATGGCGCTGGCTCACAAGGGTCTGGCGGTGGAGACCATTCCCTGGCGCTTCACCGAGAAGGACAGCATCGCCTTCTCCGGGCAGGAGCGGGTGCCGGTCTTGTTGGACGGCGAGGAGGTGGTGACCGATTCCTGGAACATCGCTCTCTATCTGGATCGGACCTACGGCGACCGGCCGGCGCTCTTTGCAAGCGACGAGGCCCGCGCCGCCGGATTCTTCATCAAGCGCTGGGCCGAACTGCAACTCCATCCGGCCCTGGTGCGCTTGATCGTTGCCGATATCGTTCAGATTCTCGACGCTGAGGACGGCGCTTACTTCAGGCAGACCCGGGAGGCCGCCTTCGGCATGAGTCTTGAAGATTATTGCCGGTCCCGGGAAGAGAGTGCGGCGGCACTGGACAGCTGTCTGGCGCCCCTGCGGTCCAGCGTGAAGGTGACCGGGTTCCTGGGCGGTGAGACGCCGAACTATGCCGACTACATCGTCTTCGGCGCCTTTCAGTGGGCGCGCTGTTCCGCGCGCGGCGCGCTCCTGCAGCCCGGCGATCCGCTGGCGCTATGGTTCGAGAAACTCTCAGCCCTGTTTGACGGTCTCGGCGCAAAGGCCCCGCGCGCTTTTGCTTAGCACCGGGGCCTGAGGCCGGCCACGCCAAGCGGTTTCAGCGTGCCATGTAGTCCGGGTCCAGTTCCTGGTAGACCTCGTCGACCATCCAGTCGCGGATCACTTCGGGGATGTCTGTCTCGCTGAACTCACTCTGCGCTTCCTTGTCCGCGGCGAAGGCGGCGAGATGGGCCAGCTCTTCGCCGGTCAGTTCGATCTGGTAGCCGAGCTCCATTTCCTGCAGCACGATCATCGTGGGCGCGCCCCGCCACATGCGGGCGACGAAGTCGAGAATGTCGAGGTTGAATTCATCGCCCGTGGCGTCCAGCGCGGGCGCGGCCTTGCCGCCGACGCCGTTCACCGAATGACAGACAACGCAGCCTTTGCCCACGAAGAGGCTACGCCCCTGCTCGGCATCGGCCAGCGGCACCACGATTTTACGGGCCTCTGAACTTGCTGCGAATACTGTTTCAGGGACCGCGCCTACGGTGACAAGCGCTACAAGGCAGACAGGAAAGACAAGGCGAACGAGGCTGGGCAGCATCTAGGCATCCTTTCAGGACTTCAGATCAGTATGCCTACCCAGACATTGCAGGGAACCTACAACAATCCGCGCTTTTGGTGAACCGGACTTTGCGATGCCGGCCGATGCTGCCGCCTCCCGCTTGCGGAAAGGCAGGGCGCTCAGGTCTCTTCCGGGCTGTTTACCGTGTCTTCGAGGGGGGCGGGCAGAGGCCGCAGCGGCAACAGCTTTGGATTCGTGGCTTCCGAATCGGCCGGTGGAACGCCTGCCTCGGGAGAAAGGATCTCATTTGATTTATCATCGCCCAGGGCATCGGGCAGGGTTGTCGGGGTCGGCGGGTCGCGTTGGACAGCCGGGGAGGCCTCCGTACCGACCGCTGCGGTGGTGCCGCCCTGGAAACCCGCATTGATCGCTTCAGCGATTTCCAGCAAGCGCTCCTGCGCCATCATCCCGATCAGGCTGAAAGCAAATCTGCCGTCCTGCCAGAAGAACTGCGATACCTCTCCCTCCCGCCGAAAGGCGAAAGTGGACTTCACGGCATTCTGACCGCCGCGCAGGTAGAGGGTGATGCGCTGGCCGTTGTCGTCTTCATAAATCAGTTGGGCGGCCGCGTCGCTGTCCGAGAAGGGCAGGACACGGTCGGCGACCAGTTCAAAGCCGATGTCCTTGAGGTCCGGCAGTTGCAGGCCTGCGCCATTGGGCGAGTCGGCCAGCCAGGTTATGACGCGGCCCCCGTCTGCGCCCGCTTCGCTCAATCCCGCTGCCTGGTGGTTCGCCACCTGGGCATGGGCGGCGGCGGCCTGCCGGTTAAAGGCGGCCAGCGGATCGTTGTGGCGGCTGAGTTGATCGTGGGTGAGCCAACCGCCGAGGCCGGCGGCAAACAACAAGGCAAAGCCCGCCGCGAGGCGCGGCAGACGGCCGCCGGCGAACCTGCGGCGGCTGAACTTGTGGTCAAGTTGTCCGGCCAGTCTGGCCATGTCCGGCGGCAGGTCGGCAAGGTCATCCTCGCCGTCTCTCGCATCGAAAAGCGAATGCAGGCCGATGTTCTGCTTGCGATAGCTGTCGAGGCGGTCGGCCTGTGCGGGATGGGCGGCGAGATAACTCTCGATCCGGACCCGGCCGCCGGCGGCCAGTTGCCCGTCGACATAGGCTTGAAGCTCCGCTTCTGAAACCTGGTTGTCGTTGCCGGCTTGCCGGGCGCCCTTACCGGGGGGCTCTTGCCCGCCCAGTGTCATTTCACTTTCCGAAGATTGGCCATGGGGACACCGCTGGTCAGTCGTCTCAGCGCTTCGCGGCCGCGTGACAGCCGCGACATAACGGTGCCGATGGGAACATCCAGCGCCGCCGCCGCATCTTTGTAGCTCAGACCTTCGTAGCCGACCAGCAGCACGGCCTGACGCTGTTCCTCAGGCAGCTTCTGCAGCGCTTCGGCAAGCTCACGCAGGGCCAGACGGTCGGGTTGCGCCGCCGGGCGCGAAAGACGCTGCTCCAGGAACTCGTCCGAAATGTTGTAGTTCCAACGCTGTCTGTCGTTCAGCCGGTCGATATGGGCATTGTGCAGGATGGTGAACAGATAGGCCCTCAGGTTGCGGATGTCCGCGCACTTCTGGCGTCGCGCCAAAGCACGACTGAGACATTCCTGAACCAGATCGTCGGCCTCTGCGGGGTCTCCTGCCAGGGCTCTGGCATAACGCCTGAGACCTGGAATGTATTCCAGGACTGAAGTTTCTGCATCTGCCACGCCGTTTACCTCCGTGGGTATCGCATTCGCAGCGAGTCGAAAAATCCCGCGGCGATTGAGTCGAAGGTAGGCAGCGGCTGTTGCTGTGTCCTGGAACTTTAACGGGACGTCTTTAGGGCGAAATGTGGCATCAAAGGGAACGAACCCGGCGGCTGCCTGCCGCCGGGCGTCGCCGGCCCAAAGGGCCGGCGGGGTCTGGCTGTCACGTGGTGCCGCCAGACCCATGACTTTCAGACCCATGACTTACTGCGTCGTCTCGGCAGGTGTCGGCAGATCGCTCTGCGTGTCGCTGCCGGTTGCATCGGGTTGCATGGCCTCCGGTTGGGTGCTGTCCGGCTCTGCCGTGCCGGGAATGACCGCGGAAGGCTCGCTGCTCGTGGCTGCGGGGCTTTCAGGCACCGCGCCCTGCTGCTGCATGGGCTCAGAAGAAACGTCACCGCTGTCGGCCTGCTGTTGGTCACAGGCCGCCAAAGCAAAGGCAAGAGCGCTCGCCGCAATTGTGGTGGTCAGAGTTGCTTTTCTCATCGATCAAATCCTCCGGATGATAAGTCGTGAATGACACTGCTCGCTTTGGGCCTCGATCTGGGCTCCGGCCCGCGCCGGCCCCCTTTGGCGGCGGCCGGCGCCTTGGGGAGAGAGCTGCGCCGGCCGCCTTACGGGCTGTGAGGGAAGGGCACCGCCCGTAATTTTCGTCACCTTTCACAAAACGCCTTGACCCCGGCTTCGCCCGCGTCTCTCGGATTCAGCCGATATTTGACACTGAAATCCGGGATCCTGAGGGATTCCGGGTGTCTTCTGCCTTCACCCGCCTGGGCTACCTCTGCTTTAATGTCTCCACGGTGCGAGTCGCTCGAGGCCAGGGCCGTCTGCGTTGGGTGCTGTGTGTCGCGTTTTCCTCCATTGGGTTTCCATTAGAGAGACCTGCCAGCTAGGTGGTTTATTCCCCAATCCTTGCGTCGATTGCAGCGCGGCGACATCCGGTTATCCGCGGCGGTTTGTGGTTGGTGCGCTTTGCCCTTAACGACCCGGTAAGGCTGCGTGAGGCATTTAGAACCAAGAGAGCGTCGGCGCTGCGGAGCGGTTCTGCGCCGCCGACCGGAAATCCGGGCCGAGGGGCGTTCCGAAAAGGGAGTCCGAAGAGGCTATGCGTTGGCTTGACGGTCTTGCGGTGCTGATCGTTGCCGGGGTGGCAACCCTGGCGGTGGCGCAGCCGGCTATTATTGCGCTGGAGGCATCGGCTTTCGACGCGCTGCTTGCACTGCGCCACCAGGTTTATGGCCAGCCTTTCAGGCGGCAACGCTCTCACGCCGTTGTCATCGCCCTGGATCAGGAAACCGCTTTGCGCCCGCCCTTTGACCGCTTGCCGGTGAGCCTCTGGACACCGCAGCTGGCCAAGGTCATGACGGCGGTGTTGGATTCCGGGGCCGATGTGATCGGCCAACAGGCCTTCACCACTTCGGCCGCAGAGGCTCTGCCGGACTACGATGCCGACTATCGTGCCGTGCTCGCGAGGGCAGCCGCCGAGGATCGGATCGTTCTCGGACGCAATGCGCCGGGACCGGACCGGCTTTCGCCCTTTCCGGGGCATGTCGAAGCGGTTGGCGGCTATCGCAATGTCCGTCGTGACGAACTGACTGCAGATGCCGACGGAGTTATCAGGCAGATGGCGTTGTTCCACGAGACCCTGGCAACAAACGGTTCGGCCGGCATTCAGCCGTCTCTGGCGCTCGAACTTGCTGCGCGCGTGTTGAACGAGCGGCCCCAGATCGTCGCCGGCCGCAACGTCGTCCTCGGCCAGTACCAGGTTCCGAAATCATCGGAAGCGGCAATGCTGATGAACCCCCAGGGCGGCGACGGCGGTGTGCCGGTTTTCTCCCTGGCTGATCTGTATGCCTGCGCCGAAGCCGGTGACGAGGCTTTTTTCCGCAAATACTTTGAAGGCAAGGTCGTTATCGTCGGCAGGCTCGGCCCTGCAGAGACGCGCCATCGAACAGCGGCACGGCTTCTTGGCGTTAAGGACGAAGACCGCGAAGCGCGTCGCTGCCGCCTGTCGCCGATGCGCAGTCTGAAGGCTCTCTCAGCCAAGTCCGACACGCCGGATCCTGTGATCATCGCGACCGCTGTCAACAATCTGTTGCGGGAGAATGCAATCAACCGGTCGGCGGCGCCCTTTGGCATCGTGATTGCCGGCTTGCTTGCCCTTGCCGCCGCCATTCTGGGGCTCCGCGTGCGCTTCCTGCTCGCCTTACCCATCAGCGCGGCTTTCCTGGGCGGCTGGCTCTACCTTGCAACCCTGACACTGGCAAAGCAGGCTTGGCTGATGCCGTTGGTGCAGCCGTTGTCGGCATTTCTGCTGAGTCTGATAATCGCCTGGGGTTTTGGCCTGCTACGCCCGCGTTTGAGGCGCGGCCGCGCAACCGCATGAGCGTGTTCTTCGGACATCATCGACAGCGCGGCCGGCTTTCAGTTGAGCTAGGTCAAAGCCTTTCGCGGGTAGGCTGGCGATAGTTCCTGCATCCCTGGACCGACCTTCTGGTCGGCTGATCGTTGGAGATGCTGAATGCTTGCTTCAAAGGCCCGACGGCCGTCTTTTCTGGCAGCCCTTTTTGCCGCTTCACTCTACGGCGCCCCGGTGCTTGCTCAAGACCCGGAGTGGGGGCCGCTGCTGACAGATCAGATGATGGTCGAGTACGACTGCGAAGTCGCCTTCTTCAGCCAGGTGGCGGAACGGGAGGTAAATGGCGAGGTTATTGTCATTGCCAAGGTTCACTGTACCGATCAGCGCAGTTTTGACGCCTATCGACCCGGTTCCTTTTCGCTGTTCGAAATACACCCCTGCGAGAACCCGGAGAACCGCGTCTGCTGAGTGCAGATCAGGGTCTCGTCAGTCGAGCACCTTTGCCGCGCCGTTTCCGTCAAGGCGCGGCGGCAGGGCCGGCATCAACAGGCGGAAAGGCAGCAGCATCACTGTCGTCATGGCGATCTTCACGGCGAAGTCGCCCAGCGCCCAGGTTACCCAGGGCAGGCCGGTGCCCAGGAAGGCGATGCTCCAGAACAGCACCGTGTCGACGACCGACCCGAAGGTCGAGGAGACCAGCGGCGCAGACCACCAGCGGCCGGCACGCAGACGGTCGAAGATGGCGACATCGAGCAGTTGTGCGACCAGAAAGGCTGATCCCGACGCAACGGCGATACGCGGGCCGGCAAGCCACAGCGACAACACCACGGCAAGCGCGAAGCCGGCGCCGATGACCATGCGCGCTGCGCGTGGTCCCATCGACCGGTTGGTCAGGTCCGTTACCAGAAAGGCGATGGGGTAGGAAAAGGCGGCCCAGGTCAGCCAGTCGTTGATGGCAAACTGAACGAGATAGTTCGACAGCGCCACGATCGCCGCCATGGCGGTCACGCCGGCAAAGATGCCGGTGGTTGAAAGCCTGAAGCGTGGTTCGTTCATCTCAAAAAGGCCTGTGGTTTCGGGCTGGGTCGCGGAACAAGGGGGTTCCTGTGACCGGCCGGTTTCCTAGCAGACCCGGCTGCCTGAGGCCAGCGGCATCTCAGGTGAACAGATCCAGTGGGGGTTGAGGGCCGAAGGCCGCCAGCCCCCGGGGCAGGCCCAGCCAGTCCGCGGCGACGCTGGCGTAGAGCCGGCGGAAATCGAGACTGTGACGAAGGTCGCCATCCTCCAGGTCGGTGAGCGAGGGCTGCCGGCCCAGCAGGCCGCCGCGCAGGCGCGCGCCCATGAAGAGGTGCGGCGCGGCGGTGCCGTGATCCGTGCCGCCGCTGGCGTTCTCCCCGACCCTGCGGCCGAACTCGGCGTAGGTCATGACCAGGCAGCGCTGCCAGCTTCCGGTTTCGATCAGCGCCTCGCGAAAAGCGGCCAGTGCCGCAGCGAGCTCGCCCAGCAGTCGGGGATGGCGGCCCGCCTGTCCGGCATGGGTGTCGTAGCCGCCCTGCTGGACTTTGATCACCGATGCAGGCACCGCGCCGGCGATCATTGCCGCGGCCTGCGCCAACTGCCGGCCCAGGGAAGTTTTAGGAAACACGGTTTTCAAGGGAGAGGATTTGGCCAGCCTGGCGGCAATCCGGTTGGCTGCATCGTGGGTCTGACGGCGTACGCTGAGGATGTGGTCGAGTGCCGGGTTGCCCGAAGCGGCGGACTGGTTCTCCGGCAGCCCTGCGGCTCTTGCCAGTTGCTGGCGGTTTTTCATCACCACGGTGGTCAGCGCATCGCCCGCCAGCGGCCCGGTTGCGCCGCCAAGGACAATCCCCAGCCTGGCTGCCCCGGATGCCTGCTCACCGGCTTCCTGCAGCGCCTGATGCAGCCAGCCCTGGTGCAGGACTTCTGCACTGTCCGATGCGGTATTCCAGATTTCGATGGAACGGAAGTGGGAGCGGTTGGGGCGCGGGTAGCCCACGCCCAAGGCGATCGCCAGATCCTTGTCCTGCCAGGCCGGCATCAGCGGTTCCAGTGCCGGGTGCAGGCCGAGGGCCTGGTCGAGTTGAAGAACCCGGTCGGCCGGAACGGCAAGCGTTGGCCTGGCGCGATAGTAGGCCGCCTCGCGGTAGGGTACGACGGTGTTGAGGCCGTCGTTGCCGCCGTTCAATTCAACCAGTATCAGGGTTCTCGGCACGCCGGACGCCCGCAGCGCGCCGGGTCCCAATGGCAAAGCCAAGGGTATCGCAAGAGGCAGGGCTGCGGCGGTTGTCAGCAGGCGGCGGCGGCTGATGAAATCCAAGACGCTCTCTCCTACTTCAACTGATAAGCCGGATCGAGGACGAGCTGGCGCAGCAATGCGCCGCTGGCGTTCCGGTCGAGGATTTCCACATCCACCGGGGAAACGGGAAGCAGCAGAAGGGTGATCGCCTCGGCCCCCTGCCATGCGGCGCTCTGAGACGCCAGCCAGTCGTCAAAGCGCCGGGCGCGTTCTGCCTGTCGTTTTTTGGGGCCGCCCATGGCGACCGTTTGCGCGCCCTGGGCTCGGCGTCCTCCGGTGACGCGTTCCGCCATCGCCTGGCGGTCCAGCAGGCTGGCGGCGACGATCCAATCGGTGCCGCCCGGCCAGCCCTTCACGTTCGGCGGGTCGAACAGATCCTGGCCAAGGCGCCGGCTGAGGCGCGCCAGGTCGCGATAGTCGCTGACCGGCAGGTTGAACAGCCGTACCGTCCCGACGATGTAGTCGACCGGGGACTTGATCAGCCTGCCGCGGTTTTCCGGCGCCCAGAAGTCATCACTGGCAAAGAGCGCTGCGAGCAGCGGTTTGATCTCATAACCCGATTCGCGAAAGAGTCGGGCGAGGCGGCGCACTTCTGCGCGGTCCGGCTTTTCGGAAATGAAGTGCCGCCAGAGCTTCTCGACAATGAAGACGGCGGTCTGCGGCTGTTCCAGCAGTGTGTCGATGACATCGTCACCATC
The DNA here is from genome assembly GCA_028280305.1 of Pelagibius sp. Classification (GTDB taxonomy): domain Bacteria; phylum Pseudomonadota; class Alphaproteobacteria; order Kiloniellales; family Kiloniellaceae; genus Pelagibius. Next base: position 15,762 of record JANQMC010000141.1, on the reverse strand, counting down.
CAGCGGGCCGTTGCTGCTGAGGACCGTCTTGTCACCGCCGTCATGCCACTGCCTGCGAAAGCTGAAGGCGGCCGTACGGCGATCGATGCCCCAGCCGGTGAAGGCGCGTGCGGCCTCTTTTACGTCCGTCTCCCGGTAGTGGCCTTCACCGAGGGTGAAGAGTTCGAAGAGCTCGCGCGCGAAGTTCTCATTGGGCGCACCCTTGCGGTTCTTCGCACCGTCGAGATAGATCAGCATGGCGGGATCGCGCGCGACGGCCTTCAGCAGACGCGCGAAGTTGCCCAAGGCCTCGCGCCGCAGCAGACGGTTCTGGCGATAAAGAAGGACAGGAGCCTTTACCTTCTGCAGGCTGGAGGTGAAGTGGTTGTGCCAGAACAGCGTCATCACTTCGGTGATGGGCGTCGGCGTGGTGACCATCTCCCGCATCCACCAGGCACGCAGCTCGAGGCCTCTTTCCCGGTTCAGTCTTCGGACGAGCTTACGTTCTTCAGGGGAGAGTTCCTTCATCCGCGGCGGAACCCAGTTCTCGATCCAGGCCGGGGGCGGCGTGGCCGCCGCATCCGCTGCACTCTCCAGTATGGTTTCGACGGCCGCCTCGCGGGATAGGGGAATCAGTGCGTCAATTTCCGCCGGCGTTGCCGCCGTGCCGCTGCGCACCAATAGGTGACGCGCTTCCGCGGCGCTCAGCGCGGCGGCGGGCGCGGCCAGGCCGACGCCGGCAGACCCCAGGAGAATCCCGGCACAGGCAAGCAAAACCAAAGACTTCGCTGCCGACTCTCGGCCTCTCTTCACATCGGTCTTCACGAGCCCTGCCTTTTCCCGGCGCTCCTGCGGGATGTCTATCCAAACAGCCGGCGACGGCGCTTGGGAAGAGTTATCCTCATGTTACGCCTTTTGCGAGGCTTTCATCCCCCGCGGCGAATGGGCTAGCTTCCACCTGCCATGGCCAAAACACCATCCGCAAAGGCCACTGTTGTCGGGGGTACCTTCTTGTCGTTCCGCAGTATCTGCGCGTTTGCGGCCTTTGCGCCGAAAGTCCGTCTGTCGACCTTTGGCCATTCCCTGCGGTCTGTGACGGCCGCAAGCGCTCTCATTCTGTCCTTTGCCCTGTTTTCCCTGTCCGTTCCGGCCTTTGCTCAAGAACTTGCGCTGCCACCGGCGCCCTTCAAGGCTTTGCCGGAGGGAACGCAGATGATCTGGGAAAACATGGATACCGGCGAGCGGGTCGAAGGTGTGGTCGGGCGGACCTCCGGCCGGATCGTCAGCTGGATCTGGAAGGGGCGCAGCTTTTCCAGCTGGGGGCACGTCTGTATCGACTGCGTGGCCGCAGGGGTATCGCCGGATGGTGGCGTGTTGGGCCGCCTCTATCCGCTTGAGGTTGGAAAGGCGGTCACCTTCACAAGAACCTGGGCCGGTCAGAGATGGAAGGACCGCATTTCGGTCGACAGTGTCGAGCGCATAGAGGTTCCGGCGGGCACCTTCGACGCTTTCGTATTGCTGCGCCAGTCCGAGCAGGTGGACGGGGACTGGCGAGCCGAACAGCGCACCTGGTACGCCCCCGAACTCGGCTGGGTCGTCCGATTTGAAGGTTTTAACAATCGTGGCGTGGGGGAACGCTGGCAGGCGGTGGGGTTTGACTAGCCGATGTTTTCAAAATACCGGCACGACTTCGCGCCGACTTGAAGGGCTGAATCATACTGGAGTCAGATAGTTAGTATTCATTACCTCTTAGAATCGATTAAGCCGATCTCCAGGGGACAAACCGGGAATTGAATGAGGGCTGTTAACAGTCAACAAACCCACAGAAAACCTCACTTTTCCACAGATCCCGCCCTGGACATCGTCCCCCTTCCACTATATTGTGCTGCTGGTTCAGCAAAGTACGATATATAGTATAGAGCCCAAAATATGGTGAATTACTTAGAGGCAATCCCATGACCTGGACAGAAGAACGCGTTGCCGAACTCATGCGACTCTGGGAAGCCGGACGTAGCGCATCCGAGATCGGCCGCTTGCTAGGGGTGTCGAAAAACTCGGTTGTCGGGAAGGCGCATCGCATGAAGCTTGCGGCACGGCCCTCGCCGATCAAGCGGGGTTCCGGCACGCCGAACCGCCGCCCGGCGGTTGCACCGGTCGCCAGCCGCGTGGTTCACGTCGAAGCGCAGCCGAAGGCCGAGCGGCCCGCACCGGCCGCGCCGGCGCCGCGCCCGGCGGTTCGCCGCCAGGCACCGGCGCTGCGCCGTGCAACCAACGGCAAGGGGCCCAACTGCCTCTGGCCGATCGGTGATCCCGGCGATGATGACTTCCATTTCTGCGGGGCCCCGGCGGTTGCCGGCAAGCCTTACTGCGCCGAACACTGCGCGCGCGCCTATATCGTTCGCAACAACCGCTCGGATTCCGAAGCGGCCTGATCTCCGGTTGCTGCCTGGGTCTGGACGGGGCTTTCGTGCCCGCCCAGACCCAGGCGTTCCTGCCTTCGCGGCGTCAGATCTTGGCGCGGGGCTCAGACGATCCGCGCTACACCGCCGCGCCGCGGGTCGCCGGCGGCACTGAAACGCCCATCAGAATGGCGCACCACGCCATGGACACCCCCGAAAAACAGATTGTGGGCCGGCCAGTCGATGGTGCGGTAACCCTGTGCGGCGAGTTCGACACCGACAGTCTCATCCACGCCACCCTCCAGGTTGGCGACACCGGCTTCGAGATGCAGACGTGGCGCTTGCGTGGCTTGATCCAGGCTCATGCCGCGATCCAGAAGATTGACCAACACCTGAAGGACGGCCGTGCGGATACGGTTGGAGCCGCCGGAGCCGATTGCAATCAGCGTGCCGTCGGTGTGTTGGGCCAGGGTCGGCGCCATCATTGAGGACAGGCGGCTGTCGCGGGGCCAGCAGTGAAACCCGCCCCGGTTCAGGTCTTCCTCGCCCAGCATGTTGTTCAGCATGATGCCGCTGTTGCCCAGATGGGTGCCGCAACCTTCTCCGTTGGACAGGCTCATGGCGGCAAGATTGCCGGCCGCATCGGTCACGGAGATATGGGTGGTGCCGCGGGTGAAACTTCCTTGCTTTGCCACCTCCCCGGCGTAGCGGGCCAGTAGAGAGGGTTCGAAGAGGCGCCCGGCGGCGGCGGCTTCCTCGCGCTCGCCGCTGGCCTCCTCAAGCCGCGCCTCGACCCGCGCCTTGTTGGTCAGTTCCATCACCTGCGCCATCAGCAGGTTTCGTTCGCTGCTCTCCGCACCGTGTTCACTCAGGGTCGTTTTCGCCAGAAGGTCGAGCGCGAAGCCGATCAGGATGCCGCCGCAGGAAGGCGGCGGATTGGTCGTGACCTCGGCGCCGCGGTAGCGGACCACGAAAGGCTTTCGTTTTTCCACCCTGTAGCCGGCGAGATCCGCCGCGCTCAGCAGGCCGCCGCCCTCGCGGCAGAGGGTGACCAACTGCCGGGCCAGTTCGCCTTCGTAGAACAGTGTCTCGCCGTCGCGCGCCAGAGCTTCGAAGGTGTCGGCCAACTTGGGCTGGAAGAATTTCTCTCCTGCCCCCAGAAGAGCGCCCTCAGGGCCGGTGAACAAACCGCGCGCGTCGGCCCCCGCCGTCAGGATCGGGGCGACAACCTGAAACAGGTAGGCGTCGATGGGGCGCACGGTGACGCCTGCACGGGCCAGCCGTGCCGCCGGTTCGATCAGACGGGCGAAGGGCAGGCTGCCCAGCTCGCGATGGATGGCGAAGATGCCGCGCACCGCGCCGGGCGTGGCAACGGCGCCCAGCCCGATATGGAATTCCTGTGTGGCGCTCCCGAAGTCGGCGAGGATCGGATAGAAATCCAATGCCTCCGCCGGCTTGTTCTCTTTAGGCGTCTGGACGAAGAAGTCATAAAGCGCCGCTTCCTGGCCGTCGGCCTGGGCCAGCAGGAAGCCGCCGCCGCCCAGCGAGCAGAGAACCGGCTCGGCGACGCAGGAGGCGCAGAAGGCGGCGATCGCCGCATCGAAAGCGTTGCCGCCCTCTTTCAGGATTTCTTCGGCTGCTGCTGCGGTTTCCGGATGGCCGCAGGCCACCGCGCCCAGCGGCCGGGCACCCTTTCCCGATCTACCCGAATTCATAAGTCTTCCCGTGCCCCCGCCCCTGCCTGTGGCCCTGCGCGTCAGGCGGCCAGCTTTGTTCCTGGTCCTGAAGAGACAAAGTGATGATTTTTCCGGGCGATGGCAACGCCGCCGGTATTAGTCCCCGGCCTGCGTGTCGGCGGCTCTCAGCACCGCCTCGGCGGTATCCTCGTCGGAAATGAAGGCATCGACCGCGCCGCTGCCCAGGGCGGCGGCCAGGATCGGTACCTTATGCGCGCCGCCGGCGGCCAGGATCACCGATCTCATGTCGAAGAGATCCTTCATGCCTACGCCGATGACCCGATCGTTGATGGGGTGATCGACCACTTGGCCCCGCGCATCCAGGAACTGGCCGAGGATGTCGCCCACGGCGCCGGCTTCGATCAGTTCCTCGACCGCGATGTCGCCGGGCAGGCCGTCGTTCACCAGGATCGATGCCGCGCTCATGTCGCCTGCCGCCATGGTGACTGCGTCGACGCGGCGGATCTTGTCCAGCACCGCGCGAAAGACGTCGAGCCCCATCAGGGTGTCGCGGCTTTCCTTGGAGCCGGTATAAAGCGGCGCGGTGAAATAGCTGTGCTGGGCGCCGCAGAGATCGGCGAGGCGGGTCGTCACCTCGAAGGTGTTGATGTCGGAGCCCTTGGTCATGCCGCCCATCATCGAGACGATTTCCAGGTCCGGTCGGTGCACCGGCTCCATGAATCGGGTGGCCAGATTAAGCGTGTTGCCCCAGGACATACCGAACAGCCTGATCTGTGGATCTGCCAGAAGACGGGTAAGGTGGTGACCGAGGGCGGTGCCGACGATGGTCTGCACGTTGCCGGGGTCGGCGGGGCTGGGAACGATAAAGGCCTCTTCCAGCCCGAAGCGCGATTTCAACCGCGCCTCTATCTCCGCGCAGGAACCGAAGCTCGAATTGATGGAGATACGCACGATGCCGAGGCGGCGGGCATCGGCCAGGGCCTTGTTCACCCGCAGGCGGGTGACGCCCAGACGCTCGGCCACCGCGCCCTGGGTCAGGCCTTCGACATGATAGAACCAGGCGACCCGGGCGAGGAAGCGTTCTTCCTCGTCTATCTGAAGTGTCTTGGGCGCCCGCACCATAGCCTGCCGTACCTCGTGTTTCTACAGCGCTTCGAGGATTGCATCCGCCAGTTCCTGAAAACCGGCGGCGGAGCGCTGCCGGGTAATCCAGTTCGGTGGCGCTGCAAGATCGAAGTCGCGGACGTTTGCCACACCCACGGCATTTTCGAAATAGGCAAACATCGGCTGGTCGTTGGGCGAGTCTCCGGCGAAGACGATTTCCGCTTTCGCCTGGTCCATGTCGAGGCTGAAGCGCTCCTTCAGGCAGCGCCGGGTCATGGAGAGCTTGTCGTAGTCGCCGAACCAGCCGTTCACATGGATCGAGCTCACCTTGGCCGTCGCCCCGGCTTCCTTGAAGAGGGTCACGATGCGTGCGACCGCGTCATCGGAGAGGGGGGCGACGTCTTCGCAGAAGTCGATGGCGAGGTCGGCGATGCGGTAGTCCTGGTCGGAGGCGACACCGCTCCCCGGCACTGCGGCCAGGATGCTTTCGCGCAGCCCATCCAGGCGCTCACGGTCGGTTTTGCGCGCCTCTGCGCTCTTGGCGAAGCCCTGGTGCATACGCCGCTGCGCAGGATCATAGGCGAAGTAGAAGGCGCCGTTCTCCCCGACCACGGCATCGACCGGCCACATGCGGGCGATGTGGTCGCACCATCCGGCCGGGCGTCCCGTGACCGGGATCACGTGCAGGCCGGCGGCCGAAAGCCGCTCCATCGCTTCGAGGCTGGCGGCGGGCAGGCGGCCGTCTTCGGTCACCGTATCGTCGATGTCGGCGAGGACGAAGCGCAGGCGGCGCAGTGCCTCGGCGGGAAAATCGGCGAGGGGCTGCAGCGCCATTACTTAACCGCGCCCATGGTCAGGCCGCGCACCAACTGCTTGGAGGCGATGAGGGCGAAGATGATCACCGGAATGACGATCAGCGTAGAAGTCGCCATGATCTTTCCGTAAGGCAGGTTGTAGCCTTCCATGAAGCCGACGGCGATCGCCGGGGCGGTCTTGGCGGCGGTGCGGGTCAGCACCAGGGCGAACATCAACTCGTTCCAGGAGAAAATGAAGGAAAAAATCGCCGAGACGGCCAGTCCGGGCGCGGCGAGCGGCAGGCAGATCGAGCGGAAGATGCGGAACTGGCTGGCGCCCTCCAGGGTTGCCGCCTCGTCCAGGTCGCGCGGGATGGAGCGGAACTGGTCGGTGCAGATCCAGATGACGATGGGCAGGTTGAAGGTGAGGTAGATCAGGATCAGCACCAGATGGGTGTCGAGCAGGCCGAGACTGCGCACGATGAGGAAGAAGGGCAGGGCGAGCACGATGGGGCTGACCATGCGGTTGGTGATGAACCAGAACCAGAGGTCGCGCTTGCCGCGAAACTCGAAGCGGGCGAGGGCATAGGCCGCCGGTGCGCCGAGCACGAGGGCCAGAAGGGTCGTCGACACGGCAACGATCAGGGAGTTGATCAGGCTGGCCCCCACCTTGTCCTCGAAGAGGGCCTCGATGTAGTTGTCGAAAGTCGGGGCGAAGGTCCAGACCGGCGGTGAAGCCAGGGCGACGACCTGGTCCTTCAGGCTGGTGGTCACCATCCAGTAGAACGGGAAGAGGCAGAAAAGGACGATCGCCACCAGCAGCAGGATCTGAAGAAAAAGGCTGCGGTTGGTCATTGCTCGACCTCCCGATAGATCAGCCGGATGTAGAGCTGGCTGAGCAGGATGGTGATGATCAATAAGATAATCGCCTGGGCCGAGGCGAGACCCTGGTCGAAGACGCGGAAGCCGACCCGCTGGATCAGCAGGCTGATCAGCTCGGTGGAGGAACCGGGTCCGCCGCGGGTCAGGGTGAAGACCATGTCGAAGAGCTTCAGGGTGTCGGCGGTGCGCAGAATCAGGATCGCCGTCAGGCCGGGGATCAGGAAGGGAAGCTGCACATGGCGGAGGATCGTCCACCACTTCTTGGTTTCCAGTCTTGCCGCTTCTTCGATTTCACCGGGGACGGTGGTCAGCCCCGCCAGCAGCACAAGCGCGCAGAACGGCGTCCACTGCCAAACATCCCAGAAGGCGATGGTGATGAAGGCGTTGGTCGGATCGCCGAGCCAGTTCACCGGATCGAAGCCGAGGAAGCCGATCAACTGATTCACCACACCGTATTTCAGATTGAAGGTGATCTGGCCAAGCAGCCCGACCACGGCATAGGTGGTCGCCATGGGCACCACCAGCGACAGCCGGGTAAGGGTTTTCAGGAATCCGAGGCCGGGGCGGTGCAGCAGCAGGGCGATGCCCATGCCGATCATCAACTGCAGCGGCAGCACGATGACCAGCAGGGTCATGGTGCGCTGCATGGCGTCCCAAAAAGACGGATCGCTCAGGACTGTTTGATAGTTCTCCAACCCCAGGAAAGGGGTGCGGCGCAGGTTGGTGAGCTGGTACTTGTGGAGCGAGGTATAGATCGCGAAGACCAGCGGCACGATCCCGATCAGGGCCAGGCTGAGCACCGCCGGGCCGAGGAAGCCAAAGACGGTGAGCCGGCTGACGCGGCCTGCCTGCATAATGGTTCAGCCCCTCTTCAAGGATCGAAACGGTCGGATGACTCTACCAAAGCCGGTTTGGCAAAAGCATGCAAACCTGTCCGGCAAAAATAACGGCGAGGGGAACCGACAAGGTCCGTTCCGCCTCGCCGCCAGGGAGGATCGCTCGCCCGGGTAGAGTCGTCCCCGGAAAGCAAATACTGGGGAAAGCAACGACAGGGGGATGCGATTACCGGGGAAGCGACTACTGGGCCAGCGGCTTTTCGCCAGCGTAGTAACCGGCCTCCTCCAGTACCGCTTCCATCCGCTTGCCGAGTTCGGCCGCGCCTTCCTCGGTGGTCACATCACCCAGCATGATCTTGGTGCCCCATTCCTGGACGATCTCGGTGATTTCCGGCCACTCGGCGAAGCGGGGGCGGAATTCCGGCACGCCGTCCTGCCAGGATTCAACCAGGGCGTCGACGAACTGGTACTGCTCGGCCACGCCCGGCAGCTTGTAGACGCTCTGACGCGCCGGGACGCCGCCCATGTCCAGATAGCGTTTGGCATTGGCCTTGGAGGTCACCCACTGGATAAAGAGATACGCGGCCGCCTGTTCGTCTTCATCCGCCTGGCTGGCCACGGCCAGGGAGAAACCGCCCAGGGCCGGCTTGCGCCCGGCGGGGCCCATGGGCTCCGGCGCGACGCCAAAACAGTCGCCGAGCTTGGAGGTTTCGGGGCTGGTCAGGGTCGAATAGAAGGCCGACCACTCGGTGATCATGGCGACGTCACCCTGGGCCAGGGCATTGACGGTCTCGGCATGGTCATAGGCGACGATGCCTTCGGGCATGTACTGCATCAGTTCCTGGCGGAACTTCAGGCCGGCCTGACTCTCCTCGGACAGCAGGTTGGACTTGAAGTCCTTGTCGAGGAAGGAGCCGCCGAACGGCCAGAGCACCCGTGCGAAGCTGTCCGCCGATTGTGTTTCGTTGCGCTTGGACTGCAGGGCGAAAGCGTACTTGCCGTCTTTGGTCAGGGCGGGCCCGTAGACGTCTTTCAGTTCGGTCCAGGTCTTGGGCGGCCCGTCGAAACCGGCCTCCTTCAACATGCAGGAATTGTAGAACATCAGGCCGGAGTAGTTATCGAAGGGCAGGCCGTAGACCGTGTCGTTCCAGGCACCGAAGGCGTTCAGCACCAGCGGAAAGAAGTCGTCGATGTCCAGTTCCGGGTCGGCCAGATCCGGGTTCGAGGTGAACTTCTCCAGCGGCACGATCCATTCGTTTTCGGCGAAATTGCCGATCCAGACCAGATCGATCAGGGCAATGTCCAGGTCGCCGCCAGCCACGAAGTCGCGGACCTGTTCACCCAAGGCATTTTCATAAGGGTGTTTGATGATGTTGACCTTGATGCCTGTGGCGGCCTCGAACTCCGGCAGCATTTCCTCGGCCGCCTCGTAACCGGGGCGCAGCAGGAAGACGACATCGACGGTGGTGCCGGCGTAGGGCTTGGCGGCCTCCTCAAGCGACCAGCCGAAGGCCTGCCCGGCGCTCAGCGACAGGCTTGCCGCCGCCCCCAGGGCCAAGCCGCGAACTGCGGATTTCATCCTCATCAGATCCTCCCTTTGTTGTGTTGTTATCGAAACATACAAATGTCTTATTGGATTTACAATTGTTTTTGTGCGTGGTAGCGATAGATCTGGTATCGCCAACGACAGTGCCGTCACGGAGCGGCACATCCATGGGCTGCAGCAGCGCGAAAGACAGCCGGTAAACGATAAACAGGGGGAAGGCTTTTGGCGCGTGTCGCCCTTGATAACGTCGACAAGTTCTATGGCGCGGTTCAGGCGCTGTCCGCCGTGTCGCTGGACATCGAAGACGGCGAATTCGTCGTCTTCGTCGGGCCGTCGGGTTGCGGCAAGTCGACCCTGCTGCGCGCCATTGCCGGGCTCGAATCCATATCCGCCGGCACCATCGCCATCGGCGGCGAGGATGTGACTGCGGTCGCCCCTTCCGACCGCGGCGTGGCCATGGTTTTCCAGTCCTACGCGCTCTACCCGCACATGACGGTCAGCGCGAACATGGAATTCGGGATGAAGATCAACGGCGTCTCCCCTGCCGAACGGCAGGCGCGGGTCGCTGAGGCGGCGCGCATTCTGCAACTTGACGATCTGATGGACCGCAAGCCGGGGCAGCTTTCCGGCGGCCAGCGACAGCGGGTTGCCATCGGCCGCGCCATCGTCAAGGAGCCGCGTGTTTTTCTCTTCGATGAGCCGCTGTCGAACCTGGATGCGAAGCTGCGGGTGCAGATGCGCGTCGAGTTGGAGGCGCTGCACGAACAGCTTGGCGCCACCATGATCTACGTGACCCACGATCAGGTCGAAGCGATGACCATGGCCGACAAGATCGTGGTGCTGAACGGCGGTCGTGTCGAACAGGTCGGCCCGCCGCTGGAGCTCTATCACCATCCGGCCACCGAGTTCGTTGCCGACTTTATCGGTGCCCCCAGCATGAATTTCCTGGATGTCGACCTGGTGGCGGAGACGGGCGGTCTCACCGCCGCCTACGGTGCCAGGCGCATTCCAATCGACGGAGCCGCGCCGCAACCCGGACCGGCGCGCCTCGGCATCCGCCCGGAGCATCTGCATCTTGCCGCGCCGGGCCAGGGCATCCTCGATGCCGAGGTTCAGGTCACCGAGGCTCTGGGCGGCGAAACCTATCTCTACTGCCGCACCGCCGAGGGCGACCGTCTGGTGATCAAAGCCGAGGGCGACTCGCCGCTGGCCGCCGGGCAGACCATCGGCCTCCAGCTCGACAGCCGGCGCCTGCACCTCTTTGGGGGCGACGGGCAAAGCCTGCGCGTCTGATGTCCGGCGCCCAAAGGTTACCGGAGGGCGATGGAAACGGCATGCCCGATTGGAAGGCCGAGCTCGAAGACCTTGTGATGCCGGCGGTCGCGCGCTCGCAGCATATCGACCGCATCGTCATGGACAGCGGTGCTCTCGAAAAGACGGCGGTGGTCTTTGCCGAGTGCTTCGGTGAGACGTCGGCCTTTCTGGTTGCCGACGACAATACCTTCGCCGCCGCCGGCAGAGACGTGGTGGGATATCTGACCGCCGCGGGTGTCGCCTGCGAGACCCTGATCCTGCCCGCCGAGCCGCGGCCGAAGCCGAGCCTTGAGCGCAGTGCGGAAATCCGCAATCGATGGAAGGAGACAAACCCCGGCGCGGTGCCTGTTGCCGTCGGCTCCGGCGTCATCAACGATCTTGTTAAGCATGCGGCCTTCGAGGAGGGACGAGCGTTTTTCTGCGTCGCGACCGCTGCTTCCATGGACGGCTATGCCAGCGCCGGCGCGCCGCTGGTGGACCGGGGCTTCAAGCACACCATACCCTGCGCGCCGCCGCGCGCCATCCTGGCCGACCTCGACGTCATCGCGGCGGCGCCGCCTGAGATGACCGGCTGGGGCTACGGCGATCTGGCCGGTAAGGTGCCTGCCGGGGGCGATTGGATCTTGGCGGATGCCCTGGGGGTCGAACCCCTCGACGATGTTGCCTGGCCTTTGGTGCAGGATCGCCTGCGAAGCTGGCTTGCCGACCCGGCCTCGCTGCGCAATGGGTCGGCCGGTGCTATGGCCGGCCTCTTCGCCGGGCTTACGGTGACCGGCCTGGCGATGGAGTTTCATGGCTCCTCGCGCCCGGCCTCCGGCGCCGATCATCAGATCGCCCATCTCTGGGAGATGGAAAACCTCAGCCATGAGGGGTTGCCGGTGTCTCATGGCGCCTGCGTTGCCATCGGCAGCCTGACGGTGCTGGCGCTTTTCGACTGGCTGATCGACCAGGATCTGAAAAGGCTGGAGCCGGAAAAAATCCTGGCCCAAGCGCCTGATTTCAAGGAAATCGAGGCTGCGATCCATGCGGCCTTTCCCATCGCCGCCGTTGCCGAGCGGGCGCTTACCGAGAGCAAGGCCAAGCATCTGTCCAAGACGGCCCACGCCGACCGGCTGGCCCTGGTCAAAGACTCCTGGCCGGCGCTGCGCCAACGCTTGAAAGCGCACCTGCTGCGATTCGACGCAATGCGCGACCTTCTCGCCGCCGCCGGGGCACCCACGCTGGCGGCGGAGATCGGACTCTCTGCCGAACATCACAAAGCGACGGTCATCAGGGCGCGCTATCTGCGCAGCCGCTATACGATTCTGGATTTCCTGTCGGAGACCGGCCTTTTGGAAGCCGCGACGGAGGCGGTCTTTCAAGGTAACGGGCATTTGCGGTCCTGAATGAAATCATTCCTGCGCGAGGAGATTGTCATGTCAGCGAGCACCTCTGAACCGGCATCGGGGCGTTGGATCGAACGTTTCTCGATCTCAGGCAAGCGGGCGGTGGTGACCGGTGCGTCAAAGGGCATCGGTACGGAAATCTGTTCGGTCTTTGCCGATGCGGGCGCCGACATCGTCGCCGTCGGCCGCGACGCGCCAGGGCTGGCCGAAGTGATCGGCGGGATCGAGGCCGCGGGACGGCGCGGGCTGGCTGTCGAAGCCGATATGGCGACGGTCGAAGGGCCGCGGGAGGCTGCGGCCAAAGCGCTGGAGTTCTTCGGCAGCGTGGACATTCTGGTCAACTGCGCCGGCGTCGCCTTGATCGATCCTCTGCTTGAGGCCTCGGTCGAGGACTGGGACCGCACCATGGCGATCAACCTGCGGGCGCCGTTTCTGCTCGGCCAGGCCCTGGCCCCGGGAATGATCGCCCAGGGCGCCGGCAAGATCATCAACGTCTCTTCCCAGGCCGGGGTCATCGCTCTCGACGACCATGCGGCCTATTCGGCCTCCAAGGGAGGGCTCAATGCCCTGACCAAAGCGATGATGGTGGAATGGGCAAAGCACAATGTGCAGGTGAATGCGATCTGCCCGACGGTGATCATGACTCCCATGGGCCGCCAGGTCTGGGGCGATCCGGCAAAGGGTCAGCCGATGCTGGACAAGACGCCGCTGGGCCGTTTCGGGGAACCGGTGGAGGTGGCCGACCTTGCCCTTTATCTGGCCTCCCCGGCCTCCGACCTGATGAACGGCGCGATTGTGATGCTGGAGGGTGGCTACACCTCGATTTGAGGCCGTTAGCCTTGTCCCGCCGGGACAGGCGCAGAATCCCTGGCTTCTCCGACCAGCCCGGCGGGCCGGGCTTAACCAAGAAGATAAGAGGACCCTTAACCCAGGCGTCGCACCATGAGGCGGCATCGGGGGAGATGTCGCCGGGGCTTTGTCCCGGCCAATTCTGCATGCCGGCAGAAAGGAGCCGCCATGGCCGATTTCAAGGAAGAGGGGGGGACCGGCACGGGCTTGCTGGGGTACACGCTGCGCCTGGCGATGGCGGTCGTGGTGACCGGTATCTTCATCGTCTTGCTGTTGGATCGTGATCATGCCGCCACCGAGGCGCATGAGCCCCAGATCCGCGACGTGACGCCAGCGTCAAGCGCGTCTGGGACCACCCGCCGGTCTGTCGAATCGAACGCAGCGGGCTCGGATATTGTCCTGAGGGCCGGGACCCATGGGCATTTCCTGGTCGACGCCCAGGTCAATGGTGAGACGCTGCGCTTCCTTGTCGACACCGGCGCCAGTTCGATTTTTCTAACGCCCCAGGACGCCGCAAAGCTGGGTTGGACGCCGAACCGCCTGACCTTCAGCGAGCGCTATGACACCGCCGGCGGAGAAATCCGCGCGGCGCCCGTTAAACTGCGCTCTCTGCGCATCGGGCAGATGGAACTCTACGACCTTCCGGCCTCGGTCGGCGAGCAGCCTGGCTCGATCTCGCTGCTCGGCATGACCTTCCTGAAGCGCCTCGAAAGCTATCAGGTGCGCGGTGACACCCTGGTTTTGACCTGGTAGGCGAACCGCCGGCACAGCCGTCAGCCGGCCAGGCTGGTTTCCAGGTCCGGGAACTGCCAGGGAAAGGCGGCTTCGAAAGCGCGCGAGGCCCGTAACACCAGAGCATCGGCATAGCGCGGTCCGACGATCTGCAGGCCGATCGGCAGGCCGGTCGAGGTCAGTCCGCAGGGCAGGGAGGCCGCCGGCTGCTGCGTCAGATTGAAGGGGTAGGAAAACGGCGTCCAGTCCGGCCAGCGCTCCATGCCGCTGCCGGGCGGCACCTCAAGGCCCGCTTCGAAAGCCGCGAGCGGCAGGCTCGGCGTGATCAGAATGTCGTAGTCCTTGTGGAAGAGGTTCGTCTCTACCGTCAGCTCTTCGCGGCGTCCCACGGCGGCCAGATAGTCGAGCAGGCTGTAGCGCGCGCCCTCGGCGGCGATCTCCTGGAATCCTGGGTCCATCTGCGCCTGCGCCTCGGCATCGAAGCGGCGCATCAGGTTCGCGGCGCCGGCATACCAGAGGCAGCGAAAGACCTCATCCGACCCGCTCAGATCGGGCTCGGCCAATTCGACCTCGGCGCCCAGATCGGCAAAAGCCCAGGCTGCCTTCGCCACCAGAGCGGCGATTTCCGGATCGACGGTGTGCCCGCCCAGGCTTGGCGAGAAAGCGACCCGCAGGCCCTTTACGCCGTCATCCAAACCCTGCTGATAGTCGGCGCCGTCGTAGGGCAGGCCATAGGCATCGCGCGGGTCCGGTTCTGCGAGAACCGTCAACAGCAGAGCCGCATCGCCGACGCTTCGGGTCATCGGTCCGATGTGGGATACCGTGCCGAAGGGGCTCAGCGGATAGGCGGGTATGCGTCCGAAAGAAGGCTTCAGGCCATAGATGCCGGTGAAGCCGGCGGGAATGCGGACCGATCCGCCGCCGTCGGTGCCCAGGGCCAGCGGGCCCATGCCGGCGGCAACCGCTGCGGAAGCGCCGCCGCTGGAACCGCCGGGTGTGGTCTCGGGATTCCAAGGGTTGCGTGTAATCCCTTCGAGGGGGGAATCCGTGACTCCCTTCCAACCGAATTCGGGTGATGTGGTTTTCCCCAGCAGGACGGCGCCATGTTCCCTCAGCCGGGCCACCGCCGGTGCGTCTTCGTCCCAGCTCTGCTGCCGGTCGATGGCCTTGGATCCGCGCAGGGTCGGCCAACCCTCGGTCAGCAGCAGGTCCTTGATCGACACCGGGCAGCCGTCCAGACGGCCGCGCGGTACCCCAAGACGCCAGCGCTCCGTGGACTCTGCGGCGGCGGCCAGCGCGCCCTCGGCATCCACCAGATTGAAGGCGTTCACCCGGCCGTTGAAGCGCTCGATGCGTGTGAGGGCTGCCTGCGTGGCATCTACGGGCGAAATCTCTCCTGCCCGATAGGCGGCCAGCAGTGCCTCGGCTGTCAGCATTGCAATATCGTCGGTCATACGCCTTGGTCGTCCCCCATTTTTTGACTGCACGGCTGCCTTTTGGCGGAGCGATTCCTCGCATGCCGGAAGGGCCTCTGTCGAGAACCGCGGAAGGGGAGAGGGGAGACTTTCCGTTGATTGCGGGAATTCTGCCCGAAACTGGCCACTTTTCGCGTATAGACTGCCGGAATGACGCAAACGGGTCTGGAAGGATGCCCCTGCATCCCCGGGTCGCGGCAAGGGAGCAATGCCATGCGCGCATCTCGAAAAGCCTTCATTCCTGCGGCTTTCGCGGCTGCAATACTGGTTGCGATCGGCCTTGTCGTGGGGCCTTGCGGCCGGGCCATGGCGGCGGAACCGCCGGAGAACGAAAGTCCCGGCGAACTGGCGCGCGAGGGTATCGAGCAAATGATGCGCGCGCTCAGGCTGCTGGTCGACAGCATTCCGCAATACGAACTGCCGGAAATGCTCGACAACGGAGACATCATCATCCGACGCCGTGATCCCCAACCGGCGCCGCGTCCTGATGAACCCGAGGTTGACGAAACCGCGACCTAGCGGTTCTATCCCCTGCCTCGATCTGAATGCTGAGAGCGTGGAAGCGGGGCGCGGGTGGCCCGGGATGTTGAATGCCGGGGTGTCGAAAGCCCGGGTCTTGAAAATGGGGGAGCCATCATGACACAGCAGGATCCTTTTGCCGGCCTGGACGACGGTCGGCCGCCCTGGGATGCGCTGGGCGCTTTCGTTCCCGCGCCGCAACCCCATATCGCCGGCGCCGAGACCGGCCCCTTGGCGGGCCTGCGCTTCGC
>JANQMC010000117.1 GCA_028280305.1 Pelagibius sp. | reverse complement strand
CGTTGCCGAGCTCGTTGGCAACGCGGTTGAACATGGTGCCCAACGAGTTACCCAGAGAACCCAGCGCCGCGATAGCAGCAACCGAAACGAGGGCGGCGATCAGGCCATACTCGATAGCCGTCGCACCGGATTCGTCCTGAAGAAAGGACTTAATGGTGTTCATCATGATTGCGACCTCCAATGCACGCATATCCTGGGCGATAATCGACCTATCGCCTTAAGAAAAGGTAAAAGAAAAACGGTTTTTGGAAGTCGGTACTAAAATAGTGCCAACAATAACTTGGAGTTACTTGTATAAATGTTGATTAACTTCAGAATATATTGAATTAAATTTTATGTTTTTATTCTTTATTCGAATCTCTGCTCTGCAGAGGCGCCAGGTCTAGCCGGCTTCGCGCCGGGACGCGCTTTCAGCGGACGCGGCTTCGGTCCTGCCATGGGACTTGTGGTCGTGGGACTTGTGGTCGGGGGCCAGGGGCGGGGCCGGCAGGGTCAGGTAGTGCAGGCGCTTCATCTCGCGGCGCCCCAGGGAGACGGAGTCCAGGATCAGCCCGCAGGCAACCCCCAGGGAGGCGAGGAGCATCAGGGCGCAGACGAGAACAGCGGTGGGCAGCCGGGGCACCAGTCCGGTTTCGAAGTAGGTCACGAACAACGGTATGGCGAGGCCGATGGCACTTACCGCCAGCACGCCGGCGCCGGCGGAGAAGAACGCCAGGGGGCGTTCGTCCTTGGCCAGCCGGACAATGGTCCTGAGGATCCGGAACCCGTCGCGAAAGGTGCTGGGCTTGCTTTCGGAGCCTTCCGGCCGTTCCTTGTAGGCGGTGGGCTCCTCGGCCACGGGCATGCGCAGTTCCAGGGCGTGAACCGTCAGTTCGGTCTCGATCTCGAAGCCTTTCGCCAGCGCCGGGAAGGATTTGACGAAACGGCGGGAAAAGACCCGGTAGCCCGACAAAATGTCGCCGAAGCGCTTGCCGAAGAGATGGCTGACGAGGCCGGTGAACAGCCGGTTGCCGAAGCGGTGCCCCGCCCGGTAGGCCTCGGCCCCGGAGTCCTCGCGCGCGCCGTTGACCATGTCGAGCTGCTGTTCGCAGAGCAAGTGGATGAGGCGCGGCGCGGCGGCGGCGTCATAGGTGTCGTCGCCATCGGCCAGCACGTAGATGTCGGCCTCCACGTCGGCGAACATCCGGCGCACGACATTGCCCTTGCCCCGCAGGGCCTCGCAGATCACCGTGGCGCCGGCCTCCCGGGCCACAGCGGCGGTCCGGTCACTGGAGGCGTTGTCATAAACGAAAATCCGCGCGGCCGGCAGGGCGGCGCGGAAGTCGCGGACCACTTGGCCGATGGCGGCTTCTTCGTTGTAGCAGGGGAGCAGCACGGCAACGGACGGCCCTTCCGTCGGCCACTTGGCCGCCAGGGCTGCCTGCTGCGCGTGAACCGGGTTCTCCTGCGTCATCGCTTGCCTGCCGACTCCTCACCGGGCCTGCCTGACCCGTGGAGGGGCAGTCTTCCCCAATCCGCTCAAGAATTCCCTAACGGTCGTTGGGAGAAGGACTCGCGATGCAGCGGAAAGCGGCTAACGGACCAGGGCGTAAAGCCTCGCCTGACGGTCCAGAGGATCGGGCAGGGCGACCTCGGACAGCCAGCCTGGCGCTTCCCCGCGGGAGAGGCGCCGGTAGAGGCTGGACTCGCCGCCATCGGCCACGAAAAAGCTCTCCTCGGCGGGGCCCTGGCAAAGCAGCACGAGGTCGATGCTCCGGGCCTGCATCAGGCGGCGGGCGCCCTCGGCATCGCTGCCGCTGAGGATGCGGTAGCTGTCGTAGATACCATCGCCATTGCGATGATAGGGCGTCGCGATCACCGCATGGCGGGTGCGGTAGAGGAGTTCCGGGCCGATGTCGAGAAAGGTCAGAATGGTCTGCTGCGAGCCGGCCCAGCGCGGGTCCTCTTCCAGGAAGCTCGCCACCTGCTGGACGTTGCAGGCGGCAAGGGCCTGGCCCGAGGCATCGGTGGCCCCGGCGGTCCTGACATCGTCGGCCCTGAGGGTGCCGCCGACGGTGAGGGGGCCGAGCAGCAGAATGGTGATCACGCCGCCGCGCAGCAGGCCGCGGCGCAGGTCGTCGTGGATTGCGTGGCTCCACAGCAGGAAGCGGTCGAAGACCACCGCAAAGGCCATGATAAAGGCCGCTTCGGCGTATGCCGAAAAGCGGATGTGGCGCACCGCCACCGCCCAGAGGAGCAGGCAGGCGAAGCCGACGAAGGCCAGGGTCCAGAAGCGGCCGGAATGGCGTTCCTGCAGCAGGATCTTAGCGAAGAAGGGCAGCACCAGCAGGCCGCTGCCGAAGTAGAAGATGAAGGTGCCGAAGCTCTCGCGGTCCTGCGGAATGACCGCGCGCATCTCCAGAACCCGGTCGAGCCAGATCGGCACGATCCGCGGATCGACACCGGCCATGGGCCCTGCAAAGAACAGGGGATAGGCGCTGTTGACCAGCAACGCGGTGGCCGCCACGCCGAACAGGCCCAGGAGGAAGCGCCCGAGCGCCCCGGTTCCGCTGAGGGAGCGGTTCTCATAGGTCTCGGCGGTGCGCCAGAAGACCAGAATGCAGGCCGCTAAAAGAAACTGAACGCAGGAGACCCGGTCATAGCTCGGTTCCAGCAGCTCGGCGAAGGGTCTTTCGGCGAACAGCGCCGCCAGCAGCACGGTGCTGAGCGCAAGGGAGAACCACTTGCTCTGGGCCGCCCGCTCGCGCTCGCCGAACAGCCAGGGGGCGCCGAGGGCGGCGAGGCAGACCGCCAGGGGCAGCAGGAACTCGACAGACAGCCAGATGCCGAAGCCGGCAACGGCGCCGCCCAGGACCGCCGGCCGCGCGTCCAGGGGATTGTGCAGGGCGCGCAGCGTGAAGCCGGCGGTGATCACGAAGACCAGCAGCAGCAGGCTGTGGTGATCGGCGCGTCCGAGGATGGAATAGACCAGGGTGC
>JANQMC010000114.1 GCA_028280305.1 Pelagibius sp. | reverse complement strand
CAGCGCTTCCGGCACCTTGGTATGCATGAACACCGAGAAATCCGAATCCTTGTCCAGGGTTTCGATATCCGGCAGGTCATCGGGATTGAAGGCTTCTGTCGCGGCAGCGGTTTCAGCCGTCGCATCGGCCGGCGCGCCGCTTTCTACGGCAGCTTGTTCGGCGACATCGCTCGGCGCATCGTCCTGGGTCTGCCTGGCCTCTCGTTTGCGCTCCGACCATCGTGACAGAAACCCGCCATCATCGCGTTCGCGACCAGCCATGACGCGCTACTCCGACGAACCGCGGGCAGCCCGCGCACGTTTTACTGGCGGCTGGCGGCTGAAGGCGTCGTCGCCACTGCGCGCCTTCTGCCGGCGGCGCTTGTGAAAGACCTCGTCGACATGGTGGGTATCGACGAAGGCCTGCACGAAGGCGATCAGATCGGCCGGCATGGCGACGCCTTCGACGATCTCCTCGCCGCTGTCGAGGTAGTCCTGCGCTTCATAGGGACTCGCCGTCACCAGAAAAGGCAGGAAATCATATCGGCTGTCGGGATCGTCTTCACTGCGCAGCAACACATAGATCAGCGGCGGATCCTGGGTCAGGTTGACCTTGTAGCCCTCGGTCTCGCGACGGAACAGCTCAAGCGGCAGGGTGCCGCAGTGATACTGCGTCCAATCCGATCCTTCGCGCAGCACCTTCCATTCCGCATCCGGTTCCAAAGCCGCCGCACCGGGAATGACCGCGACCGGGCGCCAGGAAAAATCCTTCCAGGGATGATCGATGCGCCGCCGCTCGACCACCACGCCCAAAGGCAGAACCTCACTCTTGTCCATAGGGCTTCCGTCCCGGCTGCACCGGCCCGGCAACATGCCGGCCCGAAGAACCGGAATCTAGGCGCTGCCCGGCGGCTTGGCGAGTCCCACACCGGGAAAAGGGTCCCCGATCTGGGCTTTTTCTCCCATTCAAGGCCCCGCAGCCCAACAAGCGGTCTCACAGGCATACCAACAGGAGCTGTCAGCCCGCAAAATCGCCCAGCAGAATCGCCTTACGGCGGCGCACCCTCAAACCACTTCGCCAGATCGATCCGACTGATCAGTCGCCGGATCAGTCCGCCTGATCAGTCCAGGGCCGCATCGAAGATCCGCCCAAAGGTCTCCGACGAGTTCGCCCGCGCCAGGCGGATGTAGTATGCGACCTCATCGGTCTTCGCCTCGCAGTCTTCCATGGTGTTGAAGACGGCAATCTGAAGCAGGCCGGTGATCGCCTCGCCGTCGATATGGCGCCGCCCGGCTTCCTGCACCGGCGCACAGGCTTCGTTGAGCTGCTCCTCGATCACATAAAGCGCATCGACGATCGAGACATCAGCCGCCTCGGCCTCAACGATACTCTGCGCCAGGGCCGCAGAGACCTGGTTCTGATAGGTGAAGACCGTCGCCACACGATCTTCGATCTTGCCGTCGATGAGCATCGGCCAGACCAGCGAATTCGCACCGCTGATCGTCGTGCCGACAACCGCAAGTCCCACCACCCCTGCCAATATCCGTTTTTTCATTTTACCAAACATCGCATCCTCGCCTGACTGCTTCGCATCGCCATCGGCGGACACCGGGCCCGGTTATGAAACGTTTTTTGGCCCGGCGGTCTGTGCCGCCGACGAATCTCGAACTCGAACTGTTGTGCAGGGGGAGTCTGGCCGATTTACGGTTGCTCAAACCTTACCGGGCGCCGGAGGCTCCGGCTTTGTCACAAATGACGGGGATTTGAGGCAAAGCCTGACAGCAAATCCAGGGAATCGCTGCGTGGCAGGACCGCGGCATTTGTCTGAAATACCTCCGCGGAAGCCCAAACCGGCAAGCTGGCGCCATGCCCCTTTGAGGACCGTTCTCAGGAAGTCTGGTGGCCTTGGCGCAGCTTCAACTTGAGGCCGACGACCTGGTAGATATTGAGCCCGGTTATGCTCGCGATCTCACGAAAGGAAAGCGAGGTTTCCCGCAACAGGGTCGCGGCATGGCGGTTGGGGTTCATGCGGCGCGCCTTGGCGCGCCACCTGACGGTGTTGCTGGCAACCGAGCGGCGCAGTTCGTCGCCATCCAGACCGCGGGCCTGGGCCGCCCGCAACGCCTCCTCACGGCGCACCTTGTCGTCGTAGATGAAAGTGTCCATAAGGTGGGCCGCCCGGGCAAAGCGATCGAGTGTTTCCGGACGAAAGCCGATGTCATCGGCCATGTGGGCGTCGCCACGCTCCAAGTCCGGCGGCGGCTCGTGCTGAGAACCACCCGCCGCCGCCTCATCCAGGGTCAGCCCGAAGCGTTCCGCCAGACGGGTCGCCGCCGCCAGCGCATTGGCGCGCTCACCCTCGAAAGGGCTCTCCGCAGCAAGCTGCAGCAGGTTGTGGAAGCGTTGCCGCTCCGCTTCTGAAAACCCGGCTGAAATCGCCAGACTCCTTCAAGATCGCGCACCGCGGGAGGGCGAAAGAACGCCATCACCGACGAAACCAAGTCAAACGGCGAGTATACCATCAAGGGTTAGCAAAACCCAAAGAGATGCGGAGACAACTTCGTGAAATCTGTGGCAGGGAGAACCGCGGCAGGGATCCGTCGCTAATGCGGTAAGGCCCTTCTCACTTCTGGCGATTGACCTCGCGCACGCGCTCCTTCAGGCGCCGGGCAAAGCCGCCCGGATCGTCCAAGGGATTCACTTCTCCCGTCAGTTCGCGCAGTTCGTCGCGTGCCGCAGACAGCCGGGGTTTCACCCCACGCTCATAGACGTCGGCTGCCTTGGCCTGAACCTCCGGGTCCTGGGCCACGCGCCGCGCCGCGGAAAACAGCAAGCGTCGCAGGAACATAACCTTAAAACCTCCTCTGGCGTCGCCCGGGCTCTCTAACTTGCCGCCTGGCTGCGCTCATAGCGCCGGATCGCCCGGCTGACGCTGCTGTAGTGTATACCATAATAAGCCGCTATGGCCGCTTGGCTATAGGCGCCGGAGAGGTAGGCCTGGGCCATGGCCTCGTCACGGCTGCCCGCCGATGCGGCAAAACTCTCCAATGCCCGCGGCGGCGCCTTCCACTGCGCCCGCGGAATCTCCGACAGGTCGCCGCGCCCGGCCGCCGCCCGGCGGGCGGCTTCGCGCATGGTCTCGACAAAGGCTTCAGAACCCAGGAACACCTGATGGCGCAGGTTGTCCCAGACTGCAGCGTCGGGGGGCTGGGCAAGAGCGTCGGAAAGCCGGCCTTTCGCGGCGGCCGGATCACCGCCGAAGGCGGCCAGCAGCGGACCGTTGTCAAGCCAGTCTCCCGACGCGACCGGCGAGGGGCGCCCCAGCGCCGCCCGATAGCTGGACCAGCGCCAGGCGCCGGCTTCCGGCGCAATACCCCTGACCACAGGCTGGCGCAGGACATCGCAGCAGACCGGCGCCAGATAGCCGTCCTCCTCCACCATGACCGCTTTGTAGCGCCCCTGGAACAGATGCCCGGCCGTAGCGTGGCGGCGGTGAAAAGCCTGGGTGTAGCGCCCGTTGAGCTGGCGCATGCCGCGCGACAGGGACGCGGCCTCGGTCTTCACCACCAGAAGGTAGCGGTCCGGCAGCAGGCAGAACGTCAGGCAGCGCCAGCGGAAGCGCCCACAGACCTCTCCCAGGATCTCCAGAAACCGTTGGGAATCATCGGGACCGCGAAACACCGGCAAACCGGCGTTGCCAAGGGTCGCAATGTGATAGACGGCACCGGGCCGTTCCAGTCTGAGAGGGCGCGCCATCCGAAGACAGTGGCTTAAAGGCATCGATAATGCAAGACCTGACCCTAAAAGACGCTTTGTGATCAATATGAGAGTTGTGCACGAGCCATCGCCGGTCCCATTGACCTGGAGCAGATTTCGCCTCAGACCTTTCGGCTCGCGCCGTTCTCAACGAATCATAGCGGGCTCAACGAATCATGGCGGACTCAACGGATCGTGACGGGACTTTGAATACGGCGGGCACGACTTGCCTGCTCAGGCCGAAGCCGGCGGAAAGGCCCCTCCGTGTTCGCCGACCATTCAGCAATCACGGCATTCACCCAGAGGACCCAGTTCAATGAAAAAGCTCATTCTCGTCGCTTTCGTTGCCGGCGCGATCGGATTCGTCGCCGGGAACGCCTTCTGGTATCTCGCCAGCCCTTTGTGGATCGATCAGGTCGTGGCCGAGGGCATCGGCGAATCCCAGGCCGCCAAGGTTCTTGCGAGCGGCACCTTCACCGATGCCGATGCCGCCCATAGCGGCAGCGGCAGTGCCACCATCTTCGAAGGAAGCGACGGGCGGCGAACGCTGCGCCTTGCCGATTTCGAGGTTACCAACGGCCCGGACCTCGAAGTCTGGCTCGTGGCGGCAGCGGACATAACGCAGTCTTCGGATGTCGCCAACAGCGAGTGGCTGGCGCTTGGTCAGTTGAAGGGCAACATCGGCGATCAGAATTACGACATTCCGGCTGACGCAGATCTCTCGAAGTACAACTCCGTGGTGATCTGGTGTGAACAGTTCGGCGTTCTGTTTTCACCGGCCCGCCTCAGCCGGTAACCGCCGCCCTAACAGAAAAAGCCTCCTCTATTAATGGAGGAGGCTGCGATTCTCTGAATACGGTGATCTTCTGAATACGGCGCTTGCATATAAAGCACTTCGAAAAAGTGCGGTGGGGTGCCGCGGTAAGGCGACACCCCACCAACCCAGGGACTGGGTTATCCCTGGTATCCCGAAGCGCTGGGAGATGGGGTTAGCTCTCCGGGATGGGGCAGGTCAATGACCAGGAACCTAGGGTTTGGTTGTTTCTGCACTGTGTCACCGCTTCGGTTTTTTTGTTTCTTTCGCTTCAGTTTCCTTCGAGGGCCAGACCTTCGATCTGCATCGCCAGCAATTCGCGAAAATGCCCGTCATCCCGGGCCAGCAACTCCTGCTGCGTTCCCTGTTCGACAATGCAGCCGTCGCGGAAAACCAGGATCCGGTCGACACTGCGCACGGTCGACAGGCGATGGGCGATGACTATCGTGGTGCGTCCCTCCATCAGCTCCTCGATGGCTTCCTGAATCTGGGCCTCGGTGATCGAGTCCAGGCTGCTTGTCGCCTCGTCGAGAATCAGGATGGGTGCATCGGCCAGGAAAGCGCGCGCCAAGGCAACCCTCTGACGCTCACCGCCGGAGAGCTTCACCCCGCGTTCGCCGACCAGGGTTTCGTAGCCCTGCGGCAAACGCTGGATGAAGTCGTGGGCATGGGCGCGCCGCGCAGCCTGTTCGATCTCTTCACGACTGGCTTCCGGACGTGCATAGGCAATGTTTTCGGCCAGGCTGCGGTGGAACAGGGCCGGGTCCTGCGGCACCAGGGCAATCGCTCGCCGCAGGCTTTCCTGAGTCGCCCCGGCGATGTCCTGACCGTCGATCCGGATTTCTCCGTGATCGACGTCGTAGAGCCGCTGCACCAGCTTTACGAAAGTCGACTTGCCGCTGCCCGAAGGACCAACCAGGGCGACCCGTTCACCGGCCCCGATCCGCAACGAGAAATCGGCATAGATCGGTGTCCGCTGATTGCCGTAACGGAATGTCACGCCGTCGAAGGCGATCGCTCCGCCATCAGCCCGCAGATCCGAAGCGGTTTCACGATCGGCAACGTCGATCACCTGCTTTTGGAAACCGACAAGATCCTCGATTTCATTGATCGCCTTTTGCATGTTGCGCACATGCTGCCCGATCTCCCGCAGGTAGCCGTGGATGACGAAGTAGCTGGTCATCACGAAGGTCACATCGCCGGCCGTCGCCTGCCCGCGCGACCAATACCACAGGGCAAGCGACAGCAGCCCGGCCTGCAACAGCAGCGACATGACCGACAGCACGGTGCCGCCGTTGATCTCCCTCGACCAGGCCTTGCGCGCGCGCCGGCGCCAGAGATCGGCCACGTCGAAGAACCGCTTGTCTTCGCGTTTTTCAGCACCGAAAGACTTCACCGTCGCATTGCACGACACGGCATCGGCCATGGCCGCGCCGACAGCGGAATCCGACTCGTTCATGATCTCGTTGGCCGGCGCGACGTAGAGTGAGACCAACAAGATACTGACAACCAGGTAGATGCTCACTGCCACCAGGACGAAAACACCCATCAGCAGCCAATTGACCATCAGGTTGGCGGTAATGCCGACGAGCACGATGGCCGCCGGCAGATAGCCGATGTAGATAGTGTCGGCGAACTCGTCGTATGCCCACATGCCGCGCGAGATCTTGCGCACCGTCGCCCCGGCGAAGCTGTTCGCCTGCCAGTCGGCCGAGAATCGCTGCACCCGATAGAAGGCATCGCCGATGATGCGCCGCATGGAGATCGTCGCCAGCGGAATCCAGAAGCGGTAGGACACTTCGCGAAAAAGATGGAAAGCCACCGAGATGCCAACGAAGGCCGTCAGAGCCCAATAGGCATCGCCGACCCTGGCCGCCGGTTCGGCAAAAGCCACATCGGCCAGGGAATCGATCAGCCGCCCGGCAAAAACAGGCAGAAAAACATCGCAAAGCGTCGCCAGGGCCATGGTGACGAAGGCGCCGCTGAGCAACCAGGGAACCTGCCGCCAGTAACGCCAGACGAAGACGGAGGCTTCGCGGAAACCGAACTTCTGTTTCATTGTTCTTTCGGGGCGCCGCGATCTCTTGAGATCTGCGGCGGGTCCCTCCTCTACTACGAGTAACTTCAAACGGTGCGGTGACACCGTGTCGACAAACGAGCGACCGAAGGCTCAAGCGGAGGAATTACTGGGGGCGCGCGTGCCGCGTAGCGATGCCGCGCGAGCCCTGGAGTTTCTGAACTTGGAAATCCGCAGGCCCGGTCTGTGTCCCGGGCCCTACAGCCGCCCTTCTAGCAGGGAGGCGCAAAGACGCGGGACCGAAAGATGTCAAACATGGTGCTCTGCATCTGCTGTCCCTCATTAGGTGTCTTTGCATACGGCGCCCGGATGACGCCCTGCGGTGAATGATTTTGTGCCACAGAGCGCCGAAAGAGAAAAGTGAAAAAAATGTTTAGTCCGCGCGCATAGCGGCAACATGGGACACATAATGTCACTACCGCCTTGAGGCCGCCTGGCGTATCGCTTAGCGTCGCAACGTCTGCGCAGCGATGGGAAACTTACAATGACCTTGGTGGACACCAGCCTCGACGAAACGATTTTTCTTCCTCTCAATCCCTCCGCGGAGTCGATCCTGCATGTGCGCTGTGGCAGCGACATTTATGAGAGTCTGCGGAAGGCGGGCATCCCCGGGGCCTTTCTGGAAGCCTCCGACCCTGTCTGTCAGGGACCATTGGACCCCAAGCTGCCGGCCCAGGCCTTGCGCGAGGCCCGTGCCGATTTCATCGCCACGACCTACCAGGGGTTCGAGGACCCGGCATCGGTTTTGTCCAAAATGGAGGCCGAGGCCCGAGGCCTTTCACAGCTCGACCATTTTGCCAAGATCGTCCTCTGGTTTGAGCACGACCTCTACGATCAAGCGATCCTGATTCGACTGCTGGCGCGATTGCAAAGCGCCGCAACAAAGCCGGACAGCGTTTTCCTCATAAACATCGACCGTTTTCCCGGCATCACCCGCTTCAACGGCCTCGGGCAGTTGTCGCCTGAACAGTTGGGCAGTCTCTGGGGCACGGAAGAACCCGTAACCCCGGCGCTCTGCCGGGAAGCCGAGCGCCTCTGGCAAGCCTACAGTAGCGGCGATCCCTTGCAGCTGCAGGCAGCGCTTGACGAGACCGACGGCGCACTTCTCTTCGTCGCCGCGGCCATGCAAAGACACCTTCAGGAACTGCCCTGGCAAGGCAACGGCCTTAGCCTGACCGAAGCGCTGTCACTGCAAGCCCTGAGCGAGGGCGCTGCAACGCCGGGCCGGGTCTTCACGCGCCTTGCCGAAGACTTGGAGCCCCTGCCCTATCTCGGCGATGCAATGTTCTGGCCCATATTGAAGGGTTTGGCGACAGCGCCGCGCCCGGCGGTAACAGATTTCTCGGACTGGAAGGACGAGATCGCGCTGACCGACTTCGGCCTGGCTTTGCTCCATGACAGGGCCCGCTGGACGGATCACAATCCCCTCGACCGCTGGGTCGGCGGCCTTCATCTTCAGGGCGACCGCCCGCCCTTCTTGTGGAACCCGGCAAGCGGCCGGGCGATCGCCGCTTCCTGAGACCGTTGCGCGGCCCGCCTTGTTCTTTGCCCGGCTTCGCGGCACCTTGACGCCTGAGGTTCAGCAGCGATCAAAGGACGTGAAAGCGCCATGGGCAAGAAACCCCGCTCCTACAAGCCGGTCTCCGGTTTTGTGCTGCCGCGTTATGCCGGCATCCCAACCTTCATGCGCCTGCCCCATGTGCCGCTGGACGAGGTTGAGGACGTCCACATCGGCCTGATCGGGGTGCCCTGGGACGGCGGCACCACCAACCGGGCAGGTGCGCGTCACGGCCCGCGGCAGATGCGCGATCTCTCGACCCTGATGCGCAACGTCCACCACGTCACCGGCGTAAAGCCGTTCGATCTCGCCAACTGCGCGGACCTGGGCGACACGCCGGTCAACCCCATCGACCTGCACGACACCATCGGCCGCATCGAGACTTTCTTCGGGGAAGTCCATGCCGCCGGAATTATCCCATTATCGGCAGGCGGCGATCATCTGGTTACCCTGCCGATCATGCGCGCCATCGCCAAGGAGCAGCCCGTCGGGATGGTTCACTTCGACGCCCACACCGACACCAACGACCGCTATTTCGGCGAACACAAACTGACCCACGGCACCCCCTTCCGCCGTGCCATCGAGGAAGGCTTGCTGGATCCCAAGCGCACGATACAGATCGGCATCCGCGGATCGCTCTACACCAGCCAAGACATGGACTGGGGCTACGAACAGGGTATCCGCGTCGTCGGCATCGAAGAGTTCTTCGATATCGGCGTCGAAGCGGTGATCGCCGAAGCGCGGCGTGTGGTCGGTGACGGCCCCACCTACCTCTCCTTCGATGTCGACGGGCTCGACCCGGTCTATGCCCCCGGAACCGGCACACCGGAGATCGGCGGCTTTTCCACCCACGACGCCCAGCGCATGATCCGTGGCCTGCGCGGCGTTAACCTTGTTGGCGGTGATGTGGTGGAAGTGGCGCCCCCCTTTGATCCCAGCGGCTCCACGGCCCTGGTCGGGGCGACCATGATGTATGAGATTCTCTGCCTGCTCTCCGAAGTCGTCGCCAAACGGTAAAAATTCGATTAAAATATCCTGCAAATTCAACCTCATGGTTAACGGCCAAGACGGCCGTTGCAAAACTGCAGGAGGCGAGAATGAACAGGTACGCAAGGAACGACTACGCAAGTAAGAAGCAGTTGAGAAGCCAGAAGCGCGCACAGGCAAGAGCGGAAGCCGCGGATGCCCGAAAGCAGGGACTCCTGCTCGGCGTGGTCATCACCATCCTGGCACTCCTGGCGCTCTTTATCTGGTCACAGCCGGTCCACGCGGCGGTGAACGGTACGGCCACCACGGGCATCACCGGCACCTCCCTGTCGCAGTCGGCCGAAGAAACCCGTTCCCCCCGTGACGGCTTTGTCGGCCGCTGGTACGGCGAACAAAAACGCGCCGGCGGCAAAGTGAAGCGCTGGACGGTCGACGCCTTTCCCGACGGCGTGTTTCGCATCACCTTTCGTTTCTATGAAGCGGACGGCGCCTATCGCGAGCAGATCGAGGTCGGCGAGTGGGCGATCTCCGGCCCCGTCTACTTTCTCTCGACCAAGGGCTGGGTCGATGGCGATACCTTCCTGAAGGCAGACAGTTCCAGCCCGGAGCTCTACGACGCCTACCGCATCATCAGCCTGGAGCCGAAGCTCTTCGAATACGAGCACTTCGTCAGCGGCAACCGCTATCAGGTGCGCCGGGTGAACAGCAGTTTCGCCTTGCCGGAGTAACCGCCGCCGCCCAACTCATAAAGGCGATCTAGGTTGCGTAATCGACGGGCAGTGCGGTCGTGTACTTGATCGCCTCCATGGCGAAAGACGAAGAGACGTCGAACAAGGGGACAGCGGCGATCAGACGTTTGTAGACCGCGTCATAGGCCTTGATGTCCGGCACGACGATGCGCAGCATGTAGTCGATCTCGCCGGACATGCGGTAAAGCTCCACGACCTCCGGAATGCGGATCACTTTGCTGGCGAAATCGCTCAGCCAGTCCTCGTCGTGGCGCGAGGTGCGGATCGCCACGAAGACCGTCACCCCCACATTCATCTTTTCCGGGTTGAGCAGCGCCACCCGCCGCTCGATAACGCCCTCGGCTTCCAGCTTCTGAATACGCCGCCAGCAGGGCGAGGCGGAAAGCCCGACCTGCTCGGCGATTTCCGCCACGGGCAGGTCTGCGTTCTTCTGCAGAACCTTAAGGATTCTTCGATCTATGTCATCCAAGGAATCAAATTCCACGAATCAGGAATATTGGGATAGATGTTTCCCTAATTACCCTGATTCTCCGGAAATTTGCAAGTTTCTGCCCCCGAATCCTCCTTAGACTTGCCGTCATCGCCAGCACAACGACTGCCGGGCCCGGAAATGGGTGGCAGCCTGCGGATTTGGAGCTTATCGTGAGCATGCGTTCTCTTTTCGAAGACCATCCGGCTTCCGTCGGAGAGACCTATTGGCAGCATCTTTGCTCGGCCTGGGGCTTTTCCTGGCGTATGGCTTTGGCCAGCCTCGCCTGCCTGGTCCATGCACTGTTGCCCTTTCTCTTCGAAAAGACCGGCAGCAAGGCCATCACACAGCTCCACGACCGGATGGTCGTCAATCGCCACCGCAACGCAGGGAGCCAAGCCGCAACGCCCGAGAGCAGCCTGCAGCGCGAAAGTTCAGCCGCTTAAAGACCCACGAATCTGCCGAAGAGGCGATACCGGCGCGAACCTGCACCTGACCATGTAGCGTTCATCCAGGAATCTGATCGTTTTCCACTACCCACAGCGGACTGCCGCCGAACAAAGGCGAGCGGACATCCGGTCGCAGTGGAAAACGTTCTTTGCAGCGCTAATGTATAGGCGATGCAACAAACCACCCCTATGCAGTCGGCCGGACCCTTCCCAACAGCGTGGCGGATTGCCTCGGTATGGCTGGGAATCGCAGCGCTCTGTTTCCTTTCAACACCGTTGCGGGCCGAAACCACGCCCTTGCTCTTGCAGGGTCATCCGCTGGTGGGCAGCCTCTGGGAAACCGAAAGCGGCCGCCGGGTTGATGAATCCGAACTGACCGCCGCAGCCCGGGCCGCGCACTGGGTCCTCCTGGGCGAGAAGCACGACAATCCTGAACACCATCGCCTGCAGGCCCGCATGGTCGCCGCCGTTGCCGGCGGCGGGCGCAAGCCGGCGATCGTCTGGGAAATGGCGGGCCCCGATCAAGCCGAAGCCCTCGCCGCGGCGCGGCTCGAAACAGTCGACAGGCTTGGGGCCGCTTTGGAATGGGAGGCACGGGGCTGGTCCACCTGGGCGATCTATCAGCCCATCGCCGAAGCGGCACTGAGACACGGGCTGAAGATGTATCCCGGCAATCCGTCGCCGGAGACCACCCGCAGGGTCGGCCGGGGGGAAACGCTTTCCACATCCCTTGTAGAACAGTTGGACTGGGACCGCGGGTATGACGCGGACCAGTTGGCGGCCTTGACCGATTTGCTGGCGGTATCGCATTGCGGGGCTTTGCCCGAAAGCGCCCTCGCCCCCATGGCCGATGTGCAGCGTCTGCGCGACGCCTGGATGGCCTCCAGCCTGCGCCGGGCGGATTCCGGCGGCGGTGCGATCCTGATCGCCGGCACCGAGCACGTCCGCGAAGACCGCGGCGTGCCCTGGCGCCTTGAGGAAGCGGTTTTCAGCCTGGCTTTTGTCGAAGTCTCCGAGGGGGAGGAGCAGGCCCGGAACTACCGCGCCTTCGATCCCCGGCTCTTCGATTTCGTCTGGTTCACCGCCAAGGTCGAAGAGCGGGACTGGTGCGCCCAGTTCCGCAAGACCTCGCAGGACTAGAAGCGGCCCATGATGCTGTCGCTAGACGGCTTCGCCCGGAATAAACCGCAGGACCATGTTGCCGGCCCCGTCCAGCAACACCAGATCCCGCTGTTCCAGACGGTAGCCGCGCGTGCTGTCCAACGCCCGCAGCATGCGGTCTTCCTGGCCCATCGCCGGTTCCGGACAAGCCCTGCGCGTTGAACCCAGATTGCCGAACGACATGGCGGAATCATCGACGATCACCGAACCGAAGTATCCGTTGCAGCCGGCATTGCCGCTGACCTTGCCGTCGCCGGCTATTGTCAGGGTCGAGGTAACACCCGGCGCCACCGGCACACCCTCGATCTGGCTGACCACCCAGTTGCGGTCATAGACCTGCTCGGCCATTTCGTCGCGCTCTTCCATGGTCAGGGAGCAAGCTCCGAGGCCGGCAACGACAGTCACGACTGCAAAACTCTTTCCGATTGTCCTGCCCATCACCCAGTCCTTCACGCTTCCGCCCGGTATCCGGTGGCGCCCCTTCCTGCTCCGACAAACCAAGGCTAACGCCAAATGTGGTGTTCTTTCCAGCCTGCTGAGCAGGCGCCAAGCATAATTCATCAAATTCGGGCCGATAAGGAATCCTATTGAGCGCCTGCCTTCCCTCGCTTTGGGTTATTTCGGTGTGAGTGCGCGCTCCAGGATTTTGCGGCAGTCGGCAGCGGCGGGCCCTGCACCATAGGTGTGCCGGAACTCACCCCGCAACCGACTTCCAACAAAGGTATCAGCGACAGCGGGGGGGGCATGGCGGCGCAGCAAAGCCGCTGCCGCTGTCCGAGCGAGACCCTCGACAAACTGCCGCCCCCTTGTTTCCAGCGCCCCCGGCGCTCGCAGCATCTCCTTGAGATCGTTCAGCAAAGCCTCGATCCGTCTATCGCCCCCGGCCAGGTCTTCGAGACTTGCCATCACGCTCTCCGCGGCGGCGGGATCCTGGGACAAGACGCGGAGCACGTCGAGGCACATGACGTTGCCCGATCCCTCCCAGATCGCGTTCAATGGCAGCTCGCGGTACAGCCGGGCGGCCAACCCTTCCTCGACGTAACCGTTTCCACCGAGACACTCCATCGCTTCATAGCCCAGTGCCGGCGCCATTTTGCAAACCCAGTACTTGGTGACCGGCGTCATCAGCCGGCGCCAGGCCGCCGCTTCTTCGTCGTGCCCTGCCCTCTCGAAGGAACCCGCGAGTCGAAAGGCCAGGGCCGTTGCGGCCTCGACATCCACGGCCATGTCGGCCAGCACCTGCGCCATCAAAGGTTGATCGGCTAGGCGCTTTTGGAACACGCTGCGATGACGGCAATGATGAATGGCAAGAGCCAAAGCCAGGCGCATCTGACCGGCTGAAGCAACCGCGCAATCAAGCCGCGTGAGCGTCACCATTTCGATGATATTGGCGATACCGCGACCCTCTTCGCCGATGAGGCGTCCTTCGACCCCTTCAAGCTCGACCTCCGAAGAAGCGTTGGAACGGTTGCCCAGCTTCTCCTTCAGGCGCTGCAGGCGCAGCGGATTGACCGAACCGTCCGGCAAGAGACGCGGTACGAGAAAGCAGGAAAGCCCGCCCGGCGCCTGCGCCAACATCAAAAAGGCATCGCACATCGGCGCCGAAAGAAACCACTTATGTCCGACAAGGCGGTAAGCCGCACCCGGGCCGCCGCCGTCGATCGGTGCGGCCCGCGTTGTATTGGCGCGCACGTCGGTACCGCCCTGCTTTTCCGTCATCCCCATGCCTACGGTGATCGCTGTTTTCTCGTGCAGCGGCCTGAAGGAGCGGTCGTAAGCCCGCGACAGAATCTTCGGCAACAGGGTTTCGGCGATCTCCGGCTGCTTTGCCAGCGTCGGCACCGCCGCGTTGGTCATGGTAACCGGGCAGAGGTGGCCGGGTTCTGCCTGGGTTGTCATGTAGAGCCGCGCCAGCCGGGCCACCTGGGCACCCCGCGCCGGCGGTCTGCCAGGCGTATTCAGGTGATCCCAGGCGCTGCAGTGAAGGCCGGCCTCGAAGCTTCTGGTCATGGCCTGGTGATAGGCCGGATGAAATTCAACGATGTCGGCTGGAAAACCCTTCTGGTCGTAACGGCGCAGCCGTGGTGGATGTTCATTCGCCAGGCGGCCGGTCTCGAAGCTCTCGGCACCTCCCATCAAGGCACCGAACTCGGTCAAGTCCGGCAAGGCGTCAGCCGCCCCTTCGCGCGCGACCGCCTCGCCAAGGGCAGCATCCGTCATGAAAAGGTTCAGCCCTTCGAATGGCGGCGACTGGTTGGTCACTTCATGGGTCACGAAGGATGGCTCGGACATCACAGCCCCCTTTCCATGGCCGGCCCCGTCCTTGGCGCAGTCTAGCATGGATCTTCCGGCCCGGGTTGGAGCCGGCTGGCACCTTTGCGGCCACGAGGTGATACGCTTTGCCCGCTATTGCGTATAGAGGGGGTTGTCACACAGTCATGATCTCATGCCCACGCGAAACCTAATCCTCATCTTGGGCGACCAACTCTCGCCCGGCCTGGCGTCGATCGTCACGGCCGACCCAAAGCGCGACCGTATTCTCATGACGGAAATTCGCGAAGAGGCGACCTACGTCAAGCACCACAAAAAGAAGATCGCCTTCCTTTTCGCGGCCATGCGCCACTTTGCAGGGAACCTGGTCGAGGCCGGCTGGCAGGTCGACTATGTGCAGTTGGACGAAAAGGAAAACACCCACAGTTTTAGCGGCGAGGTTGAACGAGCCATCCGGCGCCATAAACCACAGGGTCTCGTCGTTACGGAACCCGGGGAATGGCGGTTGCGTACAGCCATGGAAAGTTGGTCGAAAGATCTCGGTCTACCGGTCGACATCCTGGACGACGACCGCTTCCTCTGCGCGCGCGAGGCCTTCGCGGATTGGGCCGAAGGCCGCAAGCAGTTGCGCATGGAGTACTTCTACCGCGAGATGCGCCGCAAGACCGGTCTGCTGATGGACGGCGATGCGCCGGAAGGCGGCAAGTGGAACTTCGATGCGGAGAACCGCAAGCCCGCCAAGGCCGATCTCTTCATGCCCCGCCCCGCCCGCTTCGACCCGGATGACATCACCGCGGAGGTTCTGGACCTGGTCGGCAACCACTTCGCCGATCACTTCGGCGATCTGGCACCGTTCTGGTTTGCGGTCACCGCCGAACAGGCCGCAGCGGCCCTTGACCATTTCGTCGAAAAGGCCCTGCCCTTCTTCGGCGACTACCAGGACGCGATGCTGAAGGACGAGCGCTTCCTCTACCACTCCGTTCTCTCGATCTACATCAATGCCGGGTTGCTGGACCCGCTCGCCGTCTGCCGCCGGATTGAAACCGAATACCGCAAGGGCCGCGTTCCTCTGAACGCAGCAGAAGGATTCATCCGGCAGATCATCGGCTGGCGCGAATACGTACGCGGGATCTATTGGTTGAAGATGCCCGACTACGTAGAAGCGAACTTTTTCGACGCCAAACGGCCGCTACCGGACTTCTATTGGACGGCCGAAACCGAAATGGCCTGCCTGAAGGCCGCGGTGACACAAACCAGGGAAGAGGCCTACGCCCATCACATCCAGCGCCTGATGGTCACCGGGAACTTCGCCATGCTGGCCGGTGTTGACCCCAGGCAGGTGCACGAGTGGTATCTGATGGTCTATGCCGATGCCTACGAGTGGGTTGAGCTGCCGAACACCCTGGGCATGAGCCAGTTCGCTGACGGCGGCCTGCTCGGCTCAAAGCCCTACGCGGCCAGCGGCAACTACATCAACAAGATGTCCGACTACTGCGCGGACTGCCGCTACGACGTGAAACAGAAGACCGGCGACGACGCCTGCCCCTTCAACCCGCTCTACTGGGATTTCCTGATCCGCAACGAAGACAGGCTGCGCGGCAATCCGCGCCTCGCCCAGGTTTACCGGACCTGGCAGCGTATGAGCGACGACAAGAAAACCGACTACCTGAAGAGCGCCGAGAGAATTCTCTCGAACCTCAGCTAGCGCCACGCCCCTGCCGCTTTGACTCGCGGCGACAACGCTCCGAGCAATAGCGAACCTGCTCCCAATCCCGCGTCCACTTCTTGCGCCAGACGAAAGGGCGCCCGCAGGCTGCGCAGACTTTCGTCGGCAGATCGGCTTTCTTGCGCATCCTCATCCCGAGCCGTCGCCCGAAAACGCCAGGGACAGTTGTTCTGCCTGGACGGGCTTGCGCCGCCGTTTCGCGGCTGCTGCAATCCCGCTCTTGCGGCTGCCATGCTTTTCTTGGATGGCATCAGCGACCGCACGGTAAGCGTCACCGCGCCGTAGCATCCAGACTTTGCGCCGGGCTTCCTTGGCCGCCGCCAGATGGTCGACAACTGGAAAAGGATAGCGACGGTCGAGAACGCTGCCGGCCTCTTCCCACCGCCAAGGTTCATGAATGAATGCGTCGGGCACGCTCCCGAGTTCCGGCAGCCATCGCCTCAGGAAAGCGCCTTTCGGATCTTGGTCGTAACCCTGCTTTATCGGATTGTAGACGCGCACAGTGTTGATGCCCGTTGTGCCCGACTGCATCTGGACCTGGGGCCAGTGAATGCCAGGATCGTAGTCAGTGAAGAGGCGGGCCAGATGTTCACCTGGCTGCCGCCAATCCAGCCAGAGATGATAGCTGGCAAAAGCCATGAGCATCGCCCGCATGCGAAAATTCATCCAGCCCTCGGCAACCAAGGCACGCATACAGGCGTCAACGAAAGGCAGCCCGGTCTCTCCGTTCTTCCAACTCTGCAGGGAATGACCCTTCGGTTCAGAAGGTCGGAGCCCGTTATAGGCCGGATGAAGGTTCCGGAATTCCAGATGCGGCTCATCCTCAAGCTTTTGTGCAAAGTGACAGCGCCAGTGAAGACGGCCCGAAAAAGAGACTAGGGAACGCCGCCAGTGCTCCGTTGGCCCCTTGGACAGCGTCTTCAACTCGCGCTGCCGCGCCCAGGTCGCCTGCGCCACCTCGCGCGCCGAGACCGTTCCCCAGGCAAGATGGGGGGACAACCGGGAACAGGCCTCAGCGGCAGTGGACGGGCTCGCCATAGCCGCGCGGTAGCCTTCACCACGCCGAGCCAGGAAACTGCTCAGACGCTCCAACCCCGCCGGGCGTCCGCCCGCTTGGCGTCCACTGCAAGGGTCCGGTCGAAGGCCGAGCTCTGCGGCACTTGGAATGGCGCCGGGCTCGATGCCGTGAAGCGGCGCCAAAGCAGGCGGAGGCACGACAGCTTCGCCCATGAAGCGATCCCAGGACTTGGCCCAGCCGTTTCGCGAGCTCAAGCGACGAACAACGCCGTTCTGTCTAACCTCGTGCCAAGGAACGCCATGGTCGCAGCACCAAGTCGCCACGCGACGGTCGCGGTCATAGGTCCAGGCATTGCCGGTTTCCTCGTGGGAGTGGAGCGCCGCTATCTCAAAGTCGGCACGAAACGCCTCCAACACCTGGGTTACCGCGCCAACCCGCACGACGAGCGGCTGACCAAGCGCCGCAAGATCGCGGCGCAGTGTGAGCAGGCAGTCTGTGACAAAAGCCCAATGACGCGCAGCGCTGTCAGGCAGGCGCCAGAATGCCGGCTCCACGACAAACAGGGGCAATACCGGCCCCTCCGCCGCAGCCATCACCAGGGCACGGTGGTCCGCGGCCCTGAAGTCCCGCTTAAACCAAACGATGCGAAGCGAAGTCTTCATCAAGGACTTTCAAAACCATCGGCCCAACGGGCAACAGCGCTAAGCTGACACGCAAGATAGATCGAATGGTGCTGACGACGAGGGGCGAGGTGACGCATGAGATGCTCATCCCATCTCGATCATCACGGCATCCCCCTGCAAACCCCTCAACAATAAATGTGAGGGCTCCGGAAAGCACGGAAACGCCAAGAAGCGGCGAAAGCGAGACACGTACTAAACGTGTCAATTAATCAAAACCATGGCGATACTAAGCGCCAAGTTCACTCAACCAAATGTTAACTGGGCGGGCGCAGTCTTCCCCTCTGTGCGTTGCCAATTCCGGGAGCCCCCGCCCCTGACGCCTGATGGTGCAGCCGGCGGAATTCGGTCACTGCCAAGCATGATCTATCACCTCTACGACAACCACCGCCAACACCTGGGCATGTCGACCTCGCTGGAGGAACTGCAGAGTTCGGCACTGCAGGCCTTTCAGCAGAACGACATACCCCATGCTTACATTCGCTGGACTGACCCGGCCGGCGAAGCCAAAGAGCTGCGCGTCACCTCAGAAAGCATCGCCGCTGCGCGGCGCCCGGTCCCAACGACCCCGCCGCCGCCGCGCAACTATCAGGTCCAAAGCCCGCCCAGCGGCAAGCCGCAACTCACGGGCCAACAGCGCGCGAACCTGATGACCAACGTGGCGATCTTCTTTTTTCTGCTTTACCTGGCCAGCGAGATTGCCGCGATCATCCTGAAAGAACCGGTCTCCCAGGCGGTCTTCGGACTCTGAAGCCGCTCTCCCTGAAACCGACCTAAGTCAGGTACCCCACCGCCTCTTCCAGGTCTTCGGGGCGGTTGGTGTTAAAAAAGGGGTCGAGGGGGCCGGCGGGCGTTTGGATGTCGGGAAAATCCACCTCCACCAGTTGGTGTCGGGCGGTCCAGCGGTCGACCTTGCGGATCTCCTCTTCGACCATCGCCTGGCGCAGGTCTTCGCGCAGGCTGACGCGCCAGAGCCCGAAGACCGGG
The DNA here is from genome assembly GCA_028280305.1 of Pelagibius sp. Classification (GTDB taxonomy): domain Bacteria; phylum Pseudomonadota; class Alphaproteobacteria; order Kiloniellales; family Kiloniellaceae; genus Pelagibius. Next base: position 1,589 of record JANQMC010000114.1, on the reverse strand, counting down.
TGGGTGCGGCCATGGGTGATCGCACAGGCGAGATCAGCCCCCTCTGCTTCAACGGCTTCCGTCATCCGCGCCACCATGTCCTCGGGGAAAAACGGCGCATCACTGGCGAAGCTCGCCAGCCAAACGGCATCCGGCGCCGACTGCGCCGCCCAGTCCAGACCAGTGAGGATACCGGCCAGGGGGCCGGCGTAGCCCTCCACCACGTCGGCAGCGACCGGCAGGCCAAAGGCATCGAAGCGCGCCGCGTCGCCATTGGCGTTCAGCACCAGGGCGCCGACCTGGGGCCGGGCCCGTTCAACGATGTGGGCCAGGATCGGCCTTCCGCCGAGATCGCGCAGGCACTTGTCGCCGCCGCCCATGCGCCGTGACAGGCCGCCGGCCAGCAGGACCCCCGCGATCCCCTCCCCGGCCACGTTTTCCACCGCAAGCGTCATTCAGGCCGCATCATCGCTGCGGCCGGACTTGCGCTGGTGGCGCGGATCTTCGTCCTCCAGTCCGTCGGGATCGTGATCGAAGACCAGGCGGTCCTGCCCGGCCAGGGCGACGAAGCGCTTGCCCTTGGCCCGGCCCACCAGGGTGAGGCCGGCCTGGCGCGCCAGTTCCACCCCCCAGGCGGTGAAGCCGGAGCGCGACACCAGGATGGGAATGCCCATCTGCACCGTCTTGATCACCATCTCAGAGGTCAGGCGCCCGGTGGTGTAGAACAGCTTGTCGTCGGGGGCGATGCCGTGGCGCAGCATGTAGCCGGCGATCTTGTCGACGGCGTTGTGGCGGCCGACGTCTTCCATGTAAACCAGCGGCCGGTCGCCCTGGCAGAGCACGCAGCCGTGGATGGCGCCCGCCTCCAGATAGAGGCTGGGGACGGCGTTGATCTTCTTCGACAGCGCCACCAGCCAGGAGGTCTTGAGCACCGCGTCCCTGGGCAGGGCGACGGTCTCGAACTTCTCCATCAGGTCGCCGAAGACGGTCCCTTGCGCGCAGCCGGAGGTGCGCACCTTTTTCTTCAGCTTCTCTTCGTAGTTCGTCTCGCGGGCGGTGCGCACCACCACTACGTCCAGTTCCTCGTCAACGTCGATGCCCTCGATCACGTCGTCGGGCCGCAGCATATTCTGATTGAGCAGGTAGCCGAGGGCCAGGTAGTCGGGATAGTCGCCGATGGTCATCATGGTGACGATCTCCTGGCCATTCAGGAACAGGGTCAGCGGCCGCTCCACCACCACCGCCGTCTCCACCGCCGTGCCATCCTGATCGACCCCAGCAATGCGTTCCGTCAGGCGCGGGTCGGCCGGGTCGGGGCGCAGGTCGAAGTCTTCCAGCAGGGCCGGATCGCTGGCTTTCGCGCGGCCTTTGCGCAGGGTCTTCACGGCCCCCTTGCCTCCATTCTCTGCGGCCTTAGCGGCCATCGACAATCCTCCGTCTCAGCTCTGCAAAGACTATGGGGCGGACGTCCGCCGTTCGCAAGCCAGCAACCGAGAAATAGGTTGAAGAAGATCGATTTTTATCCATAAAACCATAATCTTATGATGGTTTCTTCATACAGGTGGCAGGCCGTCATGGATCTGTCAGAGAGCATTCCTTGGTGACGGGCG
>JANQMC010000072.1 GCA_028280305.1 Pelagibius sp. | reverse complement strand
GGTCCCAGCCTTGTTTTCCGCCACAGCGCTTGCCGATATTGAACGGACCGATTTCTCAGTGATGTCGGAGCCGGGAGTCGAGATCGGTATTCGGGAAATTGTCGACGGCGATCAGACGCGCCTTGGGGCGCCCGTCGTACTGCTCCACGGCGCCCGCGTTCCGGGCATCGCGTCGTTCGACCTCAGTGTCGAAGGAGGCAGCCTGGCAGAGGACCTCGCGCGTAACGGGCTTGCGGTCTACATCGTCGATCTTCGGGGATACGGGGCTTCCAGCCGCCCGGCGGAGATGGAAGAGCCGCCCGCGGTGAGCGCACCGCTGGTTCGCTCCGGCGACGCGGTCCGCGACCTTTCGGCTGCCGTCGATGCCATTCTTGAGCGCGCAGGCGTCGCCCAGGTCGCGATTCTCGGTTGGGCGACGGGTGGGCCATTGGGCGGGATACTATGCTGCCCTGAATCCGCGAAAGGTCGCCAAGCTCGTCTTCTACAACACGCTCTATGGATACACTGCGGACCATCCCCGGATCGGCCGTGGGTCGCGCCTCGCGATGGCGCAGGCACCCGATCAGTTCGATCTTGAACGTTTCCGGAATTACCGGCTGAACCCTGGCGATAGCCTGCTCCCGGGCTGGGACAGGTCGATCCCGCTGGAAGACAAGGCCCTTTGGCGTGATCCGCAAGTTGCCGAGGCCTATGTGGAGACCGCCCTGGCCAGCGACCCGACGGCTTTCGACCGAAATCCGCCCAGCTTTCGGGCGCCTTCCGGGGCCCTGGCGGACAGCTTTCTGGTGGCGACCGGCGCGGCCCTCTGGGATGCCAGACTGATCACGGCCGATGTGCTGATTGTCCGTTCCGAGAATGATTTCTGGTCTCGGCCCGAAGATGCCGCCCTGCTTCGCAAGCACCTAAGCGGGCGGGAGGTAGGGCGCGTGGAGGTGGTCCAGATTCCCCAGGCGACCCACTTTGTTCATCTCGACCGCGCGGCCTGGGGGCGCAGCACCTTCCTCGATGCCGTGACGGGTTTTCTGGCGGGGCCGTCAGAATGATGCAGCATTACCTTTTTTGTGGCGCTTGACGAACCGTTGCGGGTCATCGCGGGTCGATAACGCGCACTGCTTCTATGACAGCCCGTTCGCCGGCCTTGCCCGGCGCCGGGTTCTCAAACTCCAGCCCGACGATGCCATCGAAACCGCGTTCGGCGAGCCGCCGCAGAATCGGGGCATAGTTGATCTCGCCCGAGCCCGGGACACTGCGCCCGGGGTTGTCGGCGATCTGGACATAGCCGATCTGATCCCAAGCGAGGTCCAGATTTGTGATCAGATCGCCGCCGTGGATCTGCTGATGCCAGAAGTCGTAGAGCAGCTTCACTGACGGCATGTCGACAGCCTTGGCGATCAAGTGGGCGTGACCCACCTCGGTCATGAAGGTCCCCGGCCAGCCTTTGTGATTGATCGGCTCCAGGGCCAGCACGAGGCTTTCTTCCGCAGCCGCTGCGCCGACCCACTTCAGGTTCTCGATCATGTTGGCGGTCTGATAGTCGCGTGGCAGGGAAGGATGCACAGTGCCGGAGAGCGTGGTGACATAGGTCGCCCCGACCCGGCGCGCCACCTCCGCGGTCTCCCGCACCTCCTGTACAAGACGGTCGCGTTCGTTGCGGTCGTTCAGGACAAAGCTCGGGCGCTCATAGACAAGGGTGTTCACAATAACCCCCATGGTCATGTTCTGGCGCTCCAGTTCCCGGCCGATGCGGTTTTGGGTCTCGATGTCGCGGGCCTTCATCCAGTTGTCTTCCAGGGCGGTGAATTCCTGCTCGGCCATAAACCGGATCTGATCCACCGGGTCGCCGCCGGCGTGGTGTTGGAACATGCCGCTGTCAGGGCTGTTGAGCCCGAGATGCGGAGCGTAGTTCAGTGCAAATGTTGGAGTTTGTGACACGGTGGTGTTCCCTTCTTTCTTGCTTGGTCAGCGCCGGAGCCGTCACACCAGATCCCAGGCACCCAGGTTTTCTTCCAGGTGGTTGATGGACGTCGTGCCGGGGATGACGACGATGTTGGGGGCGCGTTGCAGCAACCAGGCAAGGGCCTGACGCGCTTCCAGCCTGGCGCCCTGCTGCATCGGGTTGGCGCCGAGCGGCCCATAGGGAATGAAGGCGATGCCCTTTTCCGCAGCGTAGTCGACCAGATCGTTCTGACCGGTCTCGGCCATGTTGAAACGGTTCTGAACGCTGGCGATGGGTGCGACGGTGAGGGCGCGATCCAGGTCTTCGCGCGTGACATTGGAGAGGCCGATGTGCCGGATGCGCCCGTCGGCCTGCGCTTCTGCCAGGGCCGCGACCGATGCCTCGATCGGCGTGTTCGGATCGACCCGGTGAAGCTGGAACAGATCGATCCGGTCACGGCGCAGGTTGACCAGCGCCCTGTCGATCTGACGCAGCAGCGTATCGCGCGATCCGTCGACGACGATCTTGCCCGGCGCCGGCTTGTCGACCCCGCCCTTGGTGGCCAGCACGACGTCCCGGCCTTCAAGGGCTTCGCCGACGATGCGGTCCGCCGTTTCCGGCCCATAGGCCCAGGCGCTGTCGAAGAAGGTCACGCCCAGATCGGCGGCGCGGCGCAGCAGGGCGAGTCCGCCCTCCCAGTCCGGATAAGGTCCGAAGTTGCCGGGCTGGCCGGTGAGGCGCATGGCGCCGTAGCCAAGCCGGTTGACCGTGGTTTCACCGCCCAGCGCGAAGGTCTTTGATTGTACGGTCATCTCTGGAACTCCTCTGTTTCTGCGGTCTGCGTTGCGTTCTGGAGAGAAGATGCCTGCGAGATTGCTTTTCCGGTAGACGGCTTAAAAGAGTATTAGATATACGTATTGCGTATGAGCAAAGCACTGGACCGGCTGGGACTGCTGACCACCTTCGCGAGGATTGCCGAGCGCGGCTCGATCTCCGCGGCGGCGCGCGATCTGGGCCTTTCCCAGGCTTCTGCGAGCCGTCAGTTGAAGGCATTAGAGGAAGCTCTGGGGGTGCAACTGATCCAGCGCAGCACCCATTCCCTTTCACTGAGTGAGGCCGGTCGGGACTGCCTTGCCGATGCCCGCGCCCTGACCGACGGCTGGGACACTATGGTCGAACGCTATGCCGGGGAGGAGAGCGAGGTTCGCGGCAAGCTGAAGGTGGTCGCCCCGGTGGCCCTGGGTCAGCTTCACCTGGCCGAAGCGGTGTTGCGGTTTCAACAGAACCACCCCGGCGTTTCCGTCACCTGGCTGCTGGAGGACGAGGCCATACGCTTTGCTGAGATTGGTTGCGATCTCTGGATCAAGATCGGCCCGTTGCCGGATGAAACGTTGGTGGTCCGCCCCCTGGGTCGGGTCGAGCGGCTCGTCGTGGCTGCGCCGCAACTGATCGGTGACCGTCGCATTGCAGCGCCGGGGGAACTTGCCGAGCTGCCTTGTGCTGCACTGGAGCCTTTCGAGGCCGCCAGCATTCCTTTGTCCCAAGCCGATGGGACCGTCGAGACGGTCAATGCAAGCGTCGCACTGGCAACCAACAACATCTTCGCGGCCCATAAGGCAGCGCGGCTTGGAATCGGTTATGCCGTCATGCCACGCTGGTTTGTCGAAAGAGAACTGAAGGCGGGGGACCTTGTCGACGTTCTGCCTGGTTGGCGGGCGAAACCCCTGACCATCAATGCCGCCTACCTGCCGTCGCGCCGCCAGACCCGCCGGCTGAGGCGGCTCATCGATCACATCGCGGCGGCGGTACCCGCGATACCGGGTGTAAGCGGCCCGTGAGGTAGCTGTCCCCGGTTTATTCGGAGGCGCCGCTGCCCGGCCACCGCTTGAGGGCCAGTACGGCCAGCACCGCGCCTGCCGCCCAGAGGCCTTGAATACCGTCTGCCGGAGCCCGTTCCCCGGCGAGGGAGGCGATCAGGGAAAAAATCGCAATGACAAACGGCAGCGCGCTGAGGCCCTGAGCGACCGGGCTGTGCCCGCTGCGCCGGAAAAGCACAACGGCGCTGGCCGCGATTACCAACAGCGGCAGATACGAAAACACGATCTGTATTGCGGTCATTGTGCCGAGCCCCGTGAGCAGCGGATTGCCATAGGGTCGGTTGAAGGTCTAAACATTTCCTCAACGCCAAGGGCTGGTGCCCTGGCCCTTGTTCGGGGGCGGATTAACGGCAGACAATGACTTCGCGCCGCTCAGGGCCGGCTTTTCTCAGATCGCCCGAAATGCCATCGCAATCGATGGCAAGCTCCTGAACCTGTTAGTCGATGCGGCGCGGGACCCGCGGCACGCCGAGTTCGCATTCCAGCGTCTCCCATTCCCACTGCGCCAGATCGGCCGCGGTTCGATAGGTCGACTGCAGGAAGGACAGTAGGGCCGCTTCGGGATCGGCGGCCTTGCGCACGGCGTCATAGGGCAGCACGTACTCGCCGAGATCTTTCTGGAAAAACGCCTCCGCCGGTTCCGCCGCCCTTTCGCCGAAGCCTTCGGGCATGGGATAGGCGTAGGAATAGAAGGCCGGGTAGTCGATACCGCCGCCGCCGGGCCAGAAACCGGCTGAGCTGACTTCATGGGAATAGGCCTCTCGCGTCACGCTGTCGGGCAGCGCCGGAAAGCCGCCGGGGTGCAGCGGGGCTAGGCGGCCCGAGAAGCGGGTGACTGCGAGATCGAAGCTGCCCCAGAAAAGGTGCACTGGGCTTACCTTGCCGAGAAAGCCGGTGCGGAAATGTTTGAAGACCGCGTCGATGGACACCAGCGCCTGCCAGAAATCCCGCACCGCTTCCGGATCGTAGGCGCCCGGCGCGGTCTGTTCGCGGAATGGCACCGGGTTGGGGACTTCGTTGGGGGCGTGATGAATGTCGCTTGGCGCGCCGAGCTTGTCGAGCGCGGCCAGGAAGTGTCGGTGAAACTCGGCGACGGACATTGGCTCCAGCGCAATTGTCTCTTGGCGTCCGTCCGTCGTGTCGATCTTCAGGCGGTGATCGACGAAATCGAAGGTGATGTCGTAGCTGCAGCCGGCACCGGGAATGAGTGAGGAGTTCAGCCCGCGTCCGCTGACGTAGAAGGCCGCCTGCCAGGAGTGGTTGATCCAGGGCGTCTGCGCCAGGCGGAACTTGCCGACGATCTGCGTCCACATATGCAGGCTGGCGCCGCTGTCTTTCCAACGCGTGTAGGGGATATCCGGCCAGTTTGTCATGGCCGTAGATATAGGAAAGTCGACCTGTGCTTGCGAGTCCGCTGCATGAAAAACACCGGCATTTTCGCAAAACGGTCATGAAGCTGCGGGCCCTGCCCGCAGCTTTCACAGGGCTGAGACCTGAGGCCCGGCGGGTCTAGTTGCCGCCCTTGGGCAGGCCGAAGTTCTCCAGCGAGAAGGGGTTGTCCGGATCACTGGCCACAGGCGGCGGCGCTTCCGGTTCGATCTCCGGCTTCGGCAGGGTGATGCCGGCCTTCTCCGCTGCCTTGCGGGCTTTTTCGACCGCGGCGTTGAGGTCGACCTGGCCGCAGAGGCCAAGCAGCACCGGATCGCGGGGCCGGATGTTGGGCGAATTCCAGTGGGTGCGCTCGCGCACCGCCTGGATCGTCGTCTTGGTGGTCCCGATCAGCCGGGCGATCTGGGAATCCTTCAACTCCGGATGATGGCGCACCAGCCAGGCGATGCCGTCGGGCTTGTCCTGGCGCTTGGCGACCGGGGTGTAGCGCGGCCCCTTGGTGCGCTTGACCGGCTGGGGCAGGTCGCTCTTGGCGGCCTTCAGCTTGGCCTTGGGGTCGGCTTCGCAGCGGACGATCTCGTCGCGCGTCAGCTCTCCGGAGGTTACCGGGTCCATGCCCTGGATCCCCATGGCCACCTCGCCATCGGCGATGCCTTGGATTTCCAGCATGTGAAGGCCGCAGAAATCGGCGATTTGCTCGAAGCTCAGGCCGGTATTGTCGATCAGCCAGACGGCGGTCGCTTTCGGCATCAGCGGTAAAGACATCAATCCTCCTCTCTTCCGACCGGCGCGGTTCCCCGCGCCCCGGCCGGCGGCATAGATTTGCCGTCGTGGGAATAGACCGAATATAGGGTCCCGCCAAGCGCGAATAAAGCGATGTCTGCTGAAAATCCGCCCGCTGGCCGGTTTTCAAGGCTGTCGGCGCCGGCCCGCTCCCCCTCCCGGCCACCCCCAGGGCTTTCTGGGCCAGTATCCTATGGGTGGCCGGGAGGGGGGAGCGGGCCGGCACCGAATCACGCCCGAAGGGCGGAAATTCCCGACACATCGCTTTATTCGCGCTTGGCG
>JANQMC010000059.1 GCA_028280305.1 Pelagibius sp. | reverse complement strand
GGCTGCGGCGATGCCCCTGTCTTTCCCGGCGACATCCTGGTCGGCGATGACGACAGCGTCATCGTGATTCCGGCCTACCTCGCCGACGAAATCGCGGAGGAGGCGAGCGAGATGACGGCCTATGAGACCTTCGTCATCGAACAGGTAAAAAACGGCACCAGCATCGTCGGCCTCTATCCGGCCACCAAGGACGAAAATCTCCAGGCCTTCGCAGCCTGGCGCAAAACCAAGAAATGATCGTCCGGTTCAATGTACCCTTAGACTGGAACAGAGCGCTGCGTCCGCCGAGGGCGGTCGCGACTGGAGAGATCTTGCTGTCGCCCTCCGTAGATATTGTGTCGCTTTCAGCACCTTGATACTCCGAAACCTGTGTTCGATTGACGGTGTTCGAGGTGCCGCCTTGCACGCGCTTGGCAGAGAATTGGGAAGCCGGTCGAATGCCGGCGCTGCCCCCGCAACGGTAGCGAAGCGAAAGTCCCGACAACAGCCACTGGGCATCGGCCTGGGAAGGTGTCGCGACTGTCCGGAAGGACGGCTTCGGAGCCCGGAAACCAGCCTCGATCCATTGGAACTCGATCGATCGCGGTGGGCGGTCAGAGGCAAGATCGCATGGCTTCGGGCGTGTCGCCCCCGGCGCGTGCGCTACTCCTCCACAAAGCCACCACGGCCGATCCTTGCCTACCGGGCGGGAGGAATGAACATGAATGCGCGGGAACAGATGCGGCAGCGGATCGAGGGCCGAAGGCAGGGCTTCTCCTTGGATCGGAGCTTCTACACCGACCCCGATGTCTTCCAGCTCGATATGGAGCTGATCTGGTATCGCCAATGGCTGTTTGCCGGCCATGATTGCGAGCTGATGCGGCCCGGCAGCTTCTTCACGGCAAGGATCGGCGAGCACCCGGTCATTGTCCTGCGCGACCGTCAGGGCACAATCCGCGCTTTTCACAACTCTTGCCGTCACCGCGGCAGTCTGGTTTGCACCGCGAAAAAAGGCATGTCGGCGCGCCTGGTCTGCCCCTATCACCAATGGACCTATGACCTGGATGGCGCGCTGGTCTTTGCCCGCCAGATGGGGGAGGGATTCGATGCCTCGCAGTTCGGACTCAAGCCCGTAGCCTGCGAAACCGTCGGCGGTTACATCTTCATCTGCCTTGCAGAAGAGCCGCCGGACTTCGCTGCCTTTCGCGCAGAGATGGAGCCTTATTTTGCACCGCTCGGCCTGATCGATGCCAAAGTCGTCCACGAAAGCACGATTGTCGAAGAGGGCAATTGGAAGCTTGTCTGGGAGAACAACCGCGAGTGCTATCACTGCGCCGGCAGTCATCCCGAACTGTGCAAGACGTTCCCCGAAACACCGACGTTCACAGATCTGAGGGCTGTTGAAAACGACCCTGAGCTCAGCGATCTCTGGGCGCGCAGCGAAGCAGCGGGCTTGCCGGCACGCTACCGTGTGGACGCCAATGGACAATTCCGCCTGATGCGGGTGCCCTTGGTTGGCGATGCCGTTAGCTATACGATGAGCGGCAAACCGGCCGTGCGCCGCAGACTCTCGGACGAGGCGCCTGGCGGGCATTTCGGTGCGCTCCTACTCTACCACTATCCGACCACCTGGAACCATGTGCTCGGCGATCATGCCGTCACGTTCCGGGTGACTCCGTTATCGGCGACGAAAACCGAGGTGACGACTAAGTGGCTGGTGCATAAGGAGGCGGTCGAAGGCGTCGACTACCGTCTCGATAATCTCATCCATGTCTGGACCGAGACCAACGATCAGGACCGCCGCGTGGTCGAAGACAATGCGCAAGGCATTGCGTCGCCCGCCTATGAGCCCGGGCCGTACAGCCCAGTCCATGAAGGCGGCGTGATCCAATTCGTCGACTGGTATGTGTTTTTCATGGATCGCGCTCTCAACAGTGACGATGCTGTTCTCAGCAGCGTGGCTTAGGGTAAAAAACATGAACGATGTAAGCGAGGCGCCGCTTTATCGTCACTTAGACGAGATGGCCCCTTGGGATGATCGGCTGCAGGTGCTTGAGGTCATTGCAGTTAGCGATGAAGTTCCTGGCGTCAAGACTTTCACCTTCCGCTCGGACAATCAGACCTGGTTCCGTTATCGCCCGGGTCAGTTCATCACTTTGGAGCTTCCAGTCGGCGATGAGCCGATCTTCCGCACTTATACGCTGTCGTCCAGCCCGTCGCGGCCGCTGTCGATATCTGTCACCGTCAAGGCACAGTCGGACAGCATCGGCTCACGATGGATGTTCGATAACCTTCGGCCTGGCGACTATATCCGCGCCTATGGCCCTGTAGGCGATTTCTCCCATCACAATCATCCTGCGGCCAGCTATCTGTTCTTGTCGGCCGGGTCGGGTGTCACGCCCATGATGTCGATGCTGCGTTGGTTCAACGACTGTGCACCATGGACCGATGTTGTCTTCATCAACTGTGCCCGGCGGCCGGAGGAGATTATTTTTCGCAGGGAACTTGAACTCCTGGGCAGCCGGATGCCGCGGCTCTCGCTTGGCTTCGTCGTCGAGGAACGTTCGCCCAATGAGGGTTGGGCCGGTCATGTCGGCCGGATCAATGCGGTGCGTTTACCGCTGCTCGCCCCCGATTTCCTGGATCGCGAAGTGTTCTGCTGCGGCCCGGAACCGTTCATGGCTGCCGTTTGCGACATGCTGGAAAACAGTGCCTTCGACATGGCACGCTATCATCAGGAAAGCTTCGCTACCACACCACCCGAGGCGAACCCGGCCATCGGTGACCAACAAGATGGCGACGACCTCGGTGACCATCAACAGATTCGGTTTGCACTGTCGGAGGTTGATGGCGTTTGCGCGCCAGATCAGACGGTGCTTCAGGCGGCACGCGCCCATGGGCTCCGCATCCCCTCGGCTTGTGAAACTGGCCTTTGCGGAACCTGCAAGGTGCTGAAGACCAGGGGTTCGGTTGAGATGAGCCACAACGGCGGCATTCTCGATGATGAGATTGAGGAAGGTTACATTCTGGCCTGTTGCTCCAGACCTTTAACACCGCTGGAGATCGAGGCATGAGCCTACGCGCCCATACGCTCCCGCCAACGGCAAACTAGAGTACCCTGCGACCGAAGCAGTGTTCATTCGCCACGGTATTAAACACTCAGTCAGCGCTGATTTGGCAGTCGGTGTCTTTCACTTTATCGATAACACTTCGTTCTGTTGTTCGGTCGTTCTTGTCACCTAAATCCAAAACCCGTTCCGGGTCGATTCGTTTGAAGATGGGCTTTAATCGCTCGACGTGAACGCCGTAGCTGCTTCGGTGGTGGCGGAAGCCGCTTGGCGCCCGAAGACCGTGAAGAAGCCAAGCACTGCGGCCGCGAGGGCGAAGGCGGCGGCAAGCCCGAACATGTGAGGCCACGAGAACCCCGCTGCAATGCCGGCGAGCACCGCGCCGAGCGCGCCGATGCCGTCCAGCAGCGTGAAGGCGAGACCCAGCGTCGTCCCCTCACTGCGGCCGCTGTGATCGACCGCACCCGCGAGAATGGCTGCGCGGATCGCATCCAGCGCGGCGACCGCCACGATCATCGCAGCAATGATGACCCAGAGCGACGGCTGGAAGACCAGGAGCCCGATCGCGATTGCCGCCGTGAGAGTGCCGAACACCACCACCGGCCGGCGTCCGGCAATGTCAGAAATCTTGCCGACCCACGGCTGCGCCAATGCGCCGACGATCAACATGGCTGAAAACGCTATACCGGCCGCCTCCGGCCCGAACCCGTGCTGGTCTGCAAGATAAAGCGGGATCATGCTGAGAAGCGCCATCAGCGCCATGTTGTAGAAGCAGATCATCACCACCATGCGGAAACCATTGCCCCGCCGCCACATGTTCAGAAGGCCGAGCATGTCCCGCTTGCTGACCGCCTTCTTTTCTGCGCATGGAACCGCGCGCGCCACCCAGAGAAAGCAAAAGCCCATGAACGCGGCGGGAAGCACTGAGATCGCCAGCGCCTCACGCCAGTCTACATACGCGAGGAGAAATCCGACGGCGAGCGGCGACAGCACCTCGGCCAGCGAACCCCCGATGGCGTGAATGCCGAGCACGTGAGCGCGCCGCTTCTTGTTGTCACGTGTGAGTACGCCGGTGGCGATTGGGTGCCATGCTGCATCGCCCATGCCAGCGATGGCGAGCAGCAGCGCGAGACTCCAGAATCCCGGCGCCATGGCGGCCAGCAGATAACCGACGGCGACCCACCAGAACGTGGCGACCAGAAGCCTACCCCGGTTCGAGACGTGATCGGCAAGTATACCTGCTGGCAGATAGGCGAGGGCGCCGCCGATATTGCAGATCGTGAATAGCAGACCGACTTCGGTCGGCGACAGCTCCATTGCGATACCGACCGTCGGCACGATCAGCCACAGCGAGGCGACCGGTAGATCGTTGGCGAAATGGCCCAGCATGAACCATGTCAGGAAGGTGCGGTTCTTCATGGCAGCGGCAAGCTCTGGTCGGGAAGTGCGGACATCGCCCGCGAAATGCTTGCGCATCCTAGGTCAACCCAGTATGTCTTTCAGTCGATACAAAGACGTACTATATCGAAAAATCGTCAAATCCATGACCAACCTGGAACACCACCCCCTGAGCGATCGCGGCGAAATGCTTAAGCCGCGCTATCTCGGGGAGACAATCAGGCCAAGATCCGGTGAAAGCTACGACTGGCACACCCATGACTTCGGACAGCTCATCTCTGCTGCTTCGGGTTCCATGTACGTTGGCACGCCGGGCCGCGTCCTGTTGCTCAGCCCGGCGATGGCGGTCTGGATCCCGCCGGACGTTGAGCACTGGATGCGATATGGATCGAACAATGAGATGCGCTACGTCGACGTGTGGCAGGACGAAGCCGAGAAGATCGGCGCGGAATGCCGGATCATGGCCATGACACCTCTACTAAGCGCCCTGATATCCGAAACCATGCCCGACAACGGAACGGGCCGCGCTAACGACCACAACGATGCGCTCTATGATCTCCTGCGTCATGAACTCGTCGCCGCTCCGGACGTACCGCTCTCGATCGCCATGCCGCAGGACCATCGAATTCGCATCTTTGCTGAAGCCGCGCTCGAAGATCCAGGCGCCGTCGAGTCCGTCGACTCCTGGCTCGCCCAAGCCCCCGCCAGCCGCAAGACCATCGAACGATTGTTTGTCACCGAAACGGGTATGCCGCCGGCGCGGTGGTTGCGACATGCTCGCGTCCTTCACGCCATTTCCAGGCTTGCCGCGGGCGAGAAGGTCAGTTCGGTCGCGTTCGACATGGGTTATGCGTCTTCAAGCGCTTTCAGCTACACGTTTCGCCGCATCCTCGGGCGCAGCCCGACTGATTTCTGCGCCTGAGCCCCAGCCGCACGATCTGCCTCTGTACTAATTCGATTACTTCCAATACCGTTACAGACAGGCAGCCAGCGAGGAGTCTGATAAATTTCCGAGCGAGTCTACGAGCCTATGACCAAGGCGGAAGTCATCGCCGCGCAGCGTGCTTGGGCGAAGTTCGTCACCGAGCGCGACGTCGACGGGCTCTTGGAGCTCTATGATTTCGGCGCGCCGGACGAACCCCTCCTTTTCAAGCCAACTTTGGCGGACGTCATTCGGCTCGATCGCGCTGGAACGCGGTCTTACTTTGTGGGGGGCGATCCGAACTATCCTAATGACCATGGTTTTCTCAATCGAGGCTGGAAGCGGGTGGACTTCCAGAGCGCTGCCGGTCCGGTCCTAAAGGCCGGAGGACTCGGCTATAAAGACATGGGGCACTACACCTTCATCGACGGGGACGGCAACGCAACCCGCGCCGACTATACCTTCGCCTATCACAAGCTGGACGGGCGCGTCCTCATCTCGCTGCATCATTCCTCACTCACCTGGCTTCCCCCTCTAGAGGAATGAGTTCTCCGCAAATCCGACAGTGCTTAGAAAACGCCAGGTGACCTCGAACATGGGGCGCTTCCCCCGCGGGCCGCGATCTGCACCTGGACATCGACACGATGGCATGGACTAGAGCGTTGACGCCGGTCGCTTCTCCGCGTGCGCCGGGCTCACCTCCGCAATCGCATGCTGCAGCGCCTCGAACGGCAGCATTGCCGAGCTGTGGCGGCTTCGGAAGTCGGCCACCGGCAGGAACGGTTCGAGCGCCGCCCAGGGCCCTGGTGGTGGAAACGTCTTGTCCTGGAGGACAGCGCGCAGAACCCTGGCGCCCTCGTCCACCTCGTCGATGGTCATGCCAACGATGACCCGGGCAACGGCGGAAGCGACCGCTTCCCCGATGATGCAGGTTCTAAGCTCCTGGGCGTAGTCGGTGATGACATCACCATTGAGCTTGAGGTCGATTGTGATCCGGCTGCCACAAAGCCGACTATGCGCGGTTGCTGAAGCGTCGGGAGCTGCAAGCCTGCCGATCCGGGATATCGACGCGGCAAGTTGCAGGATCTGCTTGTTGTAAAGGTCGAGGTCCATCATGCACCTTGCTCGGCTAAGCTGTTCGAGACGTGCGCCACAGCGTGTGTGCCCAGGAGCGAGAGACTGTTTGCTCGATGCTGCGGAAAGTGCTCGACGAGACCAGTCTCGTCGACGAAGACCGACAAGATCGCCTGGACCGAACAGCTGCGCTGTCTAACCCACATTCTCCGGCTCGGTCGTGAAGGTCTTCAGCGTGTTCCGTAATACCGCCTCATCGAGATCGCGCGTGATAAAAACGATGCGGGTACGCCTGTCCTTACCCGGCCATTTCTTGAGCATGACCGGTGGGTGAAAAATGTGCTGCACGCCATGAAATACAAATGGGCCTTTCAGACCTTGGATGTTGACGATTCCTTTTACGCGAAGGATATCCGACCCCTTGAGCAGCAAGAGCGCTTCAAGCCAGCGGTCGAAAGCATCGCCGGGGATCGGATCGTCCAGTGTCAAGCATACGGCCCTGATGTGGTCGTCGTGTCGATTTACGTCGTGATGATGGTCGTGACTGTCAGCACCATGATGGACACTATGCCCGTGATCGTGATGTGGCTCATGGTGATGGTGATCTTTGGCGCTGAAGGCCTCAGCGTTCAGCCAGCGCCGAACATCAAGACTCTTGGTTTTCGGATTGTACAGTCCGGCGTCCAGCAGCTTTGCGGGATCGACCGTGCCGTTGATCGTGTGGATGATCGGCGCGCCCGGGTTCAGCGCACTCAAGCGCTGAGTCAAGGCCGAGACGGCATCGGGTTCGACAAGATCGGTCTTGGTCAGTAACAGCCGATCAGCCACCGCCGCCTGTTTCACGGATTCGGCCTGCCGGTCGAGCGTTCGCTGCCCATTGGCTGCATCGATCGTTGTGATAACACCATCGAGACGATAGCGGGCGGCAATCAGCGGGTCGGTCATAAGGGTGTGCAGGATGGGCGCCGGATCGGCGAGGCCTGTCGTCTCGATGACCACTCGGTCGAATTCCGGGACCTCTCCTCTGACGCGTCGCAGGAACAGGCTGCGCATCGTGTCGATCAAATCGCCGCGGATCGTGCAGCAGAGGCAGCCGCTCTGCAGCAACAGCATACCTTCGCTCGACCGCTCCACGAGTTCGTGATCGAGGCCGATCTCGCCGAACTCGTTGATGATGACGATGGTTTTCGCCAGTTCGGGCTGCTGCACGAGATGGTTCAGCACCGTCGTTTTGCCGCTGCCCAGGAAGCCGGTCAGCAGAGAGACGGGCAGGCGTTGTTGGGGCGCGGTCGAATCCCAGCTTTCCATGCTACGCTTCCTCTTCCTGTTCAGGCAGCGCCGGCCGCGATGCAATTCGTGCAGGTGCCCTCGACTTCGATCACGCGCCGTTTCGCGCGGAATCCGATAAGGGCGGCATCCTCACAGATAAGGCGCTCAAGCCGCTGGTCTTCCAACTCGGCCGATGCCCCGCAGTTGCTGCAGATGAAGAACAGACAATCCTGCTGACGTTCGGGATGCGCGCAGGGGACGTAAGCGTTGCGGCTTTCGATCTTTGAGACGAGCCCTTGGTCCATCAGGAACTCAAGCGCCCGGTAGACGGTAGGCGGCCCGACCGGGCGAGAGTCTCTCAGCTTCAGCGCTTCGATCAGGTCATACGCGCCCGTCGGGCGGCCGCTCTCCCAAAGCAGCTCCAGGATCAGCCGCCTGAGCGGGGTTAGCCGCGCGCCGCGGGCGCCACAGAGAGACTCTGCCAACGCTACCCGTTCAGCAGGCGCGTGCTGCCCCCGGCAGTCGGAATCGGTGCAGGGCTGGGGCTGGACTGTCAGTAACGCCATGGCCTTATCTTTTCTTGCCTTACAGAGATGTAATGTTATAACGTTCTCAACTTTCGTTGCAATAGCCATTCGCCTCCAACCGCCTGGCGTGGCCGCAGGAGATGATTCGACATGGAAACAGCAGTGGTCGGTAGCTGGCCTACAGGATCAGTACGCACTACCGTGGGCCAAGGCCAACGACCCAGCCAAGCAGAGGCAGAAGCGGCGGTGCGGACGCTGATCGAATGGGCAGGCGACGACCCCGACCGCGAAGGCCTCTTAGGGACGCCCGAGCGCGTGGTGCGGGCCTATGAGGAGTTCTTCGCCGGATACAACAAAGACCCGGTCGCACTGCTCGAGACGATGTTCGAAGAGACTGCCGCCTACGACGAGATGGTCGTCTTGCGTGACATCCGCCTCGAATCGCACTGCGAGCATCACATCGTTCCGATCCTGGGCAAGGTGCATATCGGTTATCTGCCGACCGGCCGCGTCGTCGGGATTTCCAAGCTGGCGCGCCTGGTCGAAGTGTTCGCCAAGCGGCTGCAGATCCAAGAGGCGCTAACCTCTCAGATCGCGGACACCATCCAGGAGGTGCTAAGTCCGCACGGCGTCGGCGTCGTCATTGAGGCGGCGCACCAATGCATGACTACGCGCGGCATCCGCAAGCCGGGTGTCAGCATGGTGACCAGCCGGTTGCTTGGCTCCTTTCGCAACGACCCAGCGACCCGCCGGGAGTTTCTCGCGATGATCGGAAGCCCGAGGAGTGGCTCCAATGGCGCCTGAAAAGTCTGGTCCGACGACCGCCGCCTTCGCCGCCCGTACGACGGTCGAACAGGTCGAAGAAGGCCTCTCCCTGGCACCCAAGTTCGATGGCGACGGACTGATCCCCTGCATCACGACCGACGTCAACACGGGCGAAGTGCTGATGCTCGGCTACATGGATGGCGAAGCTCTACAGAAAACGATCGCGACCGGTGAAGCGCATTACTGGAGCCGGAGCCGCCAGCGCCTCTGGCGCAAGGGCTCAACCAGCGGCCTCGTCCAAGAGGTTGTCGCGATGCGTATCGACGACGACCAGGGCGCCGTCTGGCTGCGCGTGCGAGTCGCTGGTTCGGGTGCCAGTTGTCATGTCGGCTACCGATCCTGCTTCTATCGGTCAATAGAGCTCGGCGACCTTCCTGGTGGACCTGCTCGGCTCGTGTTCACCGAGTCACGGAAATCCTTTGATCCGAAGGACGTCTACGGTGACGCGCCGAACCCGACACAGCTTTGAGAGACGGTAAAGAGCTTCTTATGCTGCCTGCGCAGGGGCCGGGCTGGTCTTGCTTCATCCGATAAACACCTGTCTCAAGATACGCCCAAACAAACTGGATTAGTAAATGGCGGCGGGGCCGGAAGGCAGTGGCCGAGCGTCTCAATTGACAGCCACAGGGGAAAACCGACCACGCCTACAAGGCCATCTGAACGTGAGCCCGGTGACGTCCACTGGTATTGAGTTAGATGCCCTGCCACGCCGGCCTGAAGGCAGGCACCGTCAACACAGCAACCTTATGGGATTGGTGGGCCCGGCAGGATTCGAACCTGCGACAACACCGTTATGAGCGGTGGGTTCTAACCGCTGAACTACGGGCCCGGCGCCATTGTGCCGCCGGGCAGCCATAGATCAAGCCATTTGCCGCAAAAAGCGAAAACGCCCCATTGAGAGGCCCCCTAATTCGAGGCTTGCCGGATATCCAGGTTGTGCTCGTTGGGATAGATGAAGCCCTGGATCGGGTAACGGCCGCTGCCGTAGCGCTGGCCGGGTGTGTACCAGACCTGCACCACCGACCAGTCGTTGTTCTCCGAGACGTCGCGCACCGGGGTATAGCGGTGAATGCGGCCCCGGTTCAGCCAATTGGCCTGATGCACCAGAACCTCCCGCTCGTTCATCACCTCGGCCACATAGGCCAGATGCCCGTAGCGCAGGCGGCGGGTCTTGCTCAGCACCATCACCGCGCCGGCCTGCGGGATGGCGCCACGGCGATACCGGTCCTTGGCCTTACCCCACCAGGTCCAGGCATTGCCGCGGATCTGCAGGGCGGAAAGCTTGCGGGTGTAAGGCACGCATTCCAGATGCCGTCCGGCGGAGATAATGGCCGGGCGCGGGCGGGTCGGCAGAGGCAGGCGTGGCAGCGCCGCAAAGCTGCTCTGCAGGCCGCGGCCCCGGGCGTCGGGGGGGCGGATGTCTGGGGCCTCGCCGGCGGGCAGGGTCGCCAGCTGCGTGCCTCCGGCCACCTCGGGCCCGGCAGCCAGACTCACATAGCCCTGATCATCGGCGGCGCGGGGCGCGGGCTCGGCAACCGTCTGTGCCTGGGGCAGCGCACAGGCGCTCAGCAGCGCCAGAGCGCCAAAAGCGAGGAAACGCTGAATCATCCTGGGGTGCTGCCGCGCGGTGACAGTGAAGGAACGGCAATGCCGCGGAGGAAAGATGCCGCAAGGCGGTTCGTTCGAAGTGGTCGCAAGGGCCTTAAGTCTCCCTACCAGCCTGAGCTGCCAAATCAGCTCTTCTTATTATTACTCAAGCACTTCCGGTCCGGCTTCCCGCGGCATCAACACCTTCAAGATCCACGGATCAGGAAACCGACACGACCAGTAGTTCTCTCATTAGATAGAGAATACTACCCGGAACTGGAATAAATCATCCCCGCCAACGTTGTAAGAGCACAGTTTTGACATAGCAAGCCCAAGTTCGCACCGCCTATATGATCATCCAGGGGCCAATGAGGGGCAATCTGGACTTCGCAAAAGGCGTTTCAGAAAGAGGAACCCAAATGATTCGTTTATCTGTTGTGATGATGACCGCCGCACTTGCCCTTTCGGCCTGCGGTTCTTCCACTGGCGACCGGGCCTTGAGCGGCGCCGGAATCGGTGCCGGTGCCGGCGCTGTTGTCGGCGCGGTAACAGGGCTGACCATCGTTCAGGGCGCAGTGATCGGCGCAGCCGCGGGCGGCCTGACCGGCGCGGTGACCGACGAAGACACCATCGACCTCGGCAAGCCTTTCTGGGAGTAGGACGCCGGGGCACAGCCGAACGGCTGTCGGAACGCTTCTTCGCATCCCAGGATGAACACCGCGCGCCACTTCGCCTCAGGGCAGGCCCTGTGCCTGGCTTTCGCCTGCCTGGCGACGCTGGGCCTGCTCGCCGGCTGTGCGACCGCGCCGCCGAAGGGCAACGGCGAGGCCGCCCCGATGAACAGCGGCGGCCGGGCCGCGACGGACACGGTAACACCGGCCTCCCCTCCCCAACCGGCTGATGGCAGTTCGCTCGCCGCCCTGCCCCCCTCCGCTCTTCCAGAGGCGGCCGACCCTGAAGGCGCCGGAATGCCGGAACGCGAGCAGGTGCGCGCCAGCTTTACCGGCACCGCCTCCTGGTACGGCAGACGCTTTCACGGCCGCCTGACCGCCAGCGGCAGCCGCTTCGATATGAACGCCCTGACCGCCGCCCATCCTGATCTGCCGTTCGGCACGCGCTTGCGGGTGACACATCTGGACAGCAAGCGTTCGGTGATCGTCACGGTCAACGACCGCGGTCCTTTCATCAAAGGACGCGTCATCGACCTGTCCCGCGCGGCGGCCGAGAAGCTCGGCTTTATCAGCAGCGGCCTCGCCCAGGTTCGCGTCGAGGTGCTGGCGGAAGCGCTTTGAATCATCTCGACTTGCGTCGAGGCGGTTCCAGCCCGCTCCCCTTCCCGGCCACCCACTAGGATAATTTCATTGGGTGGCCGGGAAGGGGAGCGGGCCGGTGCCGAAAGACTTCACAAAACCTGGAGTTCGTGAACACGAACTCTAGGCGGATCGGAAAACATCCTGGGGTTCGGCAATACCGCGCAGGCTGTGGCGGCCGCAGTTCTCGAAAGGTTGCTCGGGCAACAACTTTGCGACGTCCGACGACACCAGCAGGCGTTGGTCGAGCCGGCCGGAGAGATCGGCCAGGCGGCTGGCCAGGTTGACGCCGCGCCCTACCACCGTATAGTCCAGCCGCGCACCGGAGCCGATGTTGCCGTAAGCGACATCGCCGAAATGGAGCGCCAGCTTGATATCGAAACGCTGCCCCGGCGGAAGATCAGCCTGGTCCTCCGTGACCCGGCGGGCGATGTCCTGCGCCGCCGCCAGCGCCTTGGCACAGGCCGCCGCCGCGTCGTCACCGGCGCCGAAGATCGCCAGCACGCCGTCGCCGATGTACTTCAAAACCTCTCCACCAGCCTCTTCGATGGGCGGCACCACACAGTCGAAGTAGCGGTTCAACAGCACCACGGTTTCATCGACATCCAGGGCCGAAGACAGGCCGGTAAAACCGCGCATGTCGGCAAAGACAATGGCCGCGCGCATGGGCACGACATCGCCGCGCCGCACCTGGCCCGAGAGAATCCGGGCCTGAGGCTCCTCACCGACATACATGCGCAGAGTCTCGTGCAGGAGGATCCAGACCCGGTTGACATCGAGAATCAGTGCCACCGCGTTTTCGATAGCGCGCAGAATGGCGAGGTCCCCGGCGCTGAAGCCATCTGGATGGCGCGTGGCGAAGGTGAGGCCACCCTCGGTGCCGTCTCGGAAGAAAACCGGCATGCAGATATAGTGAGTGTAGCCCTCAGCCCGCAGATCGGGAACGATGCCGAAGGCGGAGTCGTCGATTTCGGCAAGACGGAAAACAACCCAGTCGCGGGTACGATGAGCCTCGGCATAAGGGCTGACCTCGTAAACCTCGTCGCTGTCCCAGGGGAACTCCAGAACCTCGATACCCTTGCCGCGCACCCAATGGCGGCCCAGGCCGCTGCGCACGGCGTGAAGCGTCGGGATGGCGCTGGTGAAGCGGTCGAGCGGAACCCCGGCATCGAGCAGGTGCTGGACAAAGCCCTGCACCGCGTCGTCCGGGTCCTCCAGAAACCGTGCTTCACCGATAAGCCAGTTCTGGATAACCATCGCCTTGGCCAGGACGTCGCCGTCCAGCTGATCCCAGGGTTTTACCTGCGCGCTCATGTCGGGTGATCCGATAGTGTGTTGCTCATCTTAAAGTCGTGAGTCCGGCGTGACAAATCAATGGCTTCGCTTGATAACTGCGCCCAGACCGAGGACCGCGCCGGCGTGGCTGACGCTGCCCCGGCTGATGTCGATGCGCATGAGGTCCTCGCCCAGCACCAGCGGCCCGGCGAAGTCAGCCGCCACTTCATCGAGCAAGGTCTGGCGGTCGCAGGCCGGCGGTACGAAGTGGGTGAGCGCGAGACAGGCCACTTCGGCTTCCGCCGCGATCTTGCCGACCTCGCTGGAAAGCGTGTGATAGCCGGCGACGTTGGCGACGGTCTCGGCGGAGCGCAGCCCTTCGACCACCGGCATCTCCCGGTGCACGAAGACCTCATGCACCAGCAGATCGGACCCCTTAGCGGCTTCGATCAGCGCCGGGCAGCGCCGCGTATCGCCGGAGATGGCCAGCTTTCGGCCACCACTTTCGAAGATGAAGCCAAAGGCATGGCGCACCGGCTGGTGATCGACCGGCACCACTGTCACCCGGACTGCGCCGATGCTCAGAACCTCTTCGGCGGCGATCTCCGTCACCGCAGTTTCCAGGGCCGCCGTCGAAGGACGCTTTTCATGGGCAATGCGCTGGCTCAGCTCCGGTTCCCAAAGCGCCATCAACCCCTCGACGTAGCGCCTGGTACCCGGCGGCCCGTAGATCGGCAGCGGCCGGTCCCGGCCCTGGTGCCAGGAGGAGACGATGAGCTGGTATAGATCGACCAGATGGTCGGAATGCAGGTGGGTCAGCAGCAGCGCGTCGAGATCGCGCCCCATGGTGCCGGCGGCGACAAGGCGCTGCGTCACGCCGGAGCCGCAGTCGACCAGCACCGCCGTCCCTTCACTCAGGACAAGCTGCGCGGGGCCGTAGCGCTCCGTCGAGACCACCGGACAGCCGGTGCCGAGAAAAACGAATTCCATAGGTAAGAAGGCTAACGTGCCCCTGCGGCGAAGCAACGAAAAAGGCTACGCGGATGTGCTTCATCGGTAGCCCGGTTGTCAGGCGGTCTGATCAACCCGCGCCGCCCATTCGCTCGCCAGGACGGCGTAGATGTATTCATCTCCCCAGACGCCATCAAAGCGATCGTTTTGGATGAGGTGCGCTTCGCGGCGCAGGCCCAGGCGCTCGACGACGCCGACTGAACCCTTGTTCGCCGCATCGAGCCGCGCAAAGATTCGGTGGAAGGCGAAAATGGAAAAGCCGATATCGATCATCGCGGAGACCGCCTCGGTCGCATAACCCTTGCCGGCAAAATCCGGATTGAAGATGTACCCGACTTCTCCCTGCAGCGCGGCCTTGCTCGCAAGCTTCAGAAGAACCTCGCCGACAAGCAAGTCATCGTCTTTGCGCACAACTGCCAAGCGGAAGATGTCGCCGTCATCTTCGAAGGCCGCGCTTAGAACCTTCGAGAACTTCTCTTCCATTGCGCGGCCCTCCGGCGGTGCTTCGTAGAGATAACGGTAGACCGCCGGAAGAGAGTGGTAGGCGCTGTAGTCTGAGAAGTCGCTGGGAACGAAGTGTCGAAGTTTAAGGCGCTCGGTCAGGATCGGAAGGTTCAGGTTTTCTGGGTTCATGCTCTCTCTCGCAGGACTTCGAGGGGTCGTCCATGCATGCGCTCAGGCTAAGGCGGCACACCCGGAAGCGGTAGACAAGCCGCCGCGGTGGCGCAACGAAAAAGGGCCGCCCCAAGGACGGCCCTTTTTCACGTTGGCTGTGCTGGAACCTAAGTATCCAGGAAGGAGCGCAGTTTGCGGCTGCGGCTGGGGTGCTTCAGCTTCCTCAGCGCCTTGGCTTCGATCTGGCGGATACGTTCGCGGGTGACCGAGAACTGCTGGCCCACCTCTTCCAGGGTGTGGTCGGTGTTCATGCCGATGCCGAAGCGCATGCGCAGCACCCGCTCCTCGCGCGGTGTCAGGCTGGCCAACACCCGGGTCGTGGTCTCCCGCAGGTTGGACTGGATCGCTGCGTCCAACGGAATGACCGCGTTCTTGTCTTCGATGAAGTCGCCCAGGTGGCTGTCTTCCTCGTCGCCGATGGGCGTTTCCAGGGAGATCGGCTCCTTGGCGATTTTCAGAACCTTGCGGACCTTCTCCAGCGGCATGACCAGACGTTCGGCCAGCTCTTCCGGGGTCGGCTCGCGGCCGATCTCGTGCAGCATCTGGCGGCTGGTGCGGACCAGCTTGTTGATGGTCTCGATCATGTGCACCGGGATACGGATGGTGCGCGCCTGGTCGGCGATCGAACGGGTGATCGCCTGGCGGATCCACCAGGTGGCGTAGGTCGAGAACTTGTAGCCGCGGCGGTACTCGAACTTGTCGACCGCCTTCATCAGGCCGATGTTGCCTTCCTGAATGAGGTCGAGGAACTGCAGGCCGCGGTTGGTGTATTTCTTGGCGATGGAGATCACCAGACGCAGGTTGGCCTCGACCATCTCGGTCTTGGCCTTGCTGGCTTCCTTCTCGCCCGTCTGCACGGTTTTGACGATGCGGCGGAACTCGGCGATCGGCAGTTCGCTGTCGTCGGCGATGGCCGCGACCTCTTTGCGGATCGACTTCACCTCGTCGCCATAGCGCTCGGCGAACTTGGACCAGCCCTTGCCGGTCAGGCGCTTCACGCGGCTGACCCAGCGCGGGTCGAGCTCACGACCGAAGTAGTGGTCGAGGAAATCCTGGCGCTTCACGCCGCAACGCTCGGCCATGCGCAGCATTTTGCCCTCGAAACCGAGCAGGCGGCGGTTCAGGCCGTAGAGCTGATCGACGAGCTGTTCCAGGCGCGCGTTGTTGAAATGCACGCCCTCCATCAGCTCGACCAGTTCGTGGGTCAGCTTCTCGTAGCGCTTTTCGGTCTGCGGCGTGGTCTTCTCGCCTTTCTGGAAGGCGGTCAGGCGGCGTTCCTGGACCTTGGCGATCTTTTTCCAGGTCTTGGAGATGTCGTCGAAGGTGTCGAGGACCTGGGGCAGCAGCACCGCCTCCATGGCCGCCAGCGAGATCGAGTTGTCTTCCTCGTCGTCGTCGTCGTCTTCGCCTTCGGTCTTGGCCTCGCCGTTGGCCTCACCGCTCGTCTCGCCATCAGCCTCTTTCGCCGGTGCGGCGCCGTTGGCGCCGGCCTTTGCCGCGCCCTCGCCCTTCTCGGCTTCGGCCTCTTTCTTTTCTTTTTCGGCCTTGTTCTTGGCCTCGTCTTCCTCTTCCTCGGTCATCTCGGCGACCTCGGCCACCGCCTGGTTCATGGCATCCTCGGTGGGGCCGCCGCCATAGGTGGCGTCCAGATCGATAATGTCGCGCAGCAGGATACGGCCCTCGATCAGGGCCTCACGCCAGACCAGCAGGGCACGGATGGTCAGCGGGCTCTCGCAGATGCCGCCGATCATCTTCTCACGGCCGGCCTCGATGCGCTTGGCGATGGCGATTTCGCCCTCGCGCGACAGCAGCTCGACCGACCCCATTTCGCGCAGGTACATGCGCACCGGGTCGTCGGTGCGGCCGATATCGTCGTCGTTCAGATTGCCCGAGGCGGAGGCGCTGCCTTCCTTGGCATCGGCTTCCGGCGCCGCTTCTTCCTGCTCTTCGCTCTCGATGACGGTGATGCCCATCTCGGAAAGCAGGGACATGGTGTCTTCGATCTGCTCGGAAGACATCTGGTCCGGCGGCAGTACGGCATTCAGTTCGTCATAAGTGACGTAGCCGCGTTCCTTTGCCTTTGCGATCATCTTCTTGACCGCTGCGGACATCGAGTCCATCAGCGGGCCGTCGGAAGATTCCTCGCGCGATTCCGCCGTTTCAGCGTTCTCGTTCGCCTTAGTCGCCATTCAGCCCATTACCTCAAAACTTTTTGCACAAGGCGCTTCGGCAGGGTCGGCTTCATTCAAGCCCGTCCCACCGCGCCGTCGTTTTTAACTGTCCGTTTTGTCCGCCGCCCTTTGAAGCATGGTCTCGAAGTGGTCCAAGTCCACCTTTCGACCCTCTTCCTGGGACCGCAGCTTCTGCCGAGCCTGGACCCGTTTCAACTGATCCGCCGTCATGTCCGTCGCCAGCGCCAGGGTTTCCTCCGCAAGCTGGGGAGCCGCCTGACGCTCACGCAGCACCCCCAAAATGTGCAACACAGATTGCCGCGCCACCTCCGTAGAAGCGTCGGGACGGGCAAACCTGCCGTGAACGTATACCTCCGGGGCCAGCAAAGAAGCCAAAATCCCGGAATACCCCTGACTGGAGAGGTGGCATTTCACACCTTCGCTGTCAAGCTCCGGATCACCGGCAAAGCAGTCTATGAGCGCCTGTCGTAAGGCGTTCAGCCCATCGCTGGGAAAGTCGATCCCAACCAGATCCTCAACGAACTCGGTTAATAATTTGTTGTGATTGATCAGCGTGGCAAGGAGCAGTTGCTCGGTGCGCTGCGGTTTCAGCAGATCCGCCGGTCCCCGCTGCTTGGCCGGGGCGATCGGGGGTCCCCAATTTCCCCCACCCCAATTCCCCGGGCGCCAGCCGCCGCCTGTCTGGCCCCTGCCCGGCCCGTTCCGCCCGGAACGCCAGCCGCCGCCGCGCTGCTGGCCGCTGAAACCGTAAGCCTCGGCAAAGCGCCGGTCCATCTCCTGGCGGTAGTCATCCCGCAACTCTGGGTCTTTGATGGCGCTCACCTGCTCGCGCACGGCGCTACGGATCGCCGCCCGGCGCTCCGGGGTATCCGCCGCGTGGCCTTCTGCCGCCTTGCGCCAGACCATATCGGCCAGGGGGCGGGCCGATTCCAGAACCGCACGGACGGCGGCGGCGCCGCTGCTGCGCAGCAGGCTGTCCGGGTCTTCACCGGCCGGCAGCATCGCGAAGCGCAGGCTCTTGCCGGGTTTCAGCAGGGGCATGGCCCGCTCGGCGGCGCGAAAGGCCGCCCGCTGCCCCGCCGCATCGCCGTCGAAACAGAGCGTCGGCTCCGGCACCAAGCGCCAGAGCGCGGCAATCTGGTCCTCGGTAACGGCGGTGCCCAGCGGCGCCACCGCCGCCGGAAAACCGCCCTCGGCCAGGGCAATCACATCCATGTAACCCTCGGTGACCAGCAGTTCGCCGCTGTCGTGGGCTGCCTTGCGGGCACGGTCGAGGTTGTAAAGCTCCCGTCCCTTGTGAAACAGCGCGGTTTCCGGGGAATTCAGGTACTTGGCCTTGGAGTCCCCCAGCGCCCGCCCGCCGAAGGCGATGACCCGGCCGCGCCGGTCGGTGATCGGGAAGATCACCCGGTGAAAGAAGTAATCGCGCAGTTGATTGTCGCCGCCGGGCGCTTCGCCCTCGATCCGTTTGACCAGCCCGGCTTCCAGAAGCTGATCCACGGTGATCCCCCGGGCCCGCAGGGCCTTGGCGAGGGCGCCGCGTTCGCGCGGGGCAAAACCCAGGCGGAAAGCCGCCACGGTCTGGGGCGCCAGACCGCGCCGTTCCAGGTAGTCGCGCGCCTCCCGCCCCGCCTGACTGGCCAGTTGCTCCTCAAACCAGGCGGTCGCGGCCTCCAGCACGTCGATCAGGCTCGCGCGTTTTTCCGCCCGGGCCCGATCCTGCGGGCTGTCCTGGGGCACGGTCATCCCGGCCTGCCCGGCGAGGCGTTCCACCGCCTCGGGAAAGCTCAAACCCTCTGAATTTATGAGGAAATCAAAGGCGCTGCCGTGGGCGCCGCAGCCGAAGCAGTGATAGAAGCC
Source organism: Pelagibius sp. (assembly GCA_028280305.1). Lineage (GTDB taxonomy): Bacteria > Pseudomonadota > Alphaproteobacteria > Kiloniellales > Kiloniellaceae > Pelagibius. The sequence goes on along the minus strand of JANQMC010000059.1, from coordinate 37,286 downwards.
CTTTTCGTCGCTGACGGTGAAGGAGGGCGTCTTCTCGTTGTGAAAGGGGCAGAGGCCGCTGTGCTCGCGCCCGCGCTTCACCAGCTTCACCTTGCGGCCCACCACCTCCGAAAGGGTCACGCGGTTGCGCAGTTCGTCGAGAAATTCAGGCGGGAAAGCCATGGGTGCCGCTAATCAGTTCAAAAAGCCGTCCGGAGTCCCGCTTTGGCCGCCAGGACCCATCGGCCGAGTCCGCAAGACTATCAGAGATCGGGCCGCGGCTCACAAAGGAGAAAACAGCCGCTCTTTCAAAGAATTGGGACTGAATGGGTGCAAAGCCTGTGGAAAGCCTGTGGACCTTTCCTCTGGTGTCGGCTTTGCCCCCAAATTAAGGACGCGCGCGTCATTCCAGGCGCATTCTGAACCAGGGCACCGGCAGGCTCTGGCTCTCCTCGACCACTGCAAAGCCGAAGCCCTCATAGAGGCGCCTGGCAACGCGGTTGGGCACATCGGTCTTCAATTCCACCGGGCGGCCGATCTCGGCCAGCACATGGACCAGAAGCGCCCGGCCGATGCCCTGTTTCTGGGATTCGGTCGCGACGAAGAGGTTGTGCAGAAACCAGTAATCCGGCGCCCGCCAGACCGAAGCGAAGGCAAGGATCTCGCCGTTTGCGCCTTCGGCGACCCACAGCGTCTCGCCATAGGTCGAGCCGGCGAACTCTTCCAGATCGTAGCGGCGGGTTTCCCAGTGAAAGGCGGCCTGCCGGGCGTCGCGGTAGATCTCGGCGCAGGCGGCCCGGTCTTCTTCGCGGGCCGGGCGCAGCTGCAAACCGGAAGGCGGCAAACTCAGACCAGCGCTTCCTTCACGATGCCGCTGGCCTTGCCGAAGTCCATGCGGCCGGGGAAGCGTTCCTTCAGGGTGCCCATGACCCGGCCCATGTCCTTCACGCTGCCGGCCTCAAGCTCGGTGATCACGCCTTCGATGGCGGCGCGCATGTCCATTTCATCCATCTGCTTGGGCAGGAAGCGCTCGATGACCTCGATTTCCTCGGCCTCGCGCTTGGCCAGTTCCTCGCGGCCGCCCTTGGTGTACATCTCAATGGAATCATGGCGCTGGCGCACCATCTTCTGGAGCATTTCCAGGATCGCTTCGTCGCCGACCCCGTCGCCGTTGCCCTTGCTGCGCTCGGCGATGTCGCGGTCTTTCAGCGCCGCCAGAATGAGGCGCAGGGTGGAGGTTGCACACTCCTCCTTGGCCTTCATCGAGTCTTTCAGGGCGTCACTCAAACGGGTGCGCAACATGGATGGTCTTCCCTCTACCTCGCAAGGCGCGGGAGGTTAGCTCAATTGATCGAATTTGGCAAAACCGGAGTTGAGCTATAACTCATTGAAAAATATGAATTTTGGACTTTTGCTAAGGCTTGACCAAGCCGCGGCGATCCCTTAAACATCAGGCCGCCTGCGTTCGAGGATCCGCTTCATGAAGGCTGTTCAATCCAGTTCCAACCCGTCCGAACAGGACGGGCCGCCCTTTGCTGCGCCCCAACCCGCTTTCGGCGAAGCCGCGCTGGTTCTGGCCGACGGCACGCGCTTTCTCGGCAAGGGGCTCGGCGCGACCGGCCGTTCGGTGGGCGAGGTCTGCTTCAACACCTCGATGACCGGCTATCAGGAGATCGCCACAGATCCCTCCTACGCCGGGCAGATCATCACCTTCACCTTTCCCCACATCGGCAACGTCGGCGCCAATGCCGAGGACATCGAGACCACCACCCCGGCGGTGCGCGGTCTGGTGCTGCGCGCCGCGGTGACCGAACCCTCGAACTGGCGCGCCGCCCAGCATCTCGATGCTTGGCTGAAGTCCCATAACCTGATCGGCCTCAGCGGCGTCGACACCCGAGCCATCACCCGGCGCATCCGCGATCTGGGCGCGCCCAAGGGCTGCATCGTCCATGCCGCGCCGGGCGAGACCCTCGCCGATGTTGCAGCCGTGCAGGCCGAGGCCGCCGGCTGGCCGGGCCTGGAGGGCATGGACCTCGCCGCCGAAGTCTCCTGCCGCCAGACCTACCGCTGGTCGGAGACGACCTGGGCCCTGGGTCAGGGTTACGGCACCCTGGAGCAGCCCCGGCATCGGGTGGTCGCCATCGACTACGGCGCCAAGCGCAACATCCTGCGCTGCCTCGCGACCCTGGGCTGCGACGTCACCGTGGTACCGGCCTCGGCCAGCTTCGAAGACATCATGGGCCATAATCCCGATGGCATCTTCCTGTCCAACGGCCCGGGCGATCCGGCGGCGACCGGCGTCTATGCCGTGCCGACGGTTCAGGCGCTGATGGGAACCGGCCTGCCGATCTTCGGCATCTGTCTCGGCCACCAGATCCTCTCCCTGGCGCTGGGCGCCAGGACCGAGAAGATGCATCTGGGCCACCGCGGCGCCAACCATCCGGTGAAGGACCTGGAGACCGGGCGGGTGGAGATCACCAGCCAGAACCACGGCTTCCGGGTGCTCGCCGACAGCCTGCCAGACGGGGTGGTGGAGAGTCACATCTCGCTCTTCGACCGCTCCAACGAAGGCCTGCGCGTCGTCGGCCGCCCGATCTTTTCCGTGCAGTATCACCCCGAGGCCTCGCCCGGCCCGAAAGACAGCCACTACCTCTTCCAGCGTTTCGTCGACATGATCGACGCAGAGAAAGCCGCCAAGCTGCAGAATGCCCAAGCGCACTGATATCAAATCCATCCTCATCATCGGGGCCGGGCCGATCGTTATCGGCCAAGCCTGCGAGTTCGACTACTCCGGGGCCCAGGCCTGCAAGGCGCTGAAGGAGGAGGGCTACCGGGTGATCCTGGTGAACTCCAACCCGGCGACCATCATGACCGACCCGGACCTGGCCGACGCCACCTATGTGGAGCCGATCACCCCGGCGATGGTCGCCAAGGTGATCGAACGCGAGCGCCCCGATGCCCTGCTGCCGACCATGGGCGGGCAGACTGCGCTCAACACCGGCCTGGCGCTGGAGCGTGACGGCACCCTGGAGAAGTTCGGCGTCGAGATGATCGGCGCCAAGGGCGACGTTATCGACAAGGCCGAAGACCGCCTGCGCTTCCGCGAGGCGATGGACAAGATCGGCCTGCAGTCGCCGCGCTCGAAACTCGCCACTACCTTCGAAGAAGCGCTGGAGGCGCTGGAACAGGTCGGCCTGCCGGCGATCATCCGCCCCTCCTTCACCCTGGGCGGCACCGGCGGCGGCATCGCCTATAACCCCGACGAGTTCGAGGAGATCGTGCGCGGCGGCCTGCGCGCCTCGCCCACCGACGAAGTGCTGATCGAACAGTCGGTGCTGGGCTGGAAGGAATACGAGATGGAGGTTGTCCGCGACTGCGTCGACAACTGCATCATCATCTGTTCCATCGAGAACGTCGACCCCATGGGCATCCACACCGGCGATTCGGTGACCGTCGCCCCGGCCCTGACCCTGACCGACAAGGAATACCAGATCCTGCGCGACGCCACGATCGCGGTGCTGCGGGAAATCGGCGTCGACACCGGCGGCTCCAACGTGCAGTTTGCCGTCAACCCGGAAGACGGCGCGCTGGTCATCATCGAGATGAACCCCCGGGTCTCGCGCTCTTCAGCTTTGGCGTCCAAGGCGACCGGTTTTCCCATCGCCAAGATCGCCGCCAAGCTGGCGGTCGGCTACACGCTGGACGAACTGGACAACGACATCACCAAGGTGACCCCGGCCTCTTTCGAGCCGACCATCGACTATGTCGTCACCAAGATGCCGCGTTTCACCTTCGAGAAGTTTCCCGGCGCCGAACCGCATCTCACCACCTCCATGAAGTCGGTGGGCGAGGCCATGGCCATCGGCCGCAACTTTGCCGAATCACTGCAAAAGGCGCTGCGCTCCATGGAAACCGGTTTGACCGGTCTCAACGAGGTGGAGATCGCGGGCGCGCAGGACAGCCAGGGCCGGGTCGACCGCGATGCCATCCGCACGGCGCTCGCGGCGCCGCGTCCGGACCGGCTGCTGACCATCGCCCAGGCCTTCCGCCACGGTCTGACCCTGGTGGAGATCCTGGAGACCACCCACTACGACCCCTGGTTCCTGCGCCAGGTGAAAGAGATCGTCGAAGCCGAGGACGCTCTGCGCCGGGACGGCCTGCCGCAGGACCGCGCGGGCTGGCTGGCTTTGAAGAAGCTCGGTTTTGCCGATGCGCGTCTCGCCGAGTTGACCGGCATGGCCGAGACCGCCGTCGCCGATCAGCGCCGCGGCCTGTCGCTGGATGCCGTCTACAAGCGCATCGACACCTGCGCCGGCGAGTTTCCTTCCATCACGCCTTACATGTACGCCTCCTACGAGGAGGGCCACGAGGGGCCGGAGGGCTACCGCCCGCCCGATTGCGAAGCCGAGCCCAGCGAGCGCGACAAGGTGATGATCCTGGGCGGCGGGCCGAACCGCATCGGCCAGGGGATCGAGTTCGACTACTGCTGCGTTCATGCCGCCTATGCGCTCAGCGAGGCCGGCTATGAAACCATAATGGTCAACTGCAATCCCGAAACCGTCTCCACCGACTACGACACCTCGGACCGGCTCTACTTCGAGCCGCTGACCGGCGAGGACGTCATCGGCATCGCCCGCAAGGAGCAGTCGCGCGGCAATCTGAAGGGCGTCATCGTGCAGCTCGGCGGGCAGACGCCGTTGAAGCTGTCCCATGCTTTGGAGGCCGCCGGCATTCCGATCCTCGGCACCTCGCCCGATGCCATCGATCTGGCCGAGGACCGCAAGCGTTTCCAGAAGCTGCTTCAGGATCTGGGGCTGCGCCAGCCGCCCAACGGCACTGCGACATCCCGCGAGGAGGCCCTCGCCGTGGCCGAGCGCATCGGCTATCCGGTGCTGATCCGGCCGTCCTATGTGCTGGGCGGGCGCGCCATGGAGATCGTTCACGAGGAAGCGCAACTGGAGCGCTACATCGCCACCGCGGTGAAGGTCTCCGGCAGCAACCCGGTGCTGATCGACAGCTACCTGCGCGACGCCATCGAGGTCGATGTCGATGCGGTGGCCGACGGCGAGACGGTCTTCATCGCCGGGGTGATGGAGCACATCGAAGAGGCCGGCATCCACTCCGGCGATTCCGCCTGCTCGCTGCCGCCGCACACCCTGGCCCCGGCCCTGGTGGAAGAGATCGGCCGCCAGGCCGAACAACTGGCCCGCGCCTTGGGGGTGGTTGGCCTGATGAACGTGCAGTTCGCGGTGCAGGACGAGGATATTTTCATCCTGGAGGTGAATCCCCGCGCCAGCCGCACCGTGCCCTTCGTCGCCAAGGCCACCGGCCTGCCGGTCGCCAAGATCGCCGCCCGTGTGATGGCCGGCGAGAAGCTGGCGGACTTCGATCTCAAAAAAGGCAAAAACGATCACGTCGCGGTAAAGGAAGCGGTCTTCCCCTTCGCCCGCTTCCCCGGCGTGGACGTCATGCTGGGCCCGGAAATGCGCTCGACCGGCGAGGTCATGGGTCTGGACAGCGACTTCGCCCGCGCCTTCCTGAAGGCACAGCTCGGCGCCGGGGTCACCCTGCCGCCCGGCGGCTCCGTTTTCATCTCGGTGAAAGACGACGACAAGCCGGTCTTCGCGCCCGTCGCCCGCGCCATCGCCGATCTGGGTTTCCGCATCATCGCCACCGGCGGCACGGCAAAATACCTTGCTGATCAGGGCCTTACCGTCGAGACGGTAAAGAAGGTGCGGGAGGGGCGTCCGCACATCGTCGATGCCATGAAGTCCGGCGACGTTCAGCTTGTCTTCAACACCACCGAGGACGCCAAAGCCATCGCCGACTCTTTCGAACTGCGGCGCACGGCGTTAACCAATTCGATCCCCTACAGCACCACCTCCGCCGGTGCCAGGGCCGCCGTTCAGGCCATCGAAGCAATGCGTTCCGGCGACCTTGCAGTCGCCCCGCTGCAATCTTATTTTAAGTCTTCGTCCTAGTGTTGTAGGGTTTACAGCCCCGCCAAATCAGGCACACTTGTTCTCATTGTTATTAAGAAACATCAGGCTTGCTCCATGAGCGACAAAGTACCCATGACTGCCAAGGGCTATTCGGACCTTGAAGAAGAACTGCGTTACTTGAAGACCACGGCGCGGCCGGAGGTGATTCGTGCGATCGCCGAGGCGCGCGAGCATGGGGACTTGTCGGAGAACGCCGAATACCATGCGGCGCGCGAACGCCAGAGCTTCATCGAAGGCCGGGTCGGCGAACTGGAAGACAAGATCGCCCGGGCCGAGGTCATCGACGTCAGCACCCTGGACGGCGACACCGTGAAGTTCGGCGCCACGGTCACCCTGGTGGACGAAGATACCGAGGCGGAAACCGCCTATCAGCTCGTCGGCGAAACCGAGGCGGACGTGAAAGCCGGGCGCCTCGCCATCACCGCACCGCTGGCCCGTGCCTTGATCGGCAAGGAGGTCGGCGACTCCATCGAGGTGATGACCCCCGCCGGCTCCAAGGCCTATGAAATCCTGAAAGTTCAGTACGTCTGATCCCGCATCTCATCCGAGCTCCAGTACGGCCTCGACTTCGCCGTCGATAACGCGGCCGGTCCGCGCGAAGCCGCACTGCAGATAGAACGGTTCGGGTCCGCCCTCGGCATCGACGAAGGTAAGATAGAGACGCTCGAAACCGTTCGCCCTGGCCAGCGCGATGACCGTGTCCATCAAGCGCCGTCCGGCGCCCCGGCCCTGATGTTCGCGGCCGATCATCAAGCGCCAGATGACCAGGCCGTCCTCCCAGCCGGTCTCGCCCGGATCCTCGCCGACGGGGTCCACGCCGCGAGGATCAAACAGCATGACGAAACCGACAGCCTCGCCGTTCAGATAGGCGGCGCGGAACCAAGCGCCCGGGTGATAGTGCCCCTGAACGATCGAAACCGCATTATTGGCGACAAAGCTCTCTTGGCTTTCCGCAACCTTCAGCTTCACGACAGCGGCATAGTTGCCGACATCGATCTCGACCAGTTGCAGATCGTCATCCGGCGACAGGCTGTAGAGGATTTGCGCTTCTGGAACCGCCACAGACTGATTGCCGTTCAGTCCGCCGCCGGCTCCAGGCCCTGATCGACATCGATGGGCACGCCGGGGGTCGACTTGGCGGTGCGGATAACCTGGATGGTTTTCACCGTCACCACATGGGGGGCGGAGGTGAGACGCTGGGTCAGCTCGTTCTCATGGGCGGTGTTGCGGGCCACCAGGCGTAGGACAAAATCATCGGGGCCGCGGGCCATGTGGCACTCGCGTACCTCCGGCCAGCCGCCGACCAGGCTCTCGAAGGCGTTCAGGACCGCCTCGGACTGGCTGTCGAGCCCGATCAGCGCGAAGAAGGTGACTTCGAAGCCCAGAACCTCGGCCTGCAGATCGGCATGATAGCCGCGGATGAAGCCGGCCTCTTCCAGGGCGCGGACCCGGCGCAGGCAGGGCGGCGCGGAGATGCCGGCCCGCCGGGCCAGCTCCACATTCGTGATGCGTCCGTCTTCTTGCAGGTCCTGCAGAATTTGCAGATCGATTCGGTCCAACTTGACCCGACGCATAAACACCTCACCCAAGCGTAGCGGCCCCAACCCTGGAGGCAGTCTTCCCCGTTAAAAGATCGCGCCCCTCGCAAGGGGGCGTTGCGCAACAATATTACCGACCGCCGGGTCCTGCGCAAGTACGATCGGCTGTGCAAAACTCACTTTCCCGGGCCGAAACCGCGATCCGCAGAGATCGCCCGGCTGCTTTGACGCAGCCCAACGCGCAGGGCTTGCACGCACCGCAAGGCGCCCTCATAGTCCGCCGCCATGAACGGACAGGAACAGCGCGAGTCGCCCGCGCCGGATGCCTCTGCCGCCGCACCGACAGACGCCCGGTCAAACGCCCCATCAAACGCCCTCGGGGGCCTGACCTGCTGGGTGGTGACCGACGGCAAGGCCGGCATGGAAATTCAGTGTCTCGGCCTCGCCGAGGCCATCGGCCTCACCCCCCAGGTGAAGCGCGTCTCGGTAACCAAACCCTGGCGCTGGATGCCGCCGGGCCTGATCCGCAACCCGCTGGGCACGCTGGGGCCCAAAGGCGACCGCTTGGCCCCGCCCTGGCCCGATCTCTGGATCGCCAGCGGGCGGCAGACGGTGCCGCTGAGCCGCGACATGCGGAACATCTCCGGCGGGCAGAGCTTTACGGTCCAGGTGCAGAACCCGGCCATCGATCCGGCCTGCGTCGACCTGGTGGTGACCCCAGAACACGACCTGCTGAACGGCCCCAACGTGCTCTCCACCCGCGGCGCCCTCGGCCGGGTGACGCCCGAACGCCTGTCGGAGGCCGCAACCGCCTTTGCCGGGCGCTACGGCGCGCTGCCGAGACCGCGCATCGGCGTGCTGATCGGCGGCGACAACAAGGTCTTCAAGATGACCGCGGCGATCATGACCCGCCTGACCGAGCAACTTTCCCGTTTGGCCCGGGAAGAAGGCTGCGGGCTGATGATCACGCCCTCCCGGCGGACCGGCAAGGGCAACGAGGCGATCCTGCGTCGCGGCCTCGCCGGGCTGCCGGCCGAAATCTGGGACGGCGCAGGCGAAAACCCCTATTTCGGCATCCTCGGCCTCGCCGACCATCTGGTGGTGACCGGCGACTCCGTGAACATGGTCTCGGAGGCGGCGAGCACCGGCAAACCGGTGCATGTCGTCGATCTGGAGGGGGGATCGGCCAAGTTCAGCCGTTTTCACGGCTCGCTGCAGGCCGCCGGCATCACCCGGCCCTTTACCGGCACCCTGGAGCGTTGGGACTATACGCCGCTCAACGAAACCCGGCGCATCGCCGCCGAGATCCGCCACCGCCTGACCGACCGTCACGGACGCCCGCCCCGGCCGTAACCGAATTCCCGATCCGCGGCGGCGGAAGCGGCTTCACTTGACCCGGCGCATTTGACCCAACTCATTTGACTTGGCTCAATTGATCTTTGCGGCATCTGCCTATATCTAAGGCCAACCGCCGCCGTCCGGAAAAACGCCGTCTTGGAAGCTCCAGGTGCCCAGCCCCGCTGCAGAACCGACCGATCCCTCGCCGCTCGATCTGACACGCTTCAGCGAAACGCCGCTGCAGCGTGATCCCTTCGATTTCCTGATCGTCCCCGGCTTCCTGCGCGCCGAGGCGCTGCCGGCGGTCGAGCAGGACTTCCCGGAGATTACCAAGGGTGGCAGTTTCCCGGCGCAGAGCCTGAAATGCGGACCGCGCTTTTCCGCCCTGCTGGATATGCTGCAGGGCCCTGCGGTGACGGCGGCCTTTGCCGAGAAGTTCGCCATCGACCTTTCCGGGCGCCCCACCATGGTGACCCTGCGCGGCCAGTCCCGCGCCAAGGACGGGCAGATCCATACGGATTCCGAGAGCAAACTGGTCACGGCGCTGGTTTACCTGAACAGCCGCTGGGAATCGGACGGCGGACGCCTGCGGATGCTGAACGGACCCGACAACCTGGAAGACTATGCCGCCGAGGTGCCGCCCCAGGCCGGCACCCTGGTCGCCTTTCGCTGCAGCGCCGAGGCCTATCACGGCCACAAGCCCTTCGTCGGCCAGCGGCGCTCCATCCAACTCAACTGGCTGACCGATGCCGGGGTGCTGAAGCGCGAGCTGAAGCGCCACAGTTTTTCCGCCTGGACCAAAAGGGTGCTGCGCTTCGGGGGCTGAGAGACCGCCGCAGCCCACCGCCCTTTCCGATTTTCCGATAAGAAAGTACTCTCCCGCCATGGCGCTCAACATCGAAACCTTCAGCAACGCAAAGGGCGGCAACGCCTTTTTCAAGGCCATCGGCCACCCTCTGGCGGCGCGCAAGGCGGCGGATCTGCTGGCCGATCTGAAAGCCGCGCCGGTGGCGATCTACGATCCCCTGGGTTTCGCCAAGGCCTTTGCCGAGATCTACGACCTTGGCGACCTCGACATCGCCGCCGTCTACGTTCAGGACCTGGAGGAGATCGGCAGCGACATCCTCGGCCGGCAGGCCCAGCCGGTGACCGACCTGGCGGCCGCCCCGGCAACCAAGGTTTTCATCACCGCCTTCGATGCCGAACGCCTGGCCGACCATATCCGCCACCTGCTGCCCGCCGGGGCGGAGGTCGTCACTCTGGATGCGCTCCGGCTGCCGGACAGCATGCTGACCAACCGGCGCAACTATCTCGACAGCCTGAACTTTGCCACCAATCTGGTGTTCTTCCGCGAGGGCGAGGGCCACCACACGCGCCTCGCCACAGCCAACTACTGGTCGGCCTATGGCGCCAAGGCGCCGAGCGCCTGGTGCTGCCTGATGAACGAGGCGGGCGAGCCCCTGGCCGAGTGGCAGGACGCCCTGCCCGGCGCCAACGCCAGCGTGGTGATTGATTCGAAAGCGGTGCGCGAACGCTTCGGCCTCGACAGTTTCACCGGCAGCCTCTTCCTCCATGTCTGCGGCATCGCCGGCCATGACATCGTGAAGTATGCGCTGGACACCTACGGCGACGACGACTCGGTGCTGTCTTGCACCCATGACGCCAACTCCTGGCCCGCCGATCTCTACGGCGGCCTGCCCGCCCCCAAAGACGGCGAGCAGGTGCTGCTCTGGGTCCAGAACAGCCACCCGGCGACAGTGCCCGCAGGCAGCGTCGGCCTGAACCTGATGGGCAACGACGCCATCGCCTGGCTCGACGACGACATCCCGCCCTTCGGTACCCGCGCCATCGACACGGCGGCGCTGCTGCCCGAGGCGAAATGGCCGCAGCAGATCGAGGTGCAGGCCGGCAAATACTTCGTGCGCCCGCGCTATGAGGTGATCGCGAACGGTGCCACCAATCCGCCGCGCCGGCGCATCGCCCATGCGAATGTCGAGCGGGTCGACCTGAAGCCCGACCCCCGCATTCCCGAACTGGCGAACCTGCTGGGCAAGGGCTTCGTGCTGCCGGCGCCGATCCTGCCGCGCGCCCGCTTCCGCTCCATCGCCCTGCCGACGCCGATGTCGACCTGCCAGCAGAACCTGCCGGTCGCCCTGCTGGCCTACGACCCGGAGGGCCGCGAGATCGGCGTGAAGCGCCTCGGCAAGCTGCCGCGCGACCACGCCACCTCCGTCGACGTGGGTGAGTTGTTGAACGGCGAAGGTCTTGATTGGGGTCACATGGAGCTGGTCTACGACTTCGCCGAGGGCGGCGAGGCCGACGGCTGGCTGCACGGCCTGTTCCGCTACGAGGACAAGGCCTCCGGCCATATCGCCGAGACCTCTTTCGGCGCCCATGTCTTCAACACGGTGATGACCTACAAGGGCGAGCCGCAGTCCTACGCCGGGCGTCCGCCGGGGCTCTCGACCCGCCTCTTCCTCTCCTTCGGGCCGGCCCCCTACGCGCCGCTCTGCCACCTCATCTACCCGGCCTCTGCGCCCTGGCATGAGAAGAGCCGCACCAACCTGATGCTGCACGATGCGAACGGAAGCCTGATCGCCGAGCATGAGGTGCGGATCGCCTGTGGCGGCTCCCTGCTCTGGCGTCCGTCGGATTACTTCTCGGAGGCCGACATGGCGGCCGCCGGGCCGGAGGGCTACGTCATCATCCGCGACGTCACCTGCCGCCTCTTCGGCTACCACGGCCTCACCAACGGCGAAAAGGCCTTCTCCTTCGACCACATGTTCGGGTTTTAGGGATAAAGCCAATGAAGCCAACTCACCCTCTTGAAGGTGTCGGACTTACCGTCAAGAACTTCAAGAGCTTTGGCGAGGAAGGCGGCAGCTTCGACGACATTCAGCCGATCAACATTCTAATTGGTAGAAACAACTCAGGTAAATCAGCTCTGATTGACGCCATCGAGCTTTGCATCGAAAAGGGTAAGATCTTTGACCCGCCCATGCACGCACGATCAAATGCCTCTTTGAGAGTCGATATCAAACAGCTCCTCGACGAAGAGTCTTTGATAAAGATATTCAGAGTTGGAGCGCAAGGAGGAGGTATTCACGCCAGGGATCATTGGGCATTCGGACGACAGTTTGTCGGCCAGCGACTAACCCGTTACTACGGTCCCGAATGGGTACCGAAAGTAGAGGCTGGCCCGGACTTAACTCCCATCAATCCTCAAAGTCGCGGCCACTACCACGACCAACTAGCAAAAACTGTAAGATGGCCCTTTGACCAACTACGCCTGCTCAGAGTCACAGCTGAACGCGATGTTCAGCCGGAAAACAAGACAGACCAACTCACGCTCGCACCTGGGGGAAGAGGTACCACAAATCTTATAAGAGCATTCATTAATAGTGTTCGGTTACCGCGAGAAGAAGTCGAACAGAAACTGCTCGAAGACCTAAATAGCATTTATCGGGGTGATTCGATTTTTTCTAGAATTGCCTGTCAGGAGAACGATAACGGTATTTGGGAAATCTATCTCCGCGAAGAAGCTAAAGGAGATATTCGGCTCTCCCAATCTGGTAGTAGCCTGAAATCTGTTTTCATTATCTTGTGCTTAATGCGTCTGGTTCCAATTGTTGAGAATATTGATTGGTCCAAAGTAGTAGTTGCCATTGAAGAACCAGAGAACAATCTGCATCCTTCGCTACTGCGGCGCTTGCTAAACTTTCTGGCCGACATCCGACAAGAGAAGGGATTCACACTCGTGGTCACTACTCATTCTCCAGTCGGAATTGATTGGTCTGCCAAACGATCGGATAGCCAGATCGTCCACGTGAAGCATGACGGTCATGCAGCTGTGAGCAGACCCGCGATTAGCTATCTTCAAGGCCGAGACATTCTCGACGATTTAGACATTCGTGCCTCCGATATACTTCAAGCGAATGGAGTGATTTGGGTCGAGGGCCCATCGGATCGAATTTATCTCCGCCGATGGATAGAGCTGATATCAGAAGGACAACTCAAGGAAGATGTACACTACACAGTGATGTTCTACGGAGGAAAACTGCTCTCAAGACTGAGTGCTAGAGCGCCAGATGAGATTGACGATTCGATTTCGCTTCTTCGAATAAATCGAAACTCCGCAGTCATTATCGATAGCGATAGACACATTAGAGCTGAAGGCAAAGGAGCACGTAAAAGAAAACCTCGGTTAGCATTGAACAAAACAAAGACTCGAATCAAAAAGGAGATCGAATCAGTCACTGGATTCCTATGGGTCACAAGCGGTAGAGAGATCGAGAACTATACTCCAATCAACGTGTATGAGCAGATAGTTGGTGAGAGCGCGCCTAAGAACATCGACATTTACACTAAGCTCCCTGAGCACTCATTCCTAAATAAATTTAAAGGAAGTAAGATCGATATCGCCCACGCAGTTGCTTCCAAGGTCCAGGCTCAAGACATCAAAACTCATCTAGATCTATGGGAGCAACTTGAAGCGCTTTGCAGTCACATTCGTCGCTGGAACAAGTTGGTTTGACATCTCACTCACGTCGAGAATTCGCAGACTCTCGGACCAAGACACCGAGATTCTAGAGATCTAGGTCAAGATCTTGATCCAAAAGAATACGTGCCGCATTGGCGCGGATGGTCTTTGAGGCTGCCGCAGCGCTCCAGCCGCGTTCCTTGACCAGCAGGCCCCAGGCCTGGACCGAGCAGGCCGCCCAGAGATGGTCGGCGGCGCGGGGCACGGTCCAGCCCTTGGCCAGGGCGCCCTCCTTCGCCAGACTGGCGGCCAGTTCGCGGAAGCAGCCCCAGAGATCCTGCATGCGGTCTTCCCAGGCCGCCGCCGCATCTTCATCGTTGGCGCGCAGGCGGATGAGGTCGCTGGCGACGGGGTAGATCTTGGGTACAAAGACCAGCCAGACCTTGAGATAGCGGTCGAGCCGCTCCGCCGGATCGGCAAGCGCCAGTGCCCGGTCGAACTTCGCGAAGATATCCTCGCGCTCGTCGGAGCGGCGCACCAGGGCGACCAGGAGGCCGCCGCGCGAGCCGAAATGCACGTAGATCGACTGCCGGGTCATGCCGACGGCGGCGGCGATTTCCGACAGCGAGACCTCGGCGCCCCGCGCGGCGATCAGGTCCCAGGCGGCATCCAGAATCTCGGCACGGCTCCGCGCTGCCCGTTTAGAATTTGACACGTGTAAAAATTCCAATATTTTACGTGCGTCAAATTACAGGAGGCCCCTATGACCCGCAAGAGTGACAGCGAAGCAACCCAAAGCATCGACGCGCGGCTCGACAGCCTTGTCGCCTGGTACGGCGAGGGCGGCGACGGCGGTGCCCCGACCCGGGCGCAGTGGCGCGTCCTGCTGGAGCGCCCGGCAGAGACGCCGATCACCATCGTCAATTTCTTCAAGTTGCGCGCAGAAGCGGCCTACGCGGAAGCTACCGCCACGAAAGTCAGCGGAAAGGAAGCCTTCGACCGCTACGCCGCCGTCAGCGGTCCAGCCGTCGAAAAGGCCGGCGGCCGTTTCCTCCTGCTGGCCCCCTTCGAGGCGGCGTTTATGGGTGCGGAAGAAGACTGGGACCTGGTGGTCGTGGGTAGTTACCCCGACAAGAATTCCTTGCTCGCACTGCACGAAGACCCGGACTATCGCGCCGTCTACCCGCATCGCAGGGCGGCGCTGGAACGGCAGAAGGTTTTCGCCTGCGGCGGCTAGCTAGCAAGAGGTTCCCCCTCACCCTCCCGCTGCGCGGGCCCCTCCCTCTCCCACAAGGGGAGAGGGTAACAATCCATACTCTTTTTGGCTCTCCCTCTCCCCCCAACATACGCATTGGGTGGGAGAGGGTCGGGGTGAGGGAGAGAAACTGCACGGCTCTCGCTGCGCTTTGCAGAAACCCAGAACACAGCTAGGGGAACAATGATGATTGATACTCACGCCGCTTGAAGCAGCAATATCCGGAACTGTACCGCGCCTAACCGGCTTTTTCCCCGCGCCAGATCCAGCAGCCGAGCAGGCGCACCACCCTTCCCTCGCCGTCGAAAAGCGGCAGCAGGAGGCGGACATAGGTTCGCGGCTGGGAGCCGTGAACCAGGTTGATGGACTCGGCATAGTGCGGCTCGCCGGTGGCGAAAATGCCGATATAGGTCTGGATCACGCGTTCGGCGGCGCGGGCCGGGATCAGGTCGGAGAAAAGCCGGCCTTCGAAAGCCCAGCCGGTGTGCTGCTGATGGGACGGGCCAACCCGGCGGTAGCAGTAATCGAGACGTCCCTCGGGAGAGACCGCAGGCTCGACCAGCCCGAGGCCGGGATAGGTGCCGACCAGTTCGTCGAAAGGAAAGTCCGCCTCCGTCGGCAGCCGTTCCGCCGTGATCGCCTGCCAACGGTCCAGCAGTTCGTGGAGCGGCGCGGGCGCGTCCGGTGGCAGGATGCCGATACCGCCTTGGACACCTCCGTCAGCTTCCCCGATACCCATACTCATTGAAAAAGTCCTCGTTCCAAGCACGTCGCGGCGGCAGCATACAGATCCGCCATGGTCGCCAAAGCCTCCATACTTAACATCTGGCGCCAAGTCTTTATCATTGCAGACCCATGGTAAGCGGACAGCCTAGATCGGTCCTGGCGGACCAATACCGCATCTCGGGCGGACTGGGCCGGGAACTACCGGTCTTCGCCCAGAGCCTGGGTGTTGACATCGCGCCGATCGCCGAAGCGCTCGAAATCGATACCGCCGATTTCAACGATCTCGACAGCGCGATCAGCCTCAACCGCTTCTGCCGGCTTTTCGAGGTTCTGGCGACCATTTCCGGCGATCCGGCTTTCGGGCTCAAGTATTCTCAGGCCTATGTGCACGGCGGTGTCGGCGCCTTTGAATACGGGCTTATGCATGCGCCCACCCTGCGCCATTCCATGGAGTTTTTCGTCAAGTTCGCGGGACTCAGGATCGATCTCGCCTATCTCGGCTTCGAGGCTGACCGGCGCCAGGCCCGGCTGGAGTGGAGCTACTCCCCGCTTATCGTCCAGCGCGAGCAGTACGTCGACTTCTCCATGGCCTCCAACGTGCGCCACCTGAACCACTTTCTGGGGCCGGGCCGCCAGGTTCTCGAAGCCTGCATGGAGCGGCGGGAACCGGCCTCAACCGCGCTGTACCGCGAACTGATCTCGCAGACCGTCGTCTTCAACGCGCCGATCAATGCGGTCGTGGTCAGAACGGACGAACTGAGCGCGGCGAACCGCAACGCCGACGAACGTCTCTTCGATCTCGTCTCACGGCAATGCGAAGCCAAGATGCAGGAACGCCGGTATCAGCCGGACATCATCCTGAGAATCAAGGAAGAAATCCTCGGCGTGATGGAGCGCGGCCCGGTGCCGGTCGGCCTGATTGCGCGCCGCCTGGCCACCAGCGAGCGTAGCCTGCAACGCCGCCTCGCCGACAACGGCACCACCTATCAGCAACTGTTGGACGAAACCCGGCGGGAACTGT
Source organism: Pelagibius sp. (assembly GCA_028280305.1). GTDB lineage: Bacteria > Pseudomonadota > Alphaproteobacteria > Kiloniellales > Kiloniellaceae > Pelagibius. The sequence continues at coordinate 20,947 of JANQMC010000059.1, read as the reverse complement.
CCGACCGGCTGTTACGGGAAACCGATCTGCCGCTCTCGGAGATCAGCTACCGCCTCGGCTTCTCGGCGCCCAGCGCCTATAGCCGCGCAGCCATCCGGTGGTACGGCAAAAAACCGAGCGCGGTGCGCGAAGCCGGGCTGCGCGACAGCGCCCTGCCACCGCAGGTCCGAAAGCCGTAAGGCACTTAACCCAACCCGCCAAGCGCTCCTCCGGCTGGCGCTGCCGAGCAATGAAGCATCGCCGTCCGCCTGTTATATCACCGCCATCTCAACTTCCGGGCGTTGTTGCGCCCTGAAGCGTTGGAACAAAGGATCGCGTCACGCAAGCGGCCGCGACCTCCGCCAAACACAAAACATGAGCCGAGCCCGGCAGAGCCGGCCTTTTCGTTGCGCATGTATGCAAGCGCTTGCACCCAAACGACCCGACGACGCCGGGCAAAGAAGGAGTGCCGATCATGCCCCATGGCCCCCTGGTCAGTGGCGGCGGCGAAACGGTTTTGAGCTTTCGCCAGTTTGCCTACCTGCTGCGCTTGAAAAAGCAAATGGCGGAAACCATCCGCGACCTTGAGTCGAGCATCACCGGCGACTGCGCCGACGGCCCGGACAGCATGACGGTGGATGTCGCCAGGGCGCGCGAAATCATCGCCCGCTTCGAAGCGATCATCAGGGAAATCGAAGATCCCACCACCCGCTTCCGGGAAGAGGAACGCTAAGCCGGCACCCACCGATACCCAGGCACACTAGGCTTGGCAGGAAACCGGAACTCCGTTAGGGGAGCAGAGAGGTCTTTCTTCTGTTCCCCGCGAATGGAGCCGCCGGTGCTGCACCGCGCCATCATGGAATCCTGGCCGCTGTTCCTCGGCATGCTGTTGCTGATGATCAGCAACGGCCTGATGGTGACCCTGGTGACTCTGCGCGCCACCGATCTGGGCTTCACCCAGACCGAGATCACCTTCATGCAGGCGGCCTACCCCCTGGCGGCGATCTTCGGCTGTATCATCGCCCCCAAGATTGTCGCCACCGTTGGCCATATCCGCACTTTCGGCGCCCTTGCCTCTCTCTGTTCCATTTCCGCCCTTGTCCATATGGTCACCGCCGACCCCTTCAGTTGGGCCGCCATGCGGGCCTTGGCCGGGTTCTGTTTTCCGGGCCTCTATGTGGTGGCGGAAAGCTGGTTGAACGGCCGCGCCAGCAACCGCACCCGCGCCGCCCTGCTGTCGGTCTACTTCATCACCCAGACCGGCGGGGCCGCCCTCGGCCAACTCCTGCTCTACCTGCCGGACAGCCGGGGCACTCTGCTGTTCGTCATTGTCTCGGTTCTGATTTCCCTTTCGCTGGTGCCGATGCTGCTCTCGGCGCGGCAGAACCAGGCCTTCGAAGAGCCGGCACGCCTCGGGGTGCGGGAACTGTTTCGCATCTCGCCCCTGGGCTTTTCCGTCGGTTTCCTGAACGGCCTCTCCCAGGGCGCTTTTTATGTCGGCCTCGGCCTCTTCGGCGTGGCGCTCGGTCTGTCCGGTGACAGGATCGGCTTGCTGGTCGCCGCCGGCATGCTCGGCGGTATGCTGGCGCAGTTCCCTCTGGGCGCGCTGTCCGACCGCATCGACCGCCGGCTGGTGATCGCAGGCTCGGCGGTTCTGGCTTTTCTTGCCAGCCTTGCCGTTGCCTTCATCAGCCAGCTATCCGACGCCGGCATTGCAGCGGGCGGATGGCTGTTTGCCGCCGTCGGACTGGTCGGCGCTTTCATGCTTCCGCTTTACTCCCTGGGTGTCGCCCACTGCAACGACCGCCTGACACCGGCGCAGATGGTTGCGGCCTCCGGTGCGCTGGTGCTGGTGATGAACGTGGGGATTTTCCTCGGGCCGCTGGTCGGCGGCCTCTCGATCACCCACCTGGGGGCGCCGGCACTGTTCTTCTGTCTGACGACCCTGCAGGCGGCCACCGCCCTGCTGGCACTCCTGCGCCTGGCGACCGGCGGAAAACCGGCGACCGAGACCGGCACCGCCTTACCTGTCGGCCACGCGGCGACGCCGGTGGCCAGCCGCCTCAATCCCGATGCAAGGGAGTAGGCGGGCCGGAACCGCTTCAGAGCTCTAAAGGAACCAGAGGCCGCCCTGGCGCCACCACAGCAAAAGGGTCGACAAGACCAGACCGGAAAGGGCCGCAAAAAGCAACGAGGCGGCCAGGCCCCGGCGGGCGAAACGCACCACAAGCCCCCCGGCCAGCGCACTAAGAACGGAACAGACGACAATAAAAGGAATAACCAACACAAATCTCCTCTCGGACACGGCAGCAGAATTCCGCCGCGCCGTAACCAACCACAGACAACTTGAACTGTTAATCGGGCCCGATGGCCTTTACCAGATTGAGGCCCAGGGGCTGAAATCCCTGCCGGGCGTAGGCGGCTTCGGCCGAGGTGTTGCCGACCAGCACACCGATTGTCACTTCCCGGTATCCGCGGCTTGCCGCGTGTTCTTCAGCCGCCGTCATCAGGGCGCGGCCGATACCCTTCTGGCGCTCCGATTCCGCCACCACGAGGTCGCCGATATGGGCGTAGGGCCGGGCCTCGGCCTGCAGATAGACCGGGCCCTCCTCGAAGGTCAGGGTCATCAGGCCGACCACCCTGCCGGCGCTTTCAGCCACCAGGAAGACGCCATCGCTGCGATCCACCTGACCCTGCGACTCGGCCAGGGTCTCCTCGGCGCCGCTGCGGTCGGTGCGGCGGTCGCCGGTTATCGCGTTTTCATGACTATTGAGCGCCTGAAACAGCGCGATCAAGGCCTCCCGGTCGCGGGCCTCAGCTTGCCTGATTGTGAAACTCATCCTGCCGGTTCCCAAAAACACCAGTTCCCAAGCCACTCAATATCATCGTGGCGGCGCGCACCATGCGGGCGCGGGGCACGGCGGTCAAGAATCCGCCTTCATCCACAGCTCTTGCGCCGCCGCTTCTTGCAGCCCCCCGGCGGGCTCTCTATTTTCTGAAGACTGTATAAGTCAGGAGTCTCCGACATGGCGCAAGCCTCAGACAGCCCGAACCGGCACAGCAAGGTCCTTATCATCGGCTCCGGCGCCGCCGGGCTGACCGCCGCCATCTACACCGCGCGGGCCAACCTGAAACCGTTGCTGGTACACGGGCTGCAGCCGGGCGGCCAAATGACCATCACCACCGATGTGGAGAACTATCCGGGCTTTGCCGACGTAATCCAGGGCCCCTGGCTGATGGAGCAGATGCAAAAGCAGGCTGAGCATGTCGGCACCGAGCTGGTCTCCGACATCGTCACCGAGGTCGACTTCACCCGCCGGCCCTTTGTCCTGAAGGGCGACAGCGGCACCAGCTACACCGCCGATGCGGTCATCATCGCGACCGGTGCCCAGGCGCGCTGGCTGGGCATCCCCGGCGAGCAGAAATTCAACGGCCGCGGCGTTTCCGCCTGCGCCACCTGTGACGGATTCTTCTATCGCGACAAGGAGGTGGTGGTGGTCGGCGGCGGCAACACCGCCGTGGAAGAGGCGCTCTACCTCGCCAACATCTGCTCCAAGGTTACTCTCATCCATCGCCGCGACGCCTTGAGGGCCGAGAAGATCGGCCAGGACCGGCTGTTCCGCCACCCGAAAATCGAGGTGCGCTGGAACGCCGTGATCGACGACATCCTCGGCGGCGACGGCCCGATGGACGGTGTCGAAGCGGTGCGCCTGCGCGATACCCAGTCGGGCGCGCTGAGCGAGATCCCCTGCGAAGGGGCCTTCATCGCCATCGGGCACGATCCGGCGACGGCGGTCTTCAAAGACAAGCTGGCGATGGATTCGGAAGGCTATCTGCTGGCCGAATCCGGCGCCACCGGCACCTCGGTGCCCGGCGTTTTCGTGGCCGGCGACTGTGTCGACAAGGTTTTCCGCCAGGCGGTGACGGCGGCCGGCATGGGCTGCATGGCCGCGCTGGAGGCCGAGAAGTATCTGGCGGAATTGGAAGATTCCGCCAGCGAAGCGGCGGAATAGCATCCCAGGCGCGGCTGAACTATACTGATTCGGGGATTTCCGGAGTAGACCGGCTCCCGACTCTGTCCATACATTCCGGTTCGCGCGTCGCGACGACACGCAACCATCAGGCTTTGGAGGCTCTCGTGCTGGACGATGTTGGCCTGCCCCAAAAGCGGGGCCTGGGCGCCACCATCATGGATTGGGACAAGCTGCGCATCTTCCACGCGGTGGCGGAGGCGGGCAGCTTTACCCATGCCGGCGAGTTGCTGAACCTCAGCCAGTCGGCGGTGAGCCGCCAGATCTCAGCTCTCGAAGACAGTCTGAAGGTGCCGCTTTTCCATCGCCATGCCCGCGGCCTGATCCTCACCGAGCAGGGCGAACTGCTGTACCGCACGGCCCACGAGGTCTTCGGCAAGCTGGCCATGACCGAGGCGCAGCTCACCGAAAGCAAGGACCGCCCCAAGGGACCGTTGAAGATCACCACCACCGTCGCCTTCGGCTCGCAGTGGCTGGCGCCGCGCATGCACGAGTTCATCGAGGTCTACCCGGAGATCGAGTGCCACCTGCTGCTGCTCGACCGGGAGGTCGACCTCTCCATGCGGGAGGCCGATCTGGCGATCCGCTTCTCGCCGCCGCGCCAGGCCGACTTGATCCAGCGGCACCTGATGACCGTGCATATGCATATCTATGCGGCGGCCACCTACATCAAGAAGCACGGCGTGCCCCAGACCGCCGAGGAGTTGGACAATCACCGCATCGTGGTCTACGGCGAGGACGTACGACCGCCGGTGCCCGATGTGAACTGGCTGCTGCGGGTCGGCTTCAAGGAAGGCCAGCTGCGCCGCCCGACGATGACGGTGAATAACGTCTACGGCGTCATGAAGGCGGTCCAATCAGGGGCCGGCATCGGCGCCCTGCCGGAATACATGAGCTACAACAACGCCGATCTTGTGGAAATTCTGCCGGAGCTGACCGGACCGCAGTTCGACGCCTACTTCGTCTACGCGGAGGAGATGAAGCGGTCTAAGCGGATCTCCGTGTTCCGGGATTTTCTGCTACGCAAAGTTGCAGAGTCTAAGTTTTAGAACCTTTCCCGAGACGTTGCAGCGCAGCGAAATCGCCCTGCACCGACGCAAAAAATTCATCATTTATTTCAATAATTTCAAATGGTTGTCTAGCTATGCAGCACCCGCATATCACCACTGTCCATATGTATGTAGTAAAATAACCTCAAATCCCTATTTTTAAATCATCGGATGTTGCGACGCAGCATCCTCCGAGTTTCCGGCCCCCCGCCGGCACTCAGTTCCGAGCGCCCCCCGCTCGGAGAAGGGCCTTACCGCAGGGTTCCCGCCTTGCACTTCAAGGTCCTACGTCTCCCAGACGTGAAGCCTCCCTGTTCAACTTGCCGGGCCCTAGAGGCCCGGCTTTTTTCTTTTCGGGAGTGATTCCACAAAAAAGGGGGCGCAAACCGGTCGCGCCCCACCTTTTCGGCTGCGTTATGGCAGCTTCAGACTGCCTCAGATGAACAGGCGATCCTGGACCGGGTCCAGGTCCTTGTAGAGGTCGGCGACGAATTCGCCATAGCCGTTGTAGAGCAGGGTCGGCACCCTCTCGTCGCTGCCCAGAACCCGTTCGGTTGCCTGGCTCCAGCGCGGATGGGGCACCTCCGGGTTCACATTGGCCCAGAAACCGTACTCGCCGCCCTGGATCTCCTCCCAGAAGGAAACCGGGCGCTGGTCGGTGAACTCGAAGCGGACGATGCCCTTGATGTGCTTGAAACCGTACTTCCAGGGCACGGCCAGGCGCAGCGGCGCGCCATTCTGCTTGGGGATCGGCTTGCCGTAGAGCCCGGTGGCGATGAAGCTCAGCTCGTGGACGGCTTCCGCCAGGGTCAGCCCTTCGATATAGGGCCAGGGATACCAGGCGGCGTTCTGGCCGGAGGCGACGTCGCGATCCTCGAAGGTCACCATCTTTACGTATTTGGCCGAGGACAGCGGCCGGGCGAGGTCAACCAGCGCCTTCATGGGGAAGCCGCTGTAGGGCACTGCCATGGACCAGGCTTCGACACAGCGATGGCGGTAGAGCCGCTCTTCCAGGGGCATCTTGGCGAGCAGGTCGTCGATGCCGATTTCCATCGGCGCCTCGACCATGCCGTCGATGGCCACCGTCCAGGGACGCAGCGGCAACGCCTGCGCCTTCTGCCAGATATTCTTGGAGGAGCCGAATTCATAATAATTGTTGTAGGTCGTGGCGAGTTTCTCGTCGGTCAGCGGCCGGTCGAGGGTGTAGCGGGCGTTGCGTTCCACCGGGTAGAGGCCCGCCGAGGGGTCGGCAGCCTCAGCGTTTTCCGAGGCCTCTGCCACCTGGTTCGGCCCCTCGTCACAGGCCGCCAGCAGGCCGCCGGCGCCCAGCAGCAGCGGTCCTGCCGCGGCGGCCTTCAGCAGGCTCCGACGCTTGAGAAAGACATCCTCGGGCGTTGCCTGGGATTCAGGCAGCTCCCATCCGCGTTTGATCCGAACGAGCATAGATCCTCACTTCAACGGCCGGTGGTCCCTTTAAAGGAGGTAGCCCGCGGACCCTGGTTGAACAAGTCAACAAAATGCGAGCCCGCCGGATGCGCCACAACCCCAACGATTCCGCCGAGAAGGGTATGACCGCAACGCAATATAAGAAGAAGGTTAATCAATTCGAAAGAGCCTTTCTGCTATGGAATCCGCAAGTAGCGGCCGCCGCCCGCAAAGGCATTCAATTGGTTTGATCGAAGCTCCTCCGAAGATGGCCGAACAGTCCCTGCCCCTGACCAAGCGCTTTGCCCTTTTCGCCGGGCTGATCGTCATTGCGGCGAGCGTTTTGCTGATCAATCTCTACAAGGAGATCGCAGCCAACGATCTCTACGAGTTCGCAACGCGGAGCAACGAAGCGGTAGCGCGGGTCTTTTCAAACACCATCTGGGACGCCCATGCCGGCTTCCTGACCACGGCCCATATCCTGACCCCCGACGCGATCCGCCAACATCCCGAGACCCAGGCGATCCGCCGGAAAGTGCTCACGCACATGCGTGATCTCTCCATCGTCAAGATCAAGATCTACGACCTGGACGGCCTGACGGTTTTCTCCACCAACCCGCAACACATCGGGGCGGACAAACGCGGCAACCAGGACTTCACGGCGGCGCGCATCGGCCGGCCCGTGAACAATCTGATCCATCGTGACAGCCTGAATGCCTTCGAGAGAGAGCTGTCGCACCGCGATATCATGGAGAGCTATCTGCCGATCACCAGCGCCTCCGGCGCCATCGAGGGTGTTTTCGAGGTCTATCATGATGTGACCGACCTGCTCGCGGTCACCCACCGGCGTCAGGTGTTGTTGCAGGCCACTGTCGGCAGCACCTTTCTCTCGCTCTACCTGTTGCTGATCTTTGCGGTCTGGCGCAGCGAGAAACGTACGGAGCGGCAATACCGCAAGACCCTGGAACTGGCGCGAACCGCAGCGCGGGCCGAGGAGTCAAACCGCATGAAGTCGGAGTTCCTGGCGACTATGAGCCATGAACTGCGCACTCCCTTGAATGCAATCCTTGGCTTCTCGGAAATCCTAAAAGTGCAGATGCCCGGCACCAACGACGAGGCAACGCGACGCGAATATGCCGACAACATCTGGTCGTCCGGGCGCCTGCTGCTGAACATCGTCGACGACGTATTGGACATGTCAAAGGTCGAAGCCGGGGAGCTGACCCTCAACACCTCGGTCTTCGATCCCGTCGCCCTGGCCGAGAGCTGCAAAAGACTTCTGGAAGGTCAGGCCCTGGCCGAGGGAATCACTTTGTCGATCGATGTTGCGCCGGATCTGCCTGTCGCATTCGGCGATGAGCGGCGCATCAAACAGGTGTTGCTCAATCTGCTGTCAAACGCTTTGAAGTTCACCAAATCAGGTGGCCAGGTCGGCCTTTGGGTCGGCGAGGACAAGTTCGGGCATCTGATGATCACCGTGACCGACACCGGCATCGGTATCGCTGCGGATGACGTCAAAAAGGTGCTGTCGCCCTTCGGTCAGGTAGAATCCAGCTACGCACGTCAATTCGGCGGCGCCGGCCTCGGCCTGCCCATCGCCAAGTCTCTCGTCGAAATGCACGGCGGCCGTTTTGTTCTGGAAAGCCAGCCCGGCAAGGGCACCAAGATCAGCGTCTGTCTGCCGCCGCCGGCCACTTCTGAAAAACCCGTTGAAAGATCGGCCGGCACGGCGTCAGTCGCGGTGCCGGCCTAGATCCACTGAGGCGCCCAAGCGGTCAGTCGAGCAGCGACCGCAGCATCCAGGCGGTCTTTTCATGCACCGTCATCCGCTGGGTCAACAGGTCGGCCGTCACCTCATCATTGCCTGTTTCAGCGGTCGGGAAAATCGACCGCGCCGTCTTTGCCACCGCCTCATGACCGGCGACAAGCTGGCGGATCATGTCCTTGGCCTCCGGCACCCCCGGCTCCTCTTCGATAGAGGTGAGCTTTGCAAAGGCGACGTAGCTGCCGGGCGCCGGTTCACCGAGGGCACGAATACGCTCGGCAACCTCGTCCAGGGCCGCCCAAAGCTCCGTGTACTCTTCCTCGAACATGGTGTGCAGCGTCTGAAACATCGGCCCGGTGACATTCCAATGGAAGCTGTGGGTCTTCAGGTAGAGCGTGTAGGTATCGGCCAGAAGGTGCGACAGTCCGTCGGCAATGGCTTTACGGTCATCTGCGGGAATACCGGTGTTGATCTGCATCTTTCTGTCCTTCTCTCCGTCAAACCGCCTAACGGCGTCTTTTGTCTTTTCACTCTGAAAATATAGGTATTTTCATAGGATTTACAAGGATTCCTGGAATTATTCCAGATATGTGACAGGGTATCGAGAGAGGGCGTTTCCTACCTGGAAACGCCCCTGATACCCACCCCTAGCGCACAGCAAGACCCGCCCTCAGGCCTCACCGCCGCGGCGTTCGGAGATTACCTGGTCGGCCAGGCGGCCGGTCAGTTCCTGCAGGTGATCGAAACGCCAGTCGAAACTGCCGACACCGACGGTCAGGGACCGCAATTCGATGATGAGATCCTGCAGCTCCGCTTCCGGCAGGTGACACTTCAGGTCGTCCCAGCCCTTCCAGCCCGCCCGCATTTCAAAGCCCAGGATCTGTCCGCGCCGGGTACTGACCAGCGAATGCACCTTGTTGGTGAATTCGTTGGGTACGGAGATCGTCACTTCGTAGATCGGCTCCAACAGGACCGGGGCGCAGTTCGGCATGCCCTCGGCCATGGCCATACGGCCGACGGTCTTGAAGGCCTGATCCGAGGAGTCCACCGAGTGATGCTGGCCGTCAACCAGGGTGACGGCCACATCGACCACCGGAAAACCCAGGGGACCACGGTCGAGGTACTCCTTGGTGCCGTGCTCGACGGCGCCGATGTACTGACGCGGGACCGAGCCGCCGACCACCTTGTCGACGAACTGAAAGCCCTCGCCGCGCGGCAGGGGCTGGATTTCGATATGGACGTCGCCGAACTGGCCGTGGCCGCCGGTCTGGCGCTTGAAACGGGAATGCTGCTTGGTTGCCTTGCGGATGGTCTCTTTGTAGGAGGTCTGCGGCCGCTCGGCATCGACTTCCACGTTGTAGCGGTTTTTCAGCCGCTCGATGGCCAGCTTCAGGTGAATGTCTCCCTGGCCACGCAGCAGCATCTGATGGGTATCGGCGTTGTGCTCCAGCACCAGGGAGGGGTCTTCCTCCACCAGTTTGCCGATCGAGGCGGTCAGCTTTACCTCGTCCTGGCGGTTGTGGGGAGAGACGGCGAGCGCGAAAACCGGCCGCGGCGTCTCCGGCCAGATCAGGCCGGCATCCGGGTTGCGGCCCTGTTCCGTCAAGAGGTCGCCGGCCGCCAGGGCCTCCATACGGCCCAGCGCCACAAGATCGCCGACCCCGGCGCGCTCAGCCTTCTGATTCTCGCCGCCCATGAGCCGGTAAAGACCGGAGACCCGTTCGTCTCCAAGGGTATCGCCGTCCTTGATCGCACCGCGCCAGATGCGGGCAATCGACATCTTGCCGGTATGCGACTGGTGGATGCTGCGGATCACGCTGGCCGCCAGGCCCTCACCTGCCGGCACGCCCAGGCGCGCCGCAGTTGCGGCGGGGTCCGGGCCTTCGTGGCGCAGCGCCTTCAGCAATCTCGTAATGCCCTGACCAAGCTCGGCGGAGCCGAAAAGCACCGGCACGATCAGATCGCCGGCCAGGTCCTTGCCCAGCTGCTCATAGATATCATCGGAAGGCGGAACCTTGTCTTCCAGCAACTGTTCCAGCAGGCCGTCATCGAAATCGGCCAGGGATTCGAGCATCTCCTGGCGGGCCGCGGTCTCGCGGTCCTTCACCTGCTCCGGCATTTCAATCAGCTCGGACTGCTTGTTGATGTTGTAGCGCCAGGCCCGCTCGCTCACCAAGTCGACGAACCCGGTCACCTGCTCGCCGTCACGGATCGGCACCTGGCGCAGCACCAGGGGTCTGCTCGAAACCGCCTGCAGGGCTTCCAGCATGTCGCGGACACGCGCCGCCGCCTTGTCCATCTTGTTGACGAAAAGAACATGGGGAATCTGATAGTCGTCGAGGAACTTGAATATCGGCGCGAGGGTCAGGCTGCGCTCCGGTTCCGGCGGCGCCACGACGATCGCGATGTCGACGCCCATCAACGCCGAGTGACTGTCCTGCATCAACTCGATGGAGCCGGGACAGTCGATAAAGGACCAGCGTTCGCCGAGATATTCGCAGTGTGCGAAATTGGGTTCGGTCGTCACCTGACGGGCACGGGCCTCGGGTGAGGAATCGCCGACGGAGTTGCCGTCTATCACCGATCCCTTCCGGTGAATGGCGCCGGCCTGATGAAGAATGGCTTCCAGCAGCGTGGTCTTGCCGCTGGTATAGGGTCCCACGAGAGCGGCGCAGCGCGCCGACGGTACCGATCCGGACGTCATGGTTTCCTCCCCGTCGCCCCCGGCGGGTCGGCCCATGAGTTTCCCCATGGCAAGCCTGGGGCGAACTGTTCCAGTGGTTGAGCAGTGGGTCGTTTGCGACCGCTTTTGAAACCCTATGGTTTCAAAGATCGGCTGCCGCTGGCAACCAAAAACAGGGGGTAGCAGGCCGGAGAAGATGCAGAGTCAGCAGATTCAGCGGCTTGGAACGGCGTAAAGCCGATGTTAGGCTGTCTCTGTAAGAAGTAAGCAGCGGGGCGCCGCTCCTGGTCGAGCGGGCGCCTTTATGGCTGCGCAGATTCTGAGTGGATGTAGCCGCAGAGACAAAGAGGAAAAGGACCAGAGGACAATGACGGCGCAAGTCTTCATCGATGGCGAAGCAGGCACCACGGGACTTCAGATCCGGGCGCGCCTTGAGGCGCGCGCCGACGTCCGCCTGATCCGCCTGGCCGATGAAGAACGCAAGGACAGCGCCGCCCGGGCCCGCGCCCTGAACGCCGCCGATCTGGCGATCCTCTGCCTGCCCGACACCGCGGCGCGGGAGGCCGTCACCCTGATCGACAACCCGGACACCCGGGTCATCGACGCCAGCACGGCGCACCGCACAGATCCGGACTGGGTCTACGGCTTCCCGGAAATGGATGCCGAACAGACGGCCAAGGTCGCCGCCGCCAAGCGGGTCAGCAACCCCGGCTGCTATTCGACCGGCGCCATCGCCCTGCTGCGCCCCCTGGTATCCGGCGGGCTTTTGCCCCGCGACTTCCCGGTCACGGTGAACGCCGTCTCCGGCTACAGCGGCGGCGGCAAGGGCTTGATCCGGCGTTATGAGGACCCGGCGGCGCCGGACCGGCTGAGCAATGCCTATCGCGCCTACGCTCTGCGTCTTGCCCACAAGCACCTGCCGGAGATGCAGGTCCACGGCGGTCTCGACGAGACACCGCTGTTCCTGCCGGCGGTGGGCAACTACCACCAGGGCATGCTGGTACAGGTGCCGCTGCAGCTCTGGGCCCTGCCCGGCAAACCGACCCCGGACGCCCTGCGCGAACGGCTGACGGCCCACTACGCCGGCCAAGACTTCGTTTCCGTCGCCGGTGCGGCGGAAACCGCGGCCCGCGAGGATCTGGACCCGGAAGGCCTGAACGGCACCAACGCCATGCGCCTATATGTCTTCGGCAACAGCGCCGGGGATCAGGCCTTGCTGGTGGCGGTGCTCGACAACCTCGGCAAGGGCGCTTCCGGCGCGGCGGTGCAGAACATGAACCTGATGCTCGGCCTGGAGCCCGCCGCCGGCCTCGACCAGCGCCTCGCAGCCTGAAGCTTGAACCGTAAGAGCGAAGGGGCGGCCCAAATGGACCGCCCCTCCACCGTCACGCCAGGACTTTGTTATCGCCGGCTTGGCGCCTGCAGGATCAGGCGCTGTTGCGGACCTTCTCCAGGAAAGCGCCGACCTGCTGCTTCAGGTCGTTGGCATCGCCGTTCAGCCCCTCGATCGCCGCCACCGCCTGCTGGACCGCCGACATCGTCTGTTCGGAGGCGGCGCGCACTTCGGTGATCGTGCTCGACACCTTTGAGGTGTCAGTAGCCGCCGATTCGACGTTGCGCCCGATCTCCTGCGTCGCCGCATTCTGCTCCTCCACCGCCGAAGCGATGGCGGTGGTCGATTCGTTGACCTGACCGATCACGCCGCGGATGCTGGCGATGGCCGACACCGCTTCCGTGGTCGCCTGCTGCATGGCATTGATCTGCTCGGAGATCTCCTCGGTCGCCTTGGTGGTCTGAGACGCCAGAGCCTTGACCTCGTTGGCCACCACCGCGAAGCCCTTGCCGGCCTCGCCGGCCCGCGCCGCCTCGATGGTGGCGTTGAGCGCCAGCAGGTTGGTCTGTTCGGCGATCTCGTTGATCAGCTTCACCACGTCGCCGATCTTCTGCGCCGCGGTATCGAGAGACTGCACCGTCTCATTGGTGGAGTCCGCCTGCTGCACAGCGTCGGCGGCAACCTTCGCCGACTCGCTGGCCCGCCGCGCGATCTCCGAGATCGAGGCCGACATCTCCTCCGCCGCCGCCGCTACGCTGTCCACGTTGCCGCTCGCGCCCTCGGCCGCGGTGCTCACCTGGGTGCTCTTGTCGCTGGTCTCGCCGGCCAGTTCGCGAACCTGCTTGGTCGAGTCGTCGATGTGAGAGGCGGCATCGAGCACGCTGGACACCTTGCCCGCCACCGACGCCTCGAACTCGCCCGCCAGCTCGTTCATCGCTGCGCGCTTTTCCCCGGCCGCACGTTCTTCCTGCTGCTTGCGCTCCTGTTCCAGCCGGCGCTTCTCCAGGGCGTTTTCCTTAAAGACCTGAACGGCACGCGCCATGTCGCCGATCTCGTCGCCCTGCCCCTGGTAGGCCACCTCGACATCGGTGTCCTCACGGGCCAGGCGGTCCATCAGGCCCGCCAGGCGCGGCAGCGGCCGCAGCAGACGGCTGAAGGCGAAGAAGGCGATCAGGGCCGTCACCAGGATGGTCACGGCCGAGGTGATCGCAAGCTTGGTGGTGAGTGCATCCAGCACCGCATTGATGTTGCTCTTCAACACACCCGCATAGAGGATGCCGATGACCTTGCCGTCCGACGAAAAGATCGGCTCATAGATCGTATAGTAGGCCTTGCCGAGAATGACCGCCTCGCCCCGGAAGGTCTGGCCCTTGGTCAAAATGGGATAGACCGCGCCCTTCTGACCCAGCGGCGTCCCGATGGCCCGGCTGCCGTCGTCTTTCTTGATGTTGGTGGTGCGGCGCCAGAAATCCTCGGATTCGTTGTCCCAGACAAAGACAGTGGCGGTCTCGCCCGTAAGATCGCCAATCCGGTCGATCATCGCATGGTCGGTGAATTCCGGGATCACGTCGATGGTGATGCGCTCCACCAGCGGGCCCTTGCGCGTCACCTGCAACTGCGGGTGCTGGTCGGCGAAAATGTCAGCGGCAATGCGAAGGCTTGCGGACTGGCGCTCGACCACTTGGTTGCGGATCTCCGCCTGAATGGCGAAGACGGCCGCAGCGGCACAGGCGGCAGCGGCTACAATAATCAGCGCGATGGTCAAGACCATCGTCTTCGTTGTCAGCTTGATGTTTTTCGCGGCGACCAAGGCAGGCATCGTTTCTCTCTCTGATCGTTTTATCAGCCGCCGGCTTATACGTTCCGGCAGATTGGATTTGCCGATAATCCCCAGAGTCGCTTAGGAAAAGGTAAAGAGAATAGAATAGTCAAATCAACATCTTATAAGCATTTTTAATTATAGTCATTTTGATTATAATTGCATAGCCGCTTCAGTCTTTGCGGTAGCGGCTGCGCACCTCGAAAACGACCGGGTCGTCCAGCAGCGCCGCCCGCAACCGCGCGATGGCCGGCAGGTCGCGGGCCGCCGGATACCAGTCCGACAACATCAGCAGATAGAGATCGGCGGCGCTGCACTTGGCGCCCTGAAGAAAGGGGCCAGCCGCCAAGGCCTCTTCGATGATCGCGAACTGCCGGTCGAGATCACGCGTCGCCGCCGCCTTGATGCCGGATACCGCTGCCGGGTCGGTCGAGTAGCGCTCGGCATAGTAGAGCCGCAGGTCGGCGGTGTAGAGGTTCACCGCCATGAAGACCAGCCAGCGGTCGAAAACGGCGCGTTCCGGGCTGCCCGGCGGCGGCGCCAGACCGGCCTCCGGGAAGGCGTCGACAAGATGCAGCACCATGGCCGCCGACTCGGTCATCACCGTGCCGTCTGGCAGGATCAGCAGGGGGATCTGACCCATGGGGTTCAGTTTCCGGTAGGCCGCGCCCTGTTGCTCCTTGCCGTGGTAATCCACCGGCAGCAGTTCGACAGGCGCCCCTGCCAGGGCGAGCACCACCTCCGGCGCGAAGGCGCCCGTATCGGGCGCCCAGTAAAGCTTGTACATGACATCTCCCGCAGCATCGCCGCCCCGTGTTCCCTAAATGCCGGTGTTCTCCAAATGAGAAGGGGAGGCTTGGGACAGCTTAGACCGGAGGTCTCCTGTCAAACCACGGACAAGCTTCCTCGAACTGACCGGCGAGGGAAAACAGCCGCGCCTCCTCGCCCAGCGGAGCCGCGATCTGGACGCCGATGGGCAGCCCCTCTTCGGTCCAATGCAGCGGCAGGGAAGCCGCCGGCTGACCCGACATGTTGAACATCTGGGTGAAGGCGACGTAAGGCTGGACGGCGCTGTTGAAGCCATCAAAGTCATCGCTGTTGGTATCGAGCGCGCCCAGCTTCATGGGCGGCTGCGCCATGGTCGGCGTCATCAGGATGTCGTAGTCGGCAAGAAAGGCATGGAGCCGGTCGCCGATCAGCCGGATCGTGCGCTGCGCGCCCAGATACTGCACCGCCGCGATCTTGGCGCCGCGTTCGGCGAAGGCCCAGGTCATGACCTCGACATCGGCCCGGGTCGCACCCTTCGGCCGCAGTAGGTTACCGGGCGCCAGGGCATCGGCCATGTTGGCCGCGACAATGACGACCATCGCCTGACCCAAGGCCTGATAGTCGATGGCGGGGCCCGCTTCGACAACCTCGTGACCGAGCTCCTCGGCGATCGCCGCCGCCCGCTCCACCGCCGCCCGGCATTCCGGGTGCAGCGGCACCCAGTCCGGCGTTTTGGTCGTCCAGGCGATGCGCAGCCGCGGCGCTTTCCCGTCGAGCGCGCTCAGAAAGGGCTGTTCCGGTTTGGGCAGGCTGTAGGGGTGATCCACGGGCGGTCCGCAGACGGCATCCAGCAACGCCGCCGAATCCCGCACCGTGCGGCTGACGGCATGAAAGGCGGTGAGCCCGGCCCAGGCATCGCTGGTCAGATTGCGGCCGCGGCTGGGCTTCAGACCGAAGAGACCGCAGCAGGAGGCCGGAATGCGGATCGAGCCGCCGCCGTCACTGGCATGAGCCAGGGGCAGCATGCCGGCGGCGACCGCGGCAGCCGCCCCGCCGCTCGACCCGCCGGCCGAGTATGCCGGGTTCCAGGGATTGCGCGTGGCGCCGTGCTGCAGCGTTTCGGTGGAAACGTTGAGGCCGAATTCGGAGGTGCTGGACTTGCCGACGGTTACCAGGCCGGCAGCACGCCAGCGCGCCACCATGGCATCGTCGAAGGGCGAGACGTAGTCGGCAAACCAGCGGCTGCCGTTGCCGCAGGGCATGCCGCGGCGGAAGGTATAGAGATCCTTCAGCAGAAACGGCAGCCCGGCGAAAGGGCCGCCGGGCGTACCCTCGCCCAGATCCTTGCGCGCCTGATCAAAGAGGCGGTGCACCACGGCGTTCACCTGATGGTCGCGTGCCCCGATCCGCGCGATCACCGCCTCCAGCAGTTCGGGGGCGGCGATCTCGCTCCGGCGGATCAGATCCGCCAGGCCGAGACCGTCATGACTGTCGAGCAGCGCGTCGAGCGGCATGGCGCGCTAGGGCATCAAGGCGTCAGCATCAGTCGGTCAAAGCTTCGCAGGCCTTCTTGATGCGCTTGCAGGCCTCTTCCAGAGCCTCGGTCGAGGTGGCGTAGGAAACGCGGAAATGCGGGGTCAAGCCGAAGGCCTCGCCCTGCACCGCGGCCACACCGACGGATTCGAGCAGATAGGTCACGAAGTCCTCGTCAGTCTCGATCTTCTTGCCGTCGGGGGTCTTCTTGCCGATGCAGCCGGCACAGGAGGGATAGACGTAAAAGGCCCCCTCCGGTTTCGCACAGTGCAGGCCGGGGCAATCGTTCAGCATAGCGACCACCAGATCGCGGCGCTGCTTGAATACCTCGGCGCGCTCGCCGATGAAGTCCTGCGGCCCGTTGAGTGCCTCCACCGCGGCAGCCTGGCTGACCGAAGAGGGATTGGAGGTCGACTGCGACTGCACCTTGGCCATGGCCTTGATCAGCGCCTCGGGCCCGCCGGCATAGCCGATGCGCCAGCCGGTCATGGCGTAGGCCTTGGAAACGCCGTTCATGGTCAGGGTGCGGTCCTTCAGGCCGGGTTCGACCTGGGCCGGGGTCACGAATTCGAAATCGTCGTAGACCAGGTGCTCGTACATGTCGTCGGTCAGCACCCAGACATGGGGATGACGCATCAGCACGTCGGTCAGCGCCTTCATCTCCGCGCGGGTATAGGCCGCACCGGTGGGGTTGGAGGGGCTGTTGAGGATCAGCCAGCGGGTCTTGGGCGTGATCGCCTCTTCCAGGGCCTCCGGCTGCAGCTTGAAGTTTTGGTTGGCGCCGCAGGAAACGAAGACCGGCTCCCCCTCGGCCAGCAGCACCATATCCGGGTACGACACCCAGTAAGGTGCCGGGATGATGACTTCGTCGCCGGCGTTCACCGTCGCCTGAAAGGCGTTGTAGAGCACCTGCTTGCCGCCGGTGCCCACGGTGATCTCCGCCGGCGAATAGTCCAGGCCGTTCTCGCGCTTGAACTTGGCGGAAATCGCCTCCTTCAGGGCCGGGGTACCGTCGACGGCGGTGTATTTGGTGTCGCCGTCCTGGATCGCCTTGATAGCGGCGTCCTTGATGTTGTCGGGGGTATCGAAGTCCGGCTCGCCGGCGCCCAGGCCGATCACGTCTCGGCCGGCGGCTTTCAGTTCACGCGCCTTGGTCGAGACGGCAATGGTGGGCGAGGGTTTGATTCGCGACAAACGCTCCGCGATCACGGACATCGATTTTCTCCCGGTTTGGTGAAAGGCATCGTCCTGACAACGATCCAGCGGGCAACTTAATCCCCGCCCCGTTGCGCTGGCAACTGGCAATCCGTGGAAGCCAGGTTGCATGAATCCGCACCGAAACCCCTCCCCCGTCCCTGAACCCGCGCCTTAATCGGCCACAAGCGACCATGGAATCGCCGCAATCTCGGTCGGCTCTCGCCACGGTCCGGGTGCCTAATCCCGGTCATGGAAGACCGGCGCCCGGGCCCGCCCGATGTTGCCGGTCCTTAAAAGAACCGAGAGTCCTTGGGGGGACGAGAAGAATGCGTCACGAAATGCTGCCCTACCGGCCATCCAGCCTGATCCCGCCGCAGATGGTGAAAGCCTGCCTGCAGGCCGTCTTGATCATCGGCGGCGCCCTGGTGATGACGGCGCTGGTGATGGCCCTGAGCCTCGCCGCCGGGCGCCTGTCTTCGGCCCAGGGTGCCGAGGCCGGCGAAACGATGCCGAGCGGGCTGTTCTTCCGCTCCGCCCAGCAGGGCAGCGGCCTGGAGGCCCCGACCCTCAGCAGCGACGTCTCCATGGCCGTCAACGGCATGGTGAACCGCGTGACCGTCCGCCAGGTCTTCCACAACCCGACCAACCGGTGGATGGAAGGCATTTACGTCTTTCCTCTGCCTGAGCGTTCCGCCGTCAACCGCCTGACCCTGACCATCGGCGAGCGCCGGGTCGCCGGCAAGATCATGGAGAAGGTCGAAGCCGAGCGCGCCTACAAGGCCGCCGCCGAGAACGGCCAGCGCGCCAGCCTTGTCAGCGGCGAGCGGCCCAATGTTTTCGTCACCTCGGTCGCCAACATCGGCCCGGGCGAGAAGATCACCGTGGAGATCGGCTACCAGGACGCCGTCGCCTACGAGAACGGCCTGTTCTCCCTGCGCTTTCCCATGGTGGTCGCGCCCCGCTACAGCCCGGCACCGCCGGCGGTCGCAGAAGCCCCGTCAAACCAGCCCCTGCAACCCGCTGTCGACAGGGACAATCCGAATGAAACGCGCGACCTTTTCGGCCCGGTCGCCACGACGGAGAAGCTGAACCCCCTGTCGCTGACCATCCGGCTGGATGCCGGCATGGATCTGCGCAGCCTGCGCAGCCTCTATCATCCGGTGGTGATCGAAACCGCGGACGGGACCCTGCAGAAAATCACCCTTCGCGACGGCAGCGTTCCCGCGGACCGCGACTTCGTTCTGGAGTGGGCGCCGGTGGCAAGCGCCGTGCCGCAGGCCGCCGTCTTCGGCGAGCAGGTCGGCGACGACAGCCACCTGCTGGTCATGATGGTGCCGCCGACCAAGGCCGGCGGGCGAGATATCGCCGAGGGGCCGCAGCCCGGCCCCTTTCCCCGCGAACTGGTCTTCATCATCGACACCTCCGGTTCCATGTTCGGCGAATCCCTGGACCAGGCGAAGACTGCGGTGATCACCGCCCTGAAGCGGTTGAACCCGGAGGACCGCTTCAACGTCATCCAGTTCAACAGCGAGACCCACGCCCTCTACCGCCGTCCGGTTGCTGCCTCCGTCGGCAACGTCGCCCAGGCCTTTCACTATGTCAGCGCTCTGGAGGCAGACGGCGGCACCGAGATGGCCCCGGCCCTGGATCTCGCCCTGACCGGCGGCGCGGGCGACGGCACCATCAGCCAGATCGTCTTCCTGACCGACGGCGCCGTCAGCAACGAGGCGGAACTGTTCCGGCTGCTGGCCGAGCGACTGGGCGAAAGCCGGCTGTTCACCATCGGCATTGGCTCCGCCCCCAACAGCTACTTCATGCGCAAGTCGGCGGAACTGGGGCGCGGCAGCTTCACCCACATCGGCGATCTGACGGAGGTTACCGCGCGCATGGAGGCGCTCTTCGCCAAGCTGGAGAACCCGGCGTTGACCGATATCCGCGTCGGCTGGCCCAATGCGGCGGGCAAGCGGGTCGAGGCCTATCCCACCCCGCTGCCCGATCTTTACAAGGGCGAACCGGTCACCTTCTCGGCACGTCTCGCCGGCATTCGCCTCGACGAGCTGAATGGCCAGATGCTGATCACCGGCACAGGAAACGAGGGCCCCTGGCAGCAGCGCCTGGACCTCTCCGGCCTAAAGCCCGCGGCGGGCACCGCCAGCCTCTGGGCCCGCGCCAAGCTGGTGGACATCGAAGACCAGCTCTATCAATCCGGCGGCGGCATCGACCGCGCCGCCGTCCGCGCCGAAGCGCTGGCCTTGGCCCTGGAACACGACATGGTCACCCGCTACACAAGCCTGGTCGCCATCGACGATGAAATCGCGCGGCCCCAAGACGAGCCCCTGCAAAGCGAGGAGATCGAACGCAACCTGCCGGCGGGCTGGGATGCCGGCAAGGTCTTCGGCGAGCAGCCGGGTGAAACCGAGCCGGCGACCGAAGGCCCCCTGCTGCGTCAGCAGGCCCTGCCGGCCCCCCTGCTGCAGGCGATCGAGGCCGATGGCGAGGCCGTGCTTCTGCCCCAGGGGGCAACCCCGGCCGAGCGCATGCTGATCGTCGGTCTCGCCTACCTGCTGCTGGGCCTCGGGCTCCTGGCCCTGATCCGCTACCGCAGCCGCAGGGCCACGCTGTCCGGCGGGGCGCCTGGCGGGGTGCAATTTGTCTAAGGTCCTGACCACGAACCGGGCCCTGTTCGCCCTCGCCCTGCTGCTGATCGGCCTCGGCCTCTGGCAGCTCGGCGGGGCCGGGCTGATCAAGGGCAAGGCCTGGCTCGCCCAGCACCTGCTAGACCGGGCCTGGGCAGCGACCCTGGCTGGGGCGGAGAGCGCGAAACCCTGGCCCTGGGCCGACACCTGGCCGGTCGCCCGTCTGCAGGTGCCGGATCTGGATATCGATCTCTTCGTCCTCGCCGGCGCCTCGGGCCGTAGCCTCGCCTTCGGCCCCGGCAGGGTCGAGGGCACCGAGGCCCTGAACCACAGCATTCTGGGCGGCCACCGCGACACCCATTTCGCCTTCCTGCGTTATCTGGAGGAAGGCAACCGCTTTCGCCTGCAGGATCGCGCGGGGGCCTGGCAGAACTATGAAGTCCGCGACCACGCGATCCTGGATGTCCGGCAGGCGGTGATCGCCCGGCCCGGCGAGGGCCGCCACCTGCTGACCCTGGTGACCTGCTACCCCTTCGACGCCGTGACGCCGGGGGGACCGCTGCGCTACGCGGTCACGGCGGAGGCGTTGGAGGTTTTGGAGCCGATTGCCGGAAACGACCGTACGTTGGGGGAAGATGAAGGAGGCCCAGCCTCCAGGGGGATTTTGGAAAGGCGCGTTGCGCCCAGGGGGATTTTGGAAAGGCGCGTTGCGCCCAGGGGGATTTTGGA
>JANQMC010000053.1 GCA_028280305.1 Pelagibius sp. | reverse complement strand
CGTCCGGACCGAGCGGCAGGTCGTCAACCCGGCGCACCGCATCCACCGGCAGCGGACCGTAGAGATGGGGAAACAGCGCCCCGCCGCGCGCGGGCTCCCACTTCAGGGCTGCACCCAGCGGCGCGGCCGCCACGGTCAGCAACACCAGACCGTCCTGGCCGGCGCGATGCTTGGCCGCCGAGGCTTCCACCTGCGCGGCGTCGGAGAAGTGGATAAAGCCGTCGGCCTGATCCTGCGAGGATCCCGGATACTGGCCGCGCGCTTCCGCATCTGCCCACTCCTCGCGGCGGCAGATGTGAAAAATCGTCGGGGTCGTCTTGCTGTCTGTCATGGCCGCCACGTTAGATCATGGCCGGGACGTTTGAAACCTTTTGACGGTGGCACCATCAGGCGCCGCGCGTCTGTGCCCTGGCGCGGGGACGGCAAGCAGCGCACTGCCGCCAGTCCGCACAAAATCAATCATAGATTGTTGTTTATCGCCCCCTGCGTGATGAAGCCGTAACAAATCGACGCGGCTATTCTTTTCGAAACGACTAGTGTTGAGACTATGTTCTTGCTGAATTAGGTCTCGATTTATAAGACAATGTTCCCATGCTCGAGCACCAAAGCGTATGGCGTGCGATCGACCGCCTCGCGGCACGTTACGGCCTCTCCCCCTCCGGCCTTGCCAGACAGGCAGGCCTGGACCCGACGACTTTCAACAAAAGCAAGCGCATTACCAAGGAAGGTAAGCAGCGCTGGCCAAGCACGGAATCGCTGGCGAAGGTGCTGAATGCCACCGGCGCTTCCTTGAGCGAGTTTGTCAGCCTGGTCGAGAACCAGCAGAGTCCGGCGAACTTCCGCCGCCTGCCGAAGTTGCGTTTTGCCCTAGCGGCCCAGCCCGGCTACTTCGATGCCCAAGGCCGACCGCTGCGCGCCCATTGGGAAGAGACGCCGTTTCCCGACGTCTCCGATCCGCATGCCTATGCCCTGGAGATCACCGGCGACGGCCTGCAGCCGATCTTTCGGCAAGGCGATCTGGTGGTGGTCTCGCCCAGTGCCGAAGCCGGAGCGGGCGACAGGGTCCTGGTGCGCACCCAGCAGGGCGAAATGCTGATCGTCGATCTGCAGAGCCGCAACGACCAGGAACTCTGGATAAAGTCACTGGGCCGCGAGCAGCCGGCGCGCAGCCTGCCGGCCAATCAGGTGCAATGGGTGTCGCGGATTGCCTGGGCCGGTCACTGACCGGCCGCCGGTCCATCTCCCGGTCCATCTCACCGTCCGCTGCCGGATCCCGCAAGATCGTCCAAGACCCAAAGGCCGCCGCTGTGCTTTTCCTCAGCGCGGCGAGCCGATAGGCTGGCCCGGCGGGCGCGCCCCGCGAAACCCGTTAGCAGCCCGTTGGCAGAGTGAAAGATCAGCCCATGACAACGCCCAAGGCCGTGCACTTTCTGGATGGTGAATGGATCGAAGGGAACCCGCCGATCATGGGACCCATGACCCATGCCGCCTGGATGGCCTCGGTCGTCTTCGACGGCGCGCGTGCCTTTGAAGGGGTTACGCCCGATCTCGACCTGCACTGCGCGAGGCTGGTGCGCTCCGCTGAAAGTTTCGGCCTGCAGGCGGTTCACGCCGCCGGCGAGATGCTGGAAATCGCCCAGGACGGGCTGAAGCACTTTGACAAGGATGCGGCGCTTTATTTGCGCCCGATGCTCTGGGCCGACAGGGGCTTTGTGGACTGCGATCCGGAGAGCACAAGGTTCTGCTTCACCCTCTACGAGGCCCCGCTGCCGCCGGGGGACGGCTTCTCTGTCTGCCTGTCGAGTTTCCGGCGGCCCATGCCCTCTATGGCGCCGACCGATGCCAAGGCGTCCTGCCTCTATCCCAATTCCGCCCGCGCCCTGCGGGAGGCCGGCAAACGCGGCTTCGACAATGCGGTGGTGCTGGATGCCCTGGGAAATGTGGCGGAGCTGGCGACGGCGAACATCTGGATTGCGAAGGACGGTGCCGCCATCACGCCGGCGCCCAACGGCACCTTCCTGAACGGCGTCACCAAGCAGCGTGTCGCCCAACTGCTGGAACAGGCAGGCGTGCGTGTCTATGAAAAACAGGTCACCTGGCAGGATGTCCTGACCGCCGACGAAGTCTTTTCCACCGGTAACTACGGCAAGGTGGTGCCGATCTCCCAGGTGGAGGAGCGGCATTTGCAACCCGGGCCGATCTATGCGACGGCGCGCGAAGCTTATTGGAACTGGGCCCACGGCGGCTGAACGGCCGGTCCGCCAGTCGTATCACTTGGCAGTCGGGTCACTTGGCGTCGAATCACTTGGCGGTCAGGCGATAACCGGCGCCGCGCACGGTCTGTAACCGCTCGCCGCTGTCTCCCAGCTTCCGGCGCAACCGTCCCACATAGACATCGACGATATTGGTAAGCGGGTCCTCGCTGGCGCCCCAGACCGTATTCAGGATTCTTTCGCGCGAAAAAACGCGGCCGGGCTTGGAAAGAAACAGCTTCAGAATCTCCCGCTCCTTTGCAGTCAGGTCCAGAGGCTTGCCGTCGACCGTCGCTTCCAGGGTCTCCAGATCAAAGACGATCTCACCGGCCTGCAAAATGGTCTCAGGATCGGCTTGGACAAAGCGGTCGGCGCGGCGCGCCAAGGCCTCGACCCGGGCGATCAGTTCATCGAATTCGAAGGGTTTCACCATGTAGTCGTCGGCGCCGAGCCGCAGACCCTCGACCCGTTCATCAAGGGCGTCCAGCGCCGAGAGAATCAGGATCGGCGTCACGTTGCGCCGGGCCCGCAGCTTGCGGCAGAATTCCTGCCCCGGCAGGCCGGGCAGCATCAGGTCAAGCAGGATGACGTCGAAGTTTTCCTGAATGGTCATTTCCATCGCCGTCTCGGCATCGGGCGCATGGCTGACCATCCAGCCCTCGGCACGCAGGCCGCGCAGAACGAAGTCGGCAACGCGCGCCTCGTCTTCCACCAACAAGACGTTCATCTCCTGCTGCTCCTGCCTGCCGGCCGGTATCGGCAAGCGCAACGCGTGACCTCCTGTTGCTCGCAACGAGCCATGACAGCTTCCCCTTCCACGGCAAATTCGTTTGTCATCACAACAACGATCTCTGCAGGGGCGTATTCCCGAAAGCCTGTGACAAGAATGGGGTAGCACCGCCAGAACCGGTGTCGGTTCAGGAAAACGCCTTCAGGAGACGGCGGCGAGCTGGGCACGATCCGGCAGTGTGAAGCGGGCCTGCACACCGCCGCCCGGTTGGCTGGTCAGGGCAATCTGGCCGCCATGCGCCTCGACGATGGCTTTGGCGACCGGCAGGCCAAGGCCTGCACCGCCGTCATAGCGGATCGCCGCGTTGGAGCCGCGGAAGAAACGTTCGAAGACGTGCGCCAGTTCATCCTCGCTAAGACCTGGACCGTCATCGGCGATGGTGATCGCAAATCCCCCGGGCGCCGAGTCAAGCCGAACACGAACCTCCTGTCCGCCATAACGCAAGGCGTTCTCCAAAAGGATCGTCACGACCTGGCGGATACGGCGCGGATCGGCGCGCAGCCGGGTCGGCGCGACGGTCACTTCGAATTCGACATGCTTGTCGATGAAACCCAACGCGGCGCTGGCCTTCACCGCCCGGCCAATCAACTCGGCAAGATCGACGTCCTGCGGGCGAATGCGAACCTCGCCGCTTTCCTGCCGCGCGACAAACAACAGATCATCGACAATCCGTGTTGTGTGGTCGGCAGCCTCCCGGGTTCTGATCAGCACCTCGCGATAATCTTCGGCTTTGGCGTCATCGCCACGCAAGGCAACATCGGCCTCGCCGCGGATGATCGTCAATGGCGTGCGCAGCTCATGGCTGACATCGGCCAGCAGCCGCTTGCGGTTTGCCTCTGTCTGGCGCAGCGTCTGCAACAGCTTTTCAAGCTGTGCCGTGCGCCGCGAAACCTCTTTCTCCAGGGCGTCGCGCGACGCGCTCAAGAGTTCCTGGCGTTCAGCGACCTTCCCGGTCATTTGATTGAAGGCTTCTGCCACACGATCAAGCTCGGTCCCGCCCGGCACTTCGATGCGGTGACCGAGGTCACCGTGCCCGACCGCCTCGGCACCATCCAGCAAACGCTGCAGCGGTTTCGTCAGACCACGCCGCAGCATGAGAATGCCGAAGGCAGCGGTGATCGCCGCAATCAAACCGGCGATTACGGCCGCCCGCTGAAACACGGCGACGGCGGCGTACATCTCCGCTTCGGTTTCATCGACTTCTTCCTGCTCTTCCGCCAGGGCTTCGGCGATCAGGGCTTGAAAGTCGGCATCGATTTCCTCGTCAAGGACTCTGGAAAGCTGGGCCTGGTATCCTGCCGGGTCGGTTGTCTCGCGCAGAGACTGTAAACGCGCGAATTCACGCAACAGGGAAGCAATCTGTCTTTCGATCTCGGCAAGCAGTTCAAGCTCTTCGATCTCCTCGTCGCCGACAAGCAGAACTTCTTCGGCAATCAGAATGCGAAGCTGGCTGAAGTCGTTCCGGATCGCCCTCAGCAGGCGCGCTTCCCCACTGCCCTTGTCGCGATCGCCGATCAGAAGCGCATCGCCGAATTGTTTGAAGAGTTGATAGGTGTGATTGGAGAGCGACAGGTATTGCTCGTGCACCCGGTGGGCAAGACGCGAGCGTTCCAGATGATGTTCCGCCGAGCGGGCCGACCAGAAGGCCAGAAAGGCGCTGACCAAAGCGATGGCCAGCAGCCCACTGAAGGAAAGAGTCAGCTTGGTGAGGTAGCGCAAGGCGCCGGATCCGGGGTCAGGCGGCCCGGCGCGGTGCGAAGAAGCGCGCCGTCGGACCCTCGCCAGCCAACAACTCAGCCGGAGGACCGGCCTCCACCACGCGGCCGTCTTCGACGAACCACAGCGCATCCATACGACGGGCGAGAGCCAGGTTATGGGTGATGATCAAGGTTGTCGCATCGCTCTGCCGCACCAGACGTTCGACCAGAGCCGGCCCGTCAACATCGAGGGCATCATCGGGTTCATCGAGCAGCAGAAGGCGCGATCTTGAGAGCGCCGCGCGGGTCAACAGCACCCGCCTTGCCTCACCCGCCGAGAGGTTCCTGCCGCCCTCGGCCAGCTTGCCGTCCAGACCGCCGAGTCGAGCCACGACCGGCCCCAGCCCAAAGGCCTCCGCTTCGGCCAGGATCGCCGCGTCGTCGGGACGCTCGGCCCCGCCCATGGTCAACGCCCGGCGCAGACTGCCGGCAAGGATCGGCGAACGGACGCCGATCAGCGTGATCATCCGCCGCCGTTCGCCGGCGCCGAGGCTGGCGGGCGGCAAGCCGCCGAGCGTGACCCGGCCGCCGCGCGGCTGTTCCAGGCCGGCGGCCAGGTTCAGCAGTGAAGACTTGCCGGCGCCATTGCCGCCGACGATAGCGATCTTGCGCCCCGCCGCGGCGGTCATGGTGATGCGCTTGAGGTTGCCGGCCGAGACTTTCGAGAAGCGCAGCGGCTGCGGCACGTTGGCGAGCGGCTCGCGGCCGTGCTTGGCGGGACGCGCCAGCTTGGGAGTCGAGAGCAGCATCTCGCACTTGTCGCGGGCCGCGACCCAGGCACGATGCCGGTCCCAGACCCCGGCAAGATCGCGCATCGGCTGGATCATCAAACCGACGGCGGCCAGAGCCCCGGCCGTTTCCGGCGCGGCAACACCGCTGCTGAGTGCCATCAGAAAAAGACTTGCCGCGGCAATGCCGGAGACAGCATCGGGAACGGCGCGCAGCAGAGCCGCACCTTTCGCCCGTTCGAGAGCCGAGGCGATGAGTTTTTCGGTGCGCCGCAGAAGATGCGCCTTCTCGGTGCGGATGCGGCCGAGCAGTCGCAGTTCCGGCGCGTGGGGCAGACGTTCGCTCATGTCGGCGGCCAGGCGCGCCCGGCGAGCCCGCAAGCGCTTGTGCGCGGGACCGAGACGGGGACCGGCCAAAACCATGATACCCAGCCCGAGAACGATGGGAACCGAAGCGGCAATGCCAAGGTTGGGATTCAACAGGAAGAGAACGCCGGTTGCCGCCGGCAGCACGATGGCGGCGGAAACCAGGCGCGCGATCCCGAGACTGACCCAGCCGCGCACCGCGGCCAGATCCCCGACGAAGCGCATCGCCAGACCACCACTGCGGCGCTGTGCGACATCGCGCGCCGACATCTCGGTCAAATGGCCGAAGAGCTTGAGCCGCAGCGAGGCGGCATAGTCCTGGCCGACCCTTTCGGCCACCACCCTTTCGCCGACCCGCAGAGCCGCGATGGCGACCCCGGCGGCCGCAACGAGGCCCAGCGCCAGCAGGGGCAGGACCGAAGACTCATCGCGAAAGGCGGCAAAGACATCGCGGGTCGCAAAGGCGGCGACGCCGGCGGCCGCCGCCTGGCCGAGGGCGAGGACCGCGACCAGAGCGATCCTCCGGCCACGGCCCTCGCCGGAAACTGACGGCAGCAAGCTCATGCCGCAACTCCGACTTCAGCGATACCCAGGGGTGCCGCCTGCGCCGCGGCGCCGTCGACGAGGCGGGCCAGAAGCGCATTGGCCTGTGCCGGATCGCTCAGCGCATCGCGGGTAACGACCCTGACGCCGGTCGCATTCTCGGCTTCCCGCGCGCCCAGCGGCGAACAGCTCACCATGCCGGTCAGCACCGCGGGCTCGACACCCATGCCTCGCAGGGCCGCACAGCCGCCGGCCGCGGCCAAGGCGTCCGGCGCCGCAAAGATCACACCGGCAAAGCCGTCCCGGATCTTCGGATTCTTAAGAAGGTCGGCGGTCTCTTTCTGGAACACGCCGTCGGCCAATTCGACGACCGCAACCTCGCAGCCCTGGCGCTCGGCATCGGCCAGAAGCGTCGTAAGCCCGGCCTCGATCCGCGCCAGGGGCTGGCGATAGGTGGAGACCATTCCGGCATCGGTGAAATCGGCGACATAGGCCGCGCCGGTGTCGACAAAGGCGTTGAAGTCACCGAAAGCGCCGGTTCCGGTAGCCTTGATCGCCGCCACTTCGTGACCGGCGCGGCTGAGGCCGTGGGCGAGGCGCGCCACCGCCGTTGTCTTACCGGAATTCATGGACGCGCCGACGACGCCGATGACCATAATCCCGGTCGACTTTTTTGTTTCTTTCAGCGCGTAGCTGGCAAGATTGATCACCTTGCCCGAAGCGTGGGTCAACAGGCCCAGCGGCACCACGCGGGTCGGGGCCGACATCCGCGCATGGCTCTGACGCATGCGGCCAAGCACGCCGCCGCCCGCCAGCATATCGGCACCGGCAGGGTCAAGCTCGGCCAGTCCCTCGAACTGATCCGGGGCATAGCGATCACCGCAGGCCAGGACGACCAGGTCGCCGATATAGAGTTCCGAGCCCCGACCCTCGGCCAATTGGATCTTCTTGTGAGACCCGATGCGCTCGACACGGCCGAGCACGAGATCGCCGGAAATCGCATCGCCGAGCGCTTCGCTGAGACGCACCGCATCCTTGCGTTGGACTCTGCGGGTCGAGAACGCCCACTTGGCACGGGCGAGAACTTCCGAGGTAATGGGGGTCGTGATGGTCATCTTTATATCTCCTAGAGCGGGTCAGTAACCGATGTGACTCTCGGCGTTAACAATAAGAAGGCTTACTGAAGGCGTTATGTTGGCGGAATGAAGGGCCGTAAAATCCGGGATGAAAGGCGGATGAACGGCACATCGCGGCGCAGGCTACAGGGCGGCGAAGGTCTCCATCTGGCGGCTCTCAAACACCATGCCGTCAAGACTTTCAACATCCGGCATCACCAGTCGGTCGAGACCGCCCCGGGTGATGCAGGCGCGAAAGTTGTGACCGCAGTCGGGCAGCACTTTCAGTTGGATGTCCGGATTGAGGTCCCGCTGCCGCGCCGCCGCACGCAGAGCCGCGGTCCAGTTGGCAGCACGGCTCAAGCGGTCCTTGCCCTGCTGCGCATCGATCGCTTCACCGCCGCGGGTGTTGCCGTCCTGTACATTGTCTTGCGCACCGACACAGACCTGGATGGGAATCCGCAGGAAGCCGTCGAGCCCGGCTGCCAAACGCGGCCCCCAGTCGTCGGAACGGCCGGACCGTTCCGCAAGACCGTAGGGGAAAGCCGCTGCATCGGGAAAAGTGTACCAGCCGGCCGAGGCCACCGTCAGGCGGGAGACGAGATGCGGGTAGAGCATCGCGAAACGATGAGCGAACTGCGCGCCGCCGGAGTAACCGGCAAGATCGAATTTGCGTGACTGCCAGAGGCCGGCCAACTGCAGCTCACGCAGCAGGGAAAGCAGTGCCAGGTCGGCGCGCTGGCGGCGCACGACCTGCTGATAGTGCGGCCAGCGCTTCTTGCTGAACAGGGGTGCGATAACCGGCCGGCCGAGCGCAGCGGCGCGTTCGCCGTAAAAACGTGCCTGGTCCCGCGCCCCGCGCCGAATGCCGTGAACGGCCACCAGCGGCACGGCATCGGCTGCCATTTCCTTCGGCAGCGCGAGCCAGCAACCCAGGGACTCTCGGCCCCGGGCCCGCCGCTGTTGAAGCGTGAAAGCCGTCGCGGGTCCTGAGCCTCCACTCAAGGGGGAGTCCTTGCTCTGGGGGGAGTCGGCGCTAAGGGGGCGGGTAACGGTCATCACTCAGTTCCTCTTTCAGGCAGCAGTTGCTGAGACTCTGTCCGCCATCTCTTGCGGCAGCAGGTCGAAAATCATGTGAATGCGATCCAGGGCACCGTCGTTAAAGGCTTCGTGAACCTGCTTGTTGTCGAACCACCAGAGCTCGCCTTCCGCCATGCGGACTTCCTCGTCGCCGGCTTTCAGCCAGGAACCCTGGGTCGAACGCAGAACCAGATGAAAGCGATTGCGCAGCAGGTAGTAGTCGCCGCGGTCGATATGCGGATAGACGCGCTTGCCGGCGGCGAGGCAGACGATCTTGGCGCGGCTGAGCAGGCTGTTCTGCTCTTGCGCGAAGTCTTTCAGAAACCCACGGGCGACCGGATAGAGTTTCGAACCGCCGGTCCAGCGGCTCTCGTGAACGTCGCGGCGTTTGCGCCCGCCGATGGCAGACTTGCGCAGACCGCGCAGCGGGATCGAAAGCGCCTCTCTTTGAACCTTGATCTTGTCCTGCCGGCCGGTGGCGTTTGCCCAGGCGCCTTCGATGGAATCAATCTCATCGAGGAACGGCTTGGGGTCGATCCCGGAGTGGATAAGTTTGAAGTACTTCATGTCGGTCTCCTGGTGGGCCCCTTGGGGCCGAGGGCTTCCTGCGGGGCTGTTGTAACGGGGCCGGCGAAACCCGGGTCGGCTGGCGCCGGCTGCTGGCCTATAAGCTTGGTCTACTCAAAGGAATTCGCAATCAACTGTTTGATTTTTAATAGATAATTCCGATGCACTTCATCTCTTGTTCAGCAGCGCTTCACGCGCCGTTCAGGTGCTTTTCACCTTTGCTGAGACGGAGGCTTCAGTCGTTGCGGAGCCAGGCCACTTCCACACCCTTGCGGTGGTGGACTTCGCGGTAAGCGATCGGGCCTTCATCCGGTGCGTACCAGGTGGTGCGCACCCGACGGCTGTCGTTGCAGACCACAACATAGGCCGCTGTGGCCGCTTTGCCGGGGCGCAGAACCTCGACCGCATCGGTTACCTCACAGCGCGTTTGGCGCGTGTAGCTGCGGCCCGTGTGAGAAACGGCGCTGCGTTCGTAGCGGCCGACGCTGCCAACCTTCAGGGGATACAGCGAATCGAGTTGCCTGACCTTGGCTTGACCGGTGTGCCAGTTGCGTGACTCGCCGCAGTTGGCCCAACTGTCGGAGGGAGAAAACCAGTCTCCGGCGCGGGTCCACACACAGCCGTCGCTCTGCCGCACCCGGACACCGTTGCCGAAGGGGCGCACCGTGTAGGTCTGCGTGCTGCCATCCATCAGACTGGAAACCGTCATGCTGCTGAGCGCGGCGGTCGTTGCCTGCGGAACACTGCGGATCGCGCCGCTGAGCGGCTGCGTGTCCGGGCGGGGCGATTCAAAGACCCTCGCCAGATTGGGCAACTCAAAACCGTCGACCGAGCAAGCGGCGAGCGGCAGGGCAAGAAGCAGGGCGCTAAGGCGTTTCATCACGGTATCTCCTGGTCACGGTCCGAAGACCATCTGCAGCCGATGACTATCGGCCTCTCTCACCAGGAAAACGCCGCGCTCGGGAGGTTATTCCCTAAAAATCGACCGCTGCGCAGAAACTCTGAAAAAGCCCGGAAAACCGGGCATCAGACAACCTGAGCCCGGGCCCGGCGTTGCGGCCGGGTCCGGGCTGTTCGACATAAATCCGATCTAATCGGCAACAAGGATTTCCCGGCTTGAAGAACGCCGGTACGGCCTCAGCGCCAGCCGTCCTGCAGAAGCTTGGCCTCCTCGGCCGGGCTGAGGGCGGGCCCGGCGCCCAGCGAGTCGAGCATCGCGTTCAAGGCGTCCTCGGCCGGACCGGAAGCCGGCACGATGCCGTCGGCATTGGGCGCAGTGGCCGGGCCGGTGACGGCAATCTCGACTTGCCACTGGCCTGCATCGCTGCGGCAGGCAATGGCGAAGTCCATTTGGGCGGGGGTCTCGCCGGCAAGCTCGAATTCCCGACAGATACGGCCTTCGCCGTCACGGAAACTCAGCATCAACTGCAGCCCTTCCTCAGAGACGTCACCGCTCGCCAGGGTTTCCAGCGCCCTGTGCAGCGGGCCCGTGGTGGGAGCCGGCCCCAGGGCCAACAGGGGTTCGGCATGGTCCTGCCCACCGTCAAAGAAGACGGTCGTAGAGGTAATGCCGACCACCAGGGCGATGCTGGCCGCCAGGGCCATTCCGACCCAGGGTCGGCGGGCCTCCCGCGCGCGGGCAAAATCCACCACCGTGGCGCCGGCCTGCGTCTCCTCAGTTCCCATAATGGTGGTGCGCAGTTCGCTCGAGACCGGCTGCGCCATCGGCCCGTCAAAGGCTTCGCGCAGCAGGTAGTTGGTTTCGCGGACAGTCTCCGCATAGGCGCGAACCGCGGGATCGTTTTCGATCGCCGCTGCCACGACGGCCGCCTCGGCCGCATCCAGACTGCCGTCGACATAAGCGGCGATCTGCTCATCGCTGACCTTTTCCGGGGGGGTCGGGATTCCAGACATCACTCTTTCTCCTTCAGCAATGGCAGAAGTTTGGACCGGGCCCTTGCCAGGCGGCTCATAACCGTACCCACGGGGATTTCCAGGGTCTCGGCAGCGGCCTTGTAGGAATATCCTTCGATCGCCACCAGGGCGAGCGCCGCACGCTGTTCTTCCGGCAGCGTCTGCATCGCTTCGCGGACCCGGGCCAGGGTCAAGCGGCCCTCGGCCACCCTTGCGCCCCTGCCCTCATCCGAAAAACGGGCGAAATCATCGGGGTCACCCACCTCATTGCGGCGACCGCGGCTGCGAACCCGGTCGATCCAAGTGGTCTGGACAATCCGAAACATCCAGCTGTCCAGCCGTGTTCCGGGCTGAAACTGCTCGAGTTTGCTGAGCGCTTTCACACAAGCTGCCTGCACGAGATCCTCTCCTTCGTCCCAAGACCCGGAGATTGCGTAGCCAAAGCGTCGCAATCTTGGCACCAGGGCAACCATCTCAACTCTGATATCGTCACTCATAGACAGTCCACCCTGCCTTCCATTTGTGGGATAACGCAGCCCGCGAACCAATATTCCAATAGCTGTCCGGAATTTTTTTTGATTTCCTCCGTTGTGCCTAGGTATAGCGCCGTCATCAAGGATTACAGAACATGCGCCTGCTCGTCCTTTTGCTCACTATCTGGCTTCTGCCAACCCTAGCCCTACCGGAGTCAAGCGGCGGATTGCTGTGGTCGGAGGCCCTGGCCGACGACGACGATGATGACGACGACGACGATGACGATGACGACGACGATCGCGGCAGCCGCGGTGGCGGCGGGGGCGGTGGTCGCGACAGCGGCGGACGGGATGACGGCCCCGGCCCGTTCAACTTCTTCGGGTTCGGGGCTGACCGCGACTTCATCGACCGTGAAATCATCGGCGTCGGGCTGAACGCCCTCGATATCGCCGCTTTGGAAATCGTCGGCTTCACCGCATCGGGCAATTTCAGCCTGGCGGCGCTCGGCACGTCAATCTCCCGGCTTTCGGTGCCTTCGGGCCTGGATATGGATGAAGCGCTGGAGCTGGCACGCACGACCCGGCCGGGCGCTTTGTTCGACTTCAACAATCTCTACGCCAGCGGCGGAGGCCGCTGCCTGGGGGAGCACTGCTGGTCGGCCGAACTGGTCGGCCTGGAGACAGGGGCCGGGACGGTTTGCACAGCAGGCCAGCGGATCGCCATTATCGATACTGCGGTGGACACTGGCCATCCGGCGCTGAGGAGTTCGTCGATAGAGACGAAAAACTTTCGCCCGGCGGATAGCGAGGCGGCAGGTGCCGGCCACGGCACCGCCATTGCCGCGCTCCTGGTCGGACAAGCCCCCAGAGAGCTGCCGGCACTGGCGCAGGGCGCCCAACTGCTGGCCGCTGAAGTCTTCTATATCTACGAAGGCGACGTGCGCACGGATACACTGGCAATCCTGCGCGCCGTCGACTGGGCGATCGGTTCGAATGCGCAAGTGATAGCGCTCAGCCTCAGCGGCAAAGCGAACAGTGTGCTGGAAAACGGTATCAGGGAAGCGGCCAAGAAGGCGAGCCTTGTCGCCGCCGCCGGAAACGGCGGTCCCCGCGCCGAACCTGCCTTCCCCGGTGCTTACCCCGAAGTTCTGGCCGTCACCGCCATCGATGACCGCAAGCGGCTCTACCGCAGCGCCAACCGCGGCGGCTACATCGAACTCGCGGCCCCGGGTGTCGACGTACGCTCGGCCGATGCCCGCGGCGGCTATCAGACCTGGACCGGCACCAGCTTTGCCGTGCCCTTCGTGGCGGCCGCCCTGCTGCATGCCGGTGCCGGCAGTGGCCCCGCCACAGCGCGCAGCCTGCTCAGGCAAACCGCCGAAGATCTCGGCGCCGCAGGGCGCGACGATGTTTTCGGCTGGGGCCTGCT
Organism: Pelagibius sp.; assembly: GCA_028280305.1. Classification (GTDB taxonomy): domain Bacteria; phylum Pseudomonadota; class Alphaproteobacteria; order Kiloniellales; family Kiloniellaceae; genus Pelagibius. Next base: position 11,475 of record JANQMC010000053.1, on the reverse strand, counting down.
GCGCAGCCCTAGAGTCAACTGCCGCTGAATCGATTGCAACGGGCTTGCCCGCTCAAGCCGCAGAAGGGGACCCTCGGAACGAGCCCGAGGGAGAGGGAAGCCGAAAACCGGGCCGAGTCTGCTTTAGGCCGACAGGCTCTCGCCCGCCAGCACCTGATCGATGAGCGCCAGGCTTTCCTCCAGCCCGTAGAGCGCCATGAAGGAACCCATGCGCGGTCCCTGTTCCTGGCCCAGCAGGATCTCGTAGAGGGCTTTGAACCAGTCGCGCAGGTTCTCGTAGCCGTGTGCCTTGCCGGCGGCATAGACCTCGTTCTGGATGCCCTCCCCGTCGGCATCGCCGGGCAGGGCGCGCAGGCGCGCAGCGAGGTCAGCCAGGGCTTTGCGCTCGTCGTCGCTGGGCGCACGGTAGCGCTTATTCGGCTTCACGAAGTCGGCGTAGTAGCGCAGGGCGAAACCGACGAGGCGGTCCAGCATGGGATCGCCCTCCGGCGTGGCCTCGGGCGCGTAACGCGAAATGAAGCCCCAGAGCACCGCCGGGTCCTCGGTGTTGCAGACACTGGCCAGGTTCAGCAGCATGGCGTAGCTGAGCTTGGTGCCGGGCAGCGGCGGCTGGCCGTCGTGGATGTGCCAGGTCGGATTCTCGAGGCGCTTCTCGTCCTGCCCGTTGTAGGCGGCGAGATGCGAGAGGTAGTCGTCGACCGCCCGCGGAATGACATCGAAGTAAAGCCGCTTGGCCGCCCGGGGCTTCTGGAACATGAACAGCGACAGGCTTTCCGTCGGCCCGTAAGTCAGCCAGTCCTCGGCGCTGAGACCGTTGCCCTTGGACTTGGAGATCTTCTTCGCGTCCTCGTCCAGGAAGAGCTCGTAGTTGAAGCCCTCCGGCGGACGCCCGCCGAGAATCTTGCAGATCTGGTTGCCGAGCTTCACCGAGTCGATCAGGTCCTTGCCGGACATCTCGTAGTCGACCCCCAGGGCATACCAGCGCATCGCCCAGTCGGCCTTCCACTGCAGTTTGCAGTGCCCGCCGGTAACCGAGGTCTCGACTTTGGTGCCGTCCTCGTCCTGATAGACGATGGTGCCGGCTTCGGCGTTCCATTCAAGCACCGGCACCTGGAGCACCCGCCCGGTCTTGGCGCAGACCGGCAGGAAGGGGCTGTAGGTCTCACGGCGCTCCGGGCCCAGGGTCGGCAGCACCACGTTCTTCACCTTGTCGTAGTTGCGCAACACCTGCAGCAGGGCTTCGTCGAAGCGCCCGGAGGTGTACCACTCGGTCGACGACTGGAACTCGTAGTCGAAGCCGAAGGTGTCCAGGAAGCCGCGCAGCCGCGCGTTGTTGTGCGCCCCGAAGCTGTCGTGGGTTTCGAAGGGATCGGGAATTTGGGTCAGGGGCTTGCCCAGATGCTCGGCCACCATCTCCTTATTGGGGATGTTGTCCGGCACTTTGCGCAGGCCGTCCATATCGTCGGAAAAGCAGAACAGCTTGCTCGGCATGTCGCTGAGGCGCTGAAAGGCCTGGCGCACCATGGTGGTGCGCGCGACCTCGCCGAAGGTGCCGATGTGGGGCAGACCGGAGGGGCCGTAACCGGTCTCGAAGAGGACATAGCCCTTTTCCGGTTTCTTGCCGGCCAGGCGCTTTACGACCCGTCTTGCCTCTTCGAAGGGCCAGGCGCGTGCGCCCTCGGCCAGTTCCCGCTCGTTTGCCATGGTACCGCTCATTCAAGAAAATCCGGCCAGAAAGTCCGGATAGACGGCCTGGACTAAGCCGCCTTCCAACTGCCGGGGACCCTATGCGCGGCGACGGCGGGCGTCAACGCCGCTCAGGCGGCGGCCAAAGCAGCGCGCGCAGAAAGCCCGGCTCCTTCGAGCGTTCGAGAAAGGCCGATTTCTGCGCCGGGGAAAGCGTGGAGAGATAACCGTGCAGCGCCTCGACCATATCCAGGATCATGCCGCCGCGCGCCTGCCGCCGCTCGTTCAGGCGTGTCTCAAAGGCAGCGCGATCAAAGACCGGCTGCGCCAAAGCCTCGACCATCATGGAACGAAAGCCGCCGGCCCCGCCGCCCGCCGTGGCGCGGCGCTCGGCAATCTGGCGGCGCAGCGCCTCCAGCCCCGCGACCTGCCCGGCGTCGAGGCCGAAGTCCTCGGTCGCCGCGGCGACCGGGTCCTCGCTCATCATCGAGGCCGGCTTGCCGATCAGCTGCGGATAGATCAGCCCGGCCAGGAAAAACACGTTGACCGCCACCGAGGCGGCCAGGAGAAACCACAGGGATCGCCTGCCCATGAATTTGCCCACGACCGGCCTCCCCTAAATCAGCTCTTCAAGCGTGAAGGGATCGCCGGCGTCGGAGCCGGCGGTCTGCTGCGGCAGGATCCGCTCGGACTGATAGCGGCCCAGCTCAAAGGCCCCGGCACAGGCCAGCACCACGGCAACCACGGCAAAGGCCGGCACCGCCGGACGCAACCAGCCGCCCAGAAGGTGGGAGAGGAAATCGCTCTGTTCTTCGCTGTCAATCACCGGCACCGCAGGGCTCTCGAGCCCGCCGCCACGCAGCGCCTGCGCCCTCGCGATCGCCGCGGCAGGCGCCGCGACCGGCGTCTCCGCCAATTCCGCCTTCAGCGCCAGCACCTCGTCGAGCAGCCGCGGATTGGCCGTCATGCGGCTTTCCACAAGGGCCGCTTCCGCCTGGCTGAGACGGCCGTCCAGATAGGAGGCCAGCAGCAGAGGATCCGGTGCCGCGGGAACGGCTGCCTCCGGTTCCGCCCAGGAGCTTTGCGCTTTGCGCCAGAGATCCGCGCCTTCTTTCGTCTTATCGTCCTTCATCTGTCCTAGTACCTTTTCCCCTAGAAACTGATCGGTTTGCTTTGGAACAAAGTAAATCGTGAATCAGTTTCTACGTCCTTATGCTTGAGGGCGATTGACGCTCTTGATTGAAACAATCAAGAGCGATCGCGCTCATGGGTTCACCCCTGGACCCTTGGTTGTGTTACGGCAAAAGTCTCAAAATCATCCCCGCTAAACATCTTCCGATTCACCCATTTCCGCTTGCAAGTGCACCCGCAGCTTCGCCAGGGCCTTGTGGTGCATGGAACGGACCGTCTGCGGGTCCACCCCCATCACGGCACCGGCCTCCCCAGGAGTCATGTCGCGGCGATAGAGCAGTTCGAGAACCAGGGCCTGGCGGGGCGATAGTACGCCTTCGGGGATTTTCACCCGCTCGGGCACCACGGGCTCGACCGCCAGCACGGCTTCCGGCTGATCGTCGATGTCCTCGGTGCGCCGCTTCAGACGCCGCAGATGATCGATGGCAGCGGAATTGGCGATCACCGTCAGCCAGGTGGTGATCTTGGCACGCGACGCGTCATAGCTACGCAACAGCCGGAAATCCTTCTGGCAGAGGCGGACGAAGACATCCTGCACGACGTCTTCGGCATCGGCGTTGCGGCCCGCCGGCAGCAGGCGCCGCCGCACGGCGGAAAAAATCACCGCCGCGTGGCGCGCGACAAAGCGATCCCAGGCCGCCTTGTCCCCCGAAAGCAAGGCCGGAAGATCGGCATCCCCCTCACCCACGCAGGCCTGTTCTTCCGCGCGGTCGCGGCGCTGTTCGGTCCCTCACCATTGATACAGCATAGCCTATGCGGCGACCGCAGACAGCGGGACATCGAAGTGCCCGGTTTTCATCCGTGTTTCTGGGGTTCCACACAGATAGGACCATGACGGGCTCGGCGCCCTGCGGCTATAGTCCGCCGATGAGTTCTACATCCGTTCCCGCCGATTCCCCTGCGTCTCAAACCGGCCTGCGTCTGCCCGCCGCCCCCGTGCTGCTGGCCGGGCCCGGCGGCGCGGTCTGGATCGACCAGGAGGGCGAGGTCCAAACGCTGACGGCGGCGGAAGCCGCCACCCGGGCGCGGCAGCAACCGCCCCTGGTCTGTCATGCCCGGGCGGTGGCCCGCCGCCTGGACTGCGACCCCTTTTCCGCGTTCGACCTGCTGGAACTTTTCGCCTTTGTGCGACCGGCAAGCTTCTGTCCGCCGACACCCCACGGCCTCGCCTCAGTGCTGGGTTTCGCAAAACCCGGTGATGCCGAAGCGGCCGCCATCCTGCTGCCGCAGGCCGCCCTGGCGCTGCTGCGCGAACTGGCGGCCCGCGGCACATCGCCTTCCGGTGGCGACCGCGATGCACCGGGTATCGCCTGGACCATGGCCCAGGCGGGCTGGCTCTGGGGACCCTTCGTGATTGGCGCGCTCGGTTTCGGTGAAGGCGGCACCGTGTTGCCGAAGCGCAATCTCGGCCTCAGGGTCTGGGAGCGTCTGCCGGACTGGGAGGAACGGCCGCCGCGCGGTGCCCCCGGCACGCAGCCGGTTCCCGCAGCGGAGAGCCGCGCCCGCCTGGCCGAGGTGCTGGCCGGGCTGAACAGCGGCGAGGTCGAGCCGCGCCCGCAGCAGGCCGACTATGCCGCCGCCGCTGCCGCCGCCTTCGCGCCAAGGGCGGTGGAGGGCGAACCGCAGGTGGTGCTGGCCGAGGCCGGCACCGGTACCGGCAAGACCCTGGGCTATCTTGCTCCGGCCAGTCTCTGGGCCGAGCGCAACAAGGCCGCCACCTGGATTTCCACCTACACCCGCAACCTTCAGGGCCAGGTCGACGACGAACTGGCGGCGCTGTTTCCCGAACCGCGCGAGCGCGCCGCCAAGGTGGTGATCCGCAAGGGGCGGGAAAACTACCTCTGCCTCCTGAACCTCGCCGAAGCGGTAAGTCAGCTCCCTGCCCGCCCCCAGGATGCCGTGGCCCTCGGCCTCATGGCGCGCTGGGCGGCCCGCACCCGCAACGGCGACATGGTCGGCGGCGATTTTCCCGGCTGGTTCACCGACCTCTTCGGTCCGGCCCGCACCCTGGGCCTCGCCGACCGCCGCGGCGAGTGCATCTATTCCGCCTGCCAGCATTACCGGAAATGCTTCATCGAGCGCTCGGTGCGCGCCGCGCGCCAGGCCGACATCGTGGTCGCCAACCATGCGCTGGTGATGATCCAGGCCGCCATGGGCGGCGGTGACGACGGGCAGTTGCCGACCCGCTATGTCTTCGACGAAGGCCACCAGCTTTTCGAGGCGGCGGACAGCGCCTTTGCCGCCCATCTCTGTGGCCGTGAATCCCGTGAACTACGGCGCTGGTTGCTGGGCGCCGAGGGCGGCCGCCGCGGCGCCACCCGTCTGCGCGGGCTGAAGCGCCGCCTGGAAGATCTGATCGCCGGCGACACGGCGGCGCTGGAAGCCCTGGAGGAAGTGCTGCGCGCCGCCCGGGTTCTGGCCGGCGAAGGCTGGCGGCAGAGGATCGAGGAAGGCCGGGCCGAAGGCGCCAGCGAACGATTTCTGGAGATTGCCGCAAGACAGGTCTATGCCCGCAGCAGCGGCCAGGACCAGCCCTACAGCCTGGAGGCCCCGGCCCAGCCGCCGATCGACGGCCTGCTGGACGCGGCGGAAGCCCTGGCCGAAGATCTGCGCGATCTGATCCAGCCTTTGAAGGATCTGCGCCGCCTGCTGCTCGCGCGCCTCGATGAAGAATCCGAAAACCTGGACAGCGACAGCCGGCGGCGCATCGAAGCCGCGGCCCGCGGGCTGGAAACCCGGGCCCTGCTGCCGCTGGCGGCCTGGCGCGACATGCTGGACGCCCTGGCGGAGGAAACCCCGGCCGAGTTCTGCGACTGGTTCGCGGTGGAACGCATGGAAGGCCGTGACATCGACGTCGGGCTCTACCGCCATTGGATCGATCCGGGCCGGCCCTTCGCCGCCAGTCTCGGCCAGTCGGCCCACGGCCTGCTCATCACCTCTGCCACCCTGACCGATCACAGCGTTGGTACAACAGATACCGGCGCGCCGGAAGCCGAACGCGACGATGAGGCTGCGGCCTGGCGGGCGGCGGAGGCACGCCTGGGCACCGAACACATGGCCGCGGCGGTTTCCCGCGTCAGCTTGCCATCGCCCTTCGACTACGCCGCCCAGACCCGCATCCTCTTCGTCCACGACCTGAAGCGCGGCGACCTGAACCAACTGGCCGCGGCCTACCGTGAACTCTTCCTGGCATCGGGCGGCGGCGCTCTCGGGCTCTTCACCGCCATCGCCCGGCTGCGCGCCGTCCAGAAGCGCATCGCCCCGGCTCTCGCCGAGGCCGGCACCGCGCTCTACAGCCAGCATGTCGACGGCCTCGACACCGGCACGCTGGTCGATATCTTCCGCGCCGAGGAAGACTCCTGCCTGCTAGGCACCGACGCGGTGCGCGACGGCGTCGACGTGCCCGGGCGCTCCCTGCGCCTCATCGCCTTCGACCGGGTGCCCTGGCCGCGCCCCGACATTATCCACAAGGCGCGGCGCCAGGTTTTCGGCGGCCGCGCCTACGACGAGCAACTGACCCGACTGAAGCTGCGCCAGGCCTATGGCCGCCTGATCCGCCGCGCCGACGACCGCGGCGTCTTCGTGCTGCTCGATCCCTTGCCCAGCCGCTTGCTCGACGCCTTCCCGGCCAGCGTCACCGCCGAGCGGGTCGGCCTCGCCGAAGCGGTTGCGGCGGTGAGGGAGTTTCTCGCCGAGGCGTGAGGCTCAGCTCCGCTTGCCGTAGACCCGGATCACTTCCAGGAACTCGCGCATCGAGTTCTGTTTCTCGCTGTCCACCATCATCAGCATGGTGACCTTCTCGCCGTCGGCGGAGAGCGGCAGAATAATGCGCGCGTAGGAGCGCTGCTTTGTATCGGTTCGCAACGCCAGCACATGCGCCAAAGGCATACGCCGCTCGACCGCGATACAGTAGTGATCATGAACCAGTTGACCGTAGGCTGGCGGACTGAGTTCGCGCGGACGCAGGGTCGCCAGGTTATAGCCGTGCACATCGCAGATGCCGGTGCCGCTGAGGCGGTAGAGAAAATCCAGCGCGCCGTCTTCGGTCTGTTCGACATCGGCCAGCATGACGCGCGAAAGCAGCGCAGCGATTTCGGAAGGATCGATATCCTCGCGCGCCGGCGCAAAACGATCGCCGCGCTTGCTCTCCCAATACTCAAGAGCCTGGCGCAGATCAGGGTAGAGCGCGATACCGTCACCCAGATCCAATTCCGCCGCCTGTATATCAGCAAGTACTTCTTGCATGCCCCATAGTCCGCATTGAAAGGGACTCAGGCAAGGCTCTTCGGCTCGAATAAGCGATTTGACTACTAGACTCGCCGAAGAGTCATAAAGGACAGCCAAAGTCAGGGGACCGAAGTGCACCGGCATTGACTCCTGCCGACCGTCCTCGTCGCGCCGACGAAGCTGCTGAAGCCGGCGCTGGAGAGCGCCCTGAACAAGGCGCTCGCCCTGCCGCAGGACAAACCGTCACAGAGAGACAGCCTGCTTGGCCAGCTCGCGCCGAACAAAAGCGGTCGGGGCTCTCAGCCAATGCCCAGGTAAACGAAGAGCGCCGACAAGGTGCCGAGAGAAATCACGGTGGAAATCATGATAACGGCCGTCGAACGCTGGACGTAGATGCCGTACTGCTGGGCCAGCACGAAGACCAGGGCACCGGTCGGCAGCGCCGACTGGATCAGGGCGCCCGCCGCCCAGATCGGATCCATGGTGAAGACGTGAAAAGCCAGCCACCAGGTGACCAGGGGCTGCACCGCCAGCTTCAGCAGGACCAGCCAGCTCACTTCCGTCATGCCGGCGGTAAAGGACTTGCCGACCATGAACAGGCCGATGGCAAAGAGCGCACAGGGCCCGGCGGAGGCGCCCAGAATGTCGCAGAAGGTCGCGACCGCCCGCGGGATCGGCAGGCCGAGACCGGAGGCGGCAAGCCCGGCAACGGCAGAAAGCACCAGCGGCGAACGCAGGATGCCGCGCAGCACGCCGCCCAGTACCGCCAGACCGCTCTTGCCCTGCTGCACGTCAAGTTCCAGCAGGGCAATGCCGATCGCCATGATCACCGCCCCATTGAGGATGGTGGTGATGATCGCCGGCAGCATCCCGGCCTCACCGAAGGCCAGCATGAGCAGCGGGATGCCCATGTAGCCGGTATTGGAGAAGATGGCCGAGAGGCCGCCAAGCCCGAGCGCTCCCAGACGGTTGGGAAAGAAGAAGCGGGCTACCACGAAGGCGAGCAGGAAGGTAAAGGCGACACCGCCGCCGTAGGCCGCCAGGAAAGGAAGGTTGAAAACCTGATCCAGCGACACCCGCGCCATGGAGATGAAGAACAGCGCCGGCAGCGCGATGAAGTAGACGAAGCGGTTCAGCGCCTCGCTGCTTTCATTCCCGAGGATGCGAAAACGACCGGCGGCATAGCCGGCCAGCATGATCGCGAAGACCGGAAAGACGACGTTCAGAATGGGCCCCATGCGGCGCAGCTTGCCCAGCGCTCCGGCGGCTGTCGAGCGCAAATGCCGCGCCCCTTATATGCGCTTTCTGCGGGCTTGACGCTGCCGCCAGCGCCTGCCTAGTCTGCGCCGCCGCCGGTCAGTCCGGTCTGTTCAGCTGTCCGCAAACCCAGAGAGCAAGAAGCGAAACGCAATGTCCGATCATCACACAGCCCTCGTCTACACCATGGTTCTGGTCTCCGCCGCAGACCGCGATATGACCGATTCGGAGCTGATGACCATCGGCGACACGGTGAAGCACCTGCCGGTTTTCGAAGACTACGACCTGAACGAGGTGCCGAAGGCCGCCCAGGCCTGCGCCGAGTTGCTCGGCGACGAGGACGGCCTGGAGAAGATCCTGGGCTTCATCACCGAGAAACTGCCCAGCAAGCTCTCGGAAACCGCTTACGCCATTGCCCTGGACGTGGCCGCCGCCGACAGCGCGGTCAGCCAGGAAGAACTGCGCCTGCTGGAGATGCTGCGGCACCGCCTGCAGGTCGGCCGGCTGCCCGCCGCTGCGATCGAGCGCGGCACCCGCGCCCGCAATATGCGCCTCTAGCGGCCAGGCAAGGCTGCCGGGGACTGCCCCAAGAGGCACCCCATAGGTTGAAGATGCTTTTCAGGCTGTCGGCACCCGTCGGCAGCCTGATCTGATTCGGCCCGAAGATGGTGGCAGCACTCTTACCGACGGGCTGCTAAGTTATTGTTTTATTAACGGTATTTTGTTGAGGTTTCATCGACAGGTGGGCAAGCTTGAACCCTATCGGGTCCCAAGGGACGGAAGGATAGGAGGGAAGATGAGCGAGCTAGAACTGCAGATGAACGACTATCGGCTGACAACAGCCGAAATACTCTATCACCTGCCGGATCACCCGGCCCTGCTCCAGAGCTATATCTGGCAGGAATACGATCTGGCGCCGCGCTACCCCGAACTGCACAAGTTCCTGGCTTTCTGGGAAGAAAATCTGGACGGGCCGCTGCATTCGGTGAAAGTCGCCAACATTCCGATCATCACCGCGCCGGATACCCGCATCGCCGCCTGCTGCCTGACACTCCAGTAGAAGCGGCCCCAGTAGAAGCCCTCAGTGAAAGCGGCGCGGGGCGCGGCAGAAAGTCGCGCCAGTTCCTTTTTGCGCCCTAGCGATACGCCGTCACACTTGGCGGCGCGGCCCCGGGCCACTAGTTTAGCGCCGATGAACGGACGAAATCGCCCAACGGTGCAGGCCCTGTCGAATCCATCGGCAGGCCCGACCGCAGAACCAACCGCAGTTGTCGCGGCATGACCGCCACCACGCCCTTTGCCTTTGCCGGCGAGAAAACGGCCACGGCCAGCCGCGCCGTCGGGTTCTGGCTGCTGGGCTGCTGTGCCATGGTTTTGGCCATGGCGGTGATCGGCGCCATCACAAGGCTCACCGAATCCGGGCTCTCGATCATGGAATGGGCGCCGATCAGCGGCGCCCTGCCCCCCCTCAGCCAGAGCGAGTGGCAGCGGCTCTTCGATCTCTACCGGCAGATCCCGGAATACCAGCAGGTTAACGCCGGCATGAGCTTGGCCGAGTTCAAGACCATTTTCTGGTGGGAGTATATTCACCGCCTTTGGGGGCGGCTGATCGGCCTGGTCTTCGCCCTGCCCTTCCTCTGGTTCTGGTGGCGCGGCCGTCTGGACCGGCGGCTCACCCGCTTACTGCTTGTGGCGCTGCTTCTCGGCGCACTGCAGGGCGCCCTTGGCTGGTTCATGGTTGCCAGCGGTTTCGGCGATCGCACCGACGTCAGCCAGTACCGCCTTGTCGCCCATCTCGGCCTCGCCCTGGTGATCTACGGTTATCTCTTCTGGCTGGCGCTGGGCCAGTTCTGGCCGCGGCCGGAACGCAGCCGCGACCCGGCCGCCACCAGCCTGCGCCGTGGCTGCCTGGTCGTTCTGGCACTGGTCAGCGTGACCATCGTGTCCGGCGGTTTTGTCGCCGGTCTGAATGCCGGGCTGATCTACAACTCCTTTCCGTTAATGGACGGCGATCTGGTTCCGGCAGGCTACGGCATGCTGTCGCCCTGGTTCCTGAACCTCTTCGAGAACCATGCGGCGGTGCAGTTCAATCACCGCCTCCTGGCAATCGTCACCGTCGTGCTGAGCCTGGCCATCTGGCTGTGGTCGCTGCGCCTGGATCTGCCGCCGGCAGTTCAGGGGGGCTTTGCCCTGCTGGCAATCCTGGCGTTGCTGCAGATGGCGCTCGGCATCGTCACCTTGCTGCTGGTGGTCCCCATCTGGGCGGCGGCCCTGCATCAGGCCGGCGCGATCCTGGTGCTGACCGCGATACTCTGGTGTCTCTATCACCTGCGTCTGCGCAAACCGGCTCAGCCGTCGTGAACGAAGATCCAAAAAGCACGGTCGAAGACCCAAAAAGCACGGTCGAAGACCTCGACATCCCCGAGGAGCCCTTGGCGGTCTCGGTCCTCACCGGTTTTCTCGGCAGCGGCAAGACCACCCTGCTGCGCCATCTTCTGGCCCATCCGGCGATGGAGGAAACCGCCGTCATCGTCAACGAGTTCGGTGAAATCGGCCTCGACCACCTGCTGGTCGAAAAGGCGACCGAAGATACCGTCCTGCTGAACAGCGGCTGTCTCTGCTGTACCATCCGCGGCGACCTCGTCGACGGCATGCGCGACCTCTACAAGCGCCGTGCGAAACGGGAAGTGCCGCCCTTCAAGCGCCTCGTCATCGAGACCACCGGGCTGGCGGACCCGGCGCCGATTTTACAGACCCTGATGACCGACCCTCTGCTGTCCAACCGCTTTCGCCTGGACGGCGTGGTCACGACGGTCGATGCCGTCAACGGGGACACCACCCTGGACAGCCAGATGGAGTCGGTCAAGCAGGCCGCCGTGGCCGACCGCATTCTCTTGACCAAAAGCGACCTGGCGGAGGAAACGGTACGGCACAGCCTCGAAGCACGCCTGCGCAGCCTCAACCCCGCCGCACCGATCCATGAAACCGTTGAAGGCGTCATTGACCCGGCCATGCTGTTCAACGCCGGGCTCTACAATCCGGAGAAGAAGAGCCCGGACGTGCAGGCCTGGCTCAAAGCGGAATCCTATGAAGAAGGGCATAACGGGCATGGGC
>JANQMC010000013.1 GCA_028280305.1 Pelagibius sp. | reverse complement strand
CCGAAAGGCCAGTTCCAACCCTGAGGCGTTGAGTGTCTTTCCAATCATGACCGTTGCGACGATGGTTAGGATTACCGGCGCTTGCAACATGACGGTGACCCAATCAGCTTGGGTCAGCAGCGCCGGGTTGACGCCCAGCAGAAAGCCTCCCTCCTGGAAGGGTCCAAGCAAGAGTCCCCGTTCGCGTGCCTCAGCCATGGAGAGTCCAAAAACCCAAAACAGCACATAATATCCAACCGCTGTGGCTATCAGGGCCAAGGGCAAGGTGATGTAGCCTCTGAAAACACGCGTTGCGGCGACGATCGCCACCGCCGCTATCAGGGCGGGCACCCATTTAAAGAGACTGTCCGGCGTTAGAAATGCTGCCGCCCCGTCCGCTCCAAACGACAAACCCGCAGCCACATTGACACCACCAATCAAAAGCATAAGGCCCGTCGCCGCCAAAAACCCAGCGAGAACCGTGTAGGGCACGAAGCGTGCGATATAGGCCAGCTTCATCTGCCCAATCAACAGCCCAGCCACGCCTGTCGCCAGCGAGGCCACAACGATCAAGCAGGCTATGGTGGCGAAGAGCTCTTCGCCCGAAAGCTCTCCCGACGCGACGAACGACGCGGCGGCGCCTGCAAGCAAAATGGCAGGCACATCCTGGGGGGCAAGAATAGAACCGCGGAAAGAAAGGGTGAACGCGCCCATAACAGCGATCACAAAGCTGCCCAGCAACGTCAAACCGATACCGCGATCAAGATACTGGGCCAACTCGCCAGTGTAGACGATAGCGGCGAAAGATATGGCAAAGACAGCCGAGACCAGGGCGATGAAAAACGCCCCGAAAGCAGTTCGAACTAGTGCTAACAACTGACCTACTCCACGAACCCTGAGGCTCACCTCTCCGCGAGCAGACCAATGATCTCGCGTGCCGCACAGCGGCTGGGTGAGGCGTCTACAGGTTTTAATACGTGGACAACGTCGAGATAGGCTTCACGCTGGGTTCGGCGGGCTGCGGGGTCACGCAGCAGGCTGTCGACCGGCTCAATCAGATTTTCCACCCGGCACTCACCCTGCAGGAATTCCGGCTGTATCATCCTGCCGGCAATCAGGTTCACCAGGCTGACAAAGGGAACTCTTAGAAGCTTGGCGGAGAACAGGCTGCCGATCCCGGTCAGGCGATAGGCAATGACAGTGGGCACGCCTGCGACGGCCAGTTCAAGCGCAACGGTACCCGACGCTGCGAGAGCGACCTGGGCCTCGGCAAAGGCGGCGTGCTTCGCCGCGGCGCCGCGCACAACCTCCACCGGCACGGTCCAGGACGCGGCCTGCTCGCGGACAGCGGCTTCGACCGTCTCCACCGTTGGTATGACCACCCGCAACCCCGGATGCCGCTCGGCAAGAACGGCAACGGTCGCCCTGAAGATCGGCATCAGCTTGCCGACCTCGCCCTTGCGGCTGCCGGGCAGGACCGCCAGAAGCGGCCCCTTACCTGCCTCGGGAAGAGGGTCGGCCAGACGTTCCTCTTCGCTCCGCGCAAGCTCGACAGCCGGATGCCCGACGAAGCGGGTTGTCAGACCGTGTTTTTCAAACAGCGGCGGCTCGAAAGGAAGCAAGGCCAGGATGCGGTCGAGATAACGCGCCATACGCTTGGCCCGCCCGGCCTTCCAGGCCCAGACCTGGGGTGCCACATAGTGCACCAGCGGTATGCCCTCGCCCTTCAGGCTCTGAGCCACTTCCAGGGTGAAGGACGGTGAGTCGATGGTAACCAGCACATCAGGGCGCAGCGACCGTACCGCCGCGGCCGTTTGCCGAATGCGCAGGATGATCTTGAGGAGATGCGGCAGGACCTCGATAAAGCCCATCACGGCAAACTCGTGAATCGGATAGAGGCTCTTCAGACCCTGCTTGGTCATCTCTTCGCCGCCGATGCCGGCGAAGCGGACGGCGCCGCCGGTTTCTTCGCGCAGCGCCGCCATCAGGCGGCCGCCCAGCAGATCGCCCGACGGCTCCCCGGCGATCAGGAAAACCAGCGGTCCGTCCTCCCGACCTGCGGTGGCAGTCATGCCGAAAGGTCGATGCCGACAAGGAACAGGCCGGCCCGGTCCGCGGCGCGGGCCACCGCATCGGTATCGACGACCAGGGTACCGCCGGCCTCTATGGCGATGCCGCGCAGCCCGGCCGCTGCAGCAGCCTCGACGGTCTTCACGCCGACCGTGGGAAGATCGGCCCGGCGCTCCTGGCCCGGCTTGCTCAGCTTGACAAGAACACCGCCCAGCCCGTCGCGCCGCAGCGGACCGCAGCGCTCCAGCAAAGCGTCCGTACCTTCCGTCGCCTCGACACCCAGAACGATACCGTTCTGAATGACCGTCGCCTGGCCGACATCCGCAGCGCCCATCGCCTGAACAACGGCGATCCCCCGCTCGATGTCGGACTGGGCCTGTTCATCCGGAACGCAACGCCCGTAGGGCCCGGCAACCGCCAGAAGATCACCCATCAACTCATCGACGCCCCGCACCGTGAAGCCCTCGGTTTCCAGGGTTTTCACCAGCGTTCCGAGGATGCCATCGTCGCCGAGCCGGTTGAACTTAATCTTGGTGAGCGCCTTTAAGGTATAGGCGTCGGGACGCAACTCCGAAAGGGTTGGCCGCTTAACCGGTCCGATCATGACCAATTCGCTGACCCCCGCCCCGCGCAGTGCGTCCAGGGCCCGCTTGGTCTGTCCCAACTTGATCCAGAGATGGTCGACCCCCTCGACGGTGGAGGCCTCCGTATTGTCTTCGATGGCGACAACGAAGGCGCCGCGCCCATCGGATTGACAGAGTTCAACCAGCCGACGCGGAAGGTGACCGCCGCCAGCAAGGATGCCCAGCGGTCCGGACATCAGTATTCGTCCGGGCGCAGGATCGGGCGGCCGGTCTCGACCCGCAGGAATTCCAGAAGGGTATCGACGGTGCCATTGCCACCGAACGATTCTTCGACCTCATCCATGCGCTCCGTCAGGGTGCCGCCCTCTTCCGTGAAGAGAACGTCATAGGCCTTCTTCAAGGCTTGTATCTCCTGGGTCGGAACCCCGGCACGTTTCAATCCCACCAGGTTCAGGCCGTCAAGCCTGGTCGGGCGGGCCATGACGATCCCGAAAGGAATGACGTCATGCTTCGTTCCCACCATGGCGCCCAGCATGGCGTTACGGCCCACGCGAACGAATTGCTGAACCCCGGTGAGACCGCCGAGAATGGCGTTGTCCTCAATGATGACATGGCCGGCCAGGGTGCAGTTATTTGCCAGGATCACCTTGTTCCCGATCTGGCAGTCATGCGCCACGTGCGAGCCCGGCATGAACAAACCACCGTTGCCGACCCTTGTCACCATGCCGCCGCCCTCGGTGCCGGTGTTCATGGTAACGTGTTCGCGGATCGTGTTGTCCGTGCCGATCTGCAACTCGGAAGGTTCGCCGCGGTACTTGAGGTCTTGCGGCGTCTGGCCGATGGAACTGAAAGGCAGAATGGTGGTCCTGGCGCCAATGGTCGTGCGCCCTTCGATCACCACGTGGCTGTGAAGCTTGACCGCGTCCCCCAGTACGACATGCGGCCCCACGATACAGTAGGGGCCTATCTGGCAAGTTTCGGCAATCTGGGCGCCGGGATCGATGATCGCGGTCGAGTGGATCTCGGGCATCAGTAATCCATGATCATCGCAGAGTAACTGGCGCTGGCGACCAAAGTGCCGTCAACCTTCGCTTCCCCTGTGAACTTCCAGACGTTTCGGCGGTTCTGCACCCGCTTAACATGGATTCTCAAGCTATCGCCGGGCACTACAGGCTTGCGGAAACGGGCACCGTCGACCGTCATGAAATAGACCGGCTTGCCGTGGGCCTCCTCACCGAGCGAATACATGATCATCGCCGCTGCCGTCTGCGCCATCGCCTCGACGATCAAGACACCGGGCATCACGGCGCGTTCCGGGAAGTGCCCCAGGAAGAACGGCTCGTTGATGGTGACGTTCTTGATTCCGGTTGCCGATTCATGGAGGACGATGTCCTCAACACGATCGATCATCAGAAACGGATAGCGATGCGGCAGCAGATCCATGATCTGCTGCACATCCAGGCTACCGGCGACATCCTGATCTGTGGTCTGTTCACTCATCCTTTTTCCTGCCTCTTGCTTTCAGCTGGCGTTCCCAAATCGCACAGAGCCGAAAGAACTCCCTCACCGGCCGGGCCGGGCTTCCCAGAACTGTCATGCCGCCGGGAATATCACGCATGACACCCGCCTTGGCCCCGATCCGGGCACCCGCCCCAATCTTCAGATGACCCGAAACGCCGGCTTGCGCAGCGACCGCAACAAAGTCCTGCAGGACCGTGCTGCCCGCCACACCGGACTGGGCCACAAGCACGCAACCGCGGCCAATCTGCACGTTGTGCCCGATCTGTACGAGATTATCAATCTTCGCTCCGGCACCGATAACCGTATCTGGTCCGGCCCCCCGATCAATGGTGCTGTTTGCCCCGATTTCAACACCGTCCTCCACCAGGACCCGGCCCAGTTGAGGGACATCGACGAAGCCTTCCGGGTCCATGGAGAAGCCGAATCCCCGTGTTCCGATACGGGCCCCAGCGTGAATCTGACAGGCGCGCCCAATCACGCAAAAAGCCAGAGAAGCGTTGGGTCCGACCACCGTACCATCGCCGATCTCGACAGCATCGCCGATTACGGCATTCGCCTCGATCCGGCAGGCCCGACCGATCCTGGCCTCGACGCCGACAACCACACCAGGCCCCAACTCACAGCCGTCCCCTAACTCCGCGGAAGGATCGACCTGCGCCGAAGGGTGGACACCCGGTCGTGCGGCGACCACCGGATAGAAGGCCTGGGCAACCTTGGCATAGCCGCGATACGGCCGCCGCGTCAGCAACAGGCGCATACCCTTAGGTGCGCGGTCGGCAAATTCAGGATCAACGATGCAGGCCCCGGCCCCGCTTTCCATGAACTGGCCGATGTAGCTGCGGTTGTCCAGAAAACTGACGTCGTCCGGACCGGCAACGTCCAGCGGTGCGACGTCGGAGAACAGGGTTTCACCATCGACATCCGGCTGTAACTCGGCCTCTGCGATCTCTGCCAGACGGGAAAGCGTGAAAGGACCCGTGACCTTGAAAAAGCGGCTATCTGCCATGACCCACCCTAGTCTTCTCCCCTCGGCACCATATCAGCTTTGCCGAATCCGCTGTCAGTTTGCCGGTGGTGCCGACGAAGAAACATCGGTAAGCCTTGCGTTCAGCCTTTTCAAGGCTTCCTCGGTGTAGTCGAACTCCGATTTCACGATGATCACAGTGGTCTTGGCCAGAATAACGTCCAGGTTGCGCTCTCTGGCAATTTCCTGGGAAATCGTCAAAAGAACCTGCTGCACTTCCGCCATTCCCTGACTGAAAAGCTGATCCAGACGCCGGCGCTCGGTCTGCATCTCCCGCTGCAGCGCCACCCCTTGGGTCTCCAGCCTGCTGCGTTCACTCAGATAGTCTTCCGAGGAGAGCGATGCGCGCCTCTGTGCAAGCTCTACATCGGCCGCCCTGAGCGCTTCCTCACGATCGAGCATGGATTGTTGCGCAGCCTGTCTTGCGATTTCCACACGTTGCGCCAGAGCCTTTACGGCGATCGATTCGCGCAGAACGGATTGGATGTCGACAACGCCGATCAGCGGCGCCCGGTCGAGCTGCGTCCGGTCAGACTGAACGGGCTCCGTCTGACCCTGCGCGGCCATCGGCAGGTTCACCGCCAGCAGGAGCACCGCGGCAGTGCGCAAAAGCCAGCTGCATAAGCAGGTCATGTTTCTTAAAACTGTGTTCCAAAGCTGAAGCTGAGGATCTCGGTTTCGTCGAAGTCCTCTTTGACCACGGCAACACCCAGGTCCAAGACCACCGGCCCAAAGGGTGAATTCCATGAAATGCCGGTGCCGACCGTAACGCGAGGACTGCTGGAATCGTCAACGACAACCGGAATGCTGTTGTCGTCGATATCCCAAGCCGCGCCCACGTCGGTGAAAAAGCGCCCGCGGACATCCAGGTCGAAAGGCAGCGACAGAGGGAACGCCATCTCCACGGTACCGGTGTAGAAATGCTTGCCACCGAGCGCATCTCCGGTGTTGCGGTCGCGCGGGCCGATGCCGCCGAATTCAAAACCACGTGGATTACCGCCGCCGCGGAAAAAACGATCCGAAATGCGGGTGTCATCACCGACGCCGGCAATGGTACCTGCCGACCCGCGCGTTGAAATCGTGTAGTCGTCAAAGACTGTATAGAAGTAGCCGCCGCTGACAGAGGCCTTCACGAAGGTCACGTCACCGCCCAGGCCGGTAAACTCCGTACGCAGGCGCCCGATGACACCCTCTCGGGCGTCAAAACGCGAATCCCGCGTGTCGTAGGTCAGTTCGTTGCTGATGCTCGAACGAAGGGTTTCGCCTTCTTCAGAACGAACCAGCAAAGAGGCGTCGCTGTCAACGTCGGTAATGTCACGACTCTCAACGGTGTAGCGAACGACATTACGAACGTTCTCGGTAAGATCAAAGCCGGCGCGGACGGAGCCGCCAAGCCGCTCTTCCTCAAACGAGCTTTCGTCGTCTCGGTCGTCGGTCGTGCGGAACAGATCGATACCCGCGGCGAGGTTGCGGTCGAGAAAATACGGCTCCGTGAAACTGAAGTCGATCTCCGACGCTTCACCGGCAAGGGTGAAACTCAGGCGAAGGTCCTGACCGCGTCCCAAGAGATTGCGTTCACGGATGCCGATGTTGCCGATCGGGCCATCAGCCGATGAAAAGCCGGCGCCGAACGTCAGATCGCCGGTCGACTGCTCTTCGACCTCGACTTTCACAACCGTCCGGTCCGGAGAACTGCCCGGCTGATTTTCGACCGTAACCGTCTTGAAGAAACCAAGGTTTTGCACCCGCTGTCGGGAGCGGCGCAGCTTCGAGCTGTTAAAGGCATCCCCCTCAACCAATCGGAATTCACGCCTGATAACGCGATCCAAGGTGCGGGTGTTCCCCTCGATATCGATGCGCTCCACAAAGACCTTGGGGCCTTCCTGGATGTCAAAGACGAGATCGATGGTGAGGTTTTCACGGTCTCTCTGAACCCGCGGCCGAACATCGACAAAGGCGAAGCCAAAGTCACCGACAGCCTCGGTCAGGGCCTCGATCGACTTGTCCACTTCGCTGGCGTCGTACCAATCACCCTCAAAAGTGGTCAGCTCGCCGCGCAGTATCTCGGGGTCAAGATTGCGCAGTGTTGTTTCCAGGCCAATCGTCCCGAAGCGATAGCGCGGCCCCTCTTCCACCGTGAACGTTACGATAAAGTCCTGATTGTCCGGCGTCAGTTCGGCAACGACCGAAGCAACGCGGAAGTCGGCGTAACCCTCGTTCAGATAGAACCGGCGCAGCAGTTCGCGGTCGAAAGTCAGCCGATCCGGATCGTAGGTATCCGTATTGGAAAAGAAGTTCCAGAACGATGCCTCAGAGGTCGTCACCTCATCGCGCAAAGAGGAATCCGAGAATTCCTTGTTGCCGATGAAATTGATCGAACGAATGCTGGTCAACGGACCTTCGTTGATTTCGAACGCAAGGTCGACGCGGTTCTGCTCAAGCTGGATGACCTTGGGTTCCACCGTCGTGGCGAAGCGGCCGGAGCGGCGGTAGATCTCCAGAATGCGGTTGGTGTCGCTCTGCGCCTTGGTTCGCGTGAAAACCACGCGGGGCCGCAGTTCGACCTCCTGTTGCAGGGTTTCGTCGTCGATCCGGCGATTGCCCTCAAAAGCAATGCGATTGACGATCGGATTCTCGGCCACCACAACGATCAGGACATCTCCCTCCCGCCGCAACGTCACGTCCGCGAACAGACCGGTTGAAAACAGGTTCTTGAGGGAAGTATCGAGGCGGACAGGATCGAAAGGATCGCCGGGATTGACCCGCATGTAAGAGCGAACCGTAGCCGCCTCGATGCGCTGGGTTCCTTCAACTCTTATCGAGTCAATGCGACCACCCGACAGTAAGGATTGGCCGAATACCGACTCCGTCTGGCCGAACCACACTGCACTCGACAGCAGGCACACCATGACCGCAACGAACAACCGTCCGCGACACACGTTACCCTGTTCCTTCCCCCGGTGGCACTGGTGCGTTAGGTGACCAGTCCTTTAACAAAACTCACTAAAGTCTCGAAACGCAAAAGGTCGTTCCAGGTCACAAAAACCATCAACGTCAATACCAGAGCCAGCCCAATCCGAAAACCGTATTCTTGGGCTCTTTCCCCCAATGGGCGGCCGCGCAGGCCTTCAATGGCGTAAAACAGCAGATGGCCCCCGTCGAGCATCGGGACCGGAAACAGGTTGATAAGCCCGAGATTGATCGAGAGCACAGCGGCAAAGAAAATCGCTTGCGGCAACCCGTTCTCCGCCACCTGCCCCGACATCTGCGCGATCCGGATCGGGCCGCCCAATTCGTCAGCCCCGCGGTCGCCTCTGATGATCTGACCGAGTGCCGTAAAGGTCTGACTTACAATGGAAACCGTTTCGCGGCTGGCCTGCCAAACCGCCGTCAGCGGGTCATGGCGGATAAAGGCATTGCCGCTGCGCTGGATACCAAGCTGACCAACCTCCTGTATCTCGCCCAGACCGTTTTCCCGCTCCACCCGAGCCGGAGTCGCAACCAGTTCGACCTCCGCCCCATCACGCAAAAGCACGATCTCAAGGGTCTCGCCGGGCCGCAGTCCAACAATGCGCTGCAGTTCCTCGAAGCGCTGAACCGAGGTGCCGTTGACCTCTATGATCTGGTCATCCGGCTGGAATCCCGCCGTCTCCGCCGCCGAACCCGGCACCACGGCTCCGACGACCGCCGGTGTAAACGGCTGGCCGACAATGCTGAAAAGCCCCGCCAGGATGACGATGGCGAAAAGGAAGTTGGCAATCGGCCCGGCCGCGACGATCCAGACACGCTGCCCCAGGCGTTTGTGCGGAAAAGCCACGGCCCGTTCCGCCTCGCTCAAGCCCTGGCTTTCCTCGCCCGGCATACTGGCCGCGTTGGCATCGCCGAACATCTTCACATAGCCGCCAAGCGGTATGGCACTGAATTTCCAACGCGTTCCGGCTTTATCGGTCCAACCGAAGATCTCCGGGCCGAAACCGATAGAGAAGACCTCGACACGGACTCCGTTCCAGCGCGCCACGAGATAGTGGCCAAGCTCGTGTACGAAGACCAACGCCGTCAGAATGACCAGGAAGGGGATGCCGAAGCCGTAAAGGCCGCCAGAGAAATCCATAGCTTACAAAACAATCCTAAGGTTGTTTCTGAACTTTCCGCGGCTTGGGTCTCATCAGCCGAAAAGGCTGAAAAAGGCTTCCTCCGGGCACCCGCAAGGGTCTCCGGTGATACCCTAAAACCGCTGTCAAGAAAAGGACTTAGGCCCGCGCAGCCCGTTGTTCAAGCAGCCTTGCCGCTGTCTTCCGTGCCCGGGCATCGGCGGCCGCCAGTTCGTCCAGCCCGCCCAGGGGCTCGCTGGGGTGCTCGGTCAGGGTCTGCTCCACCACCTCGGCAATCTCAACGAACCCGAGACGGCCGGCCAGAAAGGCTGCGACAGCTTCCTCGTTGGCCGCATTCAGTGTGGTCGGGACGGTTCCCCCGGCGCGCAGCGCGGCCCTGGCCAAGGCCAAGGCCGGAAAACGCTGATCATCCGGCGCTTCGAAATCCAGCCGCGCAATGGCGGCAAGGTCAAGCCGTTCCACCGGTGTCTCCATGCGTTCCGGCCAGGCCAGAGCGTAGGCGATCGGCGTGCGCATATCCGGCTGGCCGAGTTGGGCGAGTACCGAGCCGTCGATGTAAGACACCATCGAGTGGATCACCGACTGCGGGTGCACCAGAATGTCGATGCGGTCCTCCGGCACCCTGAAGAGGTAATGCGCCTCGATCAGTTCCAGCCCCTTGTTCATCATGGTTGCGGAATCGACCGAAATCTTCGCGCCCATGTCCCAATTTGGGTGGGCGACGGCCTGTTGCGGCGTGACCGCAGCCATCTGCGCCCGATCAAGGGTGCGGAAAGGCCCCCCGGAGGCCGTCAGGATGAGCCGGTCCACAGAGTCAGGCTGATCCAGGTCCAGGACCTGGAAGATCGCATTGTGCTCGGAGTCCACCGGCAGCAGTTGAGCGCCGCAGCGCGTCACCTCGGCGGTCATGAGGCTTCCGGCGCAGACCAGGGTTTCCTTGTTGGCGAGCCCGACAATGCCCCCCTGGCGAATCGCCGACAAGGTCGGCGACAGCCCAGCCGCACCGACAATCGCCGCCATAACCCAGTCCGCCGGACGGGCTGCCGCTTCGCTGACGGCGGCGGCGCCGGCCGCCGCTTCGACACCGCTGCCGCTGAGAGCGTCTTTCAGATCTTGATAACAGTCATCGTCCGCCACGACCGCGAGCCGGGCGCCGAAGCGCCGGGCCTGTTCCGCCAGACGCGAAACCGAGCGGTTTGCCGTCAGCGCTTCGACCTGAAAGGCATCGGGATTGCGCTCCACCAGGTCCAGGGTGCTGCAGCCGACCGATCCGGTCGAGCCGAGAACGGTGACCCTGCGCGGCTCGCTCGCCGTCTCAAGAGAGGGAGTGGCAACGGACATATCAGACAGAGGCCTCCAAAGCCCAGATATAGACGAAAACCAGCGGCAGCACCGCCAAGAGGCCGTCGACCCGGTCAAGAATACCACCATGACCGGGAATTAGGTTGCTGGAATCCTTCACGCCGAAACGGCGTTTGCACCAGGATTCCAAAAAATCGCCGGCCTGGGCGACAACCGCCAGCACGGCCCCCGCCAGAGCCATCCAAACCACGGGTTGCTGCAACCAGACAGCGGCAATACCACTGACCAGAGCGGCACAGATGGCCCCGCCGATCAACCCGGCCCAGGTCTTGTTGGGACTGATTGACGGCACCAGCTTCGGCCCGCCGATGCCGCGACCGGCGAAATAGGCACCGATATCGACCGCCCAGACCACCGCCAGAACCCAGAAAATGACGATGCGGCCCTGGTCGGGGATCGAACGAAGCCAAAGGAAGGAGAGAACGCCCAGGCCGATGTAGAAAGTACCGCCGGCGAGCCATAATGCCTGAGGGCGCTGAATCACCAGACCCACCAGCAAAACAAGCACCGAGCCGATGACCAGTTCAATGAAAAGGTGTTGGGAGAAGTCCAGGGCAAAGCCGACGGGTATGCCCGTGAGCACCAGGATAACCAGGACACCGGCGGGAAGCAGCCGGCCACCGCTGCACATCCGCGCCCATTCCCATCCCATCAGAACGGCGGCGACAAGCATCAAGGCGTCCAGCCAAAGCCCACCGGCATAGATATCCGCCAGAATCAGCGGCGCCAATACAAGGGCGGAGAGGATGCGGGTCTTTAGCAAACCCGAGCCTTATTGAGATTCGGCGGCTGCGCCGTAGCGCCTGTCGCGCCGACGGAACTCCTCGACGGCTGCCAGAAGATCGCTTTCATCAAAATCCGGCCAGAGCTTGTCAACGAAGATCAACTCGCTGTAAGCCGCCTGCCAAAGCAGAAAGTTGCTGAGCCGTTGTTCACCGGAGGTCCGTATCAGCAAGTCCGGATCCGGAATACCCGCGGTCAGAAGCCCCTGGGAAAAGAGGTCTTCGTCAATCTCCTCGGGCTGCAGATCCCCATCGCGCACCGCCAAAGCCAGGC
This sequence comes from Pelagibius sp., assembly GCA_028280305.1. GTDB lineage: Bacteria > Pseudomonadota > Alphaproteobacteria > Kiloniellales > Kiloniellaceae > Pelagibius. The sequence goes on along the minus strand of JANQMC010000013.1, from coordinate 3,484 downwards.
GGCGGGCCGCCTCGGCAATCTCCTGACGGCCGCCATAGCTGAGCGCGATCGTCAGGTTCAGGCGCCGATTGTCCCGCGTGCGGCTTTCGGCATCCTCGATCAAACGGGCGATGTCGTCGGGCAGGCGCGTCCTGTCACCGATGACGCGCAGGCGGATGCCGTTCTTGTGGATCTCCGCCAGCTCGCTCTGCAGGAAGCGTCGCAGCAGCCCCATAAGGTCGGTGACCTCACTGACCGGACGGCGCCAGTTCTCCGAGGAAAAGCCGAAAAGGGTCAGAAAGGGAATGCCGAGTTCCATGGCCCCGGTGATGCAGCGGCGCACCGCCTCGGCACCCTGCCGATGGCCAAGCGTTCGCGGCATGCCGCGGGCGTTCGCCCAGCGCCCATTTCCGTCCATGATGACGGCCACGTGGCGGGGACCGCCCCTATCCGAGGAAAAACAGGTATCGTCCATCGCGGTCAGACCTGAAGGATCTCCTCTTCCTTCTGCGACAGGCTCCCATCAATCTTCTTGATGTGGCTGTCTGTCAGGCTTTGGATCTCCTCCGCCCATTGGTGATGCTCATCCTTGGAAATCTCCGAGTCCTTCTCCATCTTCTTCAGCATCTCCATGCCGTCACGGCGGACGTTGCGAACGGCGACCCGGCCTTGCTCGGCGTACTTTCCGGCGATCTTGGTCATCTCGATGCGCCGCTCCTCAGACAGCGCCGGGATCGGCACCCGCACCAGTTGCCCATCGGTCGCCGGGTTCAGGCCCAGACCGGAATCGCGGATCGCTTTTTCCACCGCGCCGACCAGACTGCGGTCCCAGACCTGGACCGTCACCATCCGCGGCTCCGGCACCGAGATGCTGCCAACCTGGTTCATCGGCGTCGCGGCGCCATAGGCCTCCACGGTGATGGGCTCAAGCAGCCCGGCCGAGGCCCGGCCGGTCCGCAGACCTGCGAATTCCTTTTGCAGCGCGTCTAGAGCGCCGTCCATGCGACGTTTGATATCGCTTAAATCAGGATCTGCCACGGTTCATTCCTCGTCTTTCACCAATGTGTAACGACCATTGCCGGAAAGGACCTCCGCGAAGGCGCCCGGCCGGTAAATCGAGAAGACAAGGATAGGGATATGATTTTCACGGGCAAGAGAGATGGCGGCATGGTCCATAACCCCCAGATCATCTGTAAGCACCCGCATATAATCCAATTTGTCATAGCGCCTTGCATCCGGCGTCTTCTCGGGATCGGCATCATAGACGCCGTCCACCTTGGTACCCTTCAAAAGGACATCACAGCCCATTTCAGAGGCGCGCAGAGCCGCTGCGGTGTCCGTCGTGAAATAGGGGTTTCCGGTACCGGCGGCGAAGATCACCACCCTGCCCTTCTCCATATGGCGCTCGGCCCGCCTGCGGATATAGGGCTCGGCGACGGTGTCCATGGGAATCGCGGTCTGCACCCGCGTATCGACGTCAATCTGCTCCAGCGCATTCTGCAGCGCGAGCGCGTTTATCACCGTCGCCAGCATGCCCATATAGTCCGCGGATGCCCGTTCCATGCCGGCCGCGGCAACCGATACACCGCGGAAGATGTTACCGCCGCCGACGACCAGGCAGACGTCTACATCCATCGCGCGCACCGCGCCGACATCGCGGGCGATCTGCGCGACCATATCGGGATGGAGCCCGTATTCGCGATCACCCATCAGGGCTTCGCCGGAAATCTTCAGGAGCACGCGCTTATAGCGCGGCGCGGGGGTCAGTTTGGTCTGGGTCTCGGACATGAGCCTCTGCGAAGCTTGGCGAAGAGAATCGCCGGGGGAAAAGCGGCCACATGGTAATGCGCCGGGGGGCTTCGCGCCAGTGGCCCGAAGCCCCCCGGGCCAGAACAATTCTATGACGAAGAAAGTGGCGGCAATTTGTCCATCGGGCGTCTTTTCAACGCCCAGGGCCGCCCCTTCCTCCAGAATTTCCGTTTAGCTGCCGAGGGTCGCCGCGACTTCGGCAGCGAAATCAGCCTCTTCGCGCTCGACACCCTCGCCAAGCTGAAACCGCTGAAAACCGGCGATCTTCACCGGCGCACCGACGTCCTTCGCGACCTCTTCCAGCACCTTGCTCACCTTGTTCTCGCCGTCGATGACGAAAACCTGTTCCAGCAGGCAGACTTCCTCGTAGAACTTGCGGAGCCGGCCCTCGACCATCTTGGCGATGATCTCCTCGGGCTTGCCGCTGGCGCGCGCCTGATCGCTCAGCACCTCGCGCTCGCGGTCCAGGGCCGAGGCATCGACCCCATCACGGTCCACCGCCTGCGGCTGAGCCGCCGCCACATGCATGGCCAGTTGGCGCCCAAGGGCTTCCAGCTTCGCGGTGTCGCCTTCGGACTCGAGGCCGACCAGAACGCCGATCTTGCCGAGGCCCGGGGCCGTCTGGTTGTGGATGTAGGAGCAGACGACGCCGCTGCCGACCGAAATGCCGGCGCTGCGCCGCAGCGCCATGTTTTCGCCGATCTTGGCGATCATGTTGGTCAACTCGTCGGCCACGGTGTTTCCGGTCCCGGGATAGGCCGCCGCCTGGATCTGTTCCAGATCGCCGCCAACGCCGAGGGCGATCTCGGCACAGTTCAGCGCAAAGCCCTGGAAGGCTTCGTTGCGGGCGACGAAATCCGTCTCGGAGTTTACTTCCACGACAGCACCGGACGTGCCCTTGGAGGCGACCGCCACCAGACCCTCGGCCGCAACGCGGCCGGCCTTCTTTGCCGCCGCAGCGAGGCCTTTTTTACGCAGCCAGTCGACCGCGGCTTCAACGTCGCCATCGGTCTCGGTCAGCGCCTTCTTGCAATCCATCATCCCCGCGCCGGAGGACTCGCGCAGCTCTTTCACCAGGGCCGCCGTAATCTGAGCCATGACTCACCTCTTTTTTCTTGGAGTCTCAATGCCTTCTGCAGGCACGGCCCCGGCCGAAGCCGGGGCACCCTTTATCAAGCCTACCGGACTTCAGTTACCGGCAGGTGCTTCCTTTGCAGCCTCGGCAGCGGCATCGCCCGCTGCAGCAGCTTCAGCCGCCGGTGCATCCGCCGCCGCTTCTGCGGCAGGCGCTTCGGCCGCCGGCTCTTCCGGCAGGGCCTCGACCGGTGCTTCTTCCGCCGCACCGACGTCACCACCGCTGGCCGTCATCTCGGCCTGGATACCATCGAGCACCGCATCGGCGATCAGATCGCAATAGAGGCTGATGGCACGCAGGGCGTCGTCGTTGCCCGGCACCGGGAAAGTCACGCCTTCAGGGTTCGAATTCGAATCGAGCACACCGATCACCGGGATCTTCAGGTTGGTCGCCTCGTTGACGGCGATGTGCTCCTTGTTGGTGTCGATCACGAAGATCACGTCGGGCAAGCCGCCCATCTCCTTGATCCCGCCCAGGGCGCGTTCCAGCTTGTCGCGCTCGCGGGTCAGGTTCAGCAGTTCCTTCTTGGTCAGGCCCACCTGCTCCTGAGCCAGCTGCTCC
>JANQMC010000101.1 GCA_028280305.1 Pelagibius sp. | reverse complement strand
TCCGGACGCCGGCGCAGCAGCAGGGCGCCGTCCGGCCCGGTGAGCCAGAAGGCCACGGCCCGGCGGGTCGGTTTGGCTGCCTTGGGCAGCTTGCGCGGCAGTTCGGCGGCGATGCCCGCAGCCTGGCCGCGGCAATCCGCCTCCAGCGGGCAGAGCAGGCACTTGGGCTGGCGCGGCAAACAGACGGTGGCCCCCAGATCCATCATCGCCTGGGCGAAATCGCCGGCGCGTTGATCCGGCGTCAGTTGGCCGGCGAGGCGCTTCAACTCGGCCTTGGCGGTCGGCAAAGGGGTTTCGACGGCGAACAACCGGGCCGCCACCCGCTCCACATTGCCGTCAACCACCACCGCGCGGCGTCCGAAGGCAATGGCGGCAATGGCCGCAGCCGTGTAGGCACCGATGCCCGGCAGCTTCAGCAGGTCGGCCTCATTATCCGGAAAGACCCCTGCCAGTTCGTCGCTCACCACCCGGGCACAGCGGTGCAGGTTGCGGGCCCGGGCGTAGTAGCCGAGCCCGGCCCAGGCGGTCAGCACCGCATCGAGGGGCGCCCTGGCGAGGTCATGGACACTCGGCCAGCGCTCCAGAAAATCGGCGTAGTAGGGCCCGACGGTGACTACCGTGGTCTGCTGCAGCATGATTTCGCTGAGCCAGACACGGTAGGGATCCTGAAATCCTTCCCCCGGCGGCACTCGCCAAGGCAGCCTGCGGGCATGACGGTCGTACCATGCCAGCAGCTTCACCGGAATGTCAGCAGACAGCCCTCCGGGGGCGTGGGATGATGCGACAGAAGCCATGGCCTTCTCTATACTGAGGCCGGGCCATACAGCAAAGCGAGCTTTTGTCACCCCGACAATGTCTAAACCTGGTGTTTCATCCTATTCCAGAGCCCCTGGTGGCCAGTCGGCGCAGCGTAAGCGCCGCGGCAGTCTGCGCGCCCTCTCGGTCACCCTGCCCGGGGTCACCAAGCGGGCTTTCGCGCGCCGCGGCCTCAGCAGCGGAGAACTTGCCCGGCAGTGGCCGGTGATCGTCGGCACCGAGCTCGCCGGCCAATGCCAACCAAGAAAGCTCAGATTTCCGCGGCCCGGCGAAACCGTCGACGGCAATCTGACCCTGCGGGTGGCGCCGGCCTGGGCCCTCGAAATCCAACATCTGGAGACCGCGCTGCTGGAGCGGATCAACAGCTTTTTCGGCTACCGCGCCGTCGCCCGGCTGACCCTGCAGCAGGGGCCGCTGGCGGCCCGCAAGAAGATCCATGGCGAACGGCAGCGCCGCGCCGCCGCCGACCCGTCGCCGCCGACGGATGCCGCCCTGGCGGCAAAACTATCCACAGTGACCGATCCGGAGCTGAAAGAGGCGCTTGAACGCCTCGGCCGATCACTACGACAAAAACACGCGAAGAGGCCTGGCGACCCTTAAAAACCGGCCTTTTCAGGCCCACATACCGCCGCGTGAGGTTGAACGATAAGTGCCCGTTTAAACGCGGTTTTCCGCGAAAAAGGGCGCTTGTGGAATCGAAAACGTCCCACTAGCATGCACAACATATGGTAGGTAGAGCCATGAAAAGACGGAACATACTGATCGGAATGGGCGCTGTTGCGCTGGGTGCCGGCGTCGGTGGCGCCTATGCCTTTATGCGCGAGCCTGCCCAGAGCGCCCGGACCGCCGGAAACACCGCCGCAGCGCCGCAACTGGCGGCGGCAGGCGATATGCCGCTGTTCGCCGACGACCGTATTCTCGGCGCCGAAGACGCACCGGTTACCATCATCGAGTATTCCTCGCTGACCTGCCCGCATTGCGCCAGCTTCCATCGCGGCACCCTGCCTCAGGTGAAAGCCGAGTGGATCGACACCGGCAGGGCGCGCCTGGTCTATCGCCACTATCCGCTGGACCAGTTGGGGCTGCGGGCCGCAGCGGCGGCCAACTGCATCGAGGGCGACGGCTTCTTCGGCTTCATCGAGGTGCTGTTCCAGAACCAGCAGAGCTGGAGCCGCAACGAAGACCCGATCGGTGCCCTGCAGAAACTGGCCGGCCTTGCCGGTCTGAGCCCGGAGGCCTTTGAGGCCTGCATAACCGACGAGGCGGAGATCACGCGGATTCTCGAGGTCCAGACCGACGGCCGGGACACTTATGAGGTTGCTTCGACTCCAAGCTTTGTGGTCAACGGCCAGCGTGTCGTCGGCGCGCGCGGCTACGACGAGTTCAAAACCGTCCTGGAGCAGTTTGCGCCGGAGACTTGACGCCCGGCGATTGATCGCCGGGGCCAGCAGCGGGGGATTTATGGTCGCAGGTATGACGGCAGGGGAGGAATAGCCGGGCGTGGTGCAGTTCACCAAGCTTCGCTTGAGCGGGTTCAAGTCTTTTGTCGATGCGACCGAGTTGTCCATCGAGCCGGGCATGACCGGCGTTGTCGGCCCCAACGGCTGCGGCAAGTCCAACCTTGTCGAAGCCCTGCGCTGGGCCATGGGCGAAACCTCGGCCAAGAGCATGCGCGGCAAGGAGATGGACGACGTCATCTTTGCCGGCAGCGCCAACCGTCCTTCGCGCAACGTGGCCGACGTCACGCTTTACCTGAACAACGACCAGCGCAAGGCGCCGGCGATGTTCAACGACTTCGACGAGATCGAGGTCACCCGCCAGATCGACCGCGGGTCCGGTTCGACCTACCGGGTGAACGGCAAGGAAGTCCGGGCGCGCGACGTCCAGTTGCTGTTTGCAGACGCCGCCACCGGCGCCCACTCCACCGCCCTGGTCAGCCAGGGACGGATCGGCGCCCTGATCAACGCCAAGCCGGCCGACCGACGCTCCCTGCTGGAAGAGGCCGCCGGAATTACCGGGCTGCATTCCCGCCGCCATGAGGCCGAACTGCGCCTGCGTGCGGCGGAGACCAACCTGGAGCGGCTCGACGACGTCATCGCCACGCTGGAAACCCAGCTTCAGGGCCTGAAGAAACAGGCCCGCCAGGCAACCCGCTACCGCAACGTCAACGACCATATCCGCCGCTCCGAGGCCATTGTCCTGCATCTGGAAGGACAGGAAGCGAAGGAAGCGCTGGCATCGGTCGAAGCGGCCTATGCCGAGGCGGAAAAAGCCGTTGCCGAGGTGACCCAGACCGCCGCCGCCCGGTCCAGCGAACAGGCCGAAGCGGCCTCCGCCCTGCCCGCCCTGCGCGAAGCCGAGGCGGAAGCCGCCGCCGCGCTGCAGCGCCTGAACGTCGACCGCGACACCCTGGACCGTGAAGAGGCTCAGGCGAAGGAAGCCAAGACCCGGGCCGAAGAACGCCTCGCCCAGCTGCTGGGCGACCGCAGCCGGGCCGAGAGCCTGGCCGGCGACGCCCAGGCGGCTCAGGAGCGCCTGGAGAGCGAACGCAAGACCCTGACCCAGGCCGCGGAGGGCGAACGCGAAAGCCTGGCCGCTGCCGAGGCCGAGCGGGCCAGCGCCGCCGCCAAGACCCAGGAACTGGAACAGTCCCTCGCCGCGGTCACCAACAAGATCGCCCAGGACGAGGCACGGGCCGCCGCCCTGCAGCGCCGTATCGACGAATTCAGCCAGCGGCTGCAGCGGCTGCGCAGCCAGCGCGAAGAGGCCCGCCAGCAGCGCGAAACCCTGCAGAACGAAACCGTCGGCGAAGCGGAGCTGGCCTCAGCCAACGCGGTGTTGGAACAGGCCGAGGCCGCCCTCACCGAGAGTCGGGCGGGTTCCGCCGCGGCCTCGGAAGCAACTGCGGCGGCCCGGGCCCGGGAAACCGAATCACGCGGCCTGCTGCGTGAGCGCGAAGCCGCCCAGGCCAAGCTGGAAGCCGAGATTTCTGCCCTCACCGCCCTCCTGGAGCCGGCGGAGGCCGACATGTGGCCGCCGGTGGTGGACGCGGTTTCCGTCGATCCGGGGTTCGAGGCTGCTTTGGGTGCCGCTTTGGGCGACGATCTGACGGTACCCGCCGACGAGGCGGCGCCGGTCCATTGGGAACAGTTGTCGCCGCTGTCGGCGATCCCGCCCCTGCCCGCCGGGGCCGAGCCGCTCTCCGCCGTGGTGCGCGGCCCGGCGGCCCTGGACCGCCGCCTGTCGCAGATCGGTGTGGTCGAGGACGCGGCTGCCGGCGCGCGCCTGCAGGGCGAACTCAGGCCGGGACAGCGTCTCGTCACCCGCCAGGGCGATCTCTGGCGCTGGGACGGTTTCACCGCCAAGGCCGATGCGCCGACCGCCGCCGCCCAGCGCATGGCCCAGCGCAACCGCCTGGCCGAGCTGCGCGCCGACCTGGAAGGCGTCGAACGCGAGGCCGCCAGGGCCGCGGCCGACCACAGCGCCCTGGAAACCGCCGTCGAGCAGGCCGTACAGGCCGAAAAAGCGGCCCGAGAGAAAGAAGCCGGCGCTTTCGACGCCGTAAGCACGGCCCGCCAGCAGCACGGCGCCCTGGCTCAGAAAGCCAACGCTGTCGCCTCGCGCCTGGCGGCGCTGGACGAAAGCCTGGAGCGCCTCCAGAACGACGCCGGGGAAACCGAAGGCACGCTGGCCCAGGCCAACAGCGAGCAGGAAGCCCTGCCCGACCTCAATCTGCAGCACCAGCAGGCCGACGAACTGCGCGAAACCCTGGCCGCGGCACGCGACCACCTGGTGGAGCGCCAGGGCAGCCTCGACCAGTTGAAGCGCGAGGCCGAGGCCCGCGGCCGCCGGCTGGGCGACATCGCCACCGAATTCCAGTCCTGGCAGCGCCGCGCCGAAGAGGCCAAGGCCCATCTTAGCGATCTCGAGGCACGCCGCAGCGCCACCCAGGAGGAAATCGAAACCCTTGCGGCGGTTCCCCTGGCCCTGGCCGAGCGCCGCGACGCCCTGGCGGAGCTCATCGAGGCGGCCAGCGGACGCCGCCGCAACGCCGCCGACGCCCTGGCCGAAGGGGAGAATCGCCTTGGTGAGGCCGACAAGGCGCTGAAGGCGGAGGAAACCCGCCTGACCAACGCCCGGGAAAACCGCATCCGCTGCGAGGGCGCGGTCTCCCAGGGCCGCCAGAGCCTGGACACGGTGATCGAAAAGGTCCGCGAGAAACTCTCCTGCGAGTTGGAGCAGGCCCTGCAGGTCGGCGAGGTCGACCCGGAAAAGGAACTGCCGCCCCGCGAAGACGTGGAGACCAAGCTGGCCCGCCTGATCCGTGAGCGCGAAAACCTGGGCGCGGTGAACCTGAGGGCCGAGGCCGAGGCCGCCGAACTGGACGAGCAGATCGTCGGGATGCAGTCGGAGCGCAGCGACCTGATCGCCGCCATCAGCCGCCTGCGCCAGGGCATCGCCAGCCTCAACCGCGAGGGGCGCGAACGCCTGCTGGCGGCTTTCGAGGCGGTGAACAGCCATTTCTCCGAGCTTTTCGTCCGCCTCTTCGGCGGCGGCCGGGCCCATCTGAAGCTTACCGAATCCGAAGATCCGCTGGCCGCCGGCCTGGAGATCATGGCCAGCCCGCCGGGCAAGCGTCTGCAGGTGATGTCACTGCTTTCGGGCGGCGAGCAGGCCCTGACCGCCCTGGCCCTGCTGTTCGGTGTGTTTTTGACGAATCCGGCGCCGATCTGTGTGCTGGACGAGGTCGACGCGCCGCTGGACGACGCCAATGTCGACCGTTTCTGCGCCCTGGTGGACGAGCTCACCAAGGCCACGGACACACGCTTCCTGGTGATCACCCACCACCGCATGACCATGGCCCGGGTCGACCGCCTGTTCGGCGTCACCATGGCCGAGCGCGGCATCAGCCAGCTGGTTTCGGTGGATCTTCAGGGAGCCGAGGAGACCCTGCGCGAAAGCGCCTGATCCGGGCTTCGCAACCCGTCATCCGGAAACAGCCGAATCGGCCCTGCGAGACCCGCAGCGGGCAGCGCCGCGCCACGGTGCAGCCGGGCAGACGATTCGTCCCGAGACTCTAGGATATCAGCGGGTTTTCTCCGCCTTGACAGGGGGGAGGAGTCTTCATACTGTGCGCGCGAATTCAGCTCGGACCATCATCAAACCTTGGAGTGAACGGTCACCCGGCGAGTGGGACGGAGGCGCGCATGCAAGACGACTCACCCCCGCCATCTCTCGAAAAGCTGGACGAAGATCTCCGCGCGGCGCAAGCCAAGCGGCGCAACGCAAAGCCCGACCCCGGCGAACGGGGAAAAGGATTGGCTTTCGCGATGCGGATCGGGGTCGAGATCGTGGCGGCGCTTATCGTCGGTGTTGCGATCGGATACTTCCTCGATCGGTGGCTTGGGACCAAACCCTGGTTTCTGCTGCTGTTTTTCGTTCTCGGCTCTGCCGCGGGATTTATGAACGTTTTCAGGGTTGTCGGTGGTTTGGGCGGGCAGGTCGGATATCGCGGAAAAAGCGAGACGGCCGGGTCCGCGGAGTCCAATGAGGGGCAAAAGCCTGCCGACAGGCAGGACAAGGACGGATAAGGGTTAAAAGATGGCTGAAGGCGGCGGCGCACATAGCCCCCTGGAACAGTTCGAGATCAAGGGCCTGTTCCCGGCACGCGACCATGGTGAGATCGGTACTCTGGATTTCACCAATTCATCGCTGATGATGGTCACGACGTTGGTTTTGATCTCCGCCTTTCTGATTCTCGGCATGCGTCGCGGTGCGCTGGTGCCCGGGCGGATGCAGAGCCTGGCCGAACTCTCCTACGAGTTCATCGCCGGACTGATATCCGACACCGTCGGCTCCGAAGGCCGTCGTTACTTCCCGATCGTCTTCACGCTCTTCATGTTCGTGCTCTTCGGCAACCTGCTGGGTATGGTGCCCTACAGCTTCACCTTCACCAGCCACATCATCGTGACCTTCGCCCTGGCGATGCTGGTCTTCACCGGCGTGACGATCCTGGCCGTCGCCAAGCACGGCATGCACTTTTTCTCTTTCTTCGTGCCGCCGGGGGCGCCGGTCGCCATGTGGCCGCTGCTGATCCCGATCGAGGTGATTTCCTACCTCTCGCGCCCGATCAGCCTCTCTGTCCGTCTCTTCGCCAATATGCTGGCCGGTCACACCCTGTTGAAGGTGATCGCCGGTTTCATCGGCCTTCTCGGTGTCTTCGGCATCCTGCCCTTTGCGCTGGTCGTGGCGCTGACGGGTCTGGAGATCCTCATCGCCTTCCTGCAGGCCTATGTCTTCGCGATTTTGACCTGTCTCTACATCAACGACGCGCTGCACCTGCACTAAGACTGCCGTAAAACGCAAAAGGGGACCCGCAGGGCCCGCAGCATCCATCCACAACCATCTTTTCTCAGGTTTACCTCAAAGGGAGCTTTAACAATGGAACTTGAAGCCGCCAAAGTCATCGGCGCGGGCCTTGCCGTTATCGGCGTCATCGGCTCGGGTATCGGTATCGGCAACATTTTCTCCTCCTTCATCGTTGCCGTCGGCCGCAATCCGGCCGCTCGCGGTGAAGTCTTCACGATGACCATGCTGGGCTTCGCACTGGTTGAAGCCATCGCGCTCTTCGCGCTGGTCATCGCGCTGCTGATTCTCTTCGGCTAACAGCCCACGGGAGTCAGCCCCCGGGCATTTCCCCTGCGGGAATCAGCCCCGGTGGCGCGTCACTGACGGGAAAAGCGCTCCGGCGGGTTCAATTTGCCCGCCGGGACACTACATACCGCCAGAGACATTCTTGAGAGAGTGAGAGGACGCGGGCCATGCCCCAACTCGATCCTACCGTCTGGCCGACGCAGCTTTTCTGGCTGACGCTGACCTTTGTCGCCCTCTACCTGATCGTCTGGCGGGTCGCCCTGCCGCGTATCTCGGAGGTTTTGGAGGCAAGGCAACGCAAGCTCGACGACGACCTGAAAAAGGCGACGGCCCTGAAGGAAGAAGCCGAAGCCATTCTGGCCGAGTATGAGAAAATGCGTGCCGACGCCCAGGCTTCCGCCCATCAGGAGCTGCAGGCCACCCACGACGCCCTGAAGGAAGAGGCGGAGCGGGAGACCGAGGCCCTGGCGGCCAAGCTCTCCGCCCAGACCGAAGAGGCGGAGGCCCGCATCGCGGCCGCCAAGTCCGCCGCCTTGGCCAGCCTGGAAGGCACGGTTTCCGAGGTCGTGGTCGCAGCGACGGAAAAGCTGATCGGCGTCAAGGCCGGCGGCCAGGAAGTCGCCCGGGTGGTCGGTGATGTGATGGGAAGCCAGGTCAAAGGGGAAGGCCGCTGATGCTGAACGATCCGACATTCTGGGTTGCCGTTGCCTTCGTCATCTTCATGGGCCTGATGTACTGGAAGGCCCGCAAGCCGGTGCTGGACGGGCTCGACGCCCGCGCCGACCGCATCAAGAGCGAGCTTGACGAGGCGCAGCGCCTGCGCGAGGAAGCGCAGAAGGCTCTGGCGGAGTACAAGCGCAAGCAGCGCGACGCCGCCAAGGAGGCCGAGGAGATGCTGGCCAATGCCAAGCATGAGGCCGAACTGCTGCGCAACCAGGCCAGCGAGGACCTGAAGGCGGTCCTGGCGCGGCGCGAGAGAGCCGCCCTGGAAAAGATCGCCCAGGCCGAAACCCAGGCCATCCAGGACGTTCGGGCGCAGGCGGTCGACATGGCCATGGCCGCCACCGCCAAGCTGCTCTCCGAAAACGTCGACCCCAACCGCGACCAAGCCATGGTCGACCAGGCGATCAAGGACCTCGGCCAGAAGCTGCACTAAGCGCTTCGGTTCAGTCCCAAAGCGACAAACGCCCGGTCCTCCAAAGAGGGCCGGGCTTTTTTGTGCGTTCAGAGCACCTGCGCTCCCACCTTGCCCTCCCGTCACCCTCGGACTTGTTCCGAGGGTCCATCGTGCCGCCGCAGGAACCTTGGTGGCAGAGGTTCGGTCTTGACCCTGCCATGGATACTCGGATCAAGTCCGAGTATGACGGTGGCGCATGAAGTCGCGAAGAGCGCGGCGCCGCCGCGGGCGCCTTCGTCCTCTGCGCCTCTTGAACCTCGCAACGGCTTCCGACGACAAAAATGTATAACAACGCTCGCTCAACCGATGAGGCTGTCCGGCACCATGCAAAGACTACGCGCAATCTCGGCGATCCTCATGCTGCTCGCCGGCGCCAACCCCGCGCAGGCGCAGGAGCCGGAATACCTGCTTTACGGCGGCAAGGACCAGAATGTCTTTCTGGGCTGCCTCAACTGCTCGCGCTTCGACAGCAGTTCGATCTGGAATCAGCTCGGGCCCCACGGATCGGAATTCGACAACGCGACGATCTGGAGCAAGACCGGCATCTACGGTTCGCCCTATCAGGAACTAAGCCCCTGGCATCCCCATTCCTTCGAGGGGCCGGAGGTGCGCGACAAAACCGGTAAGAGCTACGGCAAGTTCACCCGCAACCCGTTCGACGATCAGACCAAGGTCGAGTCGCTGCTGTGGATCCTGAACAACTACGACTACGTGATCGCCAACCTCAGCGCGGTCAGGCAGCGGTACTGAGGGGCTGGATCGGGCCGACTGGGCGTAAAGATCGTTGACCGAGCCGTTTGAGACAAAGCCCCCTCACCCTCCCGCTGACGCGGGTCCCTCCCTCTCCCCTCCGTGGGAGAGGGTCGGGGTGAGGGGGTTTTAGCTCCCCTACTCCGCCGCTTCCTGGTAGGCCTCCATGGGCGGACAGGTGCAGACCAGATTGCGGTCGCCGGCGACGTTGTCGATGCGGGCGACCGGGGGCCAGAACTTGTCGTCCTGACTGCCTTTCAACGGGAAGAAAGCACGCTGCTTGTCGTAGGGCCGGTCCCAGGTCTCGCCCATCAGCAGGTGATGGGTGTGGGGGGCGTTGCGCAGCAGGTTGTTCTTGGCATCGGCGGCGCCGCCTTCGACCTCGGCGATTTCCTGGCGGATGGCGATCATAGCATCGCAGAAGCGGTCGATCTCCCGCATCGCCTCGCTCTCGGTCGGCTCGATCATCATGGTGTCGGCAACCGGGAAAGACATGGTCGGGGCGTGGAAGCCATAGTCGACCAGACGCTTGGCTACATCCTCGACGGAAATCCCGCAAGCTTCCTTGATCGGCCGGAAGTCGATGATGCACTCATGCGCCACCATGCCGTTCTGCCCGGTGTAGAGAACCGGATAATGCGGGGCCAGACGCGCGGCGATGTAGTTGGCGTTGAGAATCGCCAGCTGGGTCGCCCGGGTCAGCCCCTCGGCGCCCATCATGGCGATGTAGGCCCAGGAGATCGGCAGGATGCTCGAGGACCCCCAGGGCGCCGCCGAGACCGCACCGATGGTACCCGCCGCGCCCGCCGCCGGGTTTACCCCGGGAACCACCGGATGGTCCGGCAGGAAGGGCGCCAGATGAGCCATCACGCCGATCGGGCCCATGCCGGGCCCGCCGCCGCCGTGAGGAATGCAGAAGGTCTTGTGCAGGTTCATGTGGGAGACGTCAGCGCCGATCTCCCCCGGTTTGCAGACCCCCAGCAAGGCGTTCAGATTGGCGCCGTCCATGTAAACCTGTCCGCCGTTGTCGTGGATGACCGCGCAGATATCGCGGATCGCTTCTTCGAAAACGCCGTGGGTCGAGGGATAGGTCACCATCAGCGCGGCCAGGTTCTCCCGGTGCTGTTCGGCCTTGGCACGCAGGTCATCCACATCGACGTTGCCCTGATCGTCGCAGGCGACCACCACGACCTTCAGTCCGGCCATGATGGCCGAAGCCGGGTTGGTGCCATGAGCGGATGACGGGATCAGGCAGACGTCGCGATGCGCTTCGCCGCGGCTCTCATGATACTTGCAGATGGTCATCAGCCCGGCGTATTCGCCCTGGGAACCGGCGTTGGGCTGCAGCGAAACGGCGTCGAAGCCGGTCACCGCGCAGAGCATGCTCTGCAACTCGTCGAAGAGCTGCGCATATCCTGCAGCCTGTTCGCGCGGCGCGAAGGGATGCAGGTCGCTGAACTCCGACCAGGTGACCGGTTCCATCTCGGTCGTCGCATTCAGCTTCATGGTGCAGGAGCCGAGCGCGATCATCGAGCGGTCGAGGGCGATGTCTTTGGCCTGGAGACGGCGCAGGTAGCGCATCATCTCGGTTTCCGCATGGTAGAGATGGAACACCGGATGGGTGAGGAAGTCACTCTGGCGCTGCAGGCCGCCGGGGATGCCGGCCACCGCCTCGCCTTCCAGCGATTCCGCTGATGCCGCAGGCCCGCCGGCAAATACGCCCAGCAGCCGCTCCACATGCTCGCGGGTGGTCACCTCGTCCAGGGACATGCCGACGCGGTCGCCGTCGATGGGCCGAAGGTTGATACCGGCCTCGCAGGCGGTGGTCACCAGGGCCTCCGCCCTGCCCGGAGCCGAAACGCAGAGGGTGTCGAAGAAGGTCTCGTTTTCCACGGCAAAACCGAGGCGGCCCAGTCCGGCCGCCAGGATACCGGTCAGGCGGTGCACCCGCCCGGCGATGGTCTTAAGGCCGTCCGGGCCGTGATAGGTGGCGTAGAGACCGGCGATGATCGCCAGCAGGACCTGCGCCGTGCAGATGTTGCTGGTCGCCTTTTCCCGGCGAATGTGCTGCTCCCGGGTCTGCAGGGCCATGCGCAGCGCCGGACGCCCCTCGGCATCCACGGAGACACCGATGAGCCGGCCGGGGACCGAGCGCTTATAGGCCTCGCGGGTGGCGAAGTAGGCCGCATGCGGGCCGCCGTAACCGAGCGGCACCCCAAAGCGCTGCGCCGTGCCGACCACGACGTCGGCACCCATTTCGCCCGGCGGGGTGATCATGGTGAGCGCCAGCAGGTCGGCGGCCACCACGGCCAGGGCGCTTTGCTCATGCAGTTTTTCGATGACCGGCGTCAGGTCGCGGACATGGCCGAAGCTGCCGGGATACTGCAGCAGTGCGCCAAAGACCTCTTTACCGGCAAGCTCGCTTTCCGGATCGCCGACGATCAGCGCGATGCCCATGGGTTTGGCGCGGGTCTGCAGCACCGCCAGGGTCTGGGGATGACAATCGGCGGCAACGAAGAAGCTGTCGGACTTGGACTTGGCCACCCGGTGGGCCATGGCCATGGCCTCGGCCGCCGCCGTGGCTTCGTCGAGCAGCGAGGCATTGGCCAGCTCCATGCCGGTCAGGTCGATGATCATCTGCTGGTAGTTCAGCAGCGCCTCCAGCCGGACCTGGCTGACCTCCGCCTGATAGGGCGTATAGGCGGTGTACCAGCCGGGATTTTCCAGCACCCGTCGCACGATGACTCCGGGCACCACGGTGTTGGAATAACCCATGCCGATCATCGAAACCATGACCTGGTTCTTGTCGGCCATGGCCCGCATGGTCTCCAGCGCTTCCTTTTCGCTGCGCACCGGCGGCAAGGGCATGGCCGAGGCGCTGCGGATCGCCGCCGGCACGGTCTTGTCGATCAGGGCGTCCAGCGAATCCAGCCCCAGGCTGCCCAGCATCGCCTGGATCTGCGGCTCACCCGGCCCGATGTGCCGGCGGACGAAATCGTCCTTGGCTTCCAGTTCCACCAGACTGCGCTCTGTTTCGCTCATGCTTCTCTCCCTGTTCGACACTGAAGGCGGCAAGCAGCGCCGCTCAGCCCTGGCCCTCGACAAACGATTTGTAAGCGGCCTCATCCATCAGATCGGTGACCTGGCTGGGATCGGACAGCTTCATCTTGAAAAACCAGCCGTCCCCTTCCGGGTCGCTGTTCACCTTGCCGGGCTCGTCGGTCAGCGCCTCGTTTGCCTCCAGCACCTCGCCGTCGGCGGGGGCATAGACCTCACTGGCGGCCTTGACGGACTCGATCACCGCCGCCTCCCCGCCCTTCTCCAGCGCCTTGCCGGCATCCGGCAGTTCGACGAAGACGATGTCGCCCAGCTGTTCCTGGGCATGGTTGCTGATGCCGACGACGGCAACGTCGCCGTCAATGCTCAGCCATTCGTGGTCTTCGGTGTAACGACGTTCGCTCATGGCAAAAGGTTCCCCCCTGATTAGCCTCTGAAATAGCTGTGTTTTACGAAGGGCAGCGCCGCGACCCGGCAGGGCATCAGCTTGCCGCGCACTTCGGCCTGAAGCGCCGTGCCTTCTGCCGCCTGCTCGGCGGCGACATAGCCCATGGCAACCGGCCCGCCGACGCTCGGCCCGAAACCGCCCGAGGTGACATGGCCGACATCCCGGCCCGATGCATCCTTCAAGGGCGTGCCCTCGCGCATCGGCGCGCGGCCTTCCGGCAGCAACCCGACCCGGCGGCGCGGCGCGCCTTCGGCCAGATGCTTCTGGATCACAGCGGCGCCAGGAAAGCCGCCCTCTTCGCGGCGGCGCTTCTGGATCGCCCAGGCGAGATCGGCCTCAATGGGCCCGGTGGTCTCGTCGATGTCGTGGCCGTAAAGGCAGAGCCCGGCCTCCAGGCGCAGGGAATCGCGTGCGCCCAGCCCCGCCGGGCCCGCCTCCGGTTCCGCCAGCAGGCGGCGCGCCAGGGCCTCGGCCTTGTCGGCGGGGACCGAAATCTCGTAGCCGTCCTCGCCGGTATAGCCGGCCCGGCTGACCAGACAGTCGACCCCGTCGACCGTCATCGGCTTGCAGTCCATGAAGCGCAAAGTCTCTACGCCGGGTGCGAGACGCGCCAGGACATCGGCGGCCTTGGGCCCCTGCAGCGCGATCAGGGCGCGGTCTTCCAGCACCGTCAGTTGGACGTCACCCTTCAGATTCGCCCTCATATGGGCGATGTCGGCATCCTTGCAGGCGGCATTCACCACCAGGAACAGCCAGTCGCCCTGGTTGGACACCATCAGGTCATCGAGGATGCCGCCCTGGTCGTTGGTAAAGAAGCTGTAGCGCTGACGCCCCTCGCCCAGTTTGGCGATCTCCGCCGGCAGCAGAGCCTCCAGGGCGGCGACGCGGTCGGCCCCGTCAAGGCGGACCTGCCCCATATGCGAAACGTCGAACAGAGCCGCCGCTTCGCGCGTAAGCTTATGCTCGGCCATGATTCCGTCGGCATACTGGACCGGCAGGGCGTAACCCGCGAAGGGCACGATCTTGCCGCCCAGTTCCTGATGCAGCGCATAGAGGGATGTTCGTTTCGGCTCTGGTTCGTTTTCCTGCACCACACCCGGCTCCTTCGACAAAAGGTCAGTTCAGCCGGACCCTCCTTCTCAGGCGGCTCCGGCCCCTTCTGTCATGGATACCTGAGAGATTCACCGGAGCCCTGCGCCGGGCGCGGACCGGTTTACTCCTTCGGTGAGGCGCAACCGTTCAAGAAACGGGTCTGCGACCACTTTCCAGAATTGCCTCCCCCTTGCGGTCCTTTTGCCTGAGAGTTTCCGGGGCGGTTGCTCCTTCGGCGCCGGGCTGCAGAACAGACCGGTCTCTCCCGCTAGGGGTCTTT
>JANQMC010000099.1 GCA_028280305.1 Pelagibius sp. | reverse complement strand
GGTCAAGCTCTTCGTTTCGGCCACCAACGTGCGGCGCGGGCGCATCAAGATCTTCGAACTCGACGAGATCAGCCTCGACGCGGTCATGGCCTCGGCCTGTCTGCCCTATCTGCACAAGGCCGTCGAGATCGACGGCGAGGCCTACTGGGACGGCGGATTCATGGGCAATCCGGCGATCTATCCCTTAATCTACGGTGCCGACTGCCGCGACGTGCTGCTGGTCCAGATCAACCCCATCAACATCGAAAAGACGCCGACCACGGCGCAGGAAATCATCGACCGGCTGAACACCATCACCTTCAATGCCGGGCTGATGCGCGAGATGCGCGCCATCAGTTTCGTCACCAGCCTGATCGACAAAGGCTTCGACGACGGTGGGCGCCTGAGGCGCATGAACATGCACGTGGTCGACGCCGAGGACGTGATGCAGGAACTCGGCTTCTCCTCCAAGCTCAACGCCGACTGGGGCTTCCTCTGCCACCTCCACGATGTCGGCTACGAACGCACCGATGCCTGGCTGGCCGAGCACCGCGACGCCATCGGCAAGCGCTCCACCGCCGACATCGAAGCAATGTACCTGTAGGTGCGCAGGCACGGTGGCGCGGACCGCCGGCGGGACCTGAAGAACCATCGCCCCGTCAGTCCAGATCAGGCAGCCTGCGCCCTTCAGAGAGTCCAGAAAAGCGCCGATTCCTGCGGAACACGGCAGCTATGCAGACTGCTCACTGGCTTTGTCGCAGCCGATAGACCATCTTGGCAGGATCAGGCACTGAGCAGGCAAAGCGGCGGGCCGCCTCAACCATCTGATCCGTTCCCTTTGCCCCCTTGTTCGAAATGACCTTCTTCCCCGCCCGGCCCCGGGAGGGGCGGGCGGTTGTGGCCGGTCTTTTTCTGTGGGCAGGGATGAACGAGTCGGTACGAGATCTCAACGATGGCGCGGTGCCGAACGGGACGGCGGTGGAGCCATCCCAAGCCGTCGGCCGTGAACCGGCGCGCAAGCCGCGGCGGCGCCCACCCCTGGGCATCCTGATCGCCGTTACCGCGATCGGGCCCATGGCGCTCAACATCTTCATCCCCTCCATGCCCGGCATGCAGGCGATCTTCAACACCGACTACGGGACGGTTCAGCTCACCCTGACCCTCTATCTCTTCGGGGTGGCCGTATCGCAGCTCTTTATGGGCCCGCTGTCGGACCGCTTCGGGCGCCGGCCGGTGCTGTTGTGGGGGGTTCTGCTGTTTCTCCTCGGCACGCTGCTCTGTGCCTTCGCGTCGGGCATCGGCGCGTTGATCGTCGGCCGGGTCATCCAGGCGGTCGGCGGCTGCGCCGGCATCGTCCTGGGACGCGCCATCGTGCGCGACACCCACGGCCGCGAGGAATCCGCCAGTATGATCGGCTACATCACCATGGCCATGGTGGTGGCCCCGATGCTGGCGCCCTTGCTGGGCGGTTTCACCGACGACCTCTTCGGCTGGCAGGCCTCGTTCTTCCTGACCTTCCTGGTCGGCGCGGTGGTCCTGCTGTTTGCCTGGTTTCTGCTCTTCGAAACCCATTTCGACCGCAACGCCGTCACCAGCCCGCTCTCTATGGTCAAGGGCTTCGGGGCCCTGCTGAAGGATGCCGCCTTCACCGGCTACGCCATCAACGTGTCCTTCACCACCGCCGTCTTCTTCTCCTTCCTGGCGGGCGCGCCCTACATGATGATCGAGGTCATGGGGCGCTCCCGCAGCGAGTATGGCCTCTATTTCATGCTGAACGCGGTCAGCTACATGACCGGAAACTACCTTGCCGGCCGCCTCTCTACTCGTGTGGGTGCGGAGCGCATGATCTTCACCGGCAGCGTCCTGGCCCTGGTGGGCGTTGCCCTTCTGACCGGCTTTGCCCTGGGCGGTGCGATGACGCCGGTCATGCTCTTCGGGCCGGTGATGTTCGTGGGCCTGGCCAACGGGCTCAGCCTCCCCAATGCGACGGCCAGCGCCATTTCAGTGCGCCCCGATCTGGCGGGCACGGCCTCGGGCCTGGTCGGCTTCCTGCAGATGCTCGTGGGGGGCCTCGGCACGCTGGTGGTCGGCTACTTCCAGGGGGAGTCGGCGCTCCCTATGGCCATGGTGATGAGCACCGCGGCAATCCTGGCGCTGCTCGGACATTTCCTGGCCCGCTTCGCGCTCTCGCTGCGCGCGGCAGCCAGCGTCTCAGCCAGCGGAGACTAGCGCGCCGGCGTCGCCATTCCGCCGTTCCCCCTACCACTTGCACTCCTGCCAGCGCCCTTGGCGCGAATCGGTCCGGGGCGATAAACAGAGCCCCATCGAACAGGAGGCAGGCAAGGACGCGCGCCATGGGCCCGGGGCCGAGAACCACGCCACAGAACATGGCCGAAACGACGGCCCGCATTCTCATGGAGATCGAGGCGGTCCTGTTTCGGCCGCAGGATCCCTTTACCCTGACCTCCGGACGCCTCAGTCCGGTCTATGTGGACTGCCGGAAGATCATCTCCTTTCCCCGCGCCCGCACGCAGTTGATGGACTTCGCCTGCGAACTCATTCAGCGCGAGGCGGGCTATGAATCGATCGATTGCATCGCGGGCGGAGAGACCGCTGGCATTCCCTTTGCCGCCTGGATCGCCGAACGTCTCGGGCTGCCGATGCTGTACATACGCAAGAAGCCCAAGGGCTTCGGACGCAATGCTCAGATCGAAGGCCATATGCCGGAGGGCAGCCGGGTGCTGCTGGTGGAGGATCTCGCCACCGACGGCGGATCGAAACTCAATTTCGTCGACGCCATCCGCCAGGCCGAGGCCGAGATCGCACACACCTTCGTGATCTTTCATTACGGCATATTTCCCGATGGGGTTGCCGCCCTGGAGGAGCGTGGTGTCAGGCTCCATGCACTGGCCACCTGGTGGGATGCTCTGGCGGTGGCCGAGCAAAGCGGCTACCTGGACGACGCCGGGGTCGCGGAAGTCCGCCGCTTTTTGCAGGACCCCGAAAGCTGGACGTCGGGGTCGCAGCCGGCCGCGCCTTAGCCCGCATCTCTTACCCTCTTTGGTGCGCTCTTAACCATAATGAAAGTCCTTTAAGGCTAGCCCCCGCCCTTTAGCTCAACCATAGGCAGATCAAACCTTTGGTTTTGACAGAGGGGGCGCTTCTCTTCGCGCCTAAAATCAGTACACTCCTCTGCAGTGCCTGGGGACGGGGTTGCATGGACAAGCAAAAACCTGAAAACGACATCATCAGGCGTGTGGTGTCAG
>JANQMC010000083.1 GCA_028280305.1 Pelagibius sp. | reverse complement strand
GTCGGGGAGAGAGGATTCGAACCTCCGGCCCCTACGTCCCGAACGTAGTGCTCTACCAGGCTGAGCTACTCCCCGGCGCGGCGCGTTATAGCGATTCCCTCAGTCCATTGCAATCCCGGCGCAAGGCCGCCGCGGGGGCACGAAAGGGTTTTCCCGGACCTGCCGGCCGCAGGGCCATTAACTGCCCCTTAACGAATCCGACGCCAATCTGCGACACTTGCTGATGTTACCGGTAATTGAGTATCCAAACCGGGCGTTACACCCCAAATGAAAAGCCGGCCGGACAGACCCGCGTCGGGCCGTGGATAACGGGCTCCGCAGGAAGCGGGCGTTTCGAGTTTCTTCGCCCCGGCATCAAGGACCGGGGCATAGTGACCGCCGCAATGGGCGCAAGGGAGGCATGCATGAGGCTGATCCCGGGGATGGCAGTCGTCCTTCTGTTCGGCCTGGTCTGGAAACCGCTTTCGGCCGAGCAACTGTCGCTGTTCCGCATCGGGACCGGTGGCATCGGCGGGACCTACTATCCGATTGCCGGACTGGTGGCCCAGGCGATCAGCAATCCCGCTGGCTATTGTGAACCCGATGAAGTCTGTGGCGTCCCCGGCCTGGTGGCGGTGGCCCAGTCCTCCAGCGGATCGGTGACCAACGTCAAGGACATTGCCGCGGGGCGCATCGAGTCCGGCTTCGTCCAGTCCGATGTCGCCTTCTGGGCCTACAGCGGTGTCAAGGCCTTCGCGGGTGACGGCCGCCAGACCTCGCTGCGTGCCATTGCCCATCTCTATCCCGAGTCCTTTCACATCGTGGTGCGCAGCGACAGCGGCCTGGAGAGTGTGCACGACCTCGCCGGCCACCGCGTCGCCCTGGACGAGGCGGGCTCCGGCACCCTCGTCGGCGCCGAGTTGGTGCTGAAAGCCTTCGGCCTAAACCAATCCGACATCGCGGTCTCCTACCTCAAGTCCGACGACGCGATGGAACGGCTGATCGCCGGCGAACTTGACGCCTTCTTTCTGATCGCCGGCTATCCGGCCAAGGTGATCCAATGGGCGACGGAACAGACGGCCATTCGTCTACTTCCCATCAGCGGACCGGAGACGGCCGAGCTGGTCAAGGTCAACCCTTTCCTCCAGCACGACATCATCCCCGCGGCCACCTATGACGGGGTCAGGCAGGTGGAGACCCTGACCGTGGCCGCGCAGTGGATCACCCGCGAGGACATCGAAGAGGACACGGTCTACGGCATCCTGCAGGCGCTGTGGCGAAGTGACGCGCGGCGCCTCTTGGACCGCGGGCACGCAAAGGGGCGGGTCATCCGTCTGGAGACCGCCTTGGAAGGGGTCGGCATTCCGCTTCATGCGGGGGCCATGCGCTTCTATCGTGACGTCGGGTTGCTGCAACGGGTCGGCGGCTTCGAGAACTCCACCAACTAGCGCCTAGGCGACCGTCGTCACTGCGGTTCCGGGCGGCATCCGTTCCCGGCGAAAAGCCGACGGTCCGCAGCGTCGGGCCGGCTGTGGCCACTACCTCCCAGATCATTAGTGAACGCTCAAGTTCCTTGGTTCCCGTCCGGCTTTATGCTTGTTGTTGATAGGGCCATAAGCTAGCTTTTGACCACTTTGGCACGCCTCTGGGACCTTAGGGTAGGCGTGCCGAAGCGGGAAAAAACGAACGAAACCCGTCAGCAAAGATGGCGGGTGCGAATTTTGAACGGGAGGACGTTTTCGCATGCGCATCCGCAGCACACTGAAGCTCGCCATCTCGGCCCTGGTCGTGGGCGCCGTCGCGGCCCTCGCTCCGGTCGACGATGCCGAGGCGGAAGACAAACGTATACGTTGGAAGATGGCGAGTTGGTTCCCCAGCTCGCTGACCCAGTTGGGCACCATGGGCAAGGAAATGACGGAGCGCCTGGAGCGCGTCTCCGGCGGTAACATCCGCATTCAGTACTTCGAGCCGAACGCCCTGATCCCGGCCAAGGAATGCTTCGACGCCGTCGCCGCCGGTTCGGTCGACGCCTGCTGGTCGACCACGGGCTACTGGTACGGCAAGGAGCCGGCACTGGCGATGTTCGCCGCGGTACCCTTCGGCCCGAGTGCGGGCGAATACATGGGCTGGATCTTCTATGGCGGCGGCATCGAACTCTGGGACGAGATCTATGCCAAGCATGGGTTGAAATCGATTCCCTGCGGCGTCATCGCGCCGGAGGCTTCGGGCTGGTTCCGCAAGGAGATCAAGTCGATCGATGACCTCAAGGGCTTGAAGATGCGCTTCTTCGGACTCGGCGCCAAGGTCATGGAAAAAGTCGGCGTCTCCACGCAGCTTATTGCCGGCGGCGACATCTTCCCGGCGCTGGAGCGCGGGTCCATCGACGCCACCGAGTTTTCCATGCCGGCCATCGACCTCAACCTCGGTTTCTACCAGGTGGCCAAGCACTACTACTTCCCCGGCTGGCACCAGCAATCCACCGTGTTCGAGTTGCTGTTGAACCGGGGCAACTGGGATGCGCTGAGCGACACCCAGCAGGCGCAGATCGAAGTGGCCTGCGGCGACGCCTTCCGCCAGGGGCTTGCCGAGGGCGAGGCCATTCAGGCCAAGGCCCTGATCGAGCTGAAGGAGAAGGGCGTCCAGATCCACCGCTGGCCGCAGGAGATCCTGGACACGCTGGAGGCTGCCTGGAACGAGGTCGCCGCTGAAGACGCGGCCCGCGATCCGCAGTTCGCCAAGGTCTGGGAGTCCTACTCGAACTTCCGCAAAGAGTACGCCGTCTGGAAAGAGCTCGGCTACATCAACTGAGGCCGGGCCGACGGTAGAGATACCAACCTAAAGGCCCCGCCGCCGTCGGAATATTGGTTCGGCGGCGGCGGAGCCTTCCTCCTTCTGAGCGATCGGAGCAGCCGCGATGCGTGCCCTCGTGAGGCTCGCCGACATTCTCGATGCAATCGTCACCTGGGCCGGCCGGATCGGCGCTTGGATCTCCATCCCGCTCATCGGCATCATCATCTTCGATGTGGTGACGCGGCGGTTCTTCGTGCTTGGGTCCACCAAGCTGCAGGAGTTCGAGTGGCACCTTCACGCGGCTCTCTTCCTGCTCTGTATCGGGATCACCTACATCAAGGACGCACACGTGCGCATCGACCTGGTGCGCGAGAACCTCTCCATCCGCACCCAGCGCTGGATCGAGCTGATCGGCTGTTTGATCTTCCTGATTCCCTACTGCGCCATCGTTCTCTATTTCGCCCTGGATTTCGTCGACCGCTCCTGGTCGATCAACGAGTCTTCGGATTCCGCCACTGGCCTGCCCTACCGCTGGGCGATCAAGGCCTTCCTGCCCATCGGGTTCTTCCTGATGCTGCTGGCCGGCATCACAGTAGCGCTGCGCAAATTCATAGAGCTGTTCGGGCCGCCCGACCTTCGCGAACTCGTCGAAGCCGAGGAAGCCGAAGAGATCGAGCACCTCGAAGACGTCAAAATCGAGCGATAACGCGGGGAGCCGGCGCCGATCATGTACTTCGAGGATGTTCTTCCGCTTCTGATGTTCGTCGCGCTGGCGGTGTTCCTCTTCACCGGCTTTCCGGTGGGCTTCGTGCTGGGCGGCATCGGCCTGGCCTTCGGTTTCATCGGCATCGGGTTCGGGCTCTTCTCGGAGCTGGAGTTCTTCAATCTGCCGCTGCGCATCTGGGGCATTGCCGACAACCTGGTGCTGGTGGCGATCCCCATGTTCATTTTCATGGGCACCATGCTGGAGCGCAGCGGCGTTGCCGCCGGGCTGCTGCACTGCCTGCAAGTGCTGCTGCGGCGCACCCCGGGCGGGCTGGCGCTGGCGGTGATCCTGATGGGCACCATCATGGCGGCAACCACCGGCATCATCGGCGCCTCCGTCGTGATGATCACCCTGATGGCGCTGCCGGTGATGATCGAACGCAGATACGACATGCGCCTGGCCACCGGCGCCATCGCCTCTTCGGGCACTTTGGGGATTCTGATTCCGCCGTCGATCATGCTGGTGATCATGGCCGACCTGTTGAGCCGCTCGGTGGGCACGCTCTTCGTCGCCGCGGTCTTTCCCGGCTTCCTGCTTTCGGTGATCTACGTCGTCTATGTCTACGTTCTCTGCCGCTTCAAACCGCACCTGGCCCCGCCCCTGCCGGATGACGTCGGTCCGCAGTCGACCGGCGAGCTGATGGGCCTTCTGGCCCGCGGCTTCATTCCGCCGGTGTTCCTGATCGTCCTGGTGCTCGGCTCGATCATCGCCGGCTGGGCGACCCCGACAGAGGCCGCCGGCGTCGGCGCCTTCGGCTCGATCATCCTGGCGCTGGTCAACGGAAAGCTGAGCTTCAAGGTGCTGAACGAAGTGGTCCAGCGCACCGCCCTGACCAACGGCATGCTGTTCTTCATCTTCATCGGCGCCACCGCCTTCTCCTATGTCTTCCGGGCGCTGGGCGGCGACTTCGTCATCGAGGACCTGATCAACTCCAGCGGATTCGGCCCCTGGGGCATTCTGATCCTGATCCTGGCGGTGGTCTTTTTCCTCGGCTTCTTCTTCGACTGGATCGAGATCACCCTGATCGTGCTGCCGGTCTTCGCGCCGATCGTGCAGGGCCTGGATTTCGGCGACCACATCTCCGGCCCCGACGTGGTCTATTGGTTCGCCATCCTGATCGCCGTCAACCTGCAGACCTCGTTCCTCACCCCGCCCTTCGGCTTCGCCCTCTTCTACATGAAGGGGGTCGCCCCGCCGGAGGTGAAGATCCAAGACATCTATGTCGGAATCATTCCCTTCGTGATCCTGCAGCTCATCGGGCTCGGCCTGGTCATCGCCTTCCCCGCAATCGCCATGTGGCTGCCGGGCGTCGTATTGGATTAGCTACACCGCGAACCACTTCGGACAAGCGCCAAAGGAAAACGGCGCCGGCCTTTCGGACGGCGCCGCTTCGGCATTCCCCTGCCGTGTCTGGAGACGGTTCAGGCTGCGAGCTGGTGCAGCTTCGCCATCAGGTAGTCGATGTCGTCCTTGGTCATGGTCGAGGCCGGGTCCTCGAACTGGGTGAGCAGACGCTCGATGATCCGGCTGACAAAGCGCTCGCGATCGTTGCGCCCGCCGTCGTAGTCCTCTTCCTCCAGGATACTGACGGCCGCGCAGACGGCGGTCAGCAGGCGAGCCGGCATCTTGGCCTTCTCGTAGATCGACCTCAGGCCGAGATCCCCTTCGTCGTGGATCAGCAGGCGGGCGTTCTTCAGCGGCACGTTGGCCAGCCGCGCCATCGCCGCTTCAAAGAAGGGGAGGTCGCCGACGCAGAGCGCCCGCATGATCAGGGAGGGCGTCAGGCGGCCATTGACATAGAGTTGATAGACCAGTTCCTCCAGTTCCTTGCTGGAGGACTCGCGGTTCAACAGGCTCACCGTGGCCCGCTCGCGGGTCTGGAGGATCAGGTTGCTGGCCGCATCGGGCGCCAGTTCGTGCTTGCTCACCAGATAGCTCTGCAGCTTTTCGGTCATGGCCGCGACGAGCTGTTCGGTGATGGCGGCAGGGAGGCTGGGACGGCGCGCCAGGGAATCGGAAACCGCCTCGCTGCCCTCGTAGTCGGAGATCACGCGGTCCAGGGCATGCTCGCTGAGGTCTGCGCCTTCGTTGGCCACCAGCCGCGCCACCGCCATTTCGTTGCCCGTATCGATGAGGGCGTCGGCCACGGCGCCGGAAACGTTTTCACGCTGTGCGATGACCACCTGTTTGGCGGAGGCGTCTTCGCCGCGCACAATGCTGATCAGATCCTCGTCGGTCAGCACCTCGGAATACTTCAGGACCGGCAGGGCGACCGAGTCGACATCCTTCGCCAGTGTCAATGCAATGTCGTGGGGCAGATCCGAAGTCGTCTTCAGATTGGCGGCCAGCGCTTCGCGCACCCGGATCTCCGCGTCCTGCGTCAGCTTGCGGAAAATTTCTTCGGCGATCTTGCGCTCCGCCTCCGTCATCCGGGGGTGCTTGCGGTCGTACTGCGACGCAATCTTCGAGGTTGTTTCGGCCCGCACGGACGGCGAAGGATCCGCCATCAGGCGTGTGACGTCGTCTTGAGAAAGGATTCCTGTCATTTTGCTCTCGATCGTCCCGCTTCCTAACGCGATCGGGGCGCGGCGGCCCGGCCGGCCGAACGCGCGCAAACCCACGCAGGCAGTATCACTGCTCCGCGTTAAATCATGCTTAAGATCTGGGGGCGGCAGGCGCTGCGAATGGGCGCTTAAACAAAGTGCGGAGGGCGCAACTGCGCGAGAATCCCTGCGAAAACCGCGGGCCTAGCGCAACCGCTAGCGGAACGGCGTTGACGGAACAGCGTTAACGAATTGCGAAGGGGCCTACTGGCGGGCCAGCAGGACGTTCGCCACCGCCTGGACTTGCCGGTCCAGATCGATGTCCAGATAGGAGGTCACCTCCAGGCTGCGATCCTCGAAGACATCCTGATCGGGGTACTGCCGGCGCCAGTGGTCAACCTTGCGGTCGCGGGCTTCGACCAGGTCGATGATCTGCGGCTTGAAGAGCTGGACCATGCCGGTGACCCAGCGGTTCACCGGCCAGGAAGGCTGGGCATGGTCGATCTTGAAGTAG
>JANQMC010000030.1 GCA_028280305.1 Pelagibius sp. | reverse complement strand
GAAGCGCGTAGTTCGCAAGAGCGCCGCGCGGAAGACGACCGCTCGCAAGACCACGGCTCGCCGTAGTCCGGCTCGCAAGACGGCCGCCAAGAAGCGCGTAGTTCGCAAGAGCGCCGCGCGGAAGACGACCGCTCGCAAGACCACGGCTCGTCGTAGCCCGGCTCGCAAAACGACGGCTCGCAAGACGACTGCCCGTAAGGCTATCGCCCGCAGGACGCCTTCCCGTAAGGCTATTGCGACGCGTCGCCTGATCGCAGCTCGTCTGGCATCTTCGCGTCCGTCAACGGCCAATCGCATGGCTGCGATTGCCAGGGCGACCCGCACGAGTTCCTACCGGAACGGCATGGCGCGGCGCTAATACTGACGCGATTTCGGCTTATTGAGTGCAAAGCAGGAGAGGGCGGATACCCAGCGGTATCCGCCCTCTCTCTTATTCGGATCGGGGAGCGGATACCTGGCGGTTTCCGCTCTCTGTGGCTTTCGGGTCCTTCCTTGAAACAAACCGCAACAGCCTGTAATAAGCGGCAACAATTGTTGATTTGCTGGGAAAAATTGGCCTGTGGCACTCTCCGCCCGGTTCAAGTGAAACGACTCCGATCCTGGAGACTTCCGCCCGGTTTATCATCAGCACTGATTTAGATTTGACGATTCCACCATGTCAGACCGTAAACTCGCCGTCGTAATCCTGGCTGCCGGCAAAGGCAGCCGCATGAAGTCCGACCTGCCCAAGGTGCTGCACCCGGTCGCCGGCCGTTCCATGCTGCGTCACGTACAGTCCTCCGTCGCTACGCTTTCGCCGGAAGAAACCGTCGTTGTCATCGCCCCGGGCATGGCCGATGTCGAGGCGGCGGCGGCCCCCAGCCGTTACGCTGTCCAGGCCAAGCCGCATGGCACCGGCCATGCCGTTGCCGCGGCCCGGGAGGCGCTGGAGCCTCTGCTCGGCATCGTCGAGACCGAGATCCTGGTGGTCTTCGGCGACACCCCGCTATTGACCGCGGAGACGCTGAACCGGATGGTGGCGGCGCGCGCCGAACCCGGGGCGCCGGAGATTATCGGCCTGGGTTTCCGGCCGGAGGACCCGGCCCACTATGGCCGTATCATCCTGGACGACTCCGGGCGGGTTGAGAAAATCGTCGAATTCGCCGATGCCGACTCAGCGCAGCGCCGGATCGGCCTTTGCAATGCCGGTATCGTTATCGGCCTGGGCCGGCGCCTTTTCGATCTGATCGAACGGCTCGGCAGCGACAACGCCCAGGGCGAATACTACCTGACCGACATTTTCGGCCTGGCCCATCAGGACGGCCGCCCCGCCGGCGTGGTGGAGTGTCCGGCGGAAGAAGTACACGGGGTGAACTCACGAGCCGATCTGGCGCTGGTCGAGGGTGTGATGCAGGATCGTCTGCGCCGCCGGGCGATGGATGCCGGTGTCACCCTGATCGATCCGGCGACGACTTGGTTTTCCGCCGACACGCGGCTGGGGCGTGACGTAACCGTGTTTCCCTCGGTGTTCTTCGGACCCGGCGTCACGGTGGGGGACCGGGTGGAGATCCGCAGTTTCTGTCATCTGGAGGGGGCGAAGGTCTCCGACGACTCTGTCCTGGGACCCTTTGCCCGCCTGCGTCCGGGCGCCCGGCTGGCGGAAAAGACCCATGTCGGCAACTTTGTCGAAATCAAGAATGCCGAACTCGGGACCGGCGCCAAGGCCAACCATCTGAGTTACATCGGCGATGCCAGCGTCGGGGCGGGGGCCAACATCGGCGCCGGCACCATCACCTGCAACTACGACGGCTATGCCAAGCATCGCACCACCATCGGGGCCGGAGCCTTCATCGGCTCGAACACCGCTCTGGTGGCCCCGGTGGATGTGGGGCCCGGTGCCTTGATCGGCGCCGGCAGCACCATCACCAAGGATGTGCCCGGCGATGCCCTGGCGGTGGCGCGTGGCGAGCAGCAGCAGCGCCCCGGCAGGGCGGCGCAGTACCGGGCTGAGCAGGAAGCGAAGAAGATCGCGAAAGACGGCAAGAAGGGCTGAATTCCGAACCGCCATAAAGCGCTTCGGCAGCGTCAGGTAAACGAGAGGATCAAGGATATATGTGCGGCATCATTGGAATCATCGGTACCGCCCCCGTCGCCCCTCTGCTGGTCGACGGCCTGAAGCGACTGGAATACCGCGGCTATGACTCCGCCGGGATCGCAACGCTGATGAACGGCTCCATCGATCGCCGCCGGGCCGAGGGAAAGCTGGTGAACCTGGCCGAGCTGGTCGAACAGCAGCCGGTCGAAGGCACCATCGGCATCGGCCACACCCGCTGGGCCACCCACGGCCGGCCGAGTGAGACCAACGCCCACCCCCATGCCAACGAACGTGTCGCGGTGGTCCATAACGGTATCATCGAGAACTTCAAAGAACTGCGCGGCGAACTGGCCGAGGCGGGCCACAGCTTCGAGACCGAAACCGACACTGAAGTGGTGGTCCACTTGGTGCGCG
Organism: Pelagibius sp.; assembly: GCA_028280305.1. Lineage (GTDB taxonomy): Bacteria > Pseudomonadota > Alphaproteobacteria > Kiloniellales > Kiloniellaceae > Pelagibius. Next base: position 94,962 of record JANQMC010000030.1, on the reverse strand, counting down.
ATTACCTGGAAAAGCAGATGTCGCCGCAGGAGGCGGTTGCCGCCACCTTGAAGCGCCTCGAAGGGGCTTTTGCTTTGGCGATCATCTTTGCCGGCCGTCATGACCTGATGATCGGCGCGCGCCGCGGTTCGCCGCTGGCGGTGGGCTATGGCGACGGCGAGATGTTCTTGGGCTCCGACGCCCTGGCGCTGGCGCCGCTCACCGACCGTATCTGCTATCTCGAGGAGGGTGACTGGGTCGAACTCACGAAAGAGAGCGCCCAGGTTCACGATGCCGAAGACCGGCCGGTGGCGCGAGAGGTCAAACAGACCGCGCTTTCCGGCGCCATGATCGGCAAGGGCGAATACCGCCACTTTATGCAGAAGGAGATTTTCGAGCAGCCGGCGGTGCTCGGCGATACGCTGCACTCCTTTCTCGATCCGCTGAAGGGATCGGTGCAACTGCCGGACCTCGATATCGACTTTTCGGCCTTGCCGCGGATTACCATCTCAGCCTGCGGCACCGCTTCTTTCGGAGGGCTGGTTGCCAAATACTGGTTCGAGCAGATCGCCCGCCAGCCGGTCGAGGTGGACATCGCCTCGGAGTTTCGCTACCGCGAAGCGCCGATGCCCGAGGGCGGGCTCGGCCTGTTCATCTCTCAGTCCGGTGAGACCATCGATACCCTGGAGGCGCTGCGCTACGCCAAGCGCTGCGGACAGACCATCCTGTCTTTGGTCAACGTGCCGGAGAGCGCCATTGCGCGGGAGTCCGATGCCGTGCTGCAGACCCTGGCCGGACCGGAAATCGGCGTCGCCTCGACCAAGGCCTTCACCACCCAGTTGACGGTGCTCGCCTGCCTGGCGCTGGCCACGGCCCGTGCCCGGGGCAGCATCGACGCGGTCCGTGAGGCCGCGCTGTCACAGGCGCTGCTGGAGGTGCCCGCCCGGGTGGCCGAGGTGTTGAACCACGACACCACCATCCGCATGATCGCTGCGGATGTGATGGAGGCGCGCGATGTGCTCTACCTCGGCCGTGGGGCGCTCTATCCCATCGCCCTGGAAGGCGCCCTGAAGCTGAAGGAGATCAGCTACATCCATGCAGAGGGCTATGCCGCCGGCGAGATGAAGCACGGGCCCATCGCCCTGATCGACGAGGATGTTCCCATCGTTGTCTGTGCACCGGCCGGGCCGTTGTTCGAGAAAACCGCGGCCAATGTGCAGGAGGTGATCGCCCGCGGCGGCAAGGTGATCCTGATTTCCGATGCGGAGGGCATCGCCCGCGCCGGCGACGAGGCCGCCCACGTGATCGAACTGCCGAAGGTCGATCCCTTCGTGGCGCCGCTGCTCTATACACTGCCGGTGCAGCTTCTGGCCTACCATACGGCGGTGCTCAAAGGCACCGACGTCGATCAGCCGCGCAATCTCGCCAAGGCGGTCACGGTAGAGTAGAGAGGCTAAAGGGAGCCTCGATACCTTTCGATCAAGGCTCGGAAAGATGCTTTCTCGCGGCTGGAAGCCCGCATTGCGTCGATTCTCTCCTCAAAATCAGCCCCGATCTCCGGGTTGCCGACGACGACCAGCAGGGTCATGCCATAGGTTCCGTGGCGGCGGCAGGTGAAGCCGTAGAAGCCCTCCTGTTCGAGCGCCACCTCGACCCTTGGTTTGTTGGAAATCGCCACCTTTGGGGCCTGCTCGGGCCAGAACTGAGGAATGCTGTGAACGGTGTGGTGGGACCGCGAATTCAGAAATATCAGCTTTTCCCCAGGATCCAGTTTCACCAGATCGGGTGAGAATCGAAACATCTCATGGGCCGAGCGGGCCCCGGGATCGGTAATCTGATCGACCTCTATGGTTTGATCGGCGGTGGCCCAGAACGGATTCATGATCAGGGCCATGGTCGCGGCGGCGAGAGCGAGCTTGCGCATCAATTGACGGGTTCTCCCTTCCGAGTTGCCTCGGATCGTGCATCCGCATGACTTATGCGGATGATTCGCTCTACCCAGAGGTTTAGGGAACTAGTAACGCTGCATGCCGTCAACCCTGCAGTCGCCGGTCGTGTAAACCTGTTGAATCATGCAGGTTCGGGTCATGTGGATCATCACATAGCCGCTGCAGGAGTTCCGCCGGACCCAGGCATCCCAGGTATAGTTGGTTGCTGACTTTGCGCCTTTTCCACGGCGCATTACCCTCACCGACTTCACGTCATCCTGTGGAATCGACATGCCGGCAAGGGATTCATTGATCTGCGCCTCGCACTGAAGCGCCGCGGCGGCCGGAGTGGAAGCTGCCAGCAAGCTGGCCGCTGCCGGTAGGGAGATCAGACAGGCAAAGGCAAGGACGCGGAAGAGCATGGCGATATCCCGGAAATCAACTACCCAGGTTTTAAAACTGGGGTCGATCACACGTCATGCCAAGCCCTGCAACTCAGCTCTGCGCAATTGTCAGAGCTGATCGGGCAAATGCCCCATGCGATGTCTGGAGTCGGATCTAATAGTTGGCGAGCCCCGGAACCGAGCAGTCGCCGCGGGTGTAGGCCTGACGGACAAAGGCGGCTGCGCGGTTCATGACGACAACCACATAGCCGCTGCAGTCGTTGAGGCGCACCCAGGCCTCCCCACCGCGGATATCCGGGCCGGCCCGGTCGTCTTTGCGCCGAAGCAGGACGATGCGGATGGATCGTATATCCGTTTCCGTGATGTCCAGCGTGGCCAGATGCGCCCGCGCCTTTGCCTCGAAGCGGTCGTCGCGGCTGTCGGCAGCGGCATTCTCTGCGCCCAGGAACACCGCGATCGCGAGTGCGGCAAGCCAGACACCAAGGTTTGTCTTGATCATTAGAGTTCGACCTCTTTCCCAAATTACGCTTTGGCTTTCAAATAGGTCGGCGCTCGGAAATTCCCAGTCACGGACCGGTGACCAGAGCAGTGTTCGCGGAGGGTGGCTCGGCTCCGGCAATCGGTCTTGCCAGCCCACAGGCTGTCTTTGCCCTCAGTTCGGCCGCTCTTGGTGTCCCGCGGCGGAGCCTTAGTAGCGGGTCACACCCTCAACGGCGCAGTTACCCCGGGTGTAACTCTGGCGGACGAAGCAGGACCGGGTCATGTCGATCACCAGGTAGCCGCTGCAGGACTTCAGCCGGACCCAGGCCCGTACGCCCAGCAACTCCGGCCCCTGGTCCCCGCGATTGACGATCCGCTCGTAGCGCAGGGAGACGATCCGCTCTTCGGGGTCAAACGGCAGGCTCCGTATCTCGGCTTCGGCCCACTCGGCGCAGTTTGGAAAAGTCTGGGCGAGGGCCGGCGACGCTGCAGCGCCCGGCAGGAAGCAGACGAACGCAATGACCAAAATTCGGCGGAGCATACGGAAGCCTCGTTGATCGGCGGTAGTGGCTTTGCAACAGATGACGGAGATCGCAGGAAGTTGCCGGCGGAGACCTTGGATTTAAGGGGAACTCAGTAGTTTGACAAGCCCTGGACGCTGCAATCCCCGCGGGTGTAGGCCTGTTTGACAAAGCAGCCTTTGGTCATGTTGATGACTAGGTAGCCGCTACAGGAATTCAACCTGATCCAGGCATCGACGCCAAAGATATCGGGGCCGAAATCGTCGGAGATGTTGGTTCGCTCGATGATGCGAAGGCTCTTTACCTCGCCTTCTGCCAGCGGCAGCTCTTCGAGATAGTCGACGACTTCCTTGTGGCAGCGCTCGGAAGCCTGCGCCGGCAGGGCCGAGAGCAGCAGCACCGCCAGACCGGCGGACAGGCTGGCGCGGACAGGCTGGCCCATCGGCACCGGAAACCGGGGTCTCTTGGGTTCCGACTCAGACTGTCCTGGTTCTCTGTGCTTCATGGTCTCATTCTCTCCGCTCGGGCGGGAAACGGCTTTGGTCTCTGTCATTCTTCCACGGACCGCCGAGGGGGACCGCCGAGGGCGGGCTTCCCGGGACCGCCGGGCGGCCGGGCAAATCTGCCCTGCGTGTCCGGCAATTGTCCTTTCCTCTGACAGGTCTATACTCCGCCTCAAGATCTGACAATGCCGGGGACGACACCCCGGTCGACAGGAGGACTCCCCAAGATGACCGCGCAGACCCAACCCCTTGGCGCCGCCGCGCCGCGGCTTTCCAACCCCAGCCTGTTCCGGGAGCAGTGCTATATCGACGGCCAGTGGGCCGATGCCGATAACGGCGCGGCGATCGAAGTAACCAACCCCGCCAACGGCGACGTGCTCGGGACCGTGCCAAAGATGGGGGCGGCCGAGACCCGCCGGGCCATCGAGGCGGCGGAGAAGGCTTGGCCGGCCTGGCGCGGTCTCCTGGCCAAGGAACGCGGTGCCATCCTCAGAAAGTGGTTCGATCTGATCCTGGAGAACCAGGAGGACCTGGCCCAACTCATGACCTTGGAGCAGGGCAAGCCCTTGGCGGAATCCCGGGGCGAGGTGGTCTATGGGGCCAGTTTCATCGAGTGGTTCGCCGAGGAGGCCAAGCGCGTCTATGGCGACACGATTCCGCAGCATCAGGCCGACAAGCGCATCGTCGTGATCAAACAGTCGGTCGGCGTCGTGGCGGCGATCACGCCGTGGAACTTCCCCAATGCCATGATCACCCGTAAGTGTGCGCCGGCCCTGGCGGCGGGCTGCCCGGTGGTGATCAAGCCGGCGGCGCAGACCCCCTATTCGGCACTGGCACTGGCGGAGCTGGCTGAACGCGCCGGTATTCCAGCCGGCATCGTCAACATCGTCACCGGTTCGGCCAAGGAGATCGGCGGCGAGATGACGTCCAGCCCGATCGTGCGCAAGCTCTCCTTCACCGGTTCGACCGAGGTCGGCAAACTGCTGATGCAGCAGTGCGCCTCGACGGTGAAGAAAGTCTCCATGGAGCTGGGCGGCAACGCACCCTTTATCGTCTTCGACGATGCCGATCTGGATGCGGCGGTCGAGGGGGCGATGATCTCCAAGTTCCGCAATACCGGCCAGACCTGCGTCTGCGCCAACCGCATCTTCGTGCAGGAAGGCGTCTATGACGCTTTCGCCGCCAAGCTGACCGAAGCCGTGAAGCAGTTGAAGGTCGGCCCGGGCCAGGAAGAGGGTGTTGGCCAGGGCCCGCTGATCGACACCGCGGCTTTGGAGAAGGTCGAGGAGCACGTCGCCGATGCGGCCGGGAAGGGCGCCAAGGTGGTGCTCGGCGGCGCCCGGCACGAGCGCGGTGGCACTTTTTACCAGCCGACCGTGCTGACCGAGGTCACGACCGACATGAAGGTGACGCGGGAAGAAACCTTCGGCCCGGTCGCACCGCTGTTCCGCTTCAAGACGGAGGAGGAGGGCATCGCGCTCGCCAACGATACGGAGTTCGGGCTGGCAGCCTATTTCTACGCCCGCGACCTGGGCCGCGTCTGGCGCGTCGGCGAAGCCCTGGAAAGCGGCATGGTCGGCATCAACACGGGCCTCATCTCAACCGAGGTGGCGCCCTTCGGCGGGGTCAAGGAATCCGGCATCGGCCGTGAGGGCTCCAAGTACGGCATCGAGGAGTTCCTGGAGACCAAGTATCTCTGCATGGGCGGAGTGTAAGCGGCGCGCAGCGCTTCCTCCTCTTCTAAGAGGACCATCTGGCACGATTCTCACTGCCGGTTCCCCCTCACCCTCCCGCTACGCGGGCCCCTCCCTCTCCCACGAAGGGGAGAGGGCCGGGGTGAGGGGGCTTTTGGTTCCGCTCGGACCCTACTCCGCCGCCTGGCTGGCCGCGCCGGCGCGGTCGTGCTCCCACTCGTAGATGTAATCGCGGGTCTGCGGCACGGCGGTCGGGCTCTTGGTGATCTGAATCTGGAAGACCATCAGGCCCTGATGGCGGAAACCCATCTCGCAGCCCACCAGATAAGCCTCCCACATCCTGCAGAAGCGCTCGTCATAGAGTTCGGCGATCTTGCCCCGGTTGGCCTGGAAGCGTTCCTCCCAATGGCGCAGGGTTTCCGCGTAGTGCAGCCGCAGCACCTCCACATCGGTCACCGTCAGCATGCAGTCCTCGATGACCGGTAGGACCTCGCCCAAGGTTGGCACGTCGGTGCCGGGGAAGATGTACTTGCGGATGAAGGGATTCACCGGGCCCGGATCGTTCACCCGTCCGACCGAATGCAGCACGAAGACGCCGTCGTCGCTCAGCAGGTCGCTGACCTTCTGGAAGAACTCGCGGTAGTTCTTTTTGCCGACATGTTCGAACATGCCGACAGAGACAATGCGGTCGTAGCGGTCCTGGTCTTCGCGGTAGTCGCGCAGATGGAACTTCACCCGGTCGTCCAGACCGGCTTTCTTCGCCCGCGCCTGGCTCACCTTGTGCTGCTCGGTGCTGAGGGTGACGCCGGTGACGTCGCAGTCACCCGTGCGCGCCATGTAGAGGCCGAGCCCGCCCCAGCCGGAACCGATGTCGAGCAGCTTCAGGCCCGGCTTGTTCAGGTAGAGCTTGGCGGCGAGGTGCAGCTTCTTGTCGGCCTGGGCCTGTTCCAGACTTTCATCACCGTTGCGGAAGTAGGCGCAGGAATACTGGCGGTCGGCATCGAGGAAAAGATCGTAGAGTTCGCCGGAGAGGTCGTAGTGGTGGGCGACGTTCTGCTGGGCTTTGCCGATCGGGTTGTACTGTTTCAGATGCCGGGTGTGGCGGGCCAGGGCGAAGCCCAGGGAGACCAGCCTGTTGTTCTCCAGGACATGATAGTTGCGCGCCAGCATCTCGATGAAGCCGCGCAGGTTGCCTTCCTCCACCGTGATCTCGCCGTCCATGTAGGCCTCGGCCAGATAGAGCGGTGGATTGAGAACGAGCTTGTATTCAAGGCTGCGGTTATTGAGGCGCAGGGTGCAGCGCTGGCCACTGCCGTCGCCGCAGTCGTAGGTCCGTCCCGCAGCATCGATCAGGCGCAGGTTGCCTTGCTCGACGACCTTCTGCATCAGCTTTTGGAACAACATGGTTCAACTCCGGATATCCGTCCCTGTGTGGTGGTTTTGTGTCCCCACTGTTTCATTTGTTGCTTTTGTTACATTATCTTGGCGCGGTGTGATAAATCGCGCAACTCTTTGAGATTCTAAGCATCTAAGCATTCAGCGTAGCTTCCGGCGCCGCCCCGGCGCCGGCGAGCCTTGCGGCTCCAGGGGGCTCTGCCTAGATTGGCGCCTGATCAAGCCGAGCCCTATGCCTGGGCCTTTCGAAGGACAAAAAATGGCCGGATATGACTATGACCTTTTCGTTATCGGTGGCGGATCGGGCGGAGTCCGGGGCGCCCGTATGGCGGCTGCAACCGGTGCGCGCGTTGCCATAGCGGAATCCTACCGATACGGCGGTACCTGCGTCATCCGCGGCTGCGTTCCGAAGAAACTGCTGTCCTACGCCAGCCATTTTCACGAGGACTTCGAGGACGCCGCGGGCTTTGGCTGGACCGTGGCGCCGGCCAGTTTCGACTGGGCCACGTTGATCGCCAACAAGGACAAGGAAATCGACCGGCTGGAAGGCATCTACAAAAAGCTGCTCAACACGGCGGGGGTCGAAATCTACCAGGGCCATGCCCGCCTGCTGGATGCCCACCGCATCGAGGTCGGCGAAGAGGTGTTCTCCGCCGAGACGATCCTGATCGCCACCGGCGGCACACCGACCTTTCCCATGGAGCCGGGCTGGGAGCACGGCATCTCCTCCAACGAGGCCTTTCATCTGACCGAACTGCCCGAGCGGGTGGTGATCGCCGGCGGCGGCTATATCGCGGTGGAGTTCGCCGGCATCTTCAACGGCCTCGGCAGCAAGGTGACGCAGATGTACCGCGGCCCGCAGATCCTGCGCGGCTTCGACGACGACGTGCGCAACACCCTGGCCGGAGAGATGGTGAAGAAGGGCATCGACATCATCGTCGAGACCATTATCGACCGGGTCGAGAAGCGGGAGAAGGATCTGCTGCTGCACCTCTCCGACGGCTCGACGCTGGAGACCGACCTGCTGATGGCGGCGACCGGCCGCAAGCCGAACGTTGAGAACCTCGGCCTCGAGGCGGCGGGCGTCGAGCTCAACGAGCGCGGCGCCATCCAGGTCGATGCCTATTCGCGCACCACGGCGGACAACATCTATGCCGTCGGCGACGTGACCGACCGCATCGCCCTGACGCCGGTGGCGATCCAGGAGGCCATGGCCTTCGTCGACACGGTCTACCGCGGCACGCCGCGCGCCATGGACCACGCCGACGTGCCCTCCGCCGTCTTCAGCCACCCGCCGGTCTGCACGGTGGGTCTGACGGAGGTTCAGGCGCGGGAGCAGTACGGCGCCCTCGACCTCTACCGCTCCACCTTCAAGCCGATGAAGCACACTCTTTCCGGCCGCGACGAAAAGACGATGATGAAGCTGATCGTCGAGCGCGCCGGGCAAAAAGTGGTCGGCGTCCACATGGTCGGCCTCGACGCCCCGGAGATCGTCCAGGGCATGGCCGTCGCCATCAAGGCCGGCGCCACCAAGCAGCACTTCGACGCCACCGTCGGCATCCACCCCACCGCTGCCGAAGAATTCGTCACCATGCGCGAACCGCTGCCCGACACCGAAGCGAAGGCGGCGGAATAGGGACGGGGGCTGGTTCCCCCTCACCGAGCTTCGCCCAGGTTCGATCTGCGATCGTACCAAGGCTGCGCAACCCTCTCCCACCAGGGGAGAGGGTCTTTTGTTTGGGGTTCGTTGTTTTTCCCTCTCCCCTTCGTGAGAGAGGGAGGGGCCCGCGTTAGCGGGAGGGTGAGGGGGCTATTGTTGTCAGAGTGTGTCGCTGTTTGCCCTTCGAGACGGCGCTGAAGCGCCTCCTCAGGGTGAGATTCTTACCTCGGTCCTCATCCTGAGGAGCGGCGCAGCCGCGTCTCGAAGGATGGACGCTTGTCAGTCCGCCCGTTTCCAGGTGGTGCCGGCGGGGCCGTCTTCCAGAACGATACCCTGGGCTTGCAGGTCGTCGCGGATGCGGTCTGACTCGGCGAAGTCCTTCGCCTTGCGGGCCTCGACGCGGGCGGCGATCAGCGTTTCGATTTCTTCGGCGGAGAGACCACCCTCCGCCGTGTCGCCCTTGAACCAGGCTTCCGGGTCCTCCCACAGCAGGCCGAGCAGTTCGCCGCCGGCCAGCAATGCACCGGCCAGGGCCGCGCGGTCGCCTTCATCCGTTGCCTTGTTCAGATTGCCCGCCACCTCGTGCAACGCCGCCACGGCCAAGGGTGTGTTGAGGTCGTCGGCCAGGGCATCCAGCAGCTTGGCCGGGGGATGCTCGGCGCTTGGTCTGATGCCGCGCAGGGCGCCGTAGAGACGGTCGAGTTGACCTTTGCATTCGGCGATCTTGTCGCGGGTTATGTCCAAGGGGGCGCGGTAGTGGCCGGAGAGCAGGGCGAGACGGATCGCCTCGCCGCGCAAACCCTCGTCCAGCAACTGGCGGACGGTGAAGAAGTTGCCCAGGGACTTGGACATCTTCTCGCCGTTCACCACGACATAGCCGTTGTGCATCCAGAAGCGGGCCATCAGTTCGGTGCCGTGGGCGCAGCGGCTCTGGGCGATCTCGTTCTCGTGGTGCGGGAAGGTCAGGTCGAGCCCGCCGCCGTGAATGTCGAAGGTCTGGCCCAGATGCTCCTCGGCCATGGCCGAGCACTCGATATGCCAGCCCGGCCGTCCGCGGCCCCAGGGGCTGTCCCAGCCCGGCTGCTCCGGCGTGCTGGGCTTCCACAAAACGAAGTCGGCGGGGTCTTTCTTGTAGGGCGCCACCTCGACCCGGGCCCCGGCGATGATCTCGTCGCGGTTATGGCGTGAGAGCTGTCCGTAGTCCGCCATCGAGGCAACGGCAAAGAGGACGTGGCCCTCAGCGGCATAGGCGTGACCCTTCTCGACCAGGGTCTCCATCATCGCGATCATCTGGCCGATGTGTTCGGTCGCGCGGGGCTGCACCGTGGGGTCGAGGGCGCCGAGCGCCGCCATATCGTCCTGATAGGCCTTTGTCGTGCGCGTGGTGATCGCCTCGATCGGCTCGCCGCTTTTGTCGGCGGCCTCGATGATCTTGTCTTCGACATCGGTGATGTTGCGCGCATAGGTCACTTGCTCGGCGCCATAGATGTGGCGCAGCAGGCGGAACAGGACGTCGAAGACCACCACCGGGCGGGCGTTGCCGATATGGGCGAAGTCGTAGACCGTCGGTCCGCAGACGTACATGCGCACGTTGTTCGGGTCGAGGGGCTCGAAACGCTCCTTACGGCGCGTCAGCGTGTTGTGAAGCTGCAGGTCGGCTTTGGACATTGGGAACTCACATCCGGGTCATCTTGGGGCGGGGCCCGTCGCGCGGGCCGCAGGCGAAAGGGCTGCCTCAGGCCGTAAAGGCCGGACAGTCGCAACATCGCGCGCAAACGCGGAGGAGAGCCGGGTGCGTCATGCCCGGGACTTTACGCCTTGCGGCGCCCCGGTCAAGAGATCTTGGGGGATCAAGGGGGTCTTTGGGGTGAAGGCCCGCACGCTAGGCCGCCTTGCCGGCCAGCCGCGCCTCGGCCCTTTCGCGTCCGATGAGGGGCAGCAGAGCCTTCAACTCCGGCCCGTGGTCGAGGCCGGTCAGCGCCTGGCGCAGCGGCAGGAAGAGGGCCTTGCCCTTGTGTCCCGTGGCCTCCCTCACCGCGCCGGTCCAGGCCTGCCAGGTGGATTCATCCCAGGGCTCGGGCGGCAGCAGTTCCGCCGCCTGCCGTGTGAAGTCGGCATCGACGATCACCGGCGCCACCGGTCCGCGGCAGATGATCTGCCAGGTCTCGGCCTCGGCCAGACGGGTCAGGTTGGGGCGTACCGCCTCCCAGAGGGCGGCGTCGAAGCCGCCGGGCAGGCGATCGGCTACAGCCTCGTAAGGCGTGCCGTGCAGCAGCCGGGCGTTCAGGTGTTCGAGATCCTTGGGATCGAACTTCGGTGTCGCGCGCCCGAAGCGCGCGAGGTCGAAGCCCGAGACGAGTTCTTCCAGGCTCTGCAGCGGCTCTACCGGGTCCGGCGTGCCGAGGCGGGCCAGGTAGCAGTTGAGGCTCATGGCCTCCAGGCCCTCGTCGCGCAGAGAGGCGAGGGAGAGGGAGCCGAGGCGTTTGGACAGGGTTTCGCCGCCGGCCCCGGCGATCAGGGAGAGATGGCCGAAAGCCGGCACGGTACCGCCCAAAGCCGCGAAGAGCTGCACCTGCACCGCCGTGTTGGCGACATGGTCCTCGCCGCGCAGGATGTCGGTCACCTCCAGCTCCATGTCGTCGACCACCGAGGTCAAGGTGTAGAGCGGGCGGCCGTCCTCACGGATCAGCACCGGGTCGCTGAGGTTCTCCCCCTGGAAGGAAACCGGCCCGCGGACCCGGTCGAGCCAGGCGATCTCGCTGTGGTCCAGCTTGAAGCGCCAGTGGGGGCGGCGGCCCTCGGCCTCCAGGGCCGCTTTCTCGTCATCGCTGAGGGCGAGGGCGCCGCGGTCGTAGATCGGCGGGCGTCCGGCATTGAGCGCGACCTTGCGCTTCAGCCCCAGTTCCTCCGGGGTTTCGTAGCAGGCATAGAGCCGCCCGGCCTGTTTCAGGCGCTCCGCGGCAGCGCTGTAGCGCTCCAGGCGTTCCGACTGCACCGCCTTTTCGTCCCAGGTAAGGCCGAGCCAGGTCAGGTCCCGCTCGATAGCGGCGGCGTACTCGGGCGTCGAGCGTTCCGTATCCGTGTCGTCGATGCGCAGCAGGAAGCGCCCGCCTTTGGCGCGGGCATAGAGCCAGTTGATCAGCGCCTGGCGCGTATTCCCGACGTGCAGCAGGCCGGTCGGGCTGGGGGCAAAACGAACTTTCATCAGGCGGTCGGTTTCTCAAGGCTGGCAAGACGGGGTGTAAAGGCGGCTTGGCGCCTTGTTATCACCGCTGCGCCGGCCAACAAAGACTGAATGTGCGTGGGCAGTCCGCCTGCCGGTTCAGCAGAACACGCCGGGGCCAACACGCCTAGCCGGCCCCTTCCGATGCAGGGGCGCTTGGGCCCGTTGGTCGCCAGTCTTGGATGATTGATTCACATCAATAGAGAGTGAATACAGGCAATTTGTTTACTTTGGCTGGGTAAGTCTATCTCGCTTTTGTTGTAGGGAACAAAGTAATTATTGTTTTGATTATTTTAAATAATCAAACAAACTAGAAAAGGAGATAGCTATGCTCGCCGCCCTCCAGCTACCCGGAGGTTCCCCTGCCGCCTTTGACCGCCGCACCCTGCAACAGATGGTCGACAGCCTGCCGGTTCCGGTTATGACCCTAGACTTGAGAGACTTCACCATCAACTACGCCAACGAAGCCTCCATCGAGGCTCTGCGCTCCATCGAAACCGTTCTCCCCGTTCCCGCGGAACACATCGTCGGCCAGTCCGTCGACATCTTTCACAAAGAACCGGCGCATCAGCGCCGCGTGCTCTCCGATCCGGCGAACCTGCCTTGGCAGACCCGGATCCAGGTGGGGGACGAGACACTCGACCTGCTGGTAACGCCTATCACGGGACGCGGTGGCCGTTACATCGGGCCCATGCTTTCCTGGAAGATCGTCACCGAGCAGGCGCTCAAGGAAAAGGAAGCGGGGCTGCTGAGCGATATGATCGACCAGATGCCGATCAACGTGATGCTGGCCGACAAGGACAGTTTGGAAATCACCTACGTGAACAAAACCAGTGTCGATACGCTGCGGCCTTTGCAGGCGTTGCTGCCGGTCTCCGTCGACGAACTGAAGGGAACCTGCATCGATGTCTTTCACAAGAACCCGCAGATGCAGCGCGACCTTCTGGCGGACCCTTCTCAGTTGCCGCACAACGCGAAGATCAAGGTCGGCGAGGACACGCTTGACTTGCGTATGTCCGCCGTGGCCGACGGCGAGGGCGCTTACATCGGGCCCATGGTGACATGGTCGCTCGCGACGGACAGGGTTCGTCTGGCCGACGACTTCGAAGCCAACATCAGCGGTGTGGTGGACACTGTGTCTTCGGCTTCGACCCAACTGCAGAGCAGCGCCGAATCGCTCACCGCCACGGCTGAGGAGACCAACAGCCAGGCCAACTCGGTTGCCACCGCTTCCGAAGAGCTGACCGCCTCGGCGCAGGAAATCTCGCGGCAGATCAGTCAGTGCACGACCATCGCCGGTAAAGCGGTCGATGAAGCCAAACGCTCCACCGAGCTGGTCAACGGCCTTTCGGAGGGCGCGCAGAAAATCGGCGACGTGGTCAATCTGATCCAGGAAATCGCCGAGCAGACCAATCTCCTGGCCCTGAACGCCACCATCGAGGCGGCCCGGGCCGGAGAGGCAGGTAAGGGCTTTGCCGTGGTCGCCAGCGAGGTGAAGGCTTTGGCCAATCAAACCGCGAAGGCGACGGAGGACATCGCCGCACAGGTCGCGCAGATCCAGACTTCGACCGATGGGGCTGTCGGCGCCATCAAGGTGATCACCGGAACCATCGGCGAAATCAGCGAAGTCACGACCGCGATTTCCGCCGCCGTCGAAGAGCAGCAGGCCGCCACCCAGGAGGTAACCGGCAACATCGGCGGCGTCTCCAGCGCCTCTTCCGAAACCGGCAATGCCGCCGGTCAGGTCCTTTCGGCTGCCGGCGAACTGAACAGACAGGCCGACGAGCTCAAGCAGCGTGTCGGCCTATTCCTCGGCGAGGTCAGAAAGCTCTGAGGGTAAAAGCTTTTGGGGGCCTGGCTCAGGCCGGGCCCTTGAAGGCGTTGGTGATCGGATAGCGGCGGTCGCGGCCGAAGGCGCGGCGGGTGATCTTCACCCCCGGGCAGGCCTGGCGGCGTTTGTATTCCGCGAGTTCCAGCATCCGCCAGATGCGGTTCACCAGGTCGCGGTCGTGGCCGCGCGCGACGATACCGTCGATGCTTGCTTCATCCTCGATCAGCGCTTTCAGGATCTCGTCCAGCACGTCGTAGGGCGGCAGGCTGTCCTCGTCCTTCTGGTCGGGCTTCAGCTCCGCCGAGGGCGGCTTGGTGATGATCCGCTCCGGGATCACCCGGCCGGCCGGGCCGAGAGCGTCCGGCGGCAGCACCTGGTTGCGCCAGCGCGATAACGAAAAGACCAAGGTCTTGTAGACGTCCTTCAACACGTTGTAGCCGCCGACCATGTCGCCGTAGAGCGTGGCATAGCCGACCGAGACCTCTGACTTGTTGCCCGTGGAAAGCACCATGTAGCCGAGCTTGTTCGAGATCGCCATCAGGGTCAGGCCGCGCGAGCGGGCCTGAATGTTTTCTTCCGTTGTGTCGCCGGCCCCGTTGGCGGCCGCGAAGCCGTTCAGCATCGGTGTCAGCATCTCGCCGAAGGCCTGCATGGCCGGCTCGATGGAGACCGAGTCCAGTTTGATCCCCATCAGGTCGGCGGCCTCAGCGGCGTCGTCCAGGCTTTCCTGACTGGTGTAGGGCGAGGGCATCATCACGCAGTGCACCCGCTCCGGGCCCAGGGCATCGACAGCGATTGCCGCGGAAAGGGCGGAGTCTATGCCGCCGGACAGACCGAGAATGACCCCGGGAAAACGGTTCTTTTGCACGTAGTCGCGCAGTCCCAGCATCAAAGCCCGGTAGACCGGCTCCATGCCCGCATCGGGTCCGCCGTCCAGGCTGCTGTCGGGGGCTTCGCGCAAACCTTCTTCACAACGCCATCCCTCGTCACCGCGCTGCCAATCGCTGACCGCCACCGCCTCGGCGAAGGCCGGCAGATGGATGGGCATGGAGTTGTCGCTGTTCAGGGCGAAGGAGGCGCCGTCGAAAACGAGTTCATCCTGGCCACCGACTTGATTCACGTAGATGATCGGCAGGCCGGTTTCGCTGACCCGGCTGACCGCGAGCTGGATACGCTCTTCGGTCTTGTTCGCCTCGTAGGGCGAGCCGTTGATCACCATCAGGATCTCGGCCCCGGATTCTTCCAGGCACTCGCTTACCTCCGACGTCCACATGTCCTCGCAGACCATCAATCCCAGGCGCACGCCGCGGTAGTTCACCGGGCCGGGCAGGGGGCCGGCGCCGAAAACCCGTTTCTCGTCGAACACGCCGTAGTTGGGCAGGTCGTACTTGGAGCGCAGTGTGACGATTTCGCCGGCATCCAGAACATAGGCAGAGTTGAAGACCTTGCCGAAGAGCGGCGGCCTGGCTTCCGGATCCGGTCGGGAAGGGCCGCCGACGATCATACCTGGCCCGCCGTCCGCCGTGTCCTTGGCCAGTTCGGCAATGGCGTCTTCAGCGGCATCGAGAAACATCGGCTTCAGCACCAGGTCCTCGGTCGGATAGCCGGTGATCACCATCTCGGAAGCGACCACCAGATCAGCGCCTTTGGCGGCGGCTTCCTTGCGGGCCGCGCGCAGGCGCTCAAGATTTCCCGCAATGTCGCCCATCGTCGGGTTGATCTGCGCCAGGGCGATTTTCAGTCGGTCGGCCATAAGCGATACTTACTCCCGCGACGCCTCAGCGACAAGGTCCCCCGGACTCTGACCGCTTTCCGGCCCAACCTCTTGCAGGGCAAGCTGGCGAATGCGTTCGACCATGGAAAACAGGCCGTTGGCCCGGTTGGGGCTGAGGTGTTCGGCCAATCCCAGTTCGCCGATGGCGTTCTTGATGTCGACGGCCAGGATCTCCTCCGGGCTCCGGTTGTCGTAGATCGACAGCAGAACGGCGATCAGTCCCTTGACGATGTGGGCGTCGCTGTCGGCGCGGAACTGCAGCCGTGGCGGCGTTCCAGATAGCACTTCGTCGATGATCCAGACCTGGCTGGTGCAGCCGCGGACCTTGGTCTCCTCGGTCTTCAGGGCCTCGTCCATGGGGGGCAGCTTGCGCCCGAGGTCGATGAGGTAACGGAAACGCTCGTCCCAATCATCCAGGAAGGAGAAGTTGTCGATCACTTCGGCGATGCGGCTGTCTTGCATGGTTCTTCTGTAAGATGTTGGCGGATCGGACCTTGCCCGGCGAAGCTTGCCGTTACGGGCGGTTTATGGGTGAGGCGGCCTATTTTCGCAACAGGAACTCGCGGCCGACCTTCACCCGCGAAACACCGTCGTACTCGACGATATCTGCCGTGGCGTAGGTCTCCGACCACTTGCCGGGCAAGTAGGAGCCGGTGCCGATCACGTCGACCGGCGCCTTGGCCTCGGCCATCAGGCGGCATTTGGCGGGGCTGAAGCCGGAGGAGGCGACGATCTTCACCTTGTCGAAGCCCTCGTTGTCCAGGCTCTCCCGCATACGCCAGATGGCTGCGGCGGAGACACCCGCGCCGACCAGATAGCGCAGTTCGTCATCGGTACGGTAGCCGCGCAGCACGCCGGGGACGTTGCGTTCGACCACGGCGTAGGATCCGGGCGGGTCGAGCCCCTCGATGAAGCGGCCGCCCGGCGTGTCGATGCGGATCGCGAGGCTGCCATCTGCGGCGCGTCCGGGAAAGCGGCGGCAACAGGTGAGGGCGTCGGTCACCTCCCGCGCGAAGTAGTCGACCAGCACCGTCATCGGTTCGTCGGGAAAGGTCTCGTCGTACATCTCCGCAGCCCGCAGTGTGCTGCCGGCATAGCCGATGAAGGCATGGGGCATGGTGCCCATGCCGCAGTCCTGGCCGAAATAGTGGGCGGTCGCGTCTGTCGCATTGCCGATGAAGCCTACGGCGCCGGCCTTGCGGCGGGCCCGCTCCGAGCCAACCGAGGCGGCATAGGCCATCGCCTCGGCCATCTCCGCCCCGGCGCAGTGCCGCGCGTCCATCGCCAGGAATGCCGCCTTGGGCAGCTCCGCGCACATGGTATAGGCGTTGTAGGCGGCGACGCAGGTCGGCCCCAGCTTTTGCAGCAGCAGGGTTTCCAGGTCGGCCAGGTGCAGCATATGGCCGGTTACGTAGAACAGCGGTTCGCCGGCGCCGACCCACTTGCCCTCGGGGTAGCGCAGGTCGATCTCGAAACGGGTGTTTCGGCGCTCGGCGATCTGGTGCAGCCAGTCGATCGCCAAGCGCGGCGCCGAGATGACCGGACGGCGCATGAAGACGGCGTAGGTGACGGTGATGTCGCCGAACCGCTCCACCGCCTTGCGGGTGCGTTTGAAATAGACGTCGGTCCAGGCGGCGATGTCGGCCTCATCCATCGGCCAGCGATCGATCCGGGTCGGCGAATCAGGAATACTGTTGCGGCTGGGACCTTCCGGCATTACCCAACTCCCTCAAGCGATTGCTTGTCCTGGAAAGCCTAGCCCAGCGGGCTGGCCAGGGCCAGCACCCCTGAACTGCGGGCTGCCATGCGCCTGACGCGAAGCAGGCCAAAAGGTATCGGGAAGGCCCGAAAACCCTAGAAAATCGCCGCTACCTTGTCGCCGCCGCTGCGGCCGTTCCCGTTTTGGCGGGCGACACGTTCGTCCTTCAGGGCTTCCGAGATCAGGAAGGCCAGTTCCAGCGACTGCTTGGCGTTGAGGCGCGGATCGCAATGCGTGTGATAGCGGTCGCCGAGGCGCTCGTCGCTGATCGCCTGGGCGCCACCGATGCACTCGGTCACGTCCTGGCCGGTCATCTCGAAATGGACACCGCCGGCGTAGCTGCCCTCGGCCCGATGCACGGCGAAGAAGTTCTTCACCTCCGCCAGGATGCGGTCGAAGGGCCGGGTCTTGTAGCCGCTGGAGGATTTGACCGTGTTGCCGTGCATGGGATCGCAGGACCAGACGACCTGCTTGCCTTCGCGCTGGACGGCGCGGATCAGGGCCGGCAGATGGTCGCCGACCTTGTCATGGCCCATACGGGCGATCAGGGTCAGGCGTCCGGCCTCGTTCTCCGGGTTCAGGGTATCGATCAGGCGGATCAATTCGTCCGGGTCCGTCGTCGGGCCGCACTTCATGCCGATGGGGTTCTGGATGCCGCGCATGAACTCGACATGGGCTTCGTCCGGATGCCGGGTGCGGTCGCCGATCCAGACCATGTGGGCCGAACAGTCGTACCACTGGCCGGTCAGGCTATCGACCCGGGTCAATGCCTGTTCGTACCACAGCAGTAGGGCCTCGTGGCTGGTGTAGAAATCGGTTTCGCGCAGTTTCGGCACGGTCTCCGGCGCGATGCCGCAGGCGCGCATGAAGGCGAGGGCCTCGTCGATGCGGCCGGCCAGTTCCTCATAACGCTGGGCCGGTGCGCCGTCGGAAACGAACTCCAGGTTCCACTGATGCACCTTGTGCAGGTCGGCGAAACCGCCCTGGGCGAAGGCGCGCAGCAGGTTGAGGGTCGCCGCCGCCTGGTTGTAGGCGCGCACCAGGCGCTCCGGATCGGGGACCCGCTCGTCTGCGTCGAAATCGATGCCGTTGATGATGTCGCCGCGATAGCTCGGCAGCTCGACACCGTCGATCACCTCGGTCGGGGCGGAACGCGGCTTGGCGAACTGGCCGGCGAGGCGGCCGACCTTCACGATCGGGCAGCCGGCACCGAAGGTCAGCACCACAGCCATCTGCAGCATGACGCGGAAGGTGTCGCGGATGTTGTTGGGATGGAACTCGGCGAAGCTTTCCGCGCAGTCGCCACCCTGGAGAAGAAAGGCACGGCCTTCGGCCACTTCGCCGAGTTGTTGGCGCAGGCGCCGCGCTTCCCCGGCAAAAACCAGCGGCGGGTAGGCGGCAAGCTGCTGCTCGACGCGCTCCAGCGCGGCCTTATCGGCATAATCCGGAACCTGCCGGATCGGCTTGTTGCGCCAGGACTCAGGCGTCCAGGTCGTGGCCATGGCGGACCTCTTCATTCCTCAGAAACTCTCGGACCGCCGGTTTTACGCGCCTTGACCCGGTTTTTCCACAGGAAAAGCCGCAATCTGATTAACCAAAATGCACCGTTAACCCTGGAGTCGCGCGGCGATCTTGGATATTGCTGGCAATCAGCGAAAATCAGGCGAAACGGAGATCGTCATGATTCGAGGAGCCTGCCACTGCGGTGCGGTCAGCTTCGTCTATCCGGACCGGCCGGATTGGCTGAACCGCTGCAACTGCTCATTTTGCCGGCGCGCCGGTGCGCTTTGGGCTTATGCCGAGACCGGGCGTATCACGCTGAATTTCAGTGAAGGTGCGACAATCCGCTACATCTGGGGCGATAAACTGCTCGCCTTTCATAGCTGCAAGACCTGCGGCTGCACGACCCACTGGGAAAACCTCACCCCGGGGCCGGAGGCCCGCATGGCGGTGAACTGCGCCATGGCAGAGCCAGCCGATATCGCCGATCTGCGCATCCGTCACTTCGACGGTGCAGACACCTGGGCCTTCGTGGACTGAGCCGCCTTAGTCCTGAAGGCTGAACTCGATTGTGGAGACCACCCGGACCGTCTTGTAGATCTGTTTGGCCTCGTTGGCGCCGGGGATCTGGTCGCGCGGCCGGATCACGAAAACACCCTGATTGGCGCGGCGGATACCGCCGACAGTGCTGCCGGAATCGGCGGCAAACTGTTCGGCGCCGGCGCGGGCATTCTTGGTCGCCTCGGCGATCATCGCCGGTTTCAGGTCATTAAGGCCGGTGAAGATGTACGTCGGTCCCGCGGCCCATTGGTTTTCGTCGGAAAGGACCAGCCCGGTGGCGACCAGTTCGCCGATGCGCTTGAAGGTGTCCGCAACCCGGTCCACATCGGCTGTCCGCAGAGCGACGGTCTGGGCGATGATGAAGCGGCTGTCGACCTCGCCCTGGCGATATTGCTGTGCCAGGCGGTCGACAACCTGAAGATCCCGGTTCTCGATCTCTTCGGCTTTGAAGTCGCTGTTGATCAGGAAGTCCCGCACCGCCGCACTGTCCGCGGCGATCTTCTGCTGCACGGCTGTCAGGTCGTCGCCGGTGGCGACAAAGCGCAGCGCCCAGATTGCGAGATCGGCCTTGGCTTCCTGCTCGGCGACACCTTTTACCGTGACATAGCGGTCGGCCTTGCGGCCCTCCAAAAAGCCCTCGCCGACGAACCAGCCGCTCACGGCAATGCCGATGGCCAGGCAGAGCCCAGTGGCGAGGATGAAAATGTTGTTCGGCATGGGGACCCCCTTATTGTGACCTCTGTGTCGTCGTCGTCAGCGCCCCGGTTCAGCGATTAAGGCGCTCTTTCCGCGGCGGGTTCCGCAACACCATCCGGCAGATAGCGGTAATGGCCGGTCATGGGCCAGGAAAACAGCACGTCTTCAAGCTGCGGCCCCGCGCCGATGTTGTGAACGATCCTGGGAAGGCCGGAAGGCGCGATCCGGTCTGTGACGATGCCGATGTGCGGCAGGAAACCGCCGGGGCCGCGCAGGTTCCAGGCCACGACATCACCCGGCTTGTAATCCGCGGGATCGTCGCTCGGGGGCAGGGCCGCCCCCTGGCGCCGCAGGAAGGTTTCCAGGTTCGGCACGCGGCGGTGGTCGATGTTGCTGTCCGGCCGCGTCAGGCCCCAATGTTTGGGGTAGGCGGCAAAGTTCGCGCGCATGTCCTCGTGCACCAGCTTTTGCAGATCGACGCCGAGCGCGCGATAGGCCCGGATCACAACATCGGAACAGACACCGCGATTCTCGGCGACGTCGCCGCCGGGATAGGCAATCCGCACATAGGCGGGGTCGTAAAGCACGAAGGCCTCTGCGCGCGCCAATGCGGCATCGTTGAGCCGTTCGGCGAAGCCGAGGCTGACAGGCGCGGCGGTTTCCGCGTCGCCGGTCTTCGGCAGCGCCAAGGCGATGGCAAGGGCGAGCAGAAGGGCCGAAGAGGCTTTCTTGATCATGTTTCCCTACTTCCAGGCTTTCCATAAGTCGTTCGCTTGACGCTGGAGGTTCATCGCCCGATGCGGCCATTTTGTGGCGCTTTTTTGCTTTACCGGGGGCATGGCCGTTGGACGTGCAGACCGGGGCGGCTAAGCTGTGCGCCGCCGAAAGGCGCGAAACCGCAAAGCAGGATTTCGAAAGGGGAAGGAGAAAGGGCGATGTTCAAGACCATTCTGGTTGCGGTCGATGGCTCCGGCCATGCCGGCAAGGCGGTCCGCTGCGCCGGCGACCTGGCCAAGACCTACGGGGCGACCCTGATTTTGATGGCGGTCGACGGCCACCGCCCGCTCAAGGGGCCTCTGGCCGATCTCGCCAATGCCGAGGACCTCAGCCGCGCCGAGGTTTTCGACCGCATCCTCTCCTCAGCCCAGGTTCTGGCCGAAGTGCCGGCGGGCGTGACGGTGGAGCGCCGCGTCGGCCATGGCGATCCCGCGGACGAAGTCCTTGAGGAGGCGGGCCGGGCCGGTGCCGATCTGATCGTCGTCGGCCGCCGTGGCCTCGGCGAGTACGCCGAACTGCTGCTGGGTTCGGTCTCCCGCAAGGTCCTGCACCTCGCCAAGGTGCCGGTCTTGGTGGCGCATGACTAGGGTCCTGGCTGCCGATCGGCTTCACCATGTCGGGTGACCCGCTTGAGACCGCACGCCAGGCGCTGGCGCCGGGCGAGACGCTGATCTGGGCTGACCGGCCGGGGCTCCATGCCTATGCCCGCACCAAGTTTCCGCAGGTGATCCGCGGGGTGCTGGGGCTGGCGGTGATCGCGGGGCTGCATTGGTACGGCTATGTGCCGGACTGGCGGTCGAGCACCGAAAACGCCCTGCTGTTCGGTTTCCTGGCCGCCGCCGGCCTCTACTGCGTCGTGCTGGTCGTGGCGCCGAACATTGCCCGGCATGCGGCCCGCAGCATGGTCTATGCCGTTACCGACCGGCGGGTGATGATCCTGTCTTTCTGGCCGTTCCGCCTTGAACGCTCCTTTGCGCCGGCGGAACTCGACGAGCCGCGTGCCATGGCTGACGAGGGCGGGCGGGGCAACGTGATCTTTCTGGAGCGTAAGCTGGGCTGGTGGCGGCGCTCGGCCGGCGGCAGCTATCAGATCGAGGGATTCTTCGGCATTGCCGATGCCCCAAGGGTGGCTGCGGAAATCGCCAAGCTGAGAGATCCCGGCGACCCGGATCCCTTCAAGGATGAAGACTGACCTGCCGGCTTCGTGTTCGGGAGAAAAAATTCGGCGGCGGGCCGGTATTCGGGGGGAACGGCCCGCCGCCGCAGTTTGCAGGGTAAGAACGTTGACAAGGTGGGAATGCTGAGAGGATCAGCGGTCCCGGGCTTGTGGGTTTCGGTTCGGGCGGACTTCAGTCGATGTCCAGGTGACTCCGGTCCAGCCCGATGTCACGCAGCAGGTAGTCCGGCATGTCGCGCAGCCGGTCATTGTCCTGAACCCGCCGCTGCCAGGCAATCAGCGGCCTGGCCAGCATGAAAAATCCGCTGATCAGGGCCTGAAGCAGCAGCCCGCGGCCATGGCGCCAGCGGACATCCGGCCGCCCGAGGTCGGCTTGGCTGTAGGGTGAACGGCCCGGCAGGTAGGGGATGCTTGCGGGGGCCCCGGGCTGGGCCCCTTTCGAAAGGGTCGTCATTAGAACACCTGATTGGCTTGGGTGGCTGGGAGGCTTGACAGCACAATTCTCTTCTGCCCAGAAATATCGGGTAATCGATAAGAATTCACAAACGACGATTGTTAATGGGTTGGATAAGCTGACCTAATGAAACACTAATCCCGGAGAAGCCAATGGCGCCGCCGCCGCTGGCCGCCCTGCGTACCTTTGAAGTCGCCGCCCGCCACCTCAGTTTCACCAAGGCGGCGGCAGAACTTCATGTGACCCAGGGGGCGGTCAGCCAGCAGATCAAGCAGTTGGAGGCCAATCTGGGTTTTGCGCTGTTCCACAGAGGCGCCCGCGGCCTCAGCCTGACCGAGAAGGGCGAGGCGCTGGCGGAGACCGCCCACAGCGTTTTTCGCCGCCTTTTCGACAAGGTCGAAGAGCTTCAGCAGCCCGGCGACGGCGGCATCCTGACAGTCTCGGCCAGTCCCTCCCTGGCGGTGAAGTGGCTGATCCCCAGGCTCGGGCGCTTCCATGCCCTGCATCCTGACATCGACGTCCGGATCAAGCCCAGCGGCCTGCGCATCGACGTGGAGGCGGAGGCCGGCACCATCGATATGGCGATCCGCTTCGGCCAGGGGCCGTTTCCCGGTCTTGACGCCACGGTGATCATGCACGAGACGGTTTTTGCCGTCTGCAGCCCGGACCTGCTGACCAAGGGCCTGCCGCTGCGCCGGCCCTCGGATCTCGAGAACCATACCCTGCTGCACAGCGAGTCCACCCGGATGGAGGTGAACTCCATGGCGAACTGGGAAGTCTGGCTCGGCATTCTCGGCGTGCCGGGGGTCGATCCCGGCCAGGGGCCCAGCTTTCCCAACAGCTACATGCTGATTCAGGCGGCGATCCACGGTCAGGGCGTGGCGCTGACCTGGGCGACCCTGGCCGACGACGACCTGCGGGCAGGGCGGCTGGTGCGGCTGTTCGACCGCTCGATCGAGGGCTCCATGGCCTATTTCGTGCTGACCACAAAGGCCGCCGCCCGCAAGCCCAAGGTTGCCGCCTTCCGTGACTGGCTGGTGGCTGAGGGCCGCAGTTTCGCCCGCGAGACGGCCCGCGACGGCGCCGAGGCGGAGGACGGCGTCGCGTCCTGAACCCTGCCCACCAGGGTTGTCAGGATGTGGCGGTAGAGGCCGCCATGGCTGGCATTTCAGGGGCCCCAAGTTGACGTAACGTCCTGCCTGTGGTGAATAGCGCCCTCCAACGGGCGGGAAAGCGGCATGGCCGAGGACAAGCGGGTCTATCTCTTCGATTCCACTCTGCGTGACGGGGCGCAGAGCCAGGGCGTCGATTTTTCGGTATCGGACAAGCTGGCCATCGCCTCGGCGCTCGACCGCCTGGGGGTGGACTACGTCGAGGGCGGCTGGCCCGGCGCCAACCCGACCGACGACGCCTTTTTCGCCGAACCGCCGGGTTTCGAGAACAGCCGCTTCGTGGCCTTCGGCATGACCCGGCGGCCGGGCCGCAGCCCGGAAAACGACCCCGGTCTCTCCGGCTTGCTGAACTCCTCGGCGGACGCGATCTGCATGGTCGGCAAGGCCTGGGACTTTCACGTCGATGTGGCCCTGGGCATCGAGCGTTCGGAGAACGTGGCGATGATCGCGGACTCGGTGGCCCATGCCCTGACCCGCAAGGACGAGGTGATGTTCGACGCCGAGCATTTCTTCGACGGCTACCGCGCCAATCCGGCATATGCGATGGAATGTATCGAAGCAGCCCACAAGGCGGGCGCGCGCTGGGTGGTGCTCTGCGACACCAACGGCGGGACCCTGCCGGACGAGCTGGAGCGTATCGTTGCGGCGGTCTGCGAAAGAATCCCGGGCAGCCATGTGGGCATTCACTGCCACAACGATACTGAGAATGCGGTGGCCAACTCGCTGGCAGCGATCCGCGCCGGTGCGCGCCAGGTTCAGGGCACCATCAACGGGCTGGGCGAACGCTGCGGCAATGCCAATCTGATTTCCCTGATCGCCTCGCTGGTCCTGAAGACGGACTACGATGTCGGCCTGGACGAAGCGGCGGTGAAACAGTTGACCCATGTGTCGCGGCTCCTGGACGACCGTTTGAATCAGCAGCCGCAGCGCAACGCGGCCTATGTCGGCGAATCGGCCTTCGCCCACAAGGGCGGGCTGCATGTCTCCGCCGTCGCCAAGGACCCGCGCACTTACGAGCACATCGACCCCGCCAAGGTCGGCAATCAACGCCACATCGTGGTCTCCGATCAGGCGGGCCGTTCCAACATCCTCGCCCGCCTCTCCGAGATCGGCATTGCCCTGGACGGCGATGATCGCGCAATCAACAGGCTGGTCGACGAGGTAAAGACGCGGGAATTCGAGGGCTTTGCTTACGACGGCGCCGAGGCCTCTTTCGAGCTGCTGGCCAGGCGCGCGCGCGGCGAGGTGCCGAGCTACTTCTCGCTGGCCCGCTTTCGCATCATGGACGACCGCCGCTGGAACGCCCGCGGCGAACTGGTGACCGAGTCCGAGGCGACGGTGACGCTGGAGGTGGCGGGCAAGGCCAAGATGGAGGTTGCCGACGGCAACGGGCCCGTGAACGCTCTGGACACCGCCTTGCGCAAGGCCCTGGTGCCGCTCTATCCGCAACTTCAGGACATGCGGCTGGTTGATTACAAGGTGCGTATCCTGACGCCCCAGGCCGGCACGCGGGCGGTTACCCGGGTGATGATCGAGAGCGCGGATTCCCAAGGCAGGCGCTGGAACACCATCGGGGTTTCGACCAACGTGATCGATGCCTCCTTTAATGCCCTGCATGACGGCATTACCTGGAAGCTGTTACAGGATGGCGCAGAGGTTCCCGAGGAGGTTGCTGAATGAGGCTTGTTCTCGCATGGGTGATGGCGATGGCTTGTTTGCTACCGCTCTCCAGCCTTGCCCAGGACAGTAGTGGTTCAGAGGCGGTCGATGCCGAGACCGTACACAGTGCCTTTGTGAGACTGGTGGACCGCGGCGAGATGCGCGCGCAGCTCTTTGGGCTGCCGGCGGACGCTTTCTGGCGGCGCAGCGGCGGGCTGCAGATCGCCTTGCTGGCGGAGGATGCCGCGAGCCTGACGTCTTCGCTTGAGCGGGTCATGGCGATCTTCTCGGAAGCGACGGGCCAGCCAGTTTCATTGATCGAAACCGGCGCCTCGCCCGCGCCGGAGCAGGACGCCGCGGGCATGGCCCCGGAAGCGGATCTGGTGATTGCCATCGGTTCGCGCCCGGACCTGGCGCAGATCGCTTTTGCGGAAAAGTTCGATCTGGGCATGTTGGCGCGTTTCGAACTCGGCACCCTGCCGTTCATGTTTTCCTTCGCCGAGCTGCCGGGGCGCCGCAGCATCGTCTTGCTGGCCGACGACGAGCCGCCCCTGGCCCGCGAAGCCTCCTTCATCCTCGCGACGGTCTGGGCACTGGGTGGGGTGACCCTGGGGCCGGAACTGACCGGGCTGGTCGGCAACGACGAAGCGTTGGGGCCAAGCCTGACGCCGCTCGGCCAGGCCGTCTTCAGGCTTTTCTTCAACGATGCGCTGACGGTCGGTATGAGCATCGAAGAAGTGAACCTGCGCGCCAAAAGCCTCTTGGCCGAATAGGCGGATCCGGAGAGTCATGGCGGGGACAGACCGCACCCAAGAACCCGTGAAAGACGGCGGGCCGGCAATCATCCTGGTCGACCCGCAGTTGGGCGAGAACATCGGCATGGTCGCACGGGCGATGCTGAATTGCGGTCTGACCGAGTTGCGCCTCGTGCGGCCGCGTGACGGCTGGCCCAGCGAAAAAGCCGGCGCGGCGGCCTCCGGCGCCCTGGAGGTGATCGAGGGCGCGCGGTTATTCGACACCACAGAGGCGGCGCTGGCCGATCTGCAAAGGGTCTATGCCACCACGGCCCGGCCGCGGGGCATGGTGAAGCCGGTCGTAACCCCGGGACAGGCGGCAACGGAACTGCGCGCGGCGGCTGCGAAGGGGGAACGTACCGGGCTGCTGTTCGGGCCCGAACGCTCAGGCCTCGTGAACGACGACATCGCGCTTGCCGATGCCGTCTTGTCGGTGCCGCTCAATCCGGCTTTCTCTTCGCTAAATCTGGCGCAGGCGGTTCTCCTTGTCGGCCATGCCTGGTTCATGGCGGCCGACGACACCGAAGCGCGCAGGCTGGAACTGGGTGTCGGAGAGACGGCCAGCAAGGCGGAGCTGATCAACTTCTTCACCCGCCTGGAGGCGGCGCTGGACGAAACCGGCTTTCTCTACCCGCCGGAAAAGCGCCCGACCATGGTGCGCAACCTGCGCAACCTCTTTCATCGCATCGCGCCGACTGAGGGTGAAGTGAACACGCTGCACGGCATCATCTCGGCTCTCAGAGGCAAGTCTGGCCAGGATCGCTGACTCTGTACTAAACTCCGGCGCTCTTGTCGGGTTTGCCGTGCTCAGGTTCGCGATCCGTCATCAATCAAGAAAATCTGTTGGAGGAAGAGGCGATGGCTAAGACGGCTTTGGTGACGGGTGCGGGATCGGGGATCGGCCGTGCGAGCGCTTTGGCGCTGCACAAGGCGGGCTTCAAGGTGGCGCTTGTCGGACGGCGCGAGGAGGCGTTGAAGGAAACCGATGCCGCCGGTGGCGGCGGCATGGCCGTCATGCCCTGCGATGTCACGGACCCGGCGGCTGTCGAGGCGCTCTACGCCAAGGTGGAAAGTGAACTCGGTCATCTCGACGTGGTCTTCAACAATGCCGGCACCAACGTCCCGGCGACCAGCTTCGGCGACCTGACGCCCGATCAGTGGCTGCAGGTCATCGGCGTCAATCTGAACGGCGCTTTTCTCTGCGCCCACGGCGCCTTCAAGCTGATGCAGCGCCAGTCGCCGCAGGGCGGGCGGATCATCAACAACGGTTCGATTTCGGCCCATGTTCCGCGCCCGGGCTCTGCGCCCTATACCTCTTCCAAGCACGCCATTACCGGGCTGACGCGCAGCATCTCCCTGGACGGGCGGCCCTTCAACATCGCCTGCGGCCAGATCGACATCGGCAACGCCGCCTCCTTGATGACCGAGGCGATGTCGGCGGGCGTCCCGCAGGCCGACGGCAGCATGAAGCCGGAACCGGTGATGGATGTGGCCCACGTCGCCGATGCCGTGGTCCATATGGCCGGCCTGCCGCTGGAGGCCAACGTGCAGTTCATGACCATCATGGCCACCAACATGCCCTTCATCGGGCGCGGCTAGAATCGGTTACTCGGTGAGCAGGAAAGAGCCGAGGACGTCGATCCTGCCGTCCTCGGCAACCTTCAGAACGAAGACCTCTCCCGACTGCGGGAAGACATCGATCAGGGCGGTGATGTTCACCTGATGGGTGACCAGGATTGCCGTTTGGTCTTCCGGCATGGCGGCCAGGAGGTCGCGGGCGGCCGCTGTCTGGCTCTCAGCGGTGCTGCGGTCGGCGAAGAAGGAATTCACGGCCGGTTCCGCCGTCACCGTTCCAAGGTCGAGCAGGCGGGCGGTTTCGGCGCAGCGGCACCACTGGCTGGTGAGCACCCGGTCGACCGATACACCGGCAGTTCGGATGGCGCCGCCGATGGCCCGGGCCTGATCCCGCCCGCGGTCACTCAGGTTGCGTTGGGTTGTGCAGTCTCCCAGAGTGAAGTTCGCCGGATCGCCGGTTCCCGGCGCCAGGGCATGGCGCATGATCGCATGGGTGCGCGGCTCGTTGAGGCGCTGCAGAATCGCAGTGTCTGCGGCCAGCGCTTCCGCGATGGGATTGAACAGAACCACGAAGACGGCGAAGAGGACGGCGCGCATAAGGTCTCCCGGGACGGCGTTACAAGGTAAGACCTAGTCACCGCCGGCAGGGCGGCAAGGGCGTCAGTCGTCGCGCGGCGGGCGCTGCCGCAGTTTCTTGATGCTGCCGCGCTGGGTCTTGGCATCGACCCTGCGGCGTTTGGCGGCGAGTGTCGGCCGGGTAGGGCGGCGCGGCTCTGGGCGCTCTGCAGCCTCCTGCAGCAGAGTGACAAGGCGGGCAATGGCGTCTTCGCGGTTGCGCTCTTGACTGCGGAAGCGGGCGGCGGTCAACACCAGCACGCCGTCCTTGGTGAGACGCTTTCCGGCCAGCCGCTCGGCCCGCTGGCGCACCGCTTCCGGCAGGGAGGGCGAGTGCCGGATATCGAAGCGCAGTTGAACGGCGGTGGAGACCTTGTTGACGTTCTGGCCACCGGGGCCGGAGGCGCGCACGAAGGTTTCCTCGATTTCCTCCGGGTCCAGGCTGATCCGCTCGGTGACTTCGATCATGGTGAACGGGCTTTGCCGTTGGCGGTGAGGGCGTGTGCGACCAGGGTCGTCACCACGATGGCGCCGCCGATCAGCGACCAGTTGCCGGGGTATTCTTCGATCACCAGCCAGACCCACAAGGGACCCAGCACGGTTTCCAGCAGCAGGATCAACGCCACCTCCGCGGCCGGCAGGCTGCGCGGCCCGAGGGCGATGAGGGCAAAGGAAGCCGGCAGAACCACAAGGCCCATGATCAGCAGATAGCCAAGGCGCGGGCCGGGCGGGACCAGGGCCGCAAAATCGGCAAAGGGCAAGGCCAGCAGGGCCACCATGACACCGCCGATGGCCATGGAGGGGATCATGTTCACCGCCTTGGAATGGCGCAGGATGGTGAAGTTCCCGGCCAGGCAGAAGGCGCCGGCCAGGGCAAAGAGGTTGCCCCAGAACTGGCCGGCGCCCAGGTCGTTCCAGGCCAGGATGGCGATCCCCGCCAGGGCGCCGAAGATGGCCGCCCAGGTGCGCCCGGCGATGCTCTCGCCCAGGAAGATCCGGCTCATCAAGGCGGCGCAGAGCGGCGCGGCGGCAATGATGACAAGGGTGTTGGCGACCGAGGTGGCGTGCAGCGCCAGCACGAAAAAGAAGGTGCTGCCGGTGAAGGCCACGGCGGCAAAGAGACCGCGGCGGCCGATGGCGCGAAAGCTCTCCCAGGTGCGGCTCCGGTAGAGGATGAACAGGATGGCGGTGGTTCCCAACGCCTGCAGCAGCCCGCGCCAGACCATCAAGGTGAAGGGATCAAGGTCCACCAGGCGGATCAGCAGGGTGTCCGGGGTCAGGATCAGCACCCCCAGGGTGGTCAGCACCAGACCCCTGGCGCGCGACGCCGGGTCTGCTCCCGGGCCTGAATTCTGGCTGTTTTCCGCGCTTTTTGGGCTGTTAACAGGGGGAGAGGAGAGGGTCATAAAGGGTCCGGAATTCTGCGATCCTGAAGGTTTGACATTTCGGCGGCGCTCCGTATAGTCCGCGCTTCTTTCCGGGAATGCGGGCAGGCAAAGACCTCAACCCCGTTCAAGACTACTACTTAGGCGATTTTTGCCGATCTTGAAACTACCGGAACAACAAGCGCCGGTCTCCAAGGGAGACGGCATCAATTAAGGAAAGGAGCCGCTCGGCCATGTCCAAGCGCATTGCTTCGAAGTACAAGATCAACCGCCGCCTCGGGGTCAATCTCTGGGGCCGCCCCAAGAGCCCCGTCAACAATCGCGAATATGGCCCCGGCCAGCACGGCCAGCGCCGCCGCAAGCCGACCGATTTCGGCATTCAGCTGGCGGCCAAGCAGAAGCTCAAGGGCTACTACGGCAACATCGGCGAGAAGCAGTTCCGCCGCTACTATCAAGAGGCCTCACGGCGCCGCGGCGACACGGGCGAGAACCTGGTCGGCCTGCTGGAGCGCCGCCTGGATGCGGTGATCTACCGCTCGAAATTCGTGCCGACGGTCTTCGCCGCCCGCCAGTTCGTCAACCACGGCCACATCACGGTGAACGGCAAGCGGGTCAACATCCCCTCCTACAACGTGAAGGATGGCGATGTGGTGCAGGTGAAGTCCAAGAGCCGCGAACTGCCGCTGGTGCTGCAGGGCGTCGAATCGGTCGAGCGCGACCTGCCGGACTACATCGAGGTCGACCACAACCAGATGAAGGCGACCTTCGTGCGCGCGCCCAAGCTGGCCGACGTGCCTTATCCGGTTTCCATGGAACCGAACTTGGTCATTGAGTTCTACTCGCGCTAACTCTGGGAGACGCAGCCCTCGAGGTTAAAGCCGGGGGTTGCCAAGGACAAAGCCGCTCAGCAGTCTGCTGGGCGGCTTTTTCTGTTGGAAGGGTGGATAGATGGCGAAGGTTAAGATCGCGGCCGGTTCGGTTTCTCTGGAGGTCGAGACCCGTGATACGCCGACGGCGGCGGCGATCCTGGCGGCCCTGCCGATACAGTCCACGGCACGGACCTGGGGCGAGGAGGTTTACTTCGACACTCCCGTCAGTGTCGCGCGGGAGGCCGATGCCAAAGCGGTGGTCGAGGCTGGGGAGATCGCCTTCTGGACCGACGGCGATGCCATCGCCATCGGCTTCGGTCCGACGCCGATCTCCCAGGGCAATGAAATCCGTCTGGCCTCACCCACCAACATCTGGGCCGATGCCTTGGACGACGTGCGGAGGCTGGCCGGTGTGCGCGCTGGGGATGCGGTGACGGTTGAGCGCGCCGGGTGAGCGAAAGGCAAACCGCCGGGACAGGCGGTCCCGGCGGCTCTTTCGGCTGGCGGTCGAAGGCCCTTCGGTTCAGTTGGGCTCCGCGCAAAAGCTGTAGTAGGCGTTGTTGCTTTCGTTGGTCTCGTTGACCTGATTCGTGTGGTCGATACTGATGTGGAACTGGGCCTTGCCGTTCTTCCAGGCCTGATCGGGGATGGCGACCGCGGATCCTTTTGCGTCGCCGGCTTGTATCAGCGGGATGGTATGAGTCAGGAACTGGCCGGTGGCGAAGGTGAATGAGACGTGGACCGGCGCGGCGACGTTGGTGCCCTTGTTGCGGACAATGATCTGAACATACCTGGAGCGCTGCTGCGGGCTCGATTCATTGGAGCAGTAGTGGCTGCCCTCCATGCCTTCCTGGATCTGCGGATTGAAGTACTCGCCCACCAGGTCGATGAAGGGGCTGGCCAGGTTGTTTGACGGCCTGGTCGGGACTGTCGGCGCCCGTTTGATTGGCGCCCGTCTGTGTGGCGCTTTCTCGAACTTCTGACGCTGCGCCGTTTGGACCGGAACCTGAACGATGCTGTGTCCATAGCGATAGGCGGCCGATTCGGCTTGAGCTTCCTTCATAAGAGACGGTGCCTTGGCGAAGTCAGGGGCGGCGGCAATGAAGGCGAGGGCGGCCGTAGCGGACGCCAGGGAAAGCTTTGCGAACATAGGATAGTACTCCGACGATTGAGCTGGTCTGCTCCCTGGTAGTCGTTGCTTATCCCCAGAAAGTTCAAATCGGCGGATGCGGGCGCGGCGGCCCCGGCGGATGGACGGAGATGTAGAAGCAGCCGCCCTGGGGCAGGCCGATCAGGATCTCCGGAGTGAAGGCCGCCCAGGCGCCCGCTGCTTTCAGGTTCTCCACGAAACCGGGTTGATCGGATTGGGCGAGCCAGAGCCGCCCGCCGAGCAGGCTGCGGATGGGTCTGCCCTCGGCGGCGGCGATGCGCAGAAGATTGCCGTCCGCCGGCAGATTCCAGGGAAAGACCGCCAGCACCATCCCGCTTTCGTCGTCTTCGAGCGCGGCCTGGGGCAGGGCGATGGCCATGGCGGCCAACCAGAGGCCGAGGAATAGCGCCAGCACCTTTAGTGCAATGCCATGGGTGTTCTCCGCCATGGCCAAGGCCGGTCAGCCGCTTGCCGCCGGGCGGACCACACTCTGCTCGCGGATTGGCCAGTGAACCGCCGCCGCGAAGATGCCCAGAGCGACGCTGACCCACCAGACGAGGTCGTAGGAGCCGGTGACGTCGAAGAAGTAGCCACCCATCCAGACACCCAGGAAAGCGCCGATCTGGTGGCTGAAGAAGACGATGCCGAACAGCATGGCCATGTGCTGGGTGCCGAAGAACTGGGCCACCAGGCCGGAGGTCAAGGGCACCGTGGAGAGCCAGAGCAGGCCGATGGCCAGCGAGAAGGCAAGCACGCTGAACTCGCTGATCGGCAGGGTGATGAAGAGCGTGATCACCACGGCGCGGGCGAGGTAGAGCCCGGAGAGCAGGTACTTCTTGCTATAGCGCCCGCCCAGAACGCCTGACGTATAGGCGCCGATGATGTTGCCGCCGCCGACCAGGGCCAGCGCCCAGGCCGCAAGCCCGGCATTCAGGCCCATGTCGGTGATATAGGCCGGCAGGTGAACCTGGATGAAAGCGACGTGGAAGCCGCAGACGAAAAAGCCGGCGACCAGCAGATTGTAGCTGGGATGGCGGAAGGCTTCGCTGAGCGCGGCGCCGACGGACTGGTGAAACTGCGATGTCTTGTTGGAACGCCCGGTCAGGGCGGCGGCGCAGGGCACCATGCAGAGCGCGATGAAGCCGAAGATGGTGAGCGCCATGGACCAGCCGTAGGCGCTGAGGAAGCTTTGGCCGAGCGGTACCATGAGGAACTGGCCGGCGGAGCCGGCCGCGGTGCCGATGCCCAGGGCCCAGGAGCGCTTGTCCTCCGACACCAGCCGCGTGAAGGCCGCCAGCACGATGGCGAAGGAGGCGCCGGCGACGCCGAGCCCCACCAGCACGCCGGCGGAGAGAACCAGCAGGCCGGGTGTCGAGGCGTTGGCCATGATGAACAGCCCGGCGGCATAGATTACCGCGCCGATGGTCAGTACCCGGCCGGATCCGTAGCGGTCGGCAAAGGCGCCGGCAACCGGCTGCGCCAGGCCCCAGAGCAGGTTCTGCAGGGCGATGGCGATGGCAAAGACTTCGCGCCCCCAGCCGAACTCGCTCGACATCGGCTCCAGGAACAGGCCGAAGCTTGCGCGGATACCGAAGGAAAGCAGCGCCAGCAGGCAGCCGGCGGCAATGATGAAAAGGGTCGCGCGCCAGAACGGCAGGGGATCTTGGGCCGGAGAGGAAGCGGTCATGGGCTGGCGGTTCTTGGTTCAGTGTGCGGCTGGGAGGAGTCTAAGGACTGTGGGAAAAAGGCGCAAACCGGCAGGTCCGGCAGGGGGCATGTGTGCCGGGCATGGCTCAGCGGCGGAAATTCGCCGGAATCACACGGCTCAACCCCCTTTTCCTGCCAATAACACCCTGCACCGCCGCGGGAATTGATCAGCTTGACGCGGCAGCCTGTCAGAGGTGCCCTGTCATCTGGCGCATTTGACCTTGGGCCTGATTCGTCTAAGTGAATAAGGGACCGGGATTGCCGGTCTTTTCAGTCTCTGACCGGGCGAGTATCGCTGATGGGGGGTCGGCCGGTCGGGGAGGGAGTGGGGAGTGCGCTTCACCCGCCGCCAGGTGCTTTCCTTGCCGGCTGCCGTCCTGGCCGCCAGCGCCGTTGTCCCATTTACAGCACGGCCGGCCGTCGCTCCGCCGGGCCGGCACAGGCATCCCTCGATCAGCCCCTTCCATCATTCAACACGGCATCACCATACCTTTCTTGCCCTGCAGCGGTCCGAGCCCAAGATAGAGGCCCGGTTGCAGCAATGGATGGAAATCCTCCAGCGCGAAACCCCAACTCTGCACACTTCCGATCACCCGGTCCTGGTCCGCTGGCGCCGCGAACTCTCCGGCTTGCCGCAGACGCATGACGAGCGGTTGGTGGCTGCCGTCAATCGAATGGTCAACAGCGACGTTCGCTATCTCTCCGACTGGCGGCACGGCGGGGGGCGGGATCGCTGGTATGGTCCCCTGGAGACCCTGAAAGAGGGGGGTGACTGCGAGGACTACGCGCTGCTCAAAGGCTATGTTCTCTATACCCGGGGATGGCCGCTTCAGAACCTGCACCTGGTGGCCGGTATTCTCTTATCCGGCGAGGCGCATATGATGCTGGGGGTGGACTACGGACCGGGACGCCAAGTGCTACTCGACAACCTTGTGCCGCACATTCATGACCGGCCATTTGGCGGCTGGATGCCCCGGTATCAGATTGGCCCGCACCAGAAAACCCTGGTCTACATCAAGACATTCTAAGGTTCGCGCAGAAAAGAAAGAGCCGCCCCGAGGTCTTCGGAGCGGCTCATCTTGTTCACGGTTGCTTCCGGCGGTCAGGCGGCCGGTTTGGCGTTGACGCCGTTGGTGTTCAGGAACTCGGCGAGTTCGCCGGTCTGGAACATTTCACGGATGATGTCGCAGCCGCCGACGAACTCCCCCTTCACGTAGAGCTGGGGGATGGTCGGCCAGTTGCCGAAGTCCTTGATGCCCTGGCGGATGCCCGGGTCCTGCAGCACGTCGACGCCTTTGAACTTCACGTTCAGATGCGACAGGATCTGCACCACGGCGGCGGAAAAACCGCACTGCGGGAACACCGGCGTACCCTTCATGAACAGCACGACTTCGCTGTCATCGATCTCCTGCTTGATCCTCGCGGCTACGGTTTCGTCCATAACCCTCACTCCTTGTTGCGATTGCAGTTTGGCGCTGTAGCTGTCTGCGGCCTCGGCGGCGCTTATAGGCGGTTAAGCCTCCGGCGGCGTCGAGGTTTGCAGTGCCAGCGCATGTAACTCGTTGCCCATGCGGCCCTGCAGGGCTTCGTAAACCATCTGATGCTGCTGAACCCGGGACTTGCCCTCAAAGGCTGCGGAGACGACATAGGCGGCATAGTGATCGCCATCGCCCCGAAGGTCTTCGATGCGGACCTCGGCATCCGGCATCGCCGACTTGATCATGCCCTCAATTTCCGCCGGATTCATCGGCATGCGTCAGATCCTTCCCCTGATCCCATCCTTGGGATTTCTTTCTGTTTTCTCGTGCCAGCTCTTCTTTTGCGCCAGCAGCGGTGCTCAGCCTTGGCCCGCCATGTAGTCACCCAGCCAATTGTCATGGGCCCTGCGCAGTTCTGCAAGGGATATGGCCTCTCCCGCGGCCAGGATCAAGCGATCCCCGCCGCTGCGGCCCAGCAGAACCGCAGGGACCCCGGCATCCCCTGCCGCAGCCAACAGGGCTTCGGCATCGGGACTGGTGACAAGATAGCGTGCCTGGTCTTCCCCAAACAACCATGCGGTCTCTGGGGTGTTTTGGGCGGCGGAGATGTCGGCCCCGCAGCCGCCGGCCAGGGCCATTTCCGCCAGACCGACCGCCAGACCGCCGTCGGAGAGGTCGTGACAGGCGGAGATGCCGCCGGCCCGGATCTGCGCCCTTACGAAATCGCCATGGCGGCGTTCTGCGGCGAGATCAACCGGCGGCGGTGCGCCCGCATCGTTTCCTTCGATATCCCGCAGGTAGATCGAGGCGCCGAGGTGCCCCCGGGTCTCGCCGATCAGGACGATGGCCTGGTCGGGGCCGGGCAGGGCGGCGCCGACCAGACGGTCGAGGTCGTCGATCAGACCGACGCCGCCGATCACCGGGGTCGGCAGGATGGCCTGGCCGTTGGTCTCGTTGTAGAGCGAGACGTTGCCGGAGACGACGGGGTAATCCAGCGCCTCGCAGGCCGCCTTCATGCCGGCGATGCAGCCGACGAACTGGCCCATGATTTCCGGGCGCTCCGGATTGCCGAAGTTCATGTTGTCGGTGACCGCCAGGGGGGTGGCGCCGACGGCGGTAATGTTGCGCCAACTCTCCGCCACCGCCTGGGCGCCGCCGCGCTCCGGATCGGCTTCGCAGTAGCGCGGCGTACAGTCGCTGGCCATGGCGAGGCCGCGGTTGCTTTCGTGAATGCGCACCACGGCGGCATCGCCGCCGGGCCGCGCCACGGTGTCGGCCATCACCATGTGATCGTACTGTTCCCAGACCCAGCGCTTGGAGCAGAGGTCCGGCGTCGCCATCAGGCGCTTCAGCGCTTCGGCGGCGCCTATGCCGGCTTTCAAGGAGGCGGCGTCGACATCGCCGCGCGGCGGCGTCGGCTGCCAGGGCCGGTCGTACTCCGGCGAGGCCTCGGCCAGCGGGTCGATGGGCAGGTCGCCGACCCGCTGGCCGTGCATCTTCAGCACCATGCGGCCGCTGTCGGTCAGGCGGCCGATGATGGCGAAGTCGAGGTCCCATTTCTCGAAGATGCCGCGCGCCAGGTCTTCCTTGCCGGGCTGCAGCACCATCAACATGCGCTCCTGGCTTTCCGAGAGCATCATCTCGTAAGGCGTCATGCCGTCTTCGCGGCAGGGCACCTTGTCGAGGTCCAGTTCCACACCTGAGCCGCCCTTGGAGGCCATTTCGAAGGAGGAGGAGGTGAGGCCGGCGGCGCCCATGTCCTGGATGGCGACGATGGCGTCGGTGGCCATCAGTTCCAGGCAGGCCTCGATCAGCAACTTCTCGGTGAAGGGATCGCCGACCTGCACGGTGGGGCGCTTCTCTTCGGAATCGTCGTCGAACTCCGCAGAGGCCATGGTGGCGCCGTGGATGCCGTCGCGCCCGGTCTTGGAGCCGACGTAGACCACCGGTTTGCCGACGCCGGCAGCGGCGGAATAGAAGATCCGGTCCGCCGGGGCGATGCCTACGGTCATGGCGTTGACCAGGATGTTGCCGTTGTAGCGGGCGTCGAAGTTCACCTCGCCGCCCACCGTGGGCACGCCGACGCAGTTGCCGTAGCCGCCGATGCCCGCCACCACACCGGCCAGCAGGTGGCGTGTCTTGGGGTGCTCGGGGGCGCCGAAGCGCAGCGCATTCAGGTTGGCAACGGGCCTTGCGCCCATGGTGAAGACATCGCGCAGGATGCCGCCGACCCCGGTGGCCGCGCCCTGATAGGGCTCGATAAAGCTGGGGTGGTTGTGGCTTTCCATCTTGAAGATGGCGGTCAGGCCTTCGCCGATGTCGACAACCCCGGCGTTCTCGCCCGGGCCCTTGATGACCTGAGAGCCCTTGGTGGGCAGGGTCTTCAACCATTTCTTGGAAGACTTGTAGGAGCAATGCTCCGACCACATCACCGAGAAGATGCCCAGTTCCAGCAGATTGGGCTCCCGGCCCATGATGTCGAGGATCAGGTCGTATTCGGCGGCGCTCAGCCCGTGCTCGCGGGCGACTTCCGGGGTCACCGGCTGCTGATTGGCGAGAGCCGTGCTCACGACAGCGCCTCCACGAGGCCGTCAAAGAAAGGCTTGCCGTCGCTGCCGCCCAGCTTGGGGTCGGCCAGCCGCTCCGGGTGGGGCATCAGCCCCAGCACCGTCTTGGTTTCGTTGTAGACCCCGGCGATGTTGCGCTGAGAGCCGTTGGGGTTGGCCTCGGGGGTCACGTTTCCCTTGGCATCGCAGTAGCGGAAAGCGACCTGGCCCCGGTCTTCCAGGGCTGCGAGAGTATCGTCGTCGGCGAAATAATTGCCGTCATGATGGGCGACGGGAATGCGGATTGCCTGGTCCTGTTCATACTTGGCCGTGAACAGGCTCTGACTCGTCTCCACCTTGATGTCGACGTCGCGGCAGATATAGCGCAGGTCGGCGTTGCGCATCAGGGTGCCGGGCACCAGACCGGTTTCCGTCAGCATCTGAAAGCCGTTGCAGATGCCCAGGACCGCGACGCCCTTGCCGGCGCGCCTGATCACTTCGTTCATAACCGGCGAGTTCGCCGCGATGGCGCCGCAGCGCAGATAGTCGCCATAAGAGAAACCGCCGGGCAGTACGATCAGGTCGACGGCATCGAAGTCCGTCTCCTTGTGCCAGACCATCAGCGGCTCCTGCCCCATGGCCTTTCTGAGGGCGACCTGCACATCGCGGTCGCAGTTCGATCCCGGAAAGACGATCACCGCGGCTTTCATGGGCGTTCTCCCAAGGTTGCAAGGGGCATTTCTGCCGTCAGGCCCGGATCAGGCGTCCAGCTCGATGGCGTAGTTTTCGATCACCGTGTTGGCCAGCAGCTTCTGGCACATGGCCTCGACGTCGGCGCGGGCCTTGGCCGGGTCGGCTTCCTGCAAGGAGAACTCGATCACCTTGCCCTGGCGGACGTCGTCGACGCCACCGAAGCCGAGGGCGCCGAGGGCCTGCTGGATGGCCTTGCCCTGAGGGTCAAGAACGCCGTTTTTGAGGGTAACATGAACGCGGGCCTTCATGGGCAGGTCGCTCCGACTCGCGGGTGGATGAAATCTGGCCGGAACTTAGCTGCGCCGACCTCCTGTGACAAGCGGCGGGAGCATCGGGCGGGCCTGCTTTTGCAGTCTATTCCGGGTTGATCGTGGTGATCTTGGTACCCTCGATCGTAACGCCCGCCATGAGGCCCTTCTGGTCGAAGAAGAAGACATAGATGTCGCCGCGCCCCGAGGTCGTGGTCAGCGATGCCCCGGCGCCCTTGTCGACCACCACAACATTGGGGGCGGTTCCGATCTCCCAGCCGTCGCTGTTGTCCAGGTAGCTGAGGCTGTCTTCTTTGAGGAAGTAGATGGCGTAGCCGAAGGTTTGCAAACCGGCCTGCAGCCCGAAGGAGGCCGAGGCGGTGCTGTAATAGCCGGCGACGGCGTCCGCCTGCATGAGGGCACCCTCGCCATACTGGCCGCCGATGATCAGGCCGCCCTTGACGATCTTGGGAAACACCAGGATGGCGGCGGCGTCCTCGGCCAGCCGCTTGGCCGCTTCCGAGGTCTGGTTCAACTGCTCCAGGGCCGTGCGGGAGTTCTTTTCGATGGTCGCCGCTTTCTCTGCCCTGGCAGCGCTGTCCTGAAACACCAGAACAGCGAAAGCGATCGTCAGAACAGTCAAAACGGTCGGGAACCTGAAGCGCATCGTTGCCTCCTTCGAATCCGGCAAAGGTGATGACGAAGCCCATCCTATAGCCCCGTCAGGCTAGAGCCAACGCCGTACCCTTTGTTTGTAGGCCCTGTAGGCTTCGCCGAACTTCCCCTCCAGGTAGCGTTCCTCGCGCCGGATCACCCCGATCTCCATAACGGCCAGGAGCGCCGGTAAAAGGGCCAGCGCCGCCAGGCTGCCGAGCCCCAGCACCAGGGCGAGATAGATGAGGGTAAGGCCGAGATAGATCGGATTGCGGCTGAAGCGGTAGAGCCCCTGGGTCACCAATGCCGTGGAGGGGCGGTGGGTCGGAATGTTGGTGCCCGCTTTGACGAAGTGCCAGGCTGCCGCGAATAACAAGGCGAAACCCGCGGCGCCCAGAACCGCGGCTGGAAGGATACCGGAGATGCCGGAGAGAGATGTCAGGGACGGCAGTCCGAAGGCCCAGTCGGCAGCCAGGCCGGCCAGCAGAAAGCCGAGATAGAGCACCGGCGGATGGGCGATGACTCCGGCGTGATCCTCTTCCTCTCCGCCGCTCACCGGCCCGCCCTGCAGCGGTGATCAGATCGTTTCATCCAAGACATGAGCTCACCTCTTTTTGACAATCTAGTTGTCGTGCAGTATCCTAAAAATTGACAATTAAATTGTCAATTTGGGTCGCCTACAGTCTCGCTTCTCAGATATTCTCATCATCGAGTAGTGCGGAAAGATTGTCTTTCAAATCATTGATAGTGCTTATACTTAATTCCAAGTCATGGAGGTCTTGTCCGGCGGAGAAGTCGCCGCAGAGCGCCATCAGTTCATTCGTAATCTCAAGATAAACGGCTTCTCCCTGTGGCGTCACTTCAAGCAGGCGGGAGCGCTTGTGGGCCGGGTTTTCGACAAAGGCAACGAGGCCTTCCGCCGCCATTTCGTCGGCCAGCTTTTGGATGTGCTGACGTGCTACCGGGCGGGCCCGGGCCAATTGCGGCACGGTCTGCGGTCCGCCCGTCTCGAGACTGTGGAGCAGGCCCCAGAGACCGCCACCCCAGGCAGTGACGCTGCCGTTGCGTTGACCGACGGCGCGCAGTTTATGGGCCGTGCTGACGATCGCCAGGAGCAGATCGAAAACGGCCCGGGTCTCGGCCGAAGGGCGGCGCCGTCTTGAGGTTCCGGATGAAGTTTTGATCATCCCGCAGGCCTAGCAAGGCTGCCGGAACATGACAACTGGATTGTCAGTTGGTGACGGCTGACGCCGCAGGCCTCACTGCATCAGGCGGGGGCCCTTGATGTCGATCGGACCGGCTTCCGGCAGCACGCCGAGACGGCGGGCGACCTCCTGATAGGCCTCCTCGACGCCGCCGAGGTCGCGGCGAAAGCGATCCTTGTCGAGCTTCTCGTCGGTGGCCACATCCCAGAGGCGGCAGGAGTCCGGGCTGATCTCATCGGCCAGCACGATGCGCATTTCCTCGTCTTCCCAGAGGCGGCCGAACTCCAGCTTGAAGTCGACCAGCTTCAGGCCGACGCCAAGGAACAGCCCACAGAGGAAATCATTGATCCGGAGGGCGTACTGCAGCATCTCGTCGAGGTCCTGGGTGTTGGCCCAGCCGAAGGCGGTGATGTGCTCCTCCGACACCAGGGGGTCGCCCAGTTCGTCGTTCTTGTAATAGTACTCGACGACGCAGCGCGGCAGACGGGCGCCTTCCTCCAGCCCCAGGCGCTTCACCAGGGTGCCGGCGGCGATGTTGCGGACCACCACCTCGATGGGGATGATCTCGGCCTCGCGGACCAACTGCTCGCGCATGTTCAGGCGGCGCACGAAATGGGTCGGAATGCCGATG
This sequence comes from Pelagibius sp., assembly GCA_028280305.1. Lineage (GTDB taxonomy): Bacteria > Pseudomonadota > Alphaproteobacteria > Kiloniellales > Kiloniellaceae > Pelagibius. Next base: position 54,205 of record JANQMC010000030.1, on the reverse strand, counting down.
CTTTCAAGCCGCGTCATCAGGTATTCGGAGATGCGGTTGTTCAGCACCCCCTTGCCGGTGATGGTGCCCTTCTTCTGATTGTTGAAGGCGGTCGCATCGTCCTTGAAGTACTGCACGACGGTGCCCGGCTCCGGGCCCTCGTAGATGATCTTGGCCTTACCTTCGTAGATCTGTCTGCGTCGCATCGTTGGCACCCATTGTCTAGGATGTTGATCCTAATTGTTGGATTTGGATGGCCTGCCGGTCACCTCTGCCGACCCGTCCCGCCCCCTCGAAAGGGGCCAGTCATATAGCAGGTGGAGGGGGGCAAAACAATCGTCCCCCGGGGGGCCTTGCGCCGCCTCGGATTCGCGTCCCCAATTAATGTGCGGCGGTTAATCCGCGCAGGCGGTTTCCCGGGCTCAGATGGTCCCCGCCGCAGCCAGATTGACCGGCTGGTAGAGGTGCTGATCGGGGCGCCCCGGGGCGAACAGCCAGACCGGGTCGGGCGGTTCCTCGCCCGGCGCCAGCGGCGCGGCGGGCAGGGCGATGAGAGAGGAGGACACGGTCTGAAAGCCGCCGAGGTCGACGGTCATCGCGGCCTCCGGCGGTGCGTCGGGATCTCCGGCGGCGCTGCGGGCCATGATCGCCTGCCAGGCCCGCCAGTCGCCTCTATCCGGATCCGGTACACCGGCGGCTCGAAGGTCTTCCAAATGGCGCCGGGTCCGGGGGCTCGCAAGGTCGTTCAGGTCGTAGGCCGTCATCATGGAAAGTCCCTCAGCAATGGGTCGGACCTCCATGACCCGGGCTTCGGGGCCGCCCGGGTTCTTGATCCAATAGGCGTCGCGGTTGTCGGCGACCACCAGATTGAAGCTGCGGTAGGCGGCGGGGTTGAGGTCGGCCAAAGCCTCGGCGGCGACGGCGGCGTCGGCATGGTCGAGAGCCTCCAGCACCAACTCGCCGCGGCTGCGTTTGTCGGCGGCCGGGCCCAGGCTGCCCTGGCGGTTCAGGATCGCCGCCACCACTCCGTGGTCGTTGATCCCCAACCAAGAGCCCTCGGCGGTGCGGTCGAGGCCGGCGAGGGTTTCCGGCCGGTCGGCCCAGTGACGCCCGGGGGCGGCCCAGGGCCGGTCGATCATTTCGTCCCGGTTGGCGGCGAGCAGCAGAGGCCAGGCTTGGCCCGGGCGGCGCAGAAGAATGAGCGTACACATAGCGGCGAGTTTCCGGGCGGCAGGTTTTCCGGTCGGTTGCGGCGGCGGGCCGACCCGCCGTCTCCCCCTTTCCCACAGGCCGGCCCCCGACAGCAAGCGGTTTCAACCGGCGGCGAAGCTGGCTATAACTCTCTTATAGGATTCGCCTATGACGGGCTGCCTTATAGGCTTCGCCTATCACTGGACGCTACGGCTTGACGCAGCGATAGAGAACCGCCACCTGTTAAGAACGCAGAGACCCTTCCGGGAGACAAAAGGTCCGATGAGTACATTCAGCGAGCGCGAAAAGGCTTTCGAGGACAAATTCAAGCACGACCAGGATTTGCAGTTCCGCACCGAGGTGCGGCGCAACAAGCTCCTGGGCCAGTGGCTCGCGACCGAACTGCTCGACCTCGAAGGCGATGCGGTGGATGCCTACGCCAAGGACGTGGTGGCTTCCGACCTCGACGAACCGGGCCCCGACGATGTGGTGCGCAAGGTCATGGGCGATCTGGAAGCCAAGGGCGTCGATTTCACCGAGCACCGCCTGCGCACGCGCATGGAAGAACTGATGGTCGAGGCCAAGAAGCAGATCATGGAGGAGTAGAGGCCAAGCCTCTGCAGTTTCCGGCTCAACCGAAGACCCGCTTGAAAATCGTATCCACGTGCTTGGTGTGATAGGCCGGGTCGAAGCAGGCGGCCAGGGCCGCTTCGTCGATCCTGCCTGACACCTCCGGGTCCGCCTTCAGCAGTTCCAGGAAATCGCCCTTGCCGGCCCAGACCTTCATCGCGTTGCGCTGGACCAGGCGATAGGAATCCTCGCGGCTGATCCCGGCCTGGGTGAGGGCCAGCAGGACGCGCTGGGAATGGACCAGCCCGCCGAGCTGATCCAGATTCTCCTGCATCGCTTCGGGATAGATCAGCAGCTTCTCGATCACCCCGGCCAGCCGGTTGAGGGCGAAGTCGAGGGTCACCGTCGCGTCGGGCCCGAACATCCGTTCCACCGAAGAGTGGGAGATGTCGCGCTCATGCCAGAGCGTCACGTTCTCCAGTGCCGGCACCACCGCGGCGCGGACCACGCGGGCGAGACCGGTGAGGTTTTCGGTCAGGATCGGGTTGCGCTTGTGGGGCATGGCCGAAGAGCCTTTCTGGCCCGGCGCAAAGAACTCCTCGGCCTCGCGCACCTCGGTGCGCTGCAGGTGACGGATCTCGGTGGCGAGGTTTTCGATCGAGGCGGCGATTACGCCCAGGGTCGCAAAGAAAGCGGCGTGACGGTCGCGGGGGATCACCTGGGTGGAGACCGGCTCGGCCTGCAGGCCCAGCTTTTCGGCGACATGCACCTCAACGAAGGGGTCGATGTTGGCGAAGGTGCCGACGGCGCCGGAGATGGCGCAGGTGGCGATTTCCTCGCGCGCCTGTTCGAGGCGCTTTCGGTTGCGCTGGAAGGCGGCGTAGTGGCCGGCCAGCTTCACGCCGAAGGTGGTCGGCTCCGCATGAATGCCGTGACTGCGGCCCAGGCAGACCGAGTTCTTGTGTTCCAGCGCACGCTCTTTCAGCGCCGCCAACAGGCGGTCGAGATCGGTCAGCAGGATGTCGGCGGCCTGGGTCAACTGCACGGCCAGACAGGTGTCCAGCACGTCGGAGGAAGTCATGCCCTGATGCACGAAGCGCGCCTCCTCGCCGACGTGTTCGGCGAGGTTGGTCAGAAAGGCGATGACGTCGTGCTTGGTCTCGCGCTCGATCTCGTCGATCCGCGCGACCTCAAAGGCGCCGCGCTCCCAGACCGCCTTGGCGGCTTCCTTGGGGATCACGCCGAGTTCGGCCTGGGCGTCGCAGGCATGGGCCTCGATCTCGAACCAGATGCGGAACTTGTTCTCCGGTTCCCAGATGGCGGTCATTTCGGGTCGGCTGTAGCGAGGGATCATCCAAGGGTTTCCTGAAACAAGAGGCGTCCGGTCCTGAACGAGAGCAGGCCCCGAAAGGGGCCGCGGAAGGAAAGGAAAGACAGTGCTGCGAGGCCTGCTTTATAGCGCCGCGCAGGCCCTACAGCAAACCCATTGCCCGGAAACTGGCGTGGCCGGCGCGGCCGATGACCAGATGGTCGTGGATGGCGATGCCCAGCTTGTCGGCGGCGGCGCGCAGTTCCTCGGTCATGGCGATGTCGGCGGGCGAGGGCTCGGGTTCGCCGGAGGGATGATTGTGCACGAGGATCAGGGCGGCGGCGCCCAGCTCCAGGGCCCGCTTCACCACTTCGCGGGTGTAGACTGGGGTGTGGTCGATGGTGCCCTGCTGCTGCACCTCGTCGGCGATGACGCGGTTGCGCTTGTCTAGGAACAGCAGGCGGAACTGTTCCACCGGCTCGTGGGCCATGGTGATGCGGCAGTAGTCCAGCAGCTTGTCCCAGCCGGAGATGACCGGCGCCTCGTTCATTTCTTCGCGCGCCAGGCGGGCGGCGGCCTCCGGCACGATCGTCAGGGCGGCGATGGAGGCCTTGCCCATGCCCGGCACTTTGGCCAGGGCCTCCGGGTTGGCGGTCAGCACCTTCGAAAGGCTGCCGAAGGCGGTCAGCAGCGCCTTGGCCAGTGGCTTGGTGTCGCCGCGCGGCTTGGCGCCGAACAGCAGGAATTCCAGGATCTCGTGGTCGGCAAGGCTGTCGCCGCCGCGTTCCAGCAGGCGATCACGCAGGCGGTCGCGATGCCCGTGATAGTGAGGCTTTAGGTCCTTTGAGGGTGCCTCTTCCACCTGACTTAGGCCGGCTTGCGGTGTTTTGCGTCAGACCTCATAGGGCGGGGCATGCCAGCCCTTGGGCGAGAGGGTGAAGATCTCATAGCCCGTCGCGGTGACGCCGATGGAGTGTTCGAACTGGGCCGAAAGCTTCATGTCGCGGGTCACCGCCGTCCAATCGTCCTGCAGGATTTTCACCTCCGGCCGTCCGACGTTGATCATCGGCTCGATGGTGAAGAACATGCCTTCGCGCAGGGCGATGCCGTCGCCCGGCCGACCGTAGTGCAGCACGCTGGGCGCGTCATGGAAAACCTGGCCCAGGCCGTGGCCGCAGAAGTCACGCACCACGGAGAAGCGCTGCTTCTCGGCGAAGCTCTGAATGGCGTGGCCGATGTCGCCCAGGGTCGCGCCGGGCTTCACCACCTCGATACCGCGCATCATCGATTCATAAGTGACTTCGGCGAGGCGGCGGGCCTTGATCTTGGGTTCGCCGACGTAAAACATGCGGCTGGTATCGCCGTGCCAGCCGTCGACGATGACGGTGACATCGATGTTGAGCGTGTCGCCGTCCTCCAGCCGCTTGTCGGGGCTGGGAATGCCATGGCAGACGACATGGTTCACCGAGGTGCAGATCGACTTGGGAAAACCGCGATAGCCCAGGGGCGCCGGAACGGCGTCGTGGCCGACGATGAAGTCGTGGCAGAGCTGATTCAGATCTTCCGTCGTTACACCCGGCTTCACCTCCGGGGTGATCATGTCCAGGGTCTCGGCGGCAAGTCTGCCGGCCCGGCGCATGCCTTCAAAGCCGGCTTCGTCGTGAATGACGTAGCCGCCGTCCCGCGGGCTGACTCTTTCTGCGCTGTAACCTTGCTTCATCTCTTCGACCCCTGTTGGGGAGTTGCTCTCCGAAACCGGCCCCAAAAAAAACTGGCTCTCGGGGCCAAATCTTACCGCAGTCTTCCTTAAAGAGTCGCGCTGCGGAAGCCGCTTATAGCCTTAAAGGCAGGGCAGCGTCCAACCTCACCGCCTCCGGCGATACGTTGCAACTATAGCACAGGACTTCAACCCCTTTTGCTAACGCCTGGCGAAGGGCGGCGGCGTAGACGGGATCGATGTCCTCGGCCACGGAGACGGCATCGCAATCGCCGCGCTGCACCAGGAAGAGCATCACCGCCCGTTGACCCTCTTGGGCAATTTTTGCGAGCTCCATCAGATGTTTAGCGCCGCGCGCCGTAACCGAATCCGGGAATTCCGCCAGACCGCCGCCGCGCTTCAGGGTGACCGACTTCACTTCTATAAAGCAGTCCGGGGCCTCGTCGCCCGGCAGGAGGAAGTCGATCCGGCTGTTGGACCCGTAGGGAACCTCGCGCCGCACCGCCCCATAGCCTTGAAAAGCCTCCAGGCTGCCCGCCTCCAGCGCTTCGGCGACCACCGCGTTGGCCCGCCCGGTATTGATTCCGACCAGCGCCCCGTCGGATTCGACCAGTTCCCAGGAGAATTTCAGCTTTCTCTTTGGGTTGGTCGCGGGGGAGAGCCATGCAACCGAACCGGGAGTGGCCAAACCCAGCATGGAGCCTGGGTTGGCACAGTGAGCGACGATTTCACTGCCGTCCGGCATTTCGATGTCGGAGAGAAAACGTTTGTAGCGCCGGATCAGACGGCCTTGGATCAGGGGGGCTGGAAAGTCCATTACGATGATCTAATTGAAGCCTCGAGGCGCTCAACCGTCAGGTGTTATCGCTCCGCGAAGAGTTAATGACATGGGCTTGCAACTTACAGCCCGGGAAGCCACTCTAGGAATCACAGTCTAGCAATGCCTTTCCGCCTGCTCCACCCAGGCTCTTCGATCTGGGTTTGGAGGCGCCTATTGGACCTCGTCGCCGCAAGGGATTTTCCATGCTCGTCCAGTCAAGCCGCCGTTCGCTTTTGCTTATCTCCATCGCTTCCGCAGGTCTGCTGGCGCTGGCCGCCTGCACTTCGGATTCCAATGTACTCGGCGGCGACAACAGCGGCTCCGCACCGCCGCCGGGCAGCGTTGATGCCGGTGCGGCCGGTGGCGATGCCCTACCGCCCCCGGGCGTGAGCGAAAGCGAACAGAGCGCGGGCCTGCCGGCGGCCGATGGCGAAGAGGAAGGCGGCGTGATCCTGAAGGGCCCCGACGGCTCCACCTGGCAGGTGCAGCGGGCCGAGGATGAAGAGGCCTATCGGGCCGACATCGAGGACTGCTATGCCTATGCATCGGCGCAGACGCGACGCGACGCCCAGATCACCGATGACCGTAACGCCGGGATCGACACGCTGACCAGCCAGTCGCGCTATTCCGGCCTGCGCCAGCGGGTCGACGAGTTCGACCTGCGGCAGCGCCGGGGATCTTTGATGACCGGCTGCATGGAAGCCAAGGGCTATGTCCGCAGCGATGCCGTGCTGCCGCGGCTGGAGTTCTGAGTATCGTGACGGCGCCGACGATCACAGCCTGCCTGCTTATCATCGGCAATGAGATTCTCTCCGGGCGCACCCAGGATAAGAACCTCGCCTACATCGGCGAGGAACTGAACAGCATCGGTATCCGCATGATGGAGGTCAGGGTGGTGCCCGATGACGAGGCGGTCATCGTGTCCACCCTGAACGAGGTGCGCCCGCGTTTCGATTATGTCTTCACCACCGGCGGGATCGGGCCGACCCACGACGACATCACCGCCGACTGCGTCGCAAAGGCCTTCGGTGTGCCCCTGATCGTTAACCCGGAGGCGCGGGCGATCCTTGAAGCCCACTATGAACCCGGCCAACTGAACGAGGCACGCCTGCGGATGGCGCGGACGCCGGAGGGGGCGACGCTGATCGAGAACCCGGTGAGCCAGGCGCCCGGCTTCCAGATGGAGAACGTCTTCGTGATGGCCGGTATTCCCGCCATCATGCAGGCGATGTTCCAGAGCCTGCGGCATCGTCTTGCCGGCGGCGCGCCGCTGCAGTCGAAGACCGTGACGATAGGTTTGGGCGAGGGCACCATCGCCGCAAGCCTGGGCGAGATCCAGACGCGGTTTCCCGCTGTCGAGATCGGCAGCTATCCGTTCAACCGGCAGGGTAACTTCGGCGTCAGGGTGGTGCTGCGGTCGACGGACGAGGCGGTGCTGGAAGAGGCGGCGGGTGCCGTCGATAAGATGATCGCGGCGCTTGGGGGTGACGGGGATTGGGAGCCGGGTGATCGCCCGCTCCAGAAAGAGCAGGACAGCAAGGGAGCCGCCACGGGCGAGCGGGCTGCAGGCTGACAGTCGGGCATTTCGGGGGCAGACAGGACCCTGGCGGGGGAAGCCGGGGGAGAAAGAAGGGCTCAAGGCGATGGACCTCCTGCCGTTGCTGTTTACGACCGCTTTAGTGGCTTATCTGCTGGCCCTGGGCAGCGCCGATCTGGCGCGCTCCATCATCCGCGTGCTGGCTCTGCTGAGCGCCGCTTTCTGTATGGTGGCCTGGAGCGTCGCCTTGTTGTCCTATGGTGAATGGGGGCAACCCGTCATCGACGACTTCTATGCAACTTCCTATCTGGAAAGCCGCTTGGGCAGCGAACCGGCCGGATTGTTGCTGCTGGTTCTCGGCGTTGTGCCGATCTGCATGGGACTCTTCGAGATGTGGCGCCTGAAAACCAGGACTCCCTCGCTCGAACAGCAAGAGCGTTAGACCGCCCCGGCGCGCCTCTGGGTCGGTCGGAGACCTTTTGGACAAAAGACAATGAACGACTCCCCCACGATCAAGAGCAACGATCCGGTCGAATTGACCATCGCCCCGCGCAGCCGCGACCTCGGCGGGTTTTCCGTGCGGCGTATTCTGCCCTATGCCAAAAGGCGCCTCGTGGGCCCTTTCATCTTTCTCGACGAGATGGGGCCGGCGACGTTCGCGGCGGGGCAGGGGATTGACGTGCGGCCCCATCCCCACATCGGTCTGGCGACGGTCACCTATCTCTTTGACGGTGAGATCATGCACCGCGACAGTCTGGGGGTGGTTCAGGCGATCCGCCCGGGCGCGGTGAACTGGATGACCGCGGGCAGGGGCATCGTGCATTCTGAGCGCAGCGGTGAGGAAGCCCGGGCGAGCGTTCAGCGTCTGCATGGGATGCAGTCATGGATCGCGCTGCCGCTGGCCCAGGAAGAGACCAAACCGGAATTCGTTCACTATCCAACGGCGGACTTGCCCGAGATCCAGCAGCCGGGTGTCTGGATGCGGTTGATCGCCGGCGCGGTCTTCGGCCAGTCTTCGCCCGTGCGGGTGTTTTCGGAGATGTTCTATGTTCATGCGGAGTTCGACGAAGGGGCGGCGCTGACACTGCCCGCCGACCATGCCGAACGGGCGGCCTACGTCGTGGGTGGCAGTCTGGAGATCGCGGGACGGCTGTATGAATCGAACACCATGGCGGTCCTTGCTCCCGGCGCGGCAGTGGAAATGACGGCAAGGGTGGCCAGCCGGGTGATGCTGCTCGGCGGCGCGGCCATCGACGGTCAGCGCCATATCTGGTGGAACTTCGTCGCCTCCACGCCCGAGCGCATCGAGCAAGCCAAGGCGGACTGGAAGGCCGGGCGTTTCGCCGCCGTGCCCGGCGAAGACGAGTTCATTCCCCTGCCCGAAAGCTGACGGCCGAATTTCCCAGAAAGATTGAACTTTACCCTGTTCCTGTTCGACCTAGGAGCGCAATCGGGCCGCTTGCCGGCCTGAAGGAACGGGGGGTGAGCAATTTTTCTGCTCGGCAACCCGTGGACGGGCGGCTGTTGGCGGCGACTGCGGCCGCCCGTCACCATCTTTTCGTCTTATTGCTTGGACGTTCCAGCGGGGCGGCAACGCCCGTGAAACCCGACGAGACGAAAAGGCTTCAGGTCGGAGTGAACCGCCCACCCCATACATGCGACCCACAGGCAATGGATCCGGAGTTACGGATCCAGGACAATTCGGACTTAGGAGAAGATGATGTGGGTCTCTTCGAGCCGCGGCGCCCGGCGCCGCCAAAGCCATGCGTCGAGCCGCCGCCATGGGAACCCGGCATTTCAACACTGTCTGATCGGCGCTGCCACCATGGCGGCGGGCCTTTTGCTGTCGGCGCCGGTGTTCGCCGACGACGGTCAGATTTATGTCAAGCAGCTGTCCGCACCGTCAATCAAGGTGATCGGTAACGGTGCCATCTACACCCAAGTGGAAGACGGCACAGACGATGTCGTCGTTCATGTCCGGATACTGCTGGATGCCGGCACCGTCGGCCGGGTGAAGACTTGGAGCGCCTGGGCGCAGGGCAAGATGAGTTCGGGTCAGTGGTTCGACTTCAAGGACAACGGGCTTACGGTCTCCTACCCCGTCGGCAGCCGCCCGAAAACAGTCGACCGTGACGAGGCCTTGGTAATCCCGCGCTCGGCCTATTCCGCACTTGCCGCGGATGCCTGCAACCAGAACGCCGCCGATCTGCGGGCGGATGGCATGTCCAATTTCGACATCTTCGGTTCCGACCACTTGGTCAAGGTGCCTGTCAGAGGTGCGCTGACCTACGAGATGTCAGGTGCCGCCGGCGGTATCGTCCCACCGCAAGAAGCCGCCCTCGATCCGGAACTCATGGTGACCTGCGCGAAGATAGAGTTCGGCCCTCTGACTACCTTGACTCTGAATCAAGTGGCGGACTCGGCGCTGGCCATCGCCGTGACGAGTAACATCTCGGTCTGCCGCCTGAACGCTGCCGGCAGCATCACGAGTCTACACCCGAACGAAACGGTGAGCTTCCGCTACGTCGATGACAAGGGTGAAAAGAGCGGCGTCAAGACCGTAACGACGTCCGCGGCCAAGATCGCCAACTTCACCCATCAGCTTCCGCTGACGGACGACGGCGGTGCCATGAGCGGCAAAATCCGCATGGTCGGCGAGAGTTCGAATTTCCAGTCCCCTTGGGTGGACTATGCGGTAACCTGCAACGCGACGGCAGCGCCCGGCGGCAAGACGACCGAGTTGCCGCCGACGATCGAGATCCTGGAAGCTGAAACAAAAAAAGAAGTGGTTCTCGGAGAGCGTTGGTCCTGCCCATCGCGCATCTGGGTGCGCGGCCAGGTCTCAGGCAGGGCTCAGGGTGCAGCCACGGTTCAGCTCTTCGGCAATGACTCACTGCTGGAGATCCGCCAGTTTGATCTCGAAGCGGGCAGCGAAGAAAAATTCGCTGCTGGTCACGATATCTCGTGGCATGGCGTTTCGGCGGCAAGCGAAACCGCGCCGAACCAGCTAGTGATCTATCGGGCGATCGTTCGCGCAAATGAGGGTACTGCCGATGTTTTCGTTGCCGACGAAGACGAGAACGAATTGCGCTTGATTTGCCATCCGATCTGGCCGGAGCCGTCGATCAAGGTGAAGGTCGTCGAGTCCGTCCCCGTCGGCGGGCGGTTCCTCTGTCCAAGCCGTTACCAGGTGATCGGGAACCTCGTCGGCCGCAGCGATGTCTCCGGCACAGTAGTACTCTTCGCTGAACACAAGAGCTTCGGGCCGGTTCCTTTTGCCCTGAATGAGGGTGTCAATCTGGATATCGTCGCGCCCTCTGAAAGGACTTTGGCGTGGAAGGGCGTCGGGCTGGTCTCTGCCGTGGGACCGCAACCGACCCCGGAGCAAAAAATACACCTGAGCATGCAGGTCTACGGGAGTTCCGGCAGTACTCTTGAGATCATATCCAAGGACGAAGTCATGAGATGCACGCCGGTGGCGGGAGTCGTTCCGGACAGCAGCGCACAGTTGCCGGGCAATCCGCAGGTCGGGCTTCCCGCCAGCGCCGTTCAGGTTGCCGGAGGAAAGGTGCGCCTTGTTGGCGCGAAACCGGGCGCCATCTATGCTTTGCGCTTCTATCGTATGAAGCTTGTAACGGATCCTTACCTGCCGACAAAGATGGCCAATGGTGTGGCCAACCTGAACCTCGCAAAGATGAAGCCTGGCCAGTGGCGGGTGGAGGTTTGCGCCACCCGCAATGGGCGCGGACTCCAGATCCTGCCGAATACCTGCAGGGAGCGGCGCTTCGAAGTGAAGCATGCGGCGCCCGGAGGACCCGGAAAGCACATGCAGGAACCGAAGCCCGACAATTCGACGGTCTTCCCGGGGGGTAACCCCTGGCAGTAATGCCCTGACGGTCCGTCCTCTGAGGTCCGGAGGGCGATAGGGAAGCATAAGGGCGGTTGCCATGGCGGCAGCCGCCCTTTTCTGTGGCCGGGCATCCAGAGCGCCCGTCGTGTGGAACTGCCAAAAAAGCCGGGAGGACTCCCCTGAGAGGAGAGTCGTCCCGGCTCTTTACCAAGGTTGGCCTCGTTCCTGCGATCTTGCATTCGCCTTGTGCGGTTTCGCGGGTTCCAAGACGGCGACTTTGCCATTAAGTCATTTCCCGCAAGCGCCTGCCGCGAAGGGTCACCCACATGGCATCTTCTCGGATCACGCTCTTGCCGTCTGGTCAGGATAGGCCAGGCGGCAGGGTTGAGCAATTGGTCTGCTCGGTGCTTGCAGACGGGCGGCTGTTGGCGGCGACTACGGCCGCCCGTCATTTTACTTCCTTTTCTTGAACTGAACGCCTGCGCCATTGCGGCGGCAAGTGCTTCATTGTCGCCCGAACACCCGTTCATCCGCACTTGCCGCCAGGCCCTCAACAATTTCGTTTAGCGCTATTCACAGACGCGGGTTTATGGAACGTGCCGCCGGCTCTATTTAGAAAATTCAGAGCTCAAGTGCCGACCGCGAAGGGTCACCCACAGGGCATCTTCCCGGAAACCGCTCTTGCCCTCGGGCCGCTATCGGCCTGTTCGAAGAGCTATGCAGCTGGTCTGCTCGGCACTTGTAGGCGGGCGGCTGTTGGCGGCGACTGCAGCCGCCCGCCGTCTATCCTTCCCATCAGGCCGAAGGTTTCGAGCCGAACCAAGGCCGGAGGTCCGGTTCACGGCTCTCCTGACCCTTCCTTTTGTGTTGTCGATGCGCGCTATCGATGAAAGGCATCGGCCAAAGCGCCCGGGATGGGCTCAACAAATTCGTATAGCGCTATTCGTACTCGGGGGTTCAAAGGTCTGTCGCGGCGATATATCCAGGGAATTTGGGGGTTTCCTGTTGCCTTTGTGATGGGGATCAGAGGGGTTTCGCCGCTGTCCGGTTGTTGAACACCGGGCCGCTTGAAAGCGACTTAAGGGCAACCACTCGGCCTTTGGCTGAGGTTCCGATCATCACTGTCGAGGAAAGACCATGCCCAGCCGCTTCAACGTCCTTGCACATGCCCGCGAGATGGCCAGCGTGATGCGCTATACACCTGGCAAGCGATCTGGGCGCGGCCTGCTGGCCGCCGCCGCGCTGGTCGTGACGATGTTCGCCGGCAATCCGGCTATGGCGGACTATGGTTCTGTAGAGCTAGCCCATTTGGACCCTGCAGAAATCAGGGTGCTGTATCACGAGGGGGAATACGCCAGGGTGCTGCTATCCGCCCCGGCGATAACCGGTGAATTGGACGTGGATTTCGACGCCGAACTCATCGGGCGCGTCAAAGCCTGGCATGCCTGGATCAGCATCCTGGCAGAGGGCTTGGAGGAAAAGCAGCAGTTCCCAGAGCTCGGTCATGCGGTGACTTACCCTTTCGGGGAGCGGCCCACGAGAGTGCAGGGCAGCTTTCCCTTCTCCATTCCGCGCGCCGCCTATGAAGCCCATGTATTGGAGGCCTGCAACGCGCGCGCCGCACATCTGCGAGACACCCAGGGTCAGTCCGACGAAGAGATCTTCTCGGCGGAGCACATCATCGGTATCCGTGTCAGGGGTGAGTACACCTATGAGATGACTGGTCCGGATGGCGCCGACGGCAAAGGTCGAGGGCTGGTGTACGGTATCTGGTCCGACGACGATGGCCCCAGGGTCCGGATCATCTGCGAGAAATCGGCATCGTTGGTCACGCCGCCGGTGGTGCCGGAAGTTGAAATCGCCAACCTGAAGGTCGTCGGCAATGACAGTGCCGCCGTCTGCTCGGTTTCGATGGTCGCCACCATCCGGACGAACGCGCCAGGTACAGAAGTGGATTTCCATTTTGAAAGTGGGAACGGCCAGAAAAGCGAGACTCATACTGTGGTGACACCCGGGAACTCTCTTCATCAGAAGGCCTACACTTACCGGTTGTCGGGGACGGGGCTCCAGACCGGCCAAGTCCGGATGGTGATCGAGGGTGAGGAAACAAAGTCGGCCTGGGAGAATTACGAAGTCAATTGCGTGGCCAACGACTTCGCCACCCTGCTGCCGCCGAAGGCCACGGCGTTGAGATTTGAGGTCGAGAAGGAGGTTGCCCACAAAGGCAAGGTTTGCCCGGCAGTCATCGCGGTCATCGGAAGTATCGAAGGCCGTGGCAAGAGTTCGGGTAAGATTGCGCTTGGCGCCGACGGGAATCAGATCGCCGAATGGTCGTTCAAGGTCACCGGCAATGAGACTGTCGCGTTCAGAGGCAAGCATCAGATCTCCTGGCATGGAAAATCCGCGACGCAGCAAGACATACCCTTGACCATGTTTGTCTATGGGCAAAAGCCGACCAACAACGGCGACAATGAAAACAACGAAATAGGCAACGAAGCAGCGGCACCGGAGGCCTCTTCTCAAGCGCCCCTGCAAGACGCCTTGCAGAAGATGGTGTCCGTCAGCTGTACGGATGCCGAGCTTGCGTCTAACGACCCAACACCACCGCTGCCGACCTTCTCTCCGACGTCGGTCGGCGAAAGGATGTATCAGGGTTACATCTGCCCGGCGGAGATTGTTCTGGACGCTCAAATCCTCGGTAGGGACCCTTTTGAGGGCAGGGCGGTCTTGATTGCCAGGCAGCAGCCGTCGTTGTTCGAATCCCAGTCGCAGGTGAAGGAATACAGCTTCAGCATCGTGAAGGATGAGGAACTGGCGTTGCCCTTCCAGCCTGAAGTGCGGTGGAGCAACGTGCCCCAGATCGGGGACGCACCGCCCAAACAGACGATGGATCTCTCGTTTCAGATTTTCAGAGCCGGCGGCGTCGTGGTCTCGGTCGAGCGGCCGCTGGAGGTGAGCTGCAAGACCGTGAATTTCCCGACCGCCATCAACATGGCCCCGCCCAAGGTGCACAGCCTGCAGGTCATACGCACGACGGATGAGATCCTCTATCAGGGCCGTATCTGTCCGACGAGAGTGAAGCTCATCGGTGCGTTCACCGGCCAGGGGTCCGCGTCCGGCAACGCCTTTCTGGGCGCGGACGGAGGGCTTCTGACAGAAGAACCTTTTACCATCGAAGACGGTGTGACTGACACCATTCTCGGTGAGCACACTCTCAACTGGGCGGGCGTCGAGAGCCCTTTTCAGCAGGATGTCGAGTATGTTTTGCGCCTCGACAATGCCGAGGGGGTCGAGGTGGACCGAGAGACGGAGACGGAGACTTTTGCATGCCGTAATCCGGAGTCTGTCCGTGGTGATACCGACCGGGTGGATGGCCTTTCTTCCAATGCAACACCGCAACCGCAGTCGTACAACCTCTCCATATCGGAACTCGGCAGTAAGATCCGGAATGGCTACGTCTGTCCGACGAAGATCGGCATGGGTGGTTTTGTTCAGAGCGGCAGCGAAGGGTTCTCCGGTTCGATCAGTTACTTTGCTGGGGCTGTGCTGCAGCACAGCCAGGGGGTGAACCTGGGTCCGAATACGGGCCAGGGGCAAAGTGTCGAGCATGTGCTCGACTGGGACGCCGGTGCCTTTCCCGAGAAGGATGTGGTCTATGCTTTCAAGGTGGAGAACCAGTACGGCATCGAGGTCGGCTCCGAGGTGGTGACCAAGCGCATCGCCTGCGAGAAGATCGAGACCAATCGCGATCCGGCCGTCAGCGGTCTGTCCTCCGGCGGCTCAAATGCTACTCATGCGCCGACGAACGAGGTAGTGGGGCCGTTCGCGCTGCAGACCGCTCCAGCCTTCGCGATCCAGGCGCCGAAGGGCCGGGTGCGGGCAGGCAGGATCCAGCTTTCCGGTGGCCCGGCGAACGCCAAGTATGACCTGCGCTTCTACCGCGGGGACGAGCGCGGCTACAGGTCGGTGCGCTCCGCCCAGCTTCCCCGGCAGATGACCGGTCGCACGGCGACCTTTAATCCGAGGGCCCTGAGCGGCAGCCGGACCTGGCGCATCGAGGTCTGCCCGGCCGGCACCAAGGACAAGAAGGCCTGCCAGTCCGCGGACTTCCAACTGCCGCGGCTGAAAGGCGCCGGCGGGGTGAAAGCCCCCGCCAATCCGGCCACAACCAAGGTCTTTGTCATGCCCGGTCAGGGCGGGTGAGGGTTGGCCGGGTCTTTCTCCTAGGACCCGGCACAGCGCCGGTCGCGGCGGCTGCACGCCCAGCCAGTCGCCGCGACCGGTAACCTTAACGTCTGATTCATGGGCGATGCAGAGAGTCCGGCGATCTCCTTGATATCGCTGGATGTCGGGCCGTCGCTGCAAAGCTGCATAGGCCTTGTGCGGTTTCGCCGGTTCATGGTGCGGGGAATTGTCTGTATCCCAGCCGCCGCAAGGGTTGCCACCTCTTCATTCTGTCCAGATCCGCCTATGCAGTCCGCTTGGCGCATTGAACCAATGATTCGGCGGTGACGACAAAGTCGCAGCTTTCCGGTCTTGGGCCGGTCTCTGTGCATGATGGATGTTAGGAGAGATCCATGCTGGGCCAATCGTTGAAAACGCTGTTTCCGCAGAGTGCGGGAGCGGTAACCCGTCGCCGTCGCCTGATAGCCGCAGCAGTCTTTGGTGCCACCTTCTCTGCGGCCGGGCCGACTGCGGCCGATTCCTATTCGTTTGAAGTGATTGCGTTGAGCAATTCGGCCGTCACGGTGGCATCGAACATCGACGAGTACACGGCGGTAACAAGCGCCAACGTGATTTCCGGTACGATCAGAGTGGAACTTGATGCCGGCCTGTCGGGCCGCGTGAAGTTTTGGAGCACCCGGCCGGTGATGGGATATCAAAGCAACGAGAACCCCGGATGGGCTGCTTCCTGGGGCAACTTTCATACGGCCGGTACGTCGCAGAGCTACTCCGTACCGCGCCCCAAAACCGTTGACGAGCAGGTGCCATTCTCGCTGCTTCCTGAAGACTATGGATCACTCATGGTCGCGGCTTGCGAAAACCATGCAGACAAGCTTCGCGGCCAGGGCATGAGCAATACCGAGATCTTCGGCAGCGACCGATGGATCCAAGTCGCCGTTGACGCTTGGGGCGAACACGAAATGAGCGGGATCGAAGGCGCCCCCTATCTGCCGGAGGTGAGCGGCTGGAACCAGCGCAAGAAAGTCAACGTTATCTGTAAAGGTGATCCGGCCGACCTGGGCCCGGTGGCGAACGACATTACGGCTGCGACCTTGAACGCAAACGACGACCAGAGCGTCCAAGGCAGCTGCGAACTGCAGCTCTCCGGCTCCATCACCTCCAGCGAGCCGAACACTCAGGTGAAATTCCTCTATGTCGATGACAAGGGCCAGCAAAGCAACCTGAAGACAGTGACGACCAATGCCGAAGGCGTGGCGGTCTTCGAGCACGACTACCCGGTCAATGCCAATAAGTCCGGCAAGGTCCGGATGATCGGCCAGGCGCCTCCCTTCTTCTCCAACTGGGCTGACTACGACGTCAAATGCGGCGGGCCGAGCAACGAGAAGGTGAGCGCTTTACCGCCCAAGGCTGCGGTGCTGACTGTCGCGGTGGATGAAGAGGTGTCGCACCAGGGCAAGATCTGTCCGGCGGTTATCACTGTCATCGGCCGGGTCGATAGCCGGGGTAAGGCCTCGGGCACAGTGACGCTCGGCGCCGCCGGCAATCAGCTCGCCGAAAAGCCCTTCAGCTTCGAGGATGACGAGAAGAAGGTCTTTGCCGGCAAGCATCAAATTTCCTGGCAGGGAAAACCCGCGACCCAGCAGAACGTGCCTCTCACGATGGTGGTGCAAAATGCTCTGGGCGACACTGTCGATGCCCTGCAGAAGATGAAGAGCGTTGAATGCCGCAGCCCGGAGATAAATAGCGCCCTCGAGGGCGGTGCTGACGAGCTCGCGCCGAATATCCCGATGCCGAAGGCGGTGTCGCTGTCGGTCTCGCCGCTCGGCAAGAAAACGCAGAACGGCTATGTCTGTCCTGAAAGAGCTTACATGAGCGGCACAGTCAGCGCCGATGCGAACGGGTTCTCCGGCACCGCTGGGTTCTTTGCCGGCGGTTCGCTGAAGCATGAAATGCCCGTGCAACTGGCCCCCAATCACGGCCACGGCACCAGTTATATGCACGAACTGGACTGGAGCAACGGGTCCTCAACGCAAACCGTGCTCTACGCGCTCAAGGTGCGGAATGAATATGGCAATGAGGTTGGCTCGAAGGAGGTTATCGAACACTTCGTGTGCCAGAAGATCGTCACCGTGGGTGTTGTGAACAATGCAACCGAGGGGTATTCGATCGGCAAGCCGAAGCCGACACATTCGCAGCAGGCCGGTAAACCTGTCGCAGTCGGCAAGGCGACACTGCTGCCCGCTGCGGCCTTCGCGATCCAGTCGCCGAAGGGGCGCGTCAGGCAGGGTCGGATCCAGTTGTCCGGTGGCGAGCCGAATGCCAAGTACGCTCTGCGCTTTTATCGCAAGACAGGGAAAGGCTTCCAGCGCGTGCGTTCGGCAAAGCTGCCGAAACAGATGACCGGCGTTAAAGCCAACTTTGACCTGAAGGCGCTCAGCGGCAGCCGGAACTGGCGTCTCGAAGTCTGCCCGGCGGGCCGCAAGGATAAGAAAGCCTGCAAGATGTCGGACTTTCAACTGCCACGGCTGAAAGGCGTCGGCAAGGTGACAGCCCCTGCGAGCCCGACAACAACCAAGGTCTTCATCATGCCAGGGATCGGCAACTAGGGTTCGCGGAGGCCATCATAAGCCCGGTAATCAAGCGATTCGCAGAGCCCTCCGTTCAAAGGATTAAGAAGGAGGATGTCATGTCGCAGAGAAACCAAAACCGCAGGCCCCTGCGGCTGGGGCTTACGGGGGTCGCGGCTTTCGCTTCGGTATTAGCGATTGCCGAGCCAGCCTTGGCGGACGTTGGACGTTCCAAGGTAACAAGGTTGGACTCAGCCACCATCACCGTGAGGAGCGATGGCGAGAGCTATACCTCGCTGGTTGAGGCGCCACCCGCCATTACCGGGGCGATCGAGGTCGAATTCGATGCCGAGGTCGCTGGCCGGGTGACGTTCTGGGAAGTCTGGGCGGAACTCCAGGCCGAAGACGGCAGTGAGCAGGGCGGTTATTCAGTGCCGCTCATTCCTTGGGTGAAGTACGAGAGTTACGGTCACTCGAGAAGCTATGATGCCGGCAATCGGCCTAGGAGAGTCCACCTCACAGTCACTCTCAATGTGCCGCGCGCTGCCTACGACAGCCTTGCGATCTCGGCCTGCAATGCCCTTGCCTATCGTCTGCGCAACCGGCAGGGATTGGGTAACCAGGAAATTTTCTCGCAAGATCGCATGATCAGAGTCCGGGCGGGCACTGGTCACAGATGGGAGATGTCGGGGGCTGCCGGCATCCATGAGACGCCTCCCTGGGTCGATTCCTCAGACCCGCATCGCGACAAGGTCCGCGTCGTCTGCCAAAAGGCGCCGACGCAGGTCCCGCCGGTTGTCGAGGAGCCTGCGCGTGAGAAGCCGGAGGTTAAGACGGCCGAAATCCTGTCGGTGGATGAATCCAGCGGCTTCATCGGGGGCTGCACGATGAAGATCGACGCCCGCATCACCACCAACAAGACCCATGAGGAACTGAGGTTCCGCTACGTCAGCGACCAGGGTCACCAGAGCGATATCAAGACCGTGAATACCGGCGGCGGTACGCTGGCCATCCTGCAGCATGAATACGACCTGCCGTCGGACGGCGACTACTCGGGTAAGGTCCGCATTGAGGGTGTCAGCTCGAACTTCGTCTCGGCCTGGAAGAACTATGATCTGGACTGCATTGCGACGCCGAATGATCTCCAGGCCGTCCTGCCGCCTAAGGCTTTTCATCTGGAGGCCATTGCCACTGCCGATGAGGTCGTCTACCAGGGCCGCTTCTGTCCGGCGAAGGTCAAGGTCTGGGGTATCGTCAAAGGCCGCAGCAAGGCTCAATCCGGCACCGCCTGGCTGGTCGTAAATGGCAAGCCCAAGGTAAAGCAGCCCTTCGTTGCCGAAGATGGTCAGACGGTTATCGTGGAGGGCGAGCAGGAGCTGTCCTGGGACGGATCTTTCAAGCAGGACGTCAACCTGGGTCTGTATCTGATGAGCAAGGCCGGCCCGCAGGTGGGCGAGCTGGAGAAGACGCAGACCTTTGAGTGCCGCGCACCGAATGCAGGTGGGCCCGGCGACCGGACCTCCGATGCTTCGGTCCCTGAAGTGCTGGGACTGACGGTCGTCCGCCGGGGTGAGAAGACGTTCCCCGGCTATGTCTGTCCGGAACGAATGCGGGTTGACGGCTCCTTGCAGAGCGGCAACAAGCCGCTGAAGGGGTCTCTCTCCATCTTTGTCGGTGGGACGCAGCAACAGAAGTATATGATCGATCTGCCGGCGAACACGGGCAATGGCTACGGCATCGAGTACGAGCTCTCCTGGAACCCGGAGATGAAGCTCGAGCAGACACTGCTGTTCACGATTCAATTCGCCAATCAGCACGGCCATGTTGTGAAGACGGCGGAGAGGATGACGAACATTGCTTGCAGAGAGGTCGCCATGCCGAACGTCGTCGGGGGCGCTTCTGGCGGCCTGTCGGCAGGCCGGCCGCAGCAGCAGGCCGGCAGGCCGTCGACTGCCGGCGGGTTGATCCTGCAGCCGGCGGCGACCTTCGCGGTCGAAGCGCCGAGGGGCAGTATCAAGTCCGGCCGGATCGAGCTTTCCGGCGGCAAGGCAGATGCCAAGTACTTGCTGCGTTTCTACCGCAAGACCGGTAAGGGTTATCAGCATGTCCGCTCGGCCAAGCTGCCGAGGCTGATGACGGGGCGGAAGGCGGCCTTCAAACTGGCGGCTCTCACCGGCGGACGGAGCTGGCGGCTAGAGGTCTGTCCGGCGGGTAGCAAGAATAGGAAGGTCTGCAAGATTGCCGACTTCCAGGTGCCGTCCCTGAGGACCACGGGCAAGGCAAAGACGCCAAAAAAGCCGGCATCAACGAAGGTCTTCATCATGCCGGGACTTGGCAACTAGACCAGCAGAGCTTGTGAGGTTGCTGCCCAGTTCACATATAGGTTTCCCTGACAAGCCGCCTAGCTGGGCAGTGATATTTAACCTCAAAAGAAAACACCCTGGCGATGCGCACGGCATCGGCCAGGGTGTTTCTCACTTTGACCCGCCTGTCGTCCAGCGGGTTCATCCATTCAAAACGACACTTCAGTTCTGAACGGCAGTGCTCGGCGCGGCTGCGGTGTCGACGAAGGAGATCGAACGCGGGTTGCCGGAACCGTCGGCGGTTTCGATGCCGTTGCGAATGCTGCCGACGAGCCTCTTGATGCCCGGATCCAACTGAACCTCGACAATGCCGCCTTCTTCCATCGTGATCTTCCCGGCATGGACCGCCGCCTGGCAGACGATGGAGTTATGGGCGTATGAATCGGTTCCGACCACCCTGCGCAGCCGCAGGTCGCCGGGGGCAACCGGGCAGTCGAAGGTGAAACGCTGACCCACCAGGTCCTTTCGTGCATAACCGGAGTCGGTGAAGCGAAAGTCCCACTTCAAACGCTCGATGTAGGGCGCGCGGGCCTCGTCGGCGGCGGTCGCATCCGTCGCGTCGACGAACACCATGCTGCGCGGGGTGCCCGGCAGGTTGCCGCTGTCGATGCCGTTGCGGCTGCTGCCCGTGTAGGACTCCGCACCCGGGTTCAGCTGAACGGTGACAGGCCCGCCGTCCGTGGTGATCTTGCCGGCGTGCAGCGCGGCGACACAGATCGGGTTTTTGCTGGGATAGACGTCGGTGCCGAAGATCGGTTCGACTTCGTCTCTGATCGACCGCGGCGGGCAGACGGCGGAGAAGCGCTGGCCGATAAACTTGTCGGCGTCGAACTGAAACTTCTTGAGGCCGGTGTCCCACTCCAGCTCGGGGACGACAGGGTCGGCATTCTGAGCGATCGCGTCGCTGATTGCCGCACCGCCAAGAGAAAAGCCAACCGCTGAAACGGCGGCAAGCAGGGTCAGTTTACGTTTGGTCATTTGTAAGTCTCCGTGAATTGATTGGCTTTATCGTCGCTGCGAAAATACTCACAATAACAATATGTTACGGCTTTATTTCTGACCGGCTTTCGGCAAATCACTTCCTCGACGCCGGCCGCTCCGCGAATGAGAGAGGGGTTGTCTCTCATGGAACCTGGCCGCATCTGCCATGCAGTCTCGGTCCCAACATTCACGCAGAGGGAATCCGCAGCTGTTCCCTTGTCGGTATCATCGAGGCCGTGGTTCAAAGAAAGTGCAGTGGCAGCGCAGCCGAACTGCTTGCCTTGGCGTCTTCCGTTGTTTCCTTGATCCTTCGGCGCAGCTTTTGTCTAGGCACAAAGGTTCGGTTGGACATCACGCCCAGACTGAACGCCCAGACCGAACGGCGGGGACTATGACCGAAAACACCGGGGAAAGGAGCCCGCAAAGCTGCATGCTGTTCATGCGGTTTCTCGGGTTCAAGTCGGGCATTGCTGTGTCTATCTCCATGCGACATGTCCCTGCGGAACGCAGAAGCGCGTTGCCGCACCCTTTGTCATGCATTGAACCTAAACGTCTCTTCCCGCGATCAACGTGAGAGTTGCTGCCTCACGGCGCGGATATGGCCTGTGGACCATAGGAGAGCGGCCATGCATCGCCGCCGCAGTTCAGCGCCAAAGATCCGCCCTGCAACCCCGTCTTCCACGGGCCTGTTTTTTTCGGTTGCCGCGCTCTGTCGGGCGGCAGGCAAGATGTGGCTTACGCTGTGCCTCCCTTCGGCAAGGACGCGGGCGTTGATCAGGAAGAAGATGCCTGCACTACCTCTGCCCTCAGTCTGCAACCTTTGGGCAGTGGATCAGGGGGGTGATCGCTCCTATAAGGCTGGGGGGAGGCGGTATGCTACGGCTCGTCCGGGGCCTGGGCGATTAACCCCCCTGGGCGACTAACCCCCCTGGGCGACTAACCCCAATGCGCCGCGAAAGCGTTCAAAAGCGATTGAACCCGGTCCGTTGCTGGGCCGACTGACGAGGGAGGCCGCAGCAGTTTCTACCGCTGCCTCCCATTCAGAAAGGAAGAAAAATGTCGCCGCATTCATTCTTTCGCAGCCTTCGTCTGATGCCAGCCAGCGCCGCGCTGGCGGCTTTGTTGCCCGCTTCGGCCCTGGCCGACTCCGTTGATGCGGAGGTCGTTAACCTGGTCTCTAAGCAGATCATCGTCGAGAGCAACGGCAGCAGCTACCACCGCGTGTCGCACCTGGCCAACCTGGTCGCCGACGCGCGCATCCGTGTGGATACGGGATCGGTCGGCCGCGTCCTAAGCTGGAAACTCTGGCTTGGGCTCTCGAACGGAGACGGTGACCACATCGACTTTCCGACCTTCGGCAAGGGTAAATCCTACGACGCTTTCCAACGGCCGCGCCGGGTCGACCGCACCGAACGGCTGATTGTCCCCTCCACGATGTGGAAAAGCTTCGTGCTGGCGCGCTGCAATGAACTGGCGGATGATCTGCGCGCCCAGGGACTCGGCAACACAGCCGTCTTCGGTCAGGATCGCAGTCTGGAGCTTGCCGTGATCGCCCATTTCGACGCCGATACCAACGGCGCGGGCAGCAACTATTTCGTCGAAGCAAAGCCTTGGGAGTCTCATCCGAAGACGGAGGTGATCTGCAAGAAGTGGCCGGGCGCATCAATTCCCCAGGCCAGCAACAACCTCGGCGTTACACCGGCCAAGGTGGTGAACAAGGGATTGTCGATCTACGAGCAGTACGGCATCGGCGGGCTCTGCAAGATTCGCCTCGACGGCTGGATCACCACGGACCAGAAGAACACCGAAGTCAGCTTCCGCTACCGCAATCAGGAAGGCAAGACCAGCAAGGTCTGGAGCGTCAACACCGGCGAGAACAAGACCGCCACCTTCAGCCACTGGTACACCATCAACGACAACGGCTTCAGCGAGTCGGGTATCGCCTTGGCGGAAACCGGCTTCGTGCGCATGATCGGTGTCAGTCACGACTTCAAAAGCGCCTGGGCCGAATACACCATGGAATGTGTCGAGGGTGGGCCGGGTGCTCTGATGGCGAACGAACCGCCGAAGTTGACGATGCAGATTGTCGAGCAGGGCAAGGTTGAGGTGCACGGCTATCTCTGCCCCGAACGCCTGAAGCTTGTCGGCTTGCTTGAAGGGCGCGGCAACTTCTCCGGTAATGTCGTTTTCTTCGGGCCCGGCTATCTCGCCCCGCCGCACGACTACAGCATTACCCATGGCCAGAAACTGATCTTTGGCGCCGACGCGACGCTGGACTGGAGCGAGACGCCGCCGCCCAGTCCTCACGGCCCCATGGGGCAGCACCGAGGCTTCCGGCTCAACGTGACCAACGCCAACGACAAGGTCGTGGCGTCCCTTCCGCTGCGCCACCACTTCGCCCAATGCCGTCCCGCCCGGCTGAATCCGGTCGTGGTGCCCAAGGATGGCCTGACGGTGGAGCCGCGCCCGGCGGGAGCTGCCGGCAGCCGCAAAGCGCCGGCAGCGATCATCCGGGTGCCTCAGGCGGCTCCCCCGCAACCTGGCAGGCCCGAAACGTTGCAGCCGACAATCAGGCTGAAGCAGTTTCAGAAGAAGGCCGACTAGGGGCATTGCAAAGAGGTTGAGTGCCAGCGCGAAACCTGCCCGGAGACCCAGACCCATGACTCTGCCATCCCACGCCGGTTTCGTCATCGTGCCGCTGCACTTGGTGGCCGGATACCTCTTCGGCTTGATTCCGGCCTCGGTCTACCAGCCCGGCTACTACGCGATCTACGGCGGTATCGTGATGACCCTGCTGGTCACTCTGGTGGTCTACGGCACGGTGCTTTGGCATCAGCAACCGGGTATGGGGACGCTCTGGCTGCACTTTCTGCTTGGGGTCCTCGCGGTGGCGCTGCCGTTCTTCACCCTCGACTTCAAGGATACCTGGAGTGCGATCATCTATCTGCCGATCATGGGCGGCAGCCTGGTCGCCTGCCTGATCGTCGGCCATGTCGTGGTCTTCGCGGCCCGGTCCTAGTGCTGCCTTTGGGCAGGGCGGTGGGGAATAGGGTCAGTGGTGCCCGCTGCCGGACTCGAACCGGCACGACCTGAACGGTCCCGAGATTTTAAGTCTCGTATGTCTACCAATTCCATCAAGCGGGCCCGTGGCTCTACCAGACTTGGGCCCCCTCTTGTGCCCCAGGCTCCGGCCCTATGCAAGCGTGCCGCCGAGGCCGGAATCGGGGACTTCCAGGCGCCGGAAATGCGCTGGTTTATAAGGGATTTAACCTAAATCTCGCGTCTGCGAAAAAAAATGAACCGCTGCGGCTTCTCCACCGACTGAAGAGGTAGTTACACGGCGCTCGCGCCTTTTCAGTGGTTAAGGAGAATTTTCATGAAGCGTGCACTTCCGGTTCTGGCGGCGGTAGCCGCTATCTCTGCCGTTGTGGCTATCAGCCAAGGGGCCGACGCCCAGATCCAACGCGGATCCGGCAGTTTCCAGACTCAGCCGAACACGGCCAACCCGGACAACCGCCTGCCGCACAACGCGCAGCCGACGAATCAAGGTGGTGTCGGCGGTTTCAAAACGTCTCCGACCAACTGTCTGCCGGGCTGGACGCAGGTCGAACTGAAGCTCGACACCAGCGGCAATCTTTCGCGGATGACTTGTCAGTCCCCCGTCATTGATTGTCCGACGGGTCATCCGAACTACTCGGTCGGTCTCGAGGTGGTGAAACAACCTGTCCACATCGAGGACGGCAGATACCGTCTTCAGTATCGCTGCCAGTACTTCGCCCCCGCTGGCTGAGGCGCGTCCCTCGCGAAGCACCGATCGGCAGGCTGATAGGGCTCTCCCACCCCTCCACCCAGTCTGCCGTAGCTCCACGGGCCGCAGCCTTCTCCACCCCTGGAGGCGGCCCGTGGGGCACCTTTTCATGCTTATCCAAGCTGTCCCGAACCCGGCTCTGCCAGGTCCGGGTGCTTGCGGATGAGGTGAGGTTTGGCGGCTGAAGACCGGCGGTCTGCGCTCAATCGGCCGGCTGAAAGACCGATTTGAAGGACTCGCGCAGCCAGCGGATGGTCGCCTGGACGCGGGAGGACTCGATGGTGTCCGGCTGTGCGTGGAGGTGCAGGACGCGCACGAACTCCGGTTCGCCTTCACCGACCCGCACCAGGCCGTCATCCTTTTCGGCCAGGCACATGGGCAGCAGGCCCCTGCCGACACCCTCGCGCACCGCGGACAGCATGATTCCGGCGTCGGTGGCGGTGACGCGCAGGGGTTCTCCCCGGGCCCGCAGGCGCTTGTGCGCCCGGGTGATGGCGGGACGCAGGGAATCCTCGTCGTAGAACGACACCCAGTCCGATCCCTTCACCGGCGCATTGCGCGACCGGTAGACCGCATAGGGTACGTCGCCCAGTTTGATCGCGAACTCGGCGTCCCCCGGTTCGACCTCGAACCAGAGGCCCAGCGAGGCCTCGCCGCGGACCCGGGCCCGCGGCGTCAGTGTCATGATCCGCAGGTCGAGGCGGGGATGGGCCGCCAAAAAGGGCGCCATGGCCTTTTGAGCGAGGCGATCGAGGGTCCAGGCGTTTCCGAGCAGGCGGACAATACCGACGGGGCCTTCGTCGCCGGAGGTGATCTCGTCGGTCAGCCGTTCGATGCGCCGCTCCACCTCCAGGGCCTGCTTGATGGCGGCGTCCCCGGCATCGGTGGGGGCAAAGCCGGTCTTGGAGCGGACGAAGAGAATGACCCCCAGGTCGGCTTCGAGAGCCGAGAGCCGGCGGCCGGCGGTCGACTGGTCGATCCCCAGCAACTGGGCGGCCTGGGTCAAAGAGCCCACACGGCTGATCGCAAGGGCGACTTTCAGATTGTCCCAGTCCATCGGCGGCCTCCTGGCAGGATCATGCAATCCTGCATTTTCCTTGTGCGCATTCTCGGGTTCAAGTCTGGATGGTTTTTCTGTATTCCAAAATTGTCAGGTAACACTGCGGCGATTGCCCGGATCCCGGCGATCACCGTTGTGTACTTGGCGTTGTGTCGTTTCCAGGGGCACTGCTGGATGGCGTTGACGAACGAAGAGGCGGAACTGATCCGGGATAGTTTCCGTGTTGTCTCGCAGATAAAGAGGCAGGCGGCAAACCGATTCTACCAAAACCTTTTCGAAGCCGAGCCCGGCCTGCGCAATCTGTTTATCAACGACATGGACCAGCAGGGCGCTCTCCTGATGAGCAAGCTTGGTCTGGTGGTCGCGGAGATCCAGAATCTGGACGCGCTTGTTCCGATGCTGGAGGACCTGGCCCTCCGCCATGTCGCTTACGGCGTTAAGCCCGAGGACTATGACCTGGTCGGCGAGGCCCTGGTGCAGATGCTGTCCGATTTGATTGGCGATGACTTCTCGCAGGAGGCGCGGGACGCCTGGGCCAAGGCCTACGACGAATTGGCGACACGCATGATCAGCAGTGCCTATAGCCATCGAAAGGCGTCGACGAACTAGCCGTACTGCACCCGAGTTTTGCAGGCTGTTTGGCTCTCCCACAGTTCCACCGGCCTGCCCAAGGCCCCATGAGTCGTTATCCCCGGTAATGGCTCATGGGGCACCCCACCGCCTTGCTTGCAACCTCCCGGCCGCGTTTCCCGCTCCGGCACACTCCCTCGTCAGGCTGGCAACCGTCTTTGGGTTCTGGCATCAAGACGGCTGCAACGTGGGAGGACGACTGTGACCGAGAGCAAAACCGGGCGCCTGAACGGCAAGGTGGTAATGGTGGTGGGCGCGGGATCTTCCGGGCCCGGCTGGGGCAATGGCAAGGCGGCCGCGGTTCTCTTCGCCCGCGAGGGGGCGAGACTGTTTTGCGTGGATATCAACCTCTCGGCGGCGGAAGAGACGGTGGCGATCATTCGCAGCGAAGGCGGGGAGGCACTGGCGCAGCAGGCCGATGTCGCCAAGGCCGATGATGTCGCCGCCATGGTCGCGCAGTGTCTCGACAGTTACGGTCGTATCGATGTTCTGGAGAACAACGTCGGCATTCTGGAGGTGGGAGGCCCTGTCGAGGCCAGCGAGGAAAGCTGGGACCGGGTGCTCGACGTCAACCTGAAATCGATGTTCCTGACCTGCAAGCATGTCTTGCCGGTGATGCTGCGGCAAGGGGGTGGGGTGATCGTCAACATCGCCTCCATCGCCGGCATCCGCGACACCGGCGTGCCTTACATCTCCTATTCCACCAGTAAGGGGGCGGTATTGCCCTTCACCCGCTCGGTGGCCCTGCAGTACGCCAAGCAGGGTATCCGGGCCAATGCGATCCTGCCCGGCCTGATGAACACGCCGATGATCGTGGAGCCGCTGAAAGACAGCTATGCCGACGGCGACGTTGAGGAAATGATCCGTCTTCGCGATGCGCAGTGTCCGACCGGCAAGATGGGGGATGCCTGGGACGTCGCCCGGGCGGCGCTGTTCCTGGCCAGCGACGAGGCGCGCTATATCACCGGAACCGAGTTGATCGTGGATGGCGGCCTGACGGCCAAATTTTCCTGAGGCGCGGCAGTACGCAAAAGAAGAGGGCGCCCGGCGATGTCAGCCGGACGCCCTTTTTTCAAGCTCTTGCCGTGCGGTTTTAGGCCGCGCGGATACGGGTGAGGAACTCCTCGACCTTCTTGTTGAGTTCGACGGACTGCTGAGACAGACCCGTCGCCGCTTCCAGAGCCGCGCGGGCGGCGGTTCCGGTTTCCTCGGCGCCCTTTTGAACATCGCCGATGTTCGAAGAGACCTCCTGCGTGCCGGTGGCGGCCTGCTGGGTATTGGTGGAGATCTCGGAGACAGCCGCCGTCTGCTCTTCGATAGCAGCGGAAATCGACCCGGCGATCTCGTCGACCTTCACGATGGTCTCCTTGATCCGGCCGATGGCCTGCACGGCGGAGTCCGTGGTCGACTGCACGCTGTCGATCTGCTGAGCGATTTCCTCCGTCGCCTTGGCGGTCTGTTGGGCCAGGCTCTTGACCTCGGAGGCGACAACGGCAAAGCCCTTTCCGGCTTCACCGGCGCGCGCCGCCTCGATCGTGGCATTCAAGGCCAGCAGATTGGTCTGCTCGGCGATGTCAGAAATCAGGGTCACGACTTCACCGATCTTCTGAGCAGCCGCAGCCAGCTCGCGGACGACGGTGTCGGTCTCCTCGACCTCGCTCTTGGCCTCGCCGGTGCTGCGTGTCGATTCGGTGACCTGCCTGGCGATCTCATTGATCGAGCTGGACATCTCCTCGGAAGAGGCCGCAACCGTCTGGACGTTTGCCGTGGCCTGCTCGGCTGCGGCGGCAACGGCCGTCGACTTGGATGTCGCATCCTCGGCGGCGCCCGTCAGGTTCTGAGCTGAGCCCTTGATCTCGTTCGAGGCGGTCGAAACGGAGTCCACCACTTCCTTGACCGAAGCCTCGAAGTCGTCGGCCAGTTCGTTCATGGCCTTGCGCTTTTCCTCTTCGGCCTTTTTCTCCTGCTCGACCCGTTCGGCGGCCAGGCGATCCACCTCCATGGCGTTCTCCTTGAACACCTGGACCGCTTCGGCCATGGCGCCGAGTTCATCTTTCTGACCCAGCGAAGGAATCTCGATCGTCTTGTTGCCCTTGGCCAGTTCGGTCATGGAAGAGGTCATGCGGTTGATTGGGCGGGAAATGCCCATGCCGATCACCCAGGCGATGATGACGCCCAAGACCAGACTGATGACGGAAATGATGCCGTCAACGATCTCGGCCTGGCGCATGGAGGCGGAGGCTTCGGGGCCGATCGTGTCCTGGCGGGACTTGACCGACAGCTTGTAGTCCTCGATGTCCTTGGCGACTTCCGGGCCGATCTTGTCCAGGTTCTCGCGGATCACGCTGTTACGCTGGTTGATGACCACGTTCACCTCGTCGAACGACTCGCGGTAGATCGAGACGTTCTGCACGACGGCGGTGGCGAGTTGGCGCCGGCGCGGGTTCTGCAGGCTGGCCAGCAGATCGTCGGACAGCTCCCCCAACTCACCGAATTCCTTCATCACACGATCGTAGGACTCCTGCTTGTTGTCGACCAGGAACTTGGTCGCATAGAGCCGTGCGAGAAGCAGGTTCCGCAGTACCATGCCGGCGGTGAAGGCTGCCTCGGCATCGCCGTCTCGGTAGGCGCTCTGCATGATCGCCGAGAGGTCTTTTTCGATCTGCGGCCCGATAACGTTGAGGGTACCGTTGACGATCTCGTTGCGCTTGTCGTTCAGCGCGACGACATTTTCGAAGTGGCCGCGGTACTCTTCCATGCGGTTTTTCATGCCTTCGAGCAGTTCGAGGCGATCCGGATCGGCGACCAGCTCTTCGGCGTCTTCAACCAGTTCAACGGTCTTCTCTTCGAAATGGAAGACCTCGTCGATGTCCTTCTGGGACTTCGTGATGATGAAGTCTTTTACGTTCATCCGGGTCATCAGCAGGTTGGCCTGCACCCGGCCGACCGCGTTGGCTTGGCGTGCCAGGGTGCGGTACTCGGTGAACGTGGAATTGGCCACATCCAGAGAGTAGATCGACAGCACGGCGACCGTGGTCAGCATTGCCAGAATCAGACCGAAACCGCCGAAGACGCGGGACGAAATCTTGATGTTGTTCATGAAGCCGAGCAGTCCCCCGGCTTTCGAGAGCGCGCCACCTGCAGCCGCGCGCGCCGCGGAGATACCCTTGTCCATTTGATCTCCGGGAACTCCCGGCTTTGCCACACTACTCATTGCCTTTTCCATCCTCTTCGATTGCCGGCCCAAAGACCGTGACGCTTTGGCTCGCAGTCTCGCTACAACAGGAGATTGATGTGAACCAATCTAGTTCGCTTTATATTATCAATATGACTATCCAAATCCCTTTTGTTTGAGCGATTTAAATAGCTATTACGAGTAGCTGTATAAGGTGAGATACTTAATGTTCCGTTATTTTCGCGGTATTCGTTATAAATCCGCGATTACCGCGCGGGCCAACCGGGCGATCGGTTTCATCAGTGCGTTTGGAATCTGCTGTCTGCGCGGCTTCGGCGTCAGCGCTGTGTGGTCGTGTCGGCCACAGGTGGTGGCGCGGGCGATAGATCGCTTTGGAGGTTGGCGCCGCTCAGCGCCGCGGCCTGCGGCGGCATTGCCCCCTGCTTGCGGACCGGCCCTTGGCGGTCGGCGGTGCGGTCTTCTTCACCGGCTCGCTCAGTGAACCGGTCCCTCTCGATCGCTGCTTCGATGACGAGATTTACCCCGAGAAGCTCTTCGACCTGACGGTGTGCCGTTCTCTCCGCGTTCCGCCCGAAGAGATCCCGCCCGAAGAGATCCCCCCCGAAGAGATCCCCATCGAGGCTGAGGCAGAGCGGCAGGGCCAGGCAAAGCGCCAGCGTTACGGCAAGAAGGCGATCGGACATGGCGGTTTCAGGACTCGGTCAAGATGACCTTTTGAGCCTGCCGCCGGCCGCGTGACAGGTGTGTGTCAAGTCCCTGGAGGATTCCCGCTCTGACCGGGCTTCCGGCCGATCACCGAAACGGGCAGCAAGCGGAACAGCAGCGGCGTGCAGACAACGATCAGGAATATGCGCGCGATATGATGGGTGGCGACCAAGGCCGCATCGATAGAGAGCGCCAAGGCGATAAGGCTCATTTCCGCGACGCCGCCGGGAGCGTAGGCGAGGAAGAGGGCGACTGCCGAGAGATCGGTGACGGGCTGCAGCAGGACGGCGAAAACGAGACTGCCGGCAACCAGTATGGTGGTGCTGCCGAGGGAGGCGAGCAGCGTATGCCCGACAAGGCGCAGGCCGATACCGGCGAAGCGGCAGCCGATCGTGGTTCCGACCACGACCTGGGCGGCGGCGACCAGCTCGGTCGGTGGCTTGGCATCGCTCCAGCCAACCAGGTGCACAGCCGCCGAGACGATCATGGGGCCAAGGATCGCGGCGGCCGGCAAGCGCACCAGCCGGGCTGCAAAAAAACCGACGACACCGCAGAGAGTGAGGACGATCATATCGCCGGCCTCCGCCTCTGCCAGCGGAATGCCGCCGGCGGGGCGCGGTCCCGGCGTGTGACCGAAAACCCACTGCATCACGAAGGGCAGGGCGAGCACCACCAGCAGGATGCGGGAGGTATGGGTGAGAGAGATGATGCGTTCGTCACCGCCATTGGCGCCGCCGATGATCACCATCTCCGATAAGCCGCCGGGGGAGGCAGAGAAATAGGCGGTGATCGGATCGTACCCGGCCACCTTGCGCAGGAAAACGGCCACGACGGCGGCCGATACCACTGTGTAGGCGGCGAGCCCGAGAAGCGAGAGGGCCCAGTCGGCGACCCGGTTCAGGATCTCCGGCGCGAAACCGCTGCCCAGCATCACGCCCAGGACGGCGACCATGGCCGTGCGATAGACGATCGGCAGGGTAATCGGCAGACCGGCCATTGCAGCGACGGTCGTGGCCGACATGGCGCCGATCATCCAGGCGAGGGGGATGTGCAGACTCTGCGCCAGCCAACCGCCGGCGGTGCCGATGGCCAGGGCCAGGACGATCTTCTGCCAGGGCGGCGGCTGCCAGTTCGCCAAGACCATCAGACGCACTGCCGCCCGAGACGCACCGCCGTGGTGCCTTGCGGCGGTTGTTCGGCGGGCATGATCAGGATGCAGTTGTCATAGGGCGTCCGCAGGTCTTTATCGCCGTCCCTGGCGATCACCGTGCCGGCTTTCGGAATCATGTCCATGCCCCGATAGTCTTCCAGAAACCGGAAATTCTCGCTGCAGGCGGTCACCGTCTCGCTGACTTCGATAACCCGCTGCTCTGGTGTTTCCAACGGGATTGCGTAGGCGGAGAGTCGCTCTCGCGCGATCGTGCCGGTCGTGACGAGAAAACGCAGCGCAGTCTCCAGGGCAACCTCGGCGCTTTCGGCGGCAAAGTGATGCCCGCACTCCACAAGCAGGGCGTTGCGCGGGCTGGCCGGGTCGATGAAGTCGCCGTAATCGCGCAGACGCGGGCCGGCGGCATGACCGCGGTCGCGGACGATGGTGCCGGGGCAGGCCACCCGGCGCGCCAGGGTGAGGCCCTTGTCGGCGGGTCCGGCCATCATCAGTGCTTCGGTTGTCCTGCTCATCGAGTGGATGTCGAGCAGCAGGTCGGCAGCATCGAAAACCGGCCGCAGCTCCCGCGCCCGCTGAAGCTCCAGGGATTGGCCCGGCCCTTCCAGGATGTCCCGCGTCCACAGCCGATTGAAGTCTTCGTCGATAAAGCGGTTGGCATAGGGTATCGAGAGGGAAAACCGCTCAAAAGCCGCCGTGTTTACGAATACCAGCGTGAGGCTGCCGGCACTGGGCCGCAGTCCGTCGCGCAGCAGGCGGTCAAGCGCGATGGCGCCGCAGACTTCATTGCCGTGGACCAGCGCCGAGACAACGACCTGTGGGCCAGGCGAACCGGAATCGAAATGGTGGACATAGTCCGTTTCATGACTGCCTTTCCGCCAGGCGGAGAGGTCCGGCGGCGCAAGCTCAAGGGGATAGCGCTCGCTCGCCGTCACCGCCGCCCTCAGCCCAGCAGTTCGCGGTCTTTGAGATCCGCTTCCAATGCCGCCGGCGTTGTGAAGTGATGGGCCTGCCAGCCGCCATCGACAGCCGCCTGGGCATTATCCGCCCGATCGTCGATGAAAAAGGTATGGGCCGGGCTCAAGCCGAAACGCTGCACCACCAGTTCGTAGATCCGTGGATCGGGTTTCTTCATGCCTTCGGCGCCGGAAATCAAAAGACCGGCAAAGTGGTCGAAGAACCCGAAGCGCTGGCGGGCGATGGGAAAGGTCTCGGCGGAAAAGTTCGACAACACGTAGAGCGGCATGTTTCTGGCGTGGAGCCGCTTCAGCAGAACAACGGTCTCGTCGATCGCCCCTTTGATCATCTCCGGAAAGCGGGCGTAGTAGGTTTCGATCATCGCTGTCTGGTCAGGGTGCCGGGCGCAAAGCTCCTCCGTGATATCGGCAATCGGCCGCCCGGCATCGGCTTGCTCGTTCCAGTCGTGGGAGCAGACATCGGTCAGGAAGCGTTCCATCGCCGCTTCATCGTCGAAGATCTTGCGATAGAGATGGCGGGGATTCCAGTCGAGCAGGACACCGCCGACATCGAACACCACGGCCTTGACGGGTTGAGCTTTGGCGGGGGCGCCGTCAGGCACGGGCAGTCTCCTGCGGGCGCAGGCGTTGCTCGAGGCGATCCATGAAGCGTTCACACAGGGCGATCTGTTCCAAGGTCACAAACTCGTCGGGCTTATGGGCCTGGTCGATGGACCCGGGGCCGCAGACCACCGCCGGAATCCCGCTGCTGTCGAAGAGGCCGGCCTCGGTCCCAAAGGCCACCTTGCCGGTGGCGTTGCCGCCCGACAGGCTTTTCGCCAGATCCACGACCTCGGCATCGGGCGGCAGGTTCAGGCCGGGAAACCCGGCCAGTTCCTTCCAGGAGAACCCGCTCTTGGGATCGATGGCTTGCATGGCCGGGGCGATCTCCTTCTCGGCGAAGTCCTTGACCTGGGCCAGCAAGGCGCTGGGCGAATCTTCCGGAAGGTAGCGGAACTCAAACTCGAAGCGGCAGTGGCCGGGGACGATGTTCAATTGCGTGCCGCCCTCGATCACCCCGGTATGAACCGTGGTAAAGGGCACGTCGTAGTCGTCGTCGAAGGGTCCGTTTGCCGCCTTATCAGCCGCCATGTCGGTCAGCTTGCCGATGACCCGCGCAGCCGCCTGGATCGCGTTCACCCCGTGCGGCGCGAGGGAGGAGTGGGCCTCCTTGCCGCGGACGTGGCAGCACATCGACAGCTTGCCCTTGTGTGCCGTGATGACCTTCATATCCGTCGGTTCCCCGACGATACAGAGCCGGGGCCGCACCGGTTGGTCGGCGAGGTAGGCGAGCAGATCGGGTACCCCGCGGCAGCCGACCTCTTCGTCATAGGAGAAGCAGAGGTGAACCGGGGTTTCCAGTTCGCCCGACAGAAAGCGCGGCGCATGGGCCAGCGCCACGGCGACGAACGACTTCATGTCGCAGGTGCCGCGCCCATAGAGCCGCCCGTCGGCCTCGCTGATCTTCCAGGGATCGCGCTGCCAGTCCTGATCGTCGATGGGCACCACGTCAGTGTGGCCGGAAAGCGCGATGCCGCCGCGGTCTTTGGGACCGAGCGTGGCATAGAGATTGGCTTTACGGCCGTCGGCATCGTGCACCAGGGTCGCGCTGACGCCGAGATCGGCCAGATAGTCGCGAATGAAGTGAATCAGGTCCAGGTTGGAATTGCGGCTGGTCGTGTCAAAGGCAATCAGACGCTCGATCATGGCGCGGGATTCCGGCCTGATGGCCGGGCTTTCGGCATTCAGGGGATCAGGCAAGTTTATCGGCTCCAGGCAGGGTAAAGACGGGTGTCGGGCGGTTTCAGCAGGATGACAGAGCGGCGGTTTCTGCGCCAGTCCTCTCGGCTTCTTCCAGCAACCATTCACGAAACAGGCGAACCCGGCGCCGTTCGGCCACGGCGGGCGGGCAGACGATGTAGTAGGCATGTTTTGACGCGATGCTGGGCCCGAAGGGCTTCACCAGGCGGCCGCTTTCCAGGTCGGCGGCGGCCAGCCAGCGGTGGCCCAGGGCCACACCCTGAACGGCCGCGGCAGCCTCGATCACCATGGAGGAATCGCTGAAACCGGGCCCGCGGTTCCAATCGACGCCGGTGACCCCCGCGGCCTGCAGCCAGGAACGCCAGTCCGGGCTTTCGTCTTCGCGTGAAACCTCGTCATGCAGCAACGTATGGTGGCGCAGATCATCGGGGGTCTTGAGCGGCTTCGGACCCTTCATCAGGCTCGGGCTGCAGACCGGGAAGACCTCGTCGCTGAGCAGCAGATCCACCTGCAGGCCGGGATAGTTGCCGGCACCGTAGCGTATGCCCATCTCGACCGAATCGTCGGAAAAGTCGACCAGCTTGTTGTTGGCGGAAATCATGACGTCGATGTCCGGGTGCTTGTCGCGGAAGCGGGACATGCGCGGCAGCAGCCATTTGGCGGCCAGGGAGGGAAGAACGCTGATCTGCAGAGGACCCGTGTCGTCGTCCTTGTAGAGCTGCTTGGTGCCGCTGGCGATCTGGTCGAAGGCATCACGCAGGACCGGCAGGTAGATCTGCCCCGCCGCGGTCAGCACCAGGCGCCGGTTGAGGCGCCGGAACAGCGTCAGGCCGAGGTGCTCTTCCAGGGATTTGACCTGATGGCTGATCGCGGCCTGGGTCACGTGAAGCTCGTTGGCGGCCTTGGTAAAGGACAGATGCCGTGCTGCGGCTTCGAAAGCCCGCAAAGCCTTCAGAGGCGGGAGTTTCCGGGACATCGTTTCGCATTAGATTTACTGATGATCCTCATGAGATATCATCGTTTGCCGGATTCAGCAATCGTCAATAGGTTTAGGGCTAAGAGAGAGCCTGAGAGGGCAATTCACTCGATGCCTGACGAGAGACGAGGGCATTCCGTCAGATAAGGAACACTAAGATGTCGAACGCAGCGATCCAGAAATCCTCCCCCTTGCTGGGCTCCGGCAGCGCCCGGACGAACGGCAGTCTGTTGGGCACCCTGTTGCGTCTGCCGGTGGTGCTGCTGGACCTGATGATCGACTGGCAGCAAAGCGCGGAAGAGCGGGCAAGCATGGCCAACATGAGCGGCCGCCAGTTGCGCGATATCGGCCTTTCGGCGGAATCCATGAAAGCCATGGCCGCCAAGACGCGTTGGGACCGCCAGATCTAGGGCTTCTGCCTCATCCGGCGCGGGTCACGGTCGATCTGCAGGAATTCTACATATCATCCTTGATCTCCGGTACCGCGGGGTCTGTAGCTTCCGTCGAAAAGCGGCTACAGTCGCCGCGGTATTGCGATTCGTATTTTCAAGAGGTCAGGCATGACGGAGCCGCTACAGCGCGACGAACTGATCGCGCTGCTGTCGAAACTGGGCAGCCCGGAGGATGAAGAAGTTCTGACGGCGGCCCGCCAGCTGCACAGCAACCTGGAGGCCGCGGGTACGTCCTGGGACGAATTGATCCTGCCCGAGGAGCCCGAAGACCCCGAAGAATATGAACCGGCGCTCGACGACGAGGCGGAAGACGAGTTCGAAGATGAGGGTGAGGAAGAGGCCGTCGAGGACAAGCCGCTGTCGCCGGAACAGCAGACGGCCCAAAATGCGGAAGCGCTGGCTCTGATGGAGAAACTTCTGGCCCGGCCGGACAGCTCCGCGGCTTTGCGCGAAGAGCTGGAAGGCTACAAGGAAGACATTGCGGAAGACGAGTTTACGGCGGCCGACTATCGTTACCTCCGCGCTCTTCACACGCGCCTGACGAAGTGATCCGGCTGCAGAGTTGATCGTCTGCTGGGTTATCCGGAGGCCGGGACGCGGTAAGGGAGGCGTCCGCACATCATGAGCCGCAAGCGTTTGCTCATCGTGGCCCACGCGCCCTCGGCGAATACGCTGCGCCTCCGCCAGGCGGTGGTCGATGCGGCGGAGGATTGCGAAACCGAAAACCTGGAGGTGGTGGCCCGGGCGCCCCTGGAGGCCGGGCCTGAGGACGTTTTGGCGGCGCAGGCCGTAATCCTCGGCACCACGGAAAACCTGGGCTACATGAGTGGCGCGTTGAAAGACTTTTTCGACCGCAGTTACTATCCCTGTCTCGAAGAGACCCAGGGCCTGCCTTACTGTCTTTACATCCGGGCGGGTCATGACGGTACCGGCA
This sequence comes from Pelagibius sp., assembly GCA_028280305.1. Lineage (GTDB taxonomy): Bacteria > Pseudomonadota > Alphaproteobacteria > Kiloniellales > Kiloniellaceae > Pelagibius. The sequence goes on along the minus strand of JANQMC010000030.1, from coordinate 17,433 downwards.
CGCGCCGCGCAGTGGAAAGCATCACCACCGGCCTGCGCTGGCGGGCGGTGCAGCCGCCGGTGATCTTCAAAGGCGACTGGCAGGACGGTTTTGTCGATGATTGCCGTGACATCGGCGCTGCCATGGCGGCCGGGTTGGATGCGGGGATTTTCTGAGAAGAAGGAGTTGCCAGTGACGCGCGAGGGTTTCGATCGGTTTTGCCGCTCGCTGACAGGCACCACCAACGTGATTCAGTGGGGCAATGCCTCGGTGTGGAAAGTCGGCGGCAAGATCTTCGCCATTTGCTCCCACTGGGGTCCGGGTGAGCAGCAGAAGATCAGCTTCAAGTGCAGTGATCTTTCCTACACCCTGCTGAGCGAGCAGGAGGGTATCGCCCCCGCGCCCTACCTGGCCCGTGCGAAGTGGGTACAGTTGCAGAAGAAGCGGGCGATGACCGACAAGGACATCAAGGCCTATGTCGAAGAAGCGCACCGTATCGTCGCCGCCAAGCTGACCAAAAAGGTCCGTAAGGAACTGGGCCTCTAAACCAGGCGCCGGCCGTCGGCGAACACCTGTTTCCAAATCGCGATGCGATAGGATTTTCGCAGGCCCGTCGGCCAGAAGGGATCTTCTTTCACCAAAGTGGTGACGGCGTTCCGGTCGGCGGCTTCGACAAGCCACAACCCGCCCTCGCTCTCGCCGCCCTCTGCTTCACCGCCAGTGGCAAGCAGCGGCCCGGCGGCCACGACCTGCGTCTTGTGTTTCTCCAGAAAGGCCAGGTGCGCGGGCAAATGCTGTTGCCTCAGGTCCTTGTCCAGTTCGGTGTTGTCCTCGAAAAACACAGCGAAAAGCATCGCTCCCTCCTGCCTGATGATCCGCACGCAATGCTACGGCTGCATATTTGCCGTAGATAGGCGAGAATTTGCATGCAAAGCTGCAGAAATGCAGAATCCAAATTGGAATGACCTGCGCTACGTTCTGGCGATCGGACGCAAGGATCGGCTCTCATCGGCGGCAAGGTTGCTTGGCGTCGACGACACGACGGTGTCGCGCCGGCTTGTCGCCCTGGAGGCCGACCTCGGCGCTCGCCTCTATCAGCGGCTGGCGGACGGTCGCCTGGAGTTGACGGATCTCGGCAGGTCCCTGGCCCGGCTGGCCGAAGGCATGGAGCGCGATCTTGCGTCGCTCGGCGGCGTTGGAAGCGGACCTTCGGAGGTTACGGGGGTGGTGCGCTTGACCACCGTTCCGGCGGTGCAGAACCATATTCTGCTGCCGGCGCTGCCCGACCTGCTCAAAGACCATGGGGACTTGAGGCTTGAGTTGATATCGGATGCCCGCGACCTCAGTCTCACACGGCGCGAGACGGACATGGCCTTGCGTTTCGCACGGCCCAAGGCCGGTGGATCACGGGTCAAGGCCCGGCGCATTGGCATCCTGGCCTTCGCCCCTTACACCGCCGCTGCGACAGCGAAAAAGCAAGCCGCGGCCCAGGCCTGGATCACCTACGATGAAACCATGGGCCATCTGCCGCAGGCGCGCTGGGCCGAACAGGCCATCAAGACCGGGGGCGGCCGGGCTGCCGCGGTCAAGGTCAACGATGTCGAAGCGGCCCATCAAGCCGTGGCAGCAGGGCTTGGGCGTTCTTTCCTGCCCTGCCTGATTGCCGACCGGGACGCGAAGGTGAGGCGCCTCCCGCTCCCCAATGGGCTGAAGGAGGCCCGGCGCGAAGTCTGGCTGCTGACGCAGTCCGAGTTGGTTGGTTTGCCCCGCATCAAAGCCGTCGGTATTTGGATCGAGGGGGTCTTTGCCAAGGCCTAGAGTCGGGTCGACGTTGTTCATCTCTATGGAATAATCCGGCCTGCCGCTGGTCAGGCTACTGAGATCCTTTTTCCGGGCGGGTCTGCAGGAAGAGCCGACGGCTTGTCCGTTGCAAGTGGCAAAGCCGGATTTGCGAGGTATCAGATTGCGAGGTGAGACGTGATGCAAGCCCCGAAAGCGCGCATCCCGGCGTCGATCATCATCGCGAACTACAACTACGCGCAGTTTCTCGATCGTTGCATCAGCAGCGCTCTTAATCAAAACCACAGCAATGTCGAGGTGGTCGTCGTTGACGATGCTTCAAGCGATGGGTCGCGCGACGTCATCCGTTCCTACGGCTCCAGGGTTATCCCTTGCCTGAAGCCGCGCAACGGAGGGCATGCGGCTGCCTTCAACACCGGCTTTGCGGCGTCGTCCGGCGCTGTCGTCTTCTTCCTGGACGCGGATGACTACCTCTACCCCAATGCCGTATCGGCGGTGATCGATGCCTGTGACAGCGCCACGACGCAGGCGCAGTTCCGGCTGCATGTCGTCGACGAGGAGCTGCGGATCACCGATACCTATCCACCGCCCGAACTGCCGTTTGACGAGGGCAACGTTATGCCCGCCCTGCTGCGGCGCGGCCGCTACCAGACGACGGTTACCAGCGGCCTGGCTTTCGATCGCAGGACGCTGGAATCCATACTGCCGATACCGGAGGACGCGTTTCGCCAAGGAGCAGACGGTTATCTTGTGACGGTCGCTCCAGTTCACGGAAGAGTAACCGCGATCGACAGTTGTCTCGGCGCCTATCGCCGGCACGGCGCCAATCACTCGGCCTTCAACGGCAGACTCGCCGAAGGCGCGCGTTGGCGAATACAGCACGATTTTCACCGCATGGCGGCACTTTCCCGGCAGGCGGCGGAGGTCGGCATGACGTTGCCCGATGATGTCTGTCTGCGCGATCCGACCCATCTTGAACAGCGCTTGGCTTCTCTCTGCGCAGACGAGACCCGGCACCCCGTCGCGGAAGACTCCAGGCTGGCCCTGGGTACCGCCGGCGCAGCGGCAACACTGGAGATGAATGCATCCCTGCGGCGACGCGCTTTTTTGGCTGCCTGGTTCCTCTCGGTGGGTCTGCTCCCGCAGCGCATGGCGAGGGCGGTATTATCCTGGAAGCTCATCGCCGCCTCCAGGCCGCGCATATTGGCCGCCCTCTCAAAGGTCATTCGGCGCTCTGTCGGTTGACCGGCGGAATGCCAGGCACCCTCCGCAGGTGCCAGTTCAGGCGGCCACCCTTCGTTTCCTTACGGCAGTTGTGACTTACGGATACCGACGCCAGGAAGCGCTAGGGCTGGAACTGCTCTTTGATGATGCGCTCTTCCAGATCGTGTTCGGGGTCGAAGAGCAGGTTCAGATCGAGGCTCTGGTCTTCGCGCACTCTTACCCGGGCGACGTCACGCACTTCCGTGAAGTCCGCCGTTGCCGAGACGGGGCGCTTCTTTGCCTCGAGCACCTCGAAGGTAACCTCGGCGGTGGCCGGCAGCAATGCACCGCGCCAGCGTCTCGGACGAAAGGCGCTGATGGGTGTGAGAGCCAGAAGCTGTCCGCCGATGGGAATGATCGGGCCATGGGCGGAGAGGTTGTAGGCCGTGCTGCCGGCGGCGGTGGAAACCAGGATGCCGTCGCAGATCAACTCGTCCATGCGCTGGACGCCGTCGACGGCGATGCCGACCTTGGCGGCCTGCCGGCTTTCACGCAGCAGGGAGACCTCGTTGATGGCGATGGCTTCGCTGGTTTCGCCGTTGACGCAGTCGGCGGTCATGCGCAGGGGATGCAAGGTTGCCTGTTCGGCCTGGGCGACGCGTTCCGCCAGGTCGTCCTCGTGGTACTGGTTCATCAGAAAGCCGACGGTGCCGCAGTTCATGCCATAGATCGGCTTGCCGCTTCCCATCACGCGGTGCAGGGATTCCAGCATGAAACCATCGCCGCCCAGGGCGACGATGATGTCGGCGTCCTCCGCCTTGGTGCCGCCATAGCGCTTTTCCAGCCGCGCCAAGGCTGCCGCCGCCTCGGGCGTATCACTGGCAACGAGCGCAATCTTCGGGTCGGTCACGGCCAATGATTCCTCTTATGGAAAGCCAGTCTCGCAGAAACCGCCCCTGAACGGTTTGCCTGGGGCGGGCGGCCGGATTGCCCAGCCTTGATGTGGCCGAGTATAGCGATCAGCCGGGGCAGCGCCAGACTGCGTTCTTTCCCGAATGAAGGGGCGAAAACGAAGGCCCACTGCCAAAACCGTTACTTGCCAAACCGCGAGGGCTCCCGCAGGCTGCCCGTCAATACTGGTGGGTCAAAAAACAGGGAGAGGGTAGATGCAGGCTGGTTTTCGGACCGGACGAAAGATTTTTGTGGCCTTGGTGGCGCTCTTTGGCATGGCGCTGACCGCTACGATCGCAGCTGGTGACGCGGCCCGGGCGGACGACCGGCATGCAGGTTACTATTACCCACAACCCGAGACGACGGAGACCTATCAGGCGCGCTCCTTCACCCTGCCTGAGGCCTCCCGCAAGGCGCGCATCGCCTTTGTCACCGGCATCACCAGCGAACAGAACAAGGCGCCCTATCCGCCGACGGCGGCGATCTTCGCCAAGGGATCGGAGGCCGAGAAGCTCATCATCGTGGCGCTGGACGACGGCCGGATCGACACCGTCTACCGGGCGCGGGCGATCTTCGCCCAGATGACCGCGGTGGCCCGGCTGCTGCCGGTTTTCTCGGAACTAGGTGTGGAGGACTACTTCACCTTCTTCGATCTGGCGAAGATGCTCGGCTTCGAGCAGATCACCATTTCCAACGGGCGCGACTTCGCCCATCAGGTTCTGATCAAGTAGTCGGACTGACCGGCAGGCTCAGCCGCCGGTGACGCTCATGTGGCGCGACACCGCCGGCTGTTTGCGGCGGCGGTCGATGATGAAGTCGTGGCCCTTGGGCTTGCGGCCGATGGCTTCCATGATCGCATCGTCGAGCAGGCCGTCGCTCTCGCTCGCCCGCAGAGGCGCCCTCAGGTCGGCGGCGTCTTCCTGGCCCAGGCACATATAGAGGGTGCCGGTGCAGGTCAGCCGCACACGGTTGCAGCTCTCACAGAAGTTATGGGTCATCGGCGTGATGAAGCCGATGCGTCCGCCGGTTTCCTTCACCCGCACGTAGCGGGCCGGTCCGCCGGTCTGATAGTCGATCTCGTCCAGAGTCCAAGACTCGGCCAACTGCGCGCGCAGCATGGAAAGCGGCCAATACTGTTCGACCCGGTCCTCGCCGCCGATGTCGCCCATCGGCATGACTTCGATGAAGGTCAGATCGAAACCCTCGTCGCCGCACCAGGAGACCAGCCGGTCGACCTCGTCGTCGTTGACGCCCTTCAGCGCCACGGCGTTGATCTTCACCTGCAGCCCGGCCGCCTTGGCAGCATCGAGCCCGGCCATCACCTGATCGAGTTTGCCCCAGCGGGTGATGGCGGCGAACTTGTCCGGGTTCAGCGTATCGAGGGAAACGTTCACCCGCCGCACGCCGATATCCGCCAGCTCATGGGCGAAGCGGCCGAGCTGGCTGCCGTTGGTGGTGAGCGTCAGTTCATTCAGCGCCCCGCTTTCCAGGTGGCGCGACAGGCTGCGGAACAGCTTCATGATGTCGCGGCGCACCAGCGGCTCGCCGCCGGTCATGCGCAGCTTCTTCACGCCCTGGCGCACGAAAGCGCTGCAGACCCGGTCGAGTTCTTCCAGACTCAGAATGTCCGCTTTCGGCAGGAAGGTCATGTTCTCCGCCATGCAGTAAACACAGCGGAAGTCACAACGATCCGTCACCGATACACGAAGGTAGGTGATCGCCCTCCCGAAGGGATCGATCATCTCTGCCATCAAGCCTCTCCCAAACCTTGGTCTTGTCCGGCCCAAGTTGACTGCTGAACCGGCGCACCTCATTGATGCTTATCAAAATAATAGCAGGCAGCTGATATTTCGCCCCCAACTTTCGTAGGGGCAAGCCATTTTCCAAGAACATTTCCGCCCAGGCCGCCGATGGCCCGGCTTGCGGCGGCAATCCTGGGCCTTTAGCCTTTCGGGCATGACGGATTCGTCTCAAAAGGTCTCATTTCTAGACCGCCCGGCTGCCCGACTCTGGGCTCTCGGGGTGGCCTTCCTTATGGCTGCCGCCCTGGGCTGGATGCATCGTGACGACATCTTTCCACCGCCGGAAGAAGCCGGCCTTGCGGCAGACGACCCGGTGGCGCGCTGTCTGGCGGAACGGGCCGTGGATATCGACCGCATGGCCGCCGAGGGCACCATCACCGCCCAGCAGGCGGATCTGTTCAAGAGCCGGGCCGAGGCGCTCTGTCAGGCCCAGGTGGGCGGCGGCAGCGGGCCCCCGCCGCAATAGTCCAGGCGGATTGCAGGCCGGGTCTAAGGGCGGAGCCGCCGTACGCCGGTGATGCCGGTGCCGCCGCTTTCGGCGATGACCCGTTGCTCCACCGCTTCCAGCGCTTCAATGGCCACCGACATGGTGAAGGCGTTGGCGTGCACCACTTCCCGGTCGTCCAGCATGATGACGCAATGGCCGGGGAAGTAGACGAGGTCGCCGCGTCGCAAAATCGTTTCGCCCGGCCGCCAGTCGACGGCCTGTCCGACCGAGCTGCCCTGCATGTAGGAATCGCGCAATACCGGCATCCCCGCGCGGGCGAGGCAGAGCTGGATAAGCGCGGCGCAGTCCAGACCGATGCTGCTGCGCCCACCCCAATAGTAAGGCGTGCCGAGGAAACGCAGCGCGCTGGCGACATAGTCGCTTTCGTTTTCTGACGGCAGGGCCGCGAGGTGTTTGCGATAGAGGAAACCGCCGCCGTCCAAGGCCGCGTAGTCTCCGTCTTCGCCGACGACGCGGACGGGCGAGGCGATGCTGAGGCAGTCCAGGGGCGGTGCCTTCAGGTCCGGTTCCGGAAACAGGTAGCTGCGCAGGGCCGACACTTGATCGGTCGGCGGCTTCGGTGCTTCGCCTAGGGCAGCGCTCTCGACATAGCCGACGTAGCTGTCGGTTTCGTTCTGGACCCAGGCCCAGCCATCGCGTTCGTCGTAGACCGTAGCGGTTTCGCCGAACAGCAACTGGGTGTCGAGGCGGGAGCCCGCGTCGGGTTCGCGGCGCAGGTCAACGAGACCTTTGCAGATACCGGCTTGCCGGCCCTCGGTGAACCGTTCTGCCGATACCCGGCCCTTCAGTGAAGCCGCCGCCAGATCGTCGCGGTAGGCATGGAGAAAGGGGTCGGGCTTTTCGCCGTCAGAAGTCATGGCGGCAAGCCTACTCCGCTCTTGGTGAAAAGGCGATTAACCGCCGTACAGGCCTCAAGCGTTACCGCTGCCGTCTTCCGGCTTCCCGTTGGCCCGCTCCGCCAGGACCTTCTGCCGGGCGTCCTCGATCTCGCGCTCGCGCAGGTAGTCGTCGGTGGTGCGTGGTGTCGGGCGGTCGCCCCCCTGGAAGGGATTGTCGGAACTCTCGAACTGCACGGTCACGCGGCAATCTTCGCACATTTTGATGAGGTCAATCTGGGCGCTGTCCTGGAACATATGATGCTTGCCGGCCAGTTGGTCGACGATCCGCTCGATGGACTGGCGCACGCCGAAGAGCTTGCCGCAGCGAATGCATTCGAAGGGTTCGGCCTCGTTCAGGACAACGGCGCCCATGGCTTCGCTGGTGAAGTTCAGCCGCGGCTCCAGGGTGATCACGGATTCCGGGCAGGTGTTACGGCAGAGCCCGCACTGCACGCAGGCGTCTTCCTTGAAGCCGAGCCAGGGGCGGCTCTCGTCGTCCAGCAGGGCGCCGGTCGGGCAGGCGCCGACACAGGCGAGACAGAGGGTGCAGCCCTCGGTATCGACCTTCACGGCGCCGAAGGGCGCGCCGGGCGGCAGGGGTAGCTGATCAACCGGCTGCGGCGCCTTGTCGTGCAGATGACGCAAAGCCAGGAAGGCCCGGCTGCGCTTGCCGCCGAGGGGCAGGAAGTTGCCGCCGGTCATATTCTGCTCCGGCACAGCAAGATCATAGAGCTGGCGTTCCAGCGCATCCGGGTCGGCGTCGTCGACGAGATGAATGCGGCCGGCGCCGTAGCCGAGGCCGCTCAGGACCGCTTCCGCCAGACCGATCTGGCCGGCCAGGCCGCTCAACTCGTCGCGCTTTTTCGGGTCGGCCAGAATGACCACCTGTTCGGCGCCGTAAGCGAAGGCGGCGGCGAGGAAATCGATTCCGACCTGGGTGACCTCGTTCAAAGGCAGAGGCAAGACACGCGCCGGCAGACCGCGGCCGAGGCGGGCCGAGAGGGCGATCACCTCGGCGCCGTGTTTGTCGTCATGCAGCAACAGCAAGGGGGCCGCGCCGCCGGCCTTGCCGTAGGCGTCGAGCAGTTCGCGCAACCGCATGAACAGGCTGTCGCCGGCGGGCAACTGATAGGTGGCGGCACCGGTCGGACAGACCGAAGCGCAAGATCCGCAGCCGGCACAGACCAGCGGATCGATCTCCACCGTATCGCCGGCGGAGGTGATGGCCGAGGTCGGGCAGACGTCCAGACAGCGGGTGCAGCCGGTCTTGCGGCTGCGCGAATGGGCACAGATGTCGCCGTTGTATTTCACGTAACGCGGCTTGTCGTACTCGCCCACCATGTCGCCCAGTTCGAAGAGCGCGCGCTGCACGGCGACGGGATCGCCGGGGTCGGGCCTCAGGTAGCCGTCGCGTTTCTCATGGGCCGGGAATAACGGCGTGCCGCCGGTCAGATCGAGGATCAGATCGCATTCGGAAAAGGCATTGTCGCGCGGCGCCTCGAAGACCAACTGCGCCCGGCCGGAGGGGGAGGCAGGGGCGTAGTCGTTCACCGTGATGCCGAAACCGCCCATGTGCCCCTTGGCCTGGACGATGCTGCCCTTGAAGACCGGCACGTCCATGTTGCGCGGTGGCAGGATCTCGCCGGGCCGGCTCAGCAGCACCGTCACCTCCAGGCGGCCGGCCAGTTGCTTGGCAGCTTCGATCGCCCGCTCGTCCTTGCCGTAGACCAGGCAGACCCCTTGCGATGCCAGGGCAACCAGCGGGGTCGGTTCGGCCTCCACCGCGGCGGCCGCCAGCAGTGCGGCGATCTTCGGCGTTGCGCCGCCGGCCTCGGCGGACCAGCCGGCGTCCTCACGGATGTTGACGAAATCGATGTTCGCCTGGGGATTGTCCTCCGCCGCCACCTCGCCGAACAGCGGCGCTTCCTGGGTGCAGGCGACCAGCACCGGCTGGTCACCGAGGATCGCTTGCTGGAAGTTGCCGAGCTGTGCGCGGCAGAGCTGGCTGTTGAGGTCGGCCTCCCCGCTGGCCCCCGCTGCCTGACAGGCTTTGGTCAGCGCCTTTTCGTCCAGCGGCATGGAAGCTTCGCAATTGCAGACGAGGACGCGCTTGCCGCCCATCTCCATAGACTGTCTCTCCACCAGGCGGTTCCGCTGACTGCGGGCGCCACGCCCCGACGCGCCGGCTACCCCTTCGGACCGCTTTTCGTTGTTTTTTGGCGTGTCGTCCTTTTGGCCTGATCTTCGGACCAATTGGTATGACCACTCGACTGCATACTACCGTTTCGGCCCCGACAAAGACGACCCTAATTTTCCTGCGGGATTTGCCGCCTATCTCAGCCGCTTTGCGAACCAGAAGGTATCCGGGCGGTAGCGGCCGAAATAGGCGCCGGGGTCGTAGAGGTAGACGGCTTCCTCGGGCAGGTTGCGCAGGTCGACGTTCGCGACCACCGGCTGGCGGACGGCGCCCAAGAGGCCGATGGTGAAGACCTGATCGGCGTGGATCTGCAGCATCCGCTGCCAGATCTTCGCCTTTGCTGCTTCGTCCGGTCCGCTGGTCCAGGCCCGATACAGCGCCAGAAGTTCCTGTGCCTCGGGAGAGTCTGGGGCCTCGCCGGCGGCGCCGTTGCTTTCGAAGTGAAGGCCCCAGAGCGGCCAGTTGTTCTGGCGGTCGCTGGTCGGCGCCAGTTCCGCCGGGCTCATGGTCGCCGTCGCCAGGCCGTTGGTGAGACCGTAGAAGATGCTCATGGTGGTGGCGCCGCTGCGCACCCGTTGACGTGCCGCCTGGCGCCCCTGGCTGCGCACCAGCACGGCAATGCCGATCTTGCGCCACTGTTCGGTGATCACCTCCAGGGCGTCGACCTCTGCCGGGTCGGTGTCGGCGGTTTCGATGATCAGATCGGCGCGGCGGCCGTCGGGCAGGTGGCGGATGCCGTCCTTGTCGCGCCACAGCATGCCCATGTCATCGAGCAGGGCATTAGCCTGATCGGGATCGTAACCGGCCCAGGCCTGCCGCGCGGCTTCGGCATAGAGCGGCGAGCTGGGCAGCAGGGTATTGGCGCCGGGGAGCGCCGTGCCCTGGTAGAGCACCTGGTTCAACTCGTCGCGATCGGTCGCCAGGGACAGCGCGCGGCGGAACCGGACATCGCGCAACGCCGAGCGCCAGCCCGGGGAAACGACGTTGAGGTTGGGATAGAGCGCCAACTGGGCGCCGCGTCCGATGGGCCAGAGCCGCAGCGTGATCTCACCGCGTTCCTCGGCAGCCTTCAGGACCGGCGCATCGCTGAAGGAGAGACCGCGGGCAATGAGATCGCCTTCCCCCGCCGCGGCCTTGGTTGCCATGAGGCGCGGCTGGGTTGGGGTCAGAACCACTTCATCTATGTAAGGCAGTTGGCGGCCCTGACCGTCGACCCGGTGGAAGTAGGGATTGCGCTTGGCGACGAAACGCTCGGCCGGCGGCGCTACGGTGTTCACCCAGGGCTGCAGGGTCGGCATCTCCGGATTGTCGAAACGGAACAGCCGGTCGCGGCGTCTGAACAACTCGCTCCAGGACTGCAGGCCCATGGCCTCGGCCTGTTCGTTCAGCACCTTCTCGTCGACATAGGCGGCGTGAAATTGCTGCAGGTAGTGGCGGGGCCTGTAGATGAACAGCGGCGCGGTGCCCGCCAGTGCCGGCAGGAACAGCGGATTGGCGGTTTCCCAGGTGAAACGCAGCGTGACTTCATCCAACACTTCAAAGCGCGGGGGCTTGCCCCCGGCCAGCATCTCCGGCGGCAGTCCGCGCGGCGAAAGCGTCTCGTTGTTGGCAACGTCCTCCCACCAGAAGCGAAAGTCGTCGCTGGTGAAGGAGGCCCCGTCGGACCAGCGGTGGCCGGCCCGCAGGGTGAGGGTGAAGATGCGGCCGTCTTCCACGGCGACCGACTGCAGGATGTCCGGCTCCAACTCGAAGGACTCGTCCCAGACCACCAGCCTTGCGTAGCCCAGCAGCACCAGATCGCGGGCGTCGCGGCCGGAACGGCTGAGCAGACGCAGGCTGCCGCCGTAGCGTCCCTCCCGCCAGTCTTCGCGCGTTGGCAGATCCGCCCGCGGTGTCTGCGGCAGGCGTTCGGCCAGGGGCGGCAGGCTGCCGGTTGCCAGTTCGAAGCGCAGCGAAGGTGGCTCCTGTGGGAGCGGTGTTTCCGATCCCGCTTCCTGAGCCGAAGCGGTCAGTCCCCCCAAGATCGTGGTGGCCAGGAAAATCAGGGTGGCGGCGAGGCGGGCGGGAATCCGATTCATGACAACCTTATAGCGGGGCCGTCGAAGGCCACCAAGGTCCGCGCAGGCGTCACTCGAAAACGTCAATTTCATGGCTCGAAGAATCCCCTATAATCATTTGATATTCATTAATGAAACGGAACTCTTAAAGCGATTTCTCGGTCGTCGGCTTGTGGTCGGCGGCTGCGGGCTCCATATTCGAGAACAGATCGTTGGGAGGATTGTCCATGGCCGAAAAGGCAGTGGCGAAAGAAGGCAGGGCGCCGATGAAAGGGATGGCGGTGAAACAACTGCGCAAGGGAAAAGCAAAGGCGGTGGACCCGGCGCTGCTCGGCGAGTTCGCGCTGCGCCCGGACCCGGCGGACCCGCGCCTGACCGAACGCATCGCCGGCGTCGATCAGGATGGCACGGCCATCGAAACCGCGGTTGTGGTCGAGCGGCCCCTGACCCTGTTCCTGAACGGGCAGGAGATCGTCACCATGATGACCATCGGCGACTATCCGGACTATCTGGCGCTGGGCTATCTGCTGAACCAGAACATGCTGCGCCCGGACGACGTGATCGAGGGCGTCGACTTCGACGAGGAACTGGACGTCGTCGTGGTGCGCACCGAGCGCGAGACGAACTACGAGGAAAAACTGAAGAAGAAGGTGCGCACCTCCGGCTGCGCCCAGGGTACCGTCTTCGGGGATCTGATGGAGAAGTTCGAGACCGTTGCCCTGCCGCAGGACGCGATGCTGAAGACTTCCTGGCTGGTGAACCTGTCGAAGAAGATCAACGCCGTTCCCAGCCTCTATCTGGAGGCCGGCGCGATCCACGGCTGCGTGCTTTGCCAGGGCGACCGGCCGCTGCTCTACATGGAAGACGTCGGGCGTCACAATGCGGTCGACAAGATCGCCGGTTATATGCTGCGCCACGGTATCGCGCCGGACGACAAGATCTTTTACACCACCGGACGCCTGACCTCTGAGATGGTGATCAAGACGGTGCAGATGGGCATTCCCATCCTGGTCTCCCGTTCCGGCTTCACCGCTTGGGGAGTGGACCTGGCGCGCCAGGCCGGATTGACGCTGGTGGGTCGTGCCAAGGGCAAGCGCTTCGTCGCCCTGGCGGGGGAGGAGCGCCTGGTCTTCGACCACGACCCCAAGAGCCTGGAAGACGAAGACCCGCGCCACCAGCGCAAAGCCGGCCGTGCCGACGACGCGGCGTGAGGACCTGAACGCATCCCATGGGATTTGAGAAGGACAGGGTGGCCGGAGTGCTGCTGGCCGGCGGGCTGTCGCGGCGCATGGGCGGCGGCGACAAGTGCCTGCGGGGCCTGGGTGGCCGGCCGATCCTCGCCCGCATCGTCGAGCGGGCGGCGCCCCAGGTGGGCGCCCTGGTGCTGAACGCTAACGGCGATCCCGCCCGCTTTGACGATTTTGGCCTGCCGGTGGCCGCCGATGTGGTGGAGGGCTACGCCGGGCCGCTGGCCGGCATCCTCACCGGGCTGGATTGGGCGGCGGCGAACGCGCCGGGGGCCGAATGGCTCGCCAGCTTCGCCTGCGATGCCCCATTTCTGCCGGAAGACTTGGTGGCCCGCATGATGGCGGCGGTAGAAGCGGAGGGCGCGGACCTTGCCTGTGCCGTCACCCACGGCCGCACCCACCCGGTCTTCGGCCTCTGGCGTTCAAGCCTGCGCGAGGATCTGCGCCGCGCCATGGTGGAGGAGGAGATGCGCAAGGTCGACCGCTGGACTGCCCGCCACAGGCTGGTGGAGGTGGACTTCCCGGACCTGGAAACCCCCGCCGGCCCCCTCGACCCCTTCTTCAACACCAACCGCCCGGAAGACCTGGAAGAAGCGGCGCGATTCCTCTGAGGGCGCGCCGGCCGGGCAGTGCTGCGGCGCGGATCCGCCAAACCCGCGCCCGACTCGCCTTGGGGTTGACCTCGGCGGGCGTTCGGTGTGACCTCCTGGGCGTCGACCGGCAGGGAGGACGGCTTTGGAAAACATCATACTTGGGGTCGTGATTTGCCTGGCCGTCATCTTCGCGGTGGTGGCCTTCGGTCTCTACATCGACAAGGCGGAATCCAAGACCCAGGACAATAAGGAGGGCGGCGACGGCACCGCCCTCAGCGGCACCGCCGCCGGCATCTATGCGATCGCCGGGCGTCTCTCGGACTTCTACAGCGCGACCTCGCATCCCGACAACCTGGCGGAAGGCAGCGAAGACTTCAAAGAGGCGGTGCGGCTGCTCTCAGGGCCGGAGTTCTCCGTCGACGACCTGATCAGCTTCGCCACCGGCGACAACGCCATCATCTCCTGCTTTGCCCTGGAGGCCCTGCGGCAGCGCGAGGACGGCGGCGAGGCCATTTCGGAGGTGCTGGCCTGCGTCGGCACCATCGCGCCCTGGCCGCAGTACTTTGCGCTGCGCTTTCTGGAGGAGAAATGCGAACCCGGGCAGGCGGTCGTTGGCCCGGTACTGTTTCGGACGACCGACTATCTGAACTACCGCCTGTCCAGGGGATTTCTCATCCAATTCATCAAGCGGCGTCTCGCCGACGGCGAGCGCGCCGTGTTCAGCGCCGAAGGAGGCACGCCCGACGACGAGGCGATCAAGGAACTGAAGAGGTTCCTGAACGCCCTCGACGCGGAGGTCGGGGGCCCCTTGCTCGAGGCGCTGGAAGAGTGGGACTCCAGGCGGGTCGACGACGATTTGCTGCGGTCTGCCGGGCGTCTCTGGTCCGAGCGCGATTCGCAGCTTGCCGAGGCCATCATCGAGCATGCACCGCTGGCCGCTGCGGTCGACCAGCTTGAAAGCGCGCTCACCGCCAAGCATCCCCAGTCCTTCCTGGTGGTCGGCGAGCGCGGCGTCGGCAAGACCGCATTGCTGAGCCGCCTCGCCAAACGCCTCTACGAGGCCGGCTGGCGGGTCTTCGTGGCCGGCCACAACGATCTGGTTGCCGGCAAGAGCTACATCGGCGAGTTCGAGGAGCAGCTCAAGGCGATCCTGGCGCAGCTCGGCAGCGGCCGCCGGGTCGTCTGGATGATCCCGGACTTCCACAGTCTGGCCTTTGCCGGGCGTCACCGCTACAGCCCCGTGGGTGCGCTGGACGCCCTGCTTCCCATGGTCGAACAGGGGCTTATCCGGGTGGTCGGCGAGATCGATCCCCGCGCCTTCGAGCGGCTGCTCCTGCAGCAGCCCAGAACCGTGACGGCGCTTTCGGCGCTGCGTCTGGAGCCTTTGCCGAAGGAGGAGACGCTGGAACTCGCGGGCCAGTGGCAGGCGGTCTCGATGGCAAAGGGGGACGGCACCTTCCTCCAGCAGGCCTGGGACCTCTGCCAGCAGTACCTCAGCGACCGCGCCGCGCCCGGCAATCTTCTGGGACTCCTGGAGTCGACCCACCGGCGGCTGGATACGCTGGCCAGTGGGACCCAACCGAAAATAGGCCTGGACGATCTCATCGTGACCCTCGCGGCCCAGTCGGGCCTGCCGCTCGAAGTGCTCGACCAGCGCCGCGACCTGGACCTGGATGCCCTGAGAACCCGCTTGTCTCAGCGGGTCATCGGGCAGGCGGAAGCCGTCGACTGCCTGGTCGAGCGGGTCGCCATGCTGAAGGCGGGGGTCAACGACCTGACCCGGCCGGTCGGCGTTTTCCTCTTTGCCGGGCCGACCGGAACCGGCAAGACCGAGCTGGCCAAGGCTCTGGCCGAGTGGCTGTTCGGTGACCCGCAACGGCTGATCCGGCTCGACATGAGCGAACTGCAGACCCCGGAGAGCACCGACCGGCTTTTGGGCCAGCCCGAAGCCGGAGAGGGCGACTCCCTGGCCGATCAGATCCGTCGGCAGCCCTTTTCCGTCGTCCTACTGGACGAATTCGAGAAAGCCCATCCCAAGGCCTGGGATCTCTTTCTCCAGGTTTTCGACGATGCCCGGATCACCGACCGGCGCGGCCAGACCGTCGACTTCCGCCACACCATCATCGTCCTGACATCGAACCTCGGGGCCACCATCCCCACCGGCGTCGCCATCGGCTTCGGCAACAAGAACCAAGCCTTCGATCCGCGGGAAGTCCGGCGCTCGGTGGACAAGGTCTTCCGCAAGGAGTTCATCAACCGCCTGGACCGTGTGGTTGTCTTTCGCCCGCTTACGCGTAGCCTGATGCGCGAGATCCTGCAGAAGGAGCTGTTGGACGCCTTTCAGCGGCGCGGCCTGAAGAACCGCACCTGGGCGGTGGAGTGGGACGAGAGCGCGATCGAGTTCCTGCTGGACAAGGGGTTCACACCGGATCTCGGGGCAAGGCCACTGCGCCGGGCCATAGAACGCTACCTGCTCTCGCCGCTGGCCCTGACCATCGTGCGCCGCCAGGTGCCCGACAGCGATCAGTTCCTGTTCATCTCGGCCAGCGAGGATCGCCTGACCACGGAGTTCGTCGACCCCAACGCGGAAGCGTCGGGCGGTGCCAAGGACGCCGAAGCGCCTGCACAGACCGACGTCGAGGGTGAAAGGACGCCGCGCAGCATCCTTGCGCAGCCCCAGGGTACCCGGGAGGAGCTGGCAACTCTGAAGCGGCACTACGAAGCCTTGATGCAGACCGTTGAAAACGCCCAATGGCGGGAGCTGAAGCAACTGGCGCTCGATGAAATGAACGCGCCGGACTTCTGGTCGTCGCCGCAGCGCTTCGGGACCCTGAGCCTCACCGAGTATATCGACCGCATCACATCCGGGCTCGATCGCGCCGGGTCGCTGCTGCGCCGCCTGGAGAGCGGCGCCGGAGGCAAGGCAGGGAGCATCCCGGCAAACCTGATCGCCGTTCTTGCCGAGAACCTGCATCTGCTGCAGGCGGCCTGCGGCGATGTTCTGGAAGGCCGGCCCTACGATGCCTTCCTGCTTGTCGAGGCCAGGCTCGACGGGACGCAGGATGCCGACGAGGTTCGCGCCTTCGCCGAGAAGGTTTCGGGCATGTACGAGTCCTGGGGTGAAAAGCGCCGCATGAGGATCACGCGGCTGAACGGCGCGCAGCCTGACCCGGAGAGCAGCTATCGGCGGCTCTACGCCGTGTCGGGCTATGGGGCCTTTGGCCTGCTGGCCCAGGAATCCGGGCTCCACGTTCAGGAACGTCCCAGCGGCAAGCCCAAGCAGTTCGACCGGGATACGGTGCATGTCCTGGTGACCGCGCAGGGGGATGGCGAACCGCCGGCGGACAGAAAGCAGCTCGCGCGCGAGGCGGAGGCAGCGGTCGCGGAGGCCAATTCCGACAACTCCGCCATCGTCCGCCGCTATCGCACGGCGCCGTCGCCGCTGGTGCGCGATACGGTGAAGGACTGGCGGTCGGGGCGCCTGGACTTCGTCCTGGACGGCAACTTCGATCTCTTCTGAGCCTGCGGCCCTCGGGACCCGCCGGCGGACTGGCCGTCAATCGCCGCATGACGGCGAGAGGCCGAAAGGTGTAAGCTCTCCCGCAAATAAGAGAAAGCTCCCCATAGAGGGAGCGTCATCGGGAGGGAACGATGCCGAGGCAGATGGCCGCTGGTGCAGCGCCATCGCTGGGAAGGGCTGCGGGCGCCTATGACCGTCGGCGTTTTCTGACGGGTCTGGCCGGCGCCGGCTCTCTGACGCTGTTGCCAGGGCGCGCGTGGGCGGACGCGGATGAGGTCCGCTTCGGCCTGACGCCGGTCTTTCTCAGTTCCGATCTCGAACTGCTGGCGCAGCTCCGCGACTACCTCTCCACCGCCCTCGAGCGGCCGGTGAGCCTGGTGATGCGGCGCACCTATCAGGAGATCACGGCCCTGCTGCTGTCCGGCCAGCTCGATGCGGCCTGGATCTGCGGCTACCCCTTCATCCAGTACCGCGCGCGGCTGTCGCTTCTGGCCGTACCGGTGTGGCGGGGAAAGCCGCTCTACCAGTCCTACCTGATCGTCGATCAGGGCCGCGCGTCCGCGGACATCCTGGATCTGCGCGGCGACATCCATGCCTACTCGGACCCGGACAGCAACTCCGGCTACCTGGTGACCCAGGCGGCGCTCGCCGAACAGGGCGAGGAGTCGGTGGCCTTCTTCCGCAAGAGCTTTTTCACC
>JANQMC010000179.1 GCA_028280305.1 Pelagibius sp. | reverse complement strand
GCAGCCGCAACAGCGCCAGGCCCAGGGTGGTCTTGCCGGAACCACTTTCCCCCACCACGCCGACGGTGTGGCCTTCGCGCACCGAGACCGAAATGCCGTCGACGGCGCGCACATAGTCCACCGTGCGCTTCAGCACCCCCTTTTTGATCGGGAAGTAGACCTTCACCTGATCGCCCCGCATCACCACCGGCGCCTCGGCGGCTGCCCCAATGGGGTTGCCCTTGGGTTCGGCAGCCAGCAGGCGTTGGGTATAGGGATGCTGCGGACGATCGAATATCTCTTCTTCGTTGCCCTGCTCGACGATCTCGCCCTGGGTCATGACGCAGACCTTGTCGGCCATCTTGCGGACGATCCCCAGATCGTGGGTGATCATCAGCATCGACATGCCCAGCTTCTGCTGCAGCTCTTTCAAGAGCTTTAGAATCTGCGCCTGGATGGTGACGTCCAGGGCCGTGGTCGGCTCGTCGGCGATCAGCAGGTCCGGCTCGTTGGCAAGGGCCATGGCGATCATCACGCGCTGACGCTGTCCGCCGGAAAGCTCGTGCGGATAGGCGGAGAGGCGCTTTACGGCATCGGGAATGCCGACCAGCTTCAGAAGCTCCAGGGTGCGCTGGCGCGCCTGATCCCGGTTCATGCCCTTGTGCAGGAACAGGGTCTCGTTGATCTGTTTCTCCACCGTGTGGAGCGGATTGAGCGAGGTCATCGGCTCCTGGAAGATCATCGAGATCTGATCGCCGCGCACCTTGCGCAGGGTTTTCTCGTCGGCGCCGATCAACTCCTCTCCATTGAAGCGGATCGAACTGCCCGCCGGGTGCTTCGCCAGGGGATAGGGCAGCAGTTGCAGCACCGAGAGGGCCGTGACCGATTTGCCCGATCCGCTTTCGCCGACCAGCGCGACGGTCTCGCCCTTGGCGATATCGAAGCTGACATTCTTCACCGCATCGCTGGCGCCGCCGGGCATCTGGAAGCGCACACCGAGATTGCTGATCTGCAGAAGCGGCGCCATCAGCCGTTCCCCCTGGCCGTGGCGGGCATCGCGGTTGCCGTGGTGTCGTCCCCGGTTTCTTCGGGCGGCGGGGCGCCGGCAAAGAGTTTGCGCGGATCGAAGGCGTCGCGCACCGCCTCGCCGATGAAGACCAGCAGGCTCAGCATGATGGCGATCACGACGAAGCCCGTGAGCGCCAGCCAGGGGGCCTGCAGGTTTGCCTTCCCCTGGGCCAGAAGTTCGCCGAGCGACGGCGAGCCGGGCGGCAGCCCGAACCCGAGGAAGTCGAGCGCGGTCAGCGTCGTGACGGAACCGGAGAGGATGAAGGGCATGAAGGTGATGGTGGCGACCATGGCGTTGGGCAGAACGTGGCGATACATGATGGCGGCGTTGGAGGCGCCCAGCGCCCTGGCGGCGCGGACATAGTCGAAGTTGCGGGCACGCAGGAATTCGGCGCGCACGACGCCGACCAGTCCCATCCAGGAAAACAGCAGCATGAGGATCAGCAGCGGGAAGAATCCCGGCGTGATGACGCTGGCCATGATGATGAGAAGATAGAGGATCGGCAGCCCCGACCAGATCTCGATAAAGCGCTGGAACAGCAGATCGGTCCAACCGCCGAAGTAGCCCTGCACGGCGCCGGCCATGACGCCGATGGCCGAGGAGATGATCGTCAGCGCCAGGCCGAAGAGCATCGAGATCCGGAATCCATAGATCACCCGGGCCACGACGTCGCGGGCCTGGTCGTCCGTCCCCAGCCAGTGCCGGCTGTCCGGTGCCGTCGGCGCCGGGCTGGTGAGATCGAAATCAATGGTGTTGTAGGAGAAGGGAATTGGCGGATGCAGAATCCATCCTTTCTCCTCGATCAGTTCGATCACAAAGGGGTCCTTGTAGTCCGCCTCCAGTTCGAACTCGCCGCCAAAGACTGTTTCCGCATAGGTGAAGAGAACCGGTGCATAGGGCTTGCCGTCGAACCAGATGAACAGCGGCCGGTCGTTGGCGATGAATTCGGCAAAGAGGGAGAGCACGAAAATCGGCACCAGGATCAAGGTTGCCCAATACCCGCGTTTGTTGGCGCGGAAGTTGCCGAGACGCCGCTGGTTCATCGGCGACAGCCGGAAGCCGAAGAGGCGGCCGCGCTTCTTTTCGCCGTTTGCCGGGACCGCCGTCATCTCAGGTCTCCCGGCTCTCGAAGTCGATGCGCGGATCGACGATGGTGTAGGTGATGTCGCCGACCAGCTGCATCAGCAGACCCAGGAGGGTGAAGAAGTACAGCGTTGCGAACATCACCGGATAGTCGCGGTTGAGCGCTGCTTCGAAGCCCAACAGGCCGAGGCCGTCCAGGGAGAAGATCACCTCGATCAACAGGGCGCCGGTGAAGAGGATCGAAACGAAAGCGCCGGGAAAGCCGGCGATGACGATCAGCATGGCGTTGCGGAAGACATGACCGTAAAGCACCTGCGGTTCGGTCAGACCCTTGGCGCGGGCGGTCAGCACGTATTGCTGGCCGACCTGATCGAGGAAGGAATTCTTGGTCAGCATGGTCAGGGTGGCAAAGCCGCCGATCACCAGGGCCAGTATGGGCAGGGTGATGTGCCAGAGGTAGTCGAGGATCTGCTGGAACGGGCCCAGGCTATCGAAGTCATCTGACACCAGGCCGCGCAGCGGGAACCAGTCGAGGTAACGTCCGCCGGAGAAGACCACGATCAAGAGGACGGCGAAGATGAAAGAGGGTACGGCGTAGCCAACAATCACCACGCCACTGGTCCAGACGTCGAAGCGGCTGCCGTCGCGTTTTGCCTTGGCCACGCCCAGGGGAATGGAAATCAGATAGACCAGCAGCGTCGTCCAGAGCCCCAGGGAGATGGAGACCGGCATCTTCTCCAGCACGAGATCGACAACACGGCGGTCGCGAAAGTAACTCTCGCCGAAATCGAACTGCAGATAGTTGCCCATCATCAGCAGAAAACGTTCATGCAGCGGCTTGTCGAAGCCGAACATGCGCTCGATCTCGGCGATGACCTCGGGGTCGAGGCCCTGGGCACCGCGATAGGTGGTATTGGGACTCCTTTCGCCGCCGCCGCCGCTCTGCTGAACCTGCTGATTGGTGTCGGCGCCACCGCCCGAAAACCGTTCCGTCGCACCGACGGCTTCGCCGCTCAACTCGGCGATCATCTGCTCCACCGGTCCGCCGGGGGCAAGCTGCACGATCACGAAGTTGATGATCATGATCCCGAGCAGGGTCGGGATGATAAGAAACAGCCGCCTGACGATGTAAGCTAGCATAGGCGCATCAGGTTCCGGCCGGGCTGCACAGCGGGCGGTGGATCAGTTGGTGAGCGCGGCGGCGCGTGCTTCATCGTACCACCATGTACTGGAGAATCCGGCGCCGTAGCGGGCCGTCTTCTCCGGGATGCCGAACTTGTCCCAGTAGGCGAACCAGCTTTCGTTCGGGTAGTACACCGGCACCAGATAGTGGTTCCAGAGCAACACCCGGTCCAGGGCGCGGGTCGTCGCTTTCAAGGTATCCAAATCTTCAGCGGTGATGATTTTTTCGATCAGTTCATCGGCCACAGGGTTCTTGATGCCCATGGAGTTGGCCGAACCGCGCAGGTCGGCGGCTTCGGAGCCGAAGTAGGACCGCAGTTCGGTGCCCGGCGGCGGGAAGAAGTTCAGCCGGCCGGTGCTCATGTCGAAATCAAACTCATCCCCGATCACCCGCCACTGCGAGGGGTCGACCAGCCGGATCGAGGCATCGAGTCCGGCCCGCCGCATGGATTGCACGAAGGGTTCGGCCATGCGCAGGGTCGGCGGCGAGGCGGTGATGATCTGCAACTGGAACTGTTCGCCGCTTTGCGCATTCACCATCTTGCCGTCGCGCAGTTCCCAACCGGCTTCCTTGAACAGTGCAATCGCTTGTCGCAGGTTCTGCCGGTTGCGGCCGCTGCCGTCGCTCTTCGGCGGCTCGAAGGCTTCGTTGAAGACCTCCGGCGGCAGTTGATCGCGGTAGGGTTCCAGGACGGCGATTTCCTCCGGCGTCGGCGGGCCGGAAACGCCGAAGTCGGAATTGGGGAAATAACTCTTGATCCGCCGGTACTGATCGAACAGCAGGGTGCGCTGGATCGCCTCGAAGTCATAGAGATGGACGATCGCTTCGCGAACCCGGCGGTCCCTGAACTTCTCGCGGCGGTTATTGATGAAGAAGGCGCCGATGCCGCGCGGATTGTTGTTGGCTTGCGCGACCTTGACGATCTGGCCGTTGTCCACCTGAGGGATGTCATAGCCGGTAAACCAGCGCTTCACTTCGCCTTCGCCGCGGTAGTCGATCTTGCCGGCCTTGAAGGCTTCGAACTGCACCGTCTGGTCGCGGTAGTAGTCGTAGCGGATGATGTCGAAGTTATAGCGCCCGCGGTTGACCGGCAGGTCGGCGGCCCAATAGTCCTCGACCCGCTCGTAGACGATGTTGCGGCCCGGCTCCATGCTCTTGATCCGGTAGGGGCCCGATCCGAGCGGCGGCTCCAAGGTCGTTTTGGAGATGTCGCGCGTCTCCCAGTAGTGCCGCGGCTGGGGCGAGGTGCCGGCGACAATGGTGATCGGTTTCATCGAATCGCGGGTGCGGAAGTTGAAACGGATGCGGTGATCCGACAGGACCTCCGCGCTCTCGACATCGTCGTAGAAGGATTTCAGGAACGGCCGGCCATGCTCGCGAATGGTGTCGAAGGTGAACTTGAAGTCGGCGGCGGTAATCGGCACGCCGTCATGAAAGCGCGCCTCCGGGCGGATGTTGAAGATCGCCCAGCTCTTGTCTTCCGGATACTCGACGCTCTCGGCGATGACGCCGTAAGCGCTGACCAGTTCGTCGGCTGACCCCTCCATCAGCGAGTCGTAGATCAGACCGATGGAGGAAGGAAACTCGCCCTTCAGGATGTAGGGATTGAAAGTATCGAAAGAACCGAACGCGCCCAGCGTGATCTGACCGCCCTTCGGGGCGTCCGGATTGGCATAGGGCCAATGCTCCATGGTCTCGTCATAAAGCGGTTCGCCGAATTCGGCGATGGCCCAACTTTTCGTGACCTTTTCTTCTGCGGTAACGCTGAGTGGGAGCATTGCGGCAAGGCAAAGAGCGGCCATTGCCGTAGCGCTGCGCCATGGAAGACGGGGGCGTTCAATCATTCGCAAATCCCTTTCCGCGTGACCGGGTCGTTCTTCGGCACTTTCCCTCGCTTATCCCGCGATGGAGAGCGCTTTGGACCAACCGGCTGCCTCCGGCCTACGCTTTTGTCCCTGTTCGCAACCGATTCTAGACCGAATTAGGCAGCGAATCCCCCCTAAACAAGCCCGCTCGCCCTATTGTTACGACGAATTCATCGCTTCGCAGCAACAAAATGGCAGGCAGGGCCCGGGTGTCAGGCGGCGGCGAGCAGCTTGATCGCGTCGGCGTGGCAGGCGGCGTTGCCGGCGCAGAGCACGCGCCCGTCGGACTTCAGGTTCAGCGCCGCGCCCTGCCAGTCGGTCACAATGCCGCCGGCGCCGGTGATAATCGCCGTGTGGGCCAGATAGTCATAGGGCGCCAGATCGGCCTCGATGACGATATCCGCAAAACCGCTGGCCAGCAGACCGTAGTTGAAGCAGTCGCCGCCGTAGAGGGTCAGCTTGGCGCTCTGGCGCAGGCGCTGAAAGGCCGGGCCGTCGGCGCCTTGGAACATCTCCGGCGCGGTCGAGAGGACCGTCGCCTGATCCAATCCGGGGCAGGGTCTGACCCGCGCTTCGCGGCTGCCCTGGCGGTCGGTGAAGGTCGTGGGCCGACCGGCGACGCCCAGCCATCGTTCCTCCAGGATCGGCATGTCGATCACGCCGAGGACCGGCTTTTGCTTGTGGAGCAGGGCGATCAGGCTGCCGAACAGGGGGTTGCCGGTGATGAAACGCTTGGTGCCGTCGATAGGGTCGAGGACCCAGACGAATTCGGCCTCCGGGTTTTCGGCGCCGAACTCCTCGCCGAAGATCCCATGGCCGGGAAAGGCCGCGCCGATCAGCTTGCGCATGGCCGCTTCCGCCTCGCGGTCGGCAAGGGTCACCGGGCTTTCGTCGGGCTTGTCCTCGATGGCGAGGCCTTGGCGGAAGTACTGCCTGGCGATGGTCCGGGCCGCCTCTGCCAGCCGGCCGGCCAGATCGACGAATTCCTGCGGGCAGGTTTCCTCGGCGGTGCTCATCTCAGGCGCCTCACTGTGAAGAACAAAAGAAAACGGCCCACGGGAAGGCTTCCACGCGGGCCGTTCGAAACTATGGGGTTGCGATTACTCCGGCAAGGGGGCCGGGCTGCCGCTGAGGCTGCGCAGGTAGGCGATCAGGTCGGCACGCTCGCTTTCCTTGCGCAGGCCGGCAAAGGACATCTTTGTCCCCGGCGCCCAGTCCCGCGGGCGGTGCAGGAAGCCGTTCAGATTCTCATAATCCCAAGCTTGATCGGCCTTGGCGACCAGTGCTTCGGAGAAAGAATAGCCGTCGTAGTTGGTGATCTGGCGATTGACGATGTCGTAGAGGTTGGGGCCGACCTTGGTCGGGCCACCCTCGTCAAAGCTGTGGCAGGCGGTGCATTTCCGGGCGACTGTTTCGCCATTGGCCGCGTCGGCAGAGGCCAGAAGCGGGCCGATCGGGGCCAGCGCCGGCTCCTCGGCCACCGCCGCTTCCGCGGTCTCGCCGCCTTCGGCAACGGCGACCGTGTAGACGTTCTCTTCCAGCTCTTGGGGATGATAGAGAAGTTCAGCGGCAAATCCGGACATCATGGCAATGACGCCGGCCGTCAAGACGGCGGCGGCGATCTTGTTTGATTCCAACGACGAAGCCATGGGCAAACCCTTGCTTTTCTTAGTGATCCGGCGGGACAATAGCCCTGCCAATCCGGGCATTCAATAGCCCCAGGACGTTTCCCTAGGTATATTGCCCCCGGAGAGGTGAAAAAAGTCCTTTTCATCGCCTGCAGCCTCGCTAGGGTCGCCGTCTCCGGCCGCCCGCTCCGTCCTGAGAGGGCGGTTCGCGGCCCGATTCGTTACGAGAATCCAGATCAGAGCTTCGCCTTTCCCATGCCCTCCGCCCCATCCGCCGACTCCAAGCCCATGAAATCGGCAGACTTGAACCCGGCCGGCTTGAATCCAATTGTGCTGATTCCGGCGCGACTGGCCTCGATCCGGCTGCCGGACAAACCTCTGGCGGACATCCATGGCGAGGCGATGATCGTCCATGTCTGGCGGCGCGCGGTGGAGGCCGGCGTCGGCCCGGTGGTGGTCGCCTGTGCCGAAGCGGAAATCGCCGAGGCCATCACGGCGGCGGGCGGCGAGGCGGTGCTGACCCGCGCCGATCATCCCAGCGGGTCGGACCGCATTTACGAAGCCCTTCAGGCGGTCGACCCGGAGGGGCGTCACAATGCGGTGGTGAACCTTCAGGGCGATCTGCCGACCCTGGAAATCGCGGCGGTGCAGGCGGTGCTGCGGCCGCTGGCCGACCCCGCCGTCGATATCGCCAGCCTGGTGGTTGAAATCAGCAACCCGGAGGAACGCCGCAACCCCAACGTGGTGAAGGCGGCGGTCAGTTTCCCCGAGGGGGCGGATATCGCCCGGGCGCTTTACTTCAGCCGGGCCCCGGTGCCCTACGATCCCTGGGATGCTTCATCCGGCAAAGGCGATGCCGCAGCGCCCCAGCCGCTCTACCACCACATCGGCATCTACAGCTATCGCCGCGCGGCGCTGGAAACCTTTGTCTCCCTGCCACCCTCGCCGCTGGAAAAGCGCGAGCGTCTGGAGCAGCTTCGGGCCCTGGAAGCCGGTCTGCGCCTGGATGTGGCCCGCGTTGACACCCTGCCGCTCGGCGTCGATACTCCCGCCGATTTGGAGCGGGCCCGGGCGCTCTTGGCGTCAAAGCAGGCCTGATTTCGCAGCATCTTCAGTCTTTCGGGCGTCCCTTTCGGACAGCCCGGATCAGCGGATGAGAAGGGTTGGACATGGCAGAGGCCCCCGCAGCGGCGCCGGAGAACGTTATTGCCTTTCAGGGCGTCCCCGGGGCCTATTCGGATATGGCCTGCCGGGCCGCTTTTCCGGAGATGGCCACCCTTTCCTGCGTCTCGTTCGAGGATACCTTTGCCGCGGTGCGCGACGGCAAGGCGCACTTCGCCATGATCCCGATCGAGAACTCCAGCGCCGGCCGGGTGGCCGACATCCACCATCTGCTGCCTGAATCCGGCCTGCATATCGTTGGCGAGCATTTCCAGAAGGTCGAACATCAACTGCTGGCGGTGAAGGGCGCAAGCCGCGACCAGGTGCAGACGGTGCACAGCCACGTGCAGGCACTGTCCCAGTGCCGCCACTACACCCGCCGTGAAGGGCTGACCCCGATCACCCATGCCGATACGGCGGGGGCGGCCAAGGAAGTGGCCGAACTGGGCGATCCGACCCGGGCGGCGGTGGCCTCGGCGCTGGCGGGGGAGATCTACGGCCTGCAGGTGCTGGACCCCAACATCCAGGACATCCCGCACAATACCACGCGATTCATTGTGATGGCTCAGGAGCCGATCGATCCGCCGGCGGACAACGGCCTGGTAATCACCACCTTCGTGTTCCGGGTACGCTCGGTGCCGGCGGCGCTCTACAAGTCATTGGGGGGCTTTGCCACCAACGGCGTGAACATCACCAAGCTGGAAAGCTACATCATCGATGGCAGTTTCACCGTGGCCCAGTTCTTTGCCGACATCGAAGGCCACCCCGACGAACGCCTGGTGCGCCTGGCGCTGGAGGAACTCAGCTTCTTCTCCCGAGAAGTGAAGATCCTGGGCGTCTATCCCGGCGCCGAATTCCGCGGCAAGCCGGTTTCCAGCTAATCACTGGCTCGTTCGGCACCGGGCTGGAATCGCCTTGGCGCAAGCCGAAAGACAAATCTAGCCTTCTGCCAGCCAGTCCTCGATCAGGCGGCGGGCGATGGAATCGCGCCGCGGCAGCTTGAAGGTCTCGTCTTCCGGCGAGGTCCGAAGCTCGGCGCGGGTGAACCAGGCCGCGCTCTCGATCTCGTCCTCCGCCGGCACCGGTTCGGCAAAGTCGCTGCGGGCGTAGAAGCCCAGCATGATCGAGGAAGGAAAGGGCCAGGGCTGGGAGGAATGATAGACCACATCCTCCACTGCCACCGGCAAGGCAACTTCCTCATAGATTTCGCGGGCCACGGCTTCTTCCAGGCTCTCACCCGGCTCGACGAAACCGGCCAGGGTCGAATGCATGCCCGGCGGCCAGATAGGCTGGCGCCCCAGCAGACAGCGGTCGCCGCCGTCGTGCACCAGCATGATCACCGCCGGGTCGGTGCGCGGAAAGTGCACGGCGCCGCAGTCCGGGTTGCTGCAGCGCCGCTGGTGGCCGGCCTTTTCACTGATCGTGGCGCTGCCGCAGACGCCGCAGAACCCGTGCCGCGCGTGCCAGTAGGCGAGCCCCCGGGCGTAGGCCAGGATCGCCGAGTCGCGGCGGTTCATAACCGGGCCGACCGCCCTCAGGTCCTGGAAACTGCCGTGGCTGGCGAGAACCGGGTCCTGCTCCGGTGCCTCCAGGTGGGAGAGGTCGACGGCCAGATAGGCGGTCTCGCCGCGCAAGCCCAGGAAAACGCTTTCCCGCGCCAGTTCGACCAGATGGCCGGCTTCGGCGCGGCGCAGCCAGACCGCTTCGGCTTCCGCCGCGACCAGATGCATGGCGCGCCAGACCGGCACGATCACACAGGCCGGATCGCTCACCAGGCTTTCGATGTAGGCCGCATCGGCCCGGCGCTGGTCGACACGGTCGAGCGGGACCCCGGCATAGAAATTGGGGGTCGGGTTTTTCCTCGGGGACATGGCCGGAAGGTGGCACAGGCCTTGGGCGGCTTGCAATCACCCTCTTGCACGAGGGGTCTTTGACCGCGGAAACCGTTCCGTCAGTGTTCTGCGCCTTGCGCCGCCACCGGCCTTGCCGCAGTTTACGGTGCAATGGATTCACCTATCGGATACGGGCGTCGCGGCGCTCTCGCAATCATGGGCGGCGCCTTCGCCGCAGCGGGCCTGCTGCAGGCCAAGCCGGCCGCGGCCATCGAGCTGGTGCCCCAGGAGGATTCCTGGCGATTCCTGGTACTGCGCCACGGCAACGTCATCGGCGAGCATCGCTTTGATTTCTCGCGCCGGGACGGCGATTTCGTGGTCGAGGTGACCATCGATATTGCCGTCACGCTGCTGGGGATCACGGTTTTCCGTTTCACCCATCGGGCCGAGGAGGTCTGGCGCGACGGTCGGCTGCAGTCCCTGATCTCGGCGACGGACGACGATGGCCGGCTCTGGCGGGTGAAATCGGCCTACAGCGAAGGGGCCCTGCGCGGCACGGTGAACGATGTCGGTTTCAACGTCTCCGGTTTCGTCATTCCGGCGAGCTTGTGGCACCGCGATACTCCGCAGACCCAGGTGCTCTTCGGCACCATCGACGGGCGCACCAAGGTGGTGAAGACCGAGGACTTGGGGGAGGAAGCCGTGACGGTGGCCGGACGGCCGGTCCAGACCCGCCATTTCCGCCTGACCGGCGAGATCGAGCGCGATGTCTGGTACGGCCCGGACTGCGATATCGCCCAGGTCACCTTTCCCGCCCCCGACGGCTCCCTGATCACCCTGGAACGGCAATAGGGCTATCGGGACCCCCCGGGGGGCAGGCCAGACCCTGCCCGGCGCTGCAACCGCGATCAAGCGCCCGGAAGCGGCAGGGCGTATAAGTGAGGCTATGGCTTCTTGTGAAGACAGGCTGGTGAGTGCGGTGAACCCGGTGGGCAAAGCCATCTGGTTTATTGAAACGCGTTTCGCCGACACCGTCTCTCTCGACGACATCGCCGGAAACGTCGGAATCTCGCGTTATCAGATGTCGCGCGCCTTCAGCCTGGCCACCGGCTGGTCGCTGGTGCGCTACCTGCGAGGCCGCCGTCTGACCGAGGCGGCCCGGTCGCTGGCCGGCGGGGCACCGGATATTCTGGCGGTCGCCCTCAATGCCGGCTACGGCTCGCACGAAGCCTTCACCCGGGCGTTTCGCGACCTCTTCGGATTGACCCCGGAGCAGGTTCGGGCCCGTGGCGATCTCGACGCCCTCGCATTGGTGGAGCCTCTCAAGATGGATGAGAACTTTGTAGACGGTTTGGAACCGACACGCTTTGAAGACAGCAAAGCATTGCTCGTTGCCGGCCTGGGCGCCCGCTACGATTGGGAATCCAGCAAGGCCATCCCCGCTCAATGGCAGCGCTTTGTTCCCTATTACGACAATCTGGCCGGCCAGGTCGGCCAGATGACCTACGGGGTCTGCTGCAACAGCGACGGAGCCGGCAGCTTCGATTACATCTGCGGTGTTGAAGTCACCGATTTCTCGCAGTTGCCCGAGGAATTCAGCCGCGTGCGCATTCCGGCGCAGCGCTATGCGGTCTTTACCCATCACGACCATATCTCGACGATACGGCGGACCGTCAACACGATTTGGAACAAATGGCTTTCCGAGTCCGGCCATGAAGTGGCCGATTCGCCTGATTTCGAGCGCTATGACGAGCGATTCGACCCACAGACAGGCAACGGCGCGGTCGAAATCTGGATCCCCATCAAGGCATAGCCGCCCTTGGAGAGCCGGCTGCCCGCCGGCCGGTCCCGGGGTCTGTCAGGAGCCTTTTCCGGGGCTTCCGACCCCCTTGCCCTGACGCCTGGGATACCCGATATTAGCGGTGGGAGGTTGGCTGCGGACGTATCGCTCGCCAACCCGGTCAGGTCCGGAAGGAAGCAGCCGTAACGAGTTTCCGATGCGGGTCGTTTGTCCAGCCTCCCACCCTGAAAGCCTTGATCGGGCCGATCCGCGCGGTCCTTCGGCTGTCAGGATAGACCCCCGGCAAGCCCTCCACCCGGAAGCCTTATGAGCGACGCCAGCAGCGACAGAGACGAAAACAGCCTCTATCGGGTGCTCGCGCGCAAGTACCGCCCCACGACCTTCGAAGATCTGGTCGGCCAGGAAGCGCTGGTGCGCACCCTGACCAACGCCATCGACACCGGCCGTCTGGCCCATGCCTTCATCCTCACCGGCGTGCGCGGGGTCGGCAAGACCACCACGGCGCGGATCATCGCCCGGGCGCTCAACTGCGTCGGGCCGGACGGCGAGGGCGGGCCGACACCGGCGCCCTGCGGGGTCTGCGACCAGTGCGTCGCCATTGCCCAGGACCGCCATGTCGACGTCATCGAGATGGATGCGGCGAGCCGCACCGGCGTTGCCGATATCCGCGAGTTGATCGAGGGTGTGCGCTATCGCCCGGTGCAGGCGCGCTACAAGATCTACATCATCGACGAAGTGCACATGCTCTCCAACAGCGCCTTCAACGCGCTGCTGAAGACCCTGGAAGAACCGCCCGAGCATGTGGTCTTCATCTTCGCGACCACCGAAATCCGCAAGGTGCCGGTCACCGTGCTGTCGCGCTGCCAGCGTTTCGACCTGCGCCGCCTGACCCAGGACGACCTGCAGGGGCTGTTCAGCGGCATTGCCGCCAAGGAAAGCGTCACCGTCGAGGAGGAGGCCCTGGCGATGATCGGCCGGGCCGCCGACGGCTCGGCCCGTGACGGCCTCTCCCTGCTCGACCAGGCGATCGCCCTGGGCGGCGGCAAGGAGGTTCTGGCCGATCAGGTCCAGGCCATGCTGGGCCTTGCCGACCGGGCCCGCATCTTCGACCTCTTCGCGGCGGTGGTGCGCGGCAAGGTGCCGGAAAGTCTCGAAATCCTGGGCGATCTCTATGCGGCCGGTGCCGACCCGGCGGTGGTCATGCAGGACCTTCTGGAGCTGGCTCATTTCCTGACCCGGGCCAAGCTGGTGCCCGCCACTCTGGAGGCGCCGGGACAGCCGGAGACCGAGCGCCTGCGCGGCCGAGAGCTTTCTGAACGCCTCAGCCTCGCCAGCCTGGCGCGGATCTGGCAGATGCTGCTGAAGGGCCTGGGCGAAGTGCAGACCGCGCCAATCCCGCTGCAGGCCGCGGAGATGGCCCTGATCCGTCTGGCCTACGCCAGCGACCTGCCGAGCCCGGCGGAACTGGTGCAGCGCCTCAATGGCGCGGCCACGGGCGGTGCAGCGCCGGGCAGTGCCGCGACGGGCGCCGGTGCGGGTACGGCAGCAGGCGGCTCGCCGGCGGCCTCCGAACCTGCGGCTTCTGCCGAACCGGCATCACCGGCAACGGCTATGTCCCCGCCGCCGATGGTCTCGGCGGAGCGCGGCCTGCCGGTTTCCGACGGCGCTCCCCAGGCGGCGCTTGCGCAGCCTTTGGCGCATCCTCTGGCCGAGCCTGCGCCCTACGAAGATCCCGAACCTCAGCTTCAGGACCAAACGCCGCCGGTTTCGGTGAAGCCACAGCCGCAGAGTTTTGCCGAAGCGGTAGCCCTGGTGCGGGCGCAGCGCGAGACCATTCTCGCCAACCACCTGATGGACGACGTGAATCTCGTGCGTTTCGAGCCCGGCCGTATCGAAATCTGTGTACGCGATGCCGCGCCGCCGAACCTTGCCAGCCGTTTTGCCGCGGTGCTGGAGCAGGCCTGCGACAGCCGCTGGATCATCTCCATCTCTCAGGAGCCCGGCGCGACGACCCTGCGGGAGCAGGAGCGCGAGGAAGAGGCCGGCAAGCGCGCCGCCGTAATGCAACACCCGCTGGTGAAATCGGCGCTGGAGGTTTTCCCGGAGGCCGAACTGGTGGCCCGCCGCGATCCTCAGGAGGTATCGGCTGCGGCGCCGGCGGAGAACGAAAACGGGGAAGGAGAGCAGGACGCATGAAGAACCTCGGCCAGATGATGAAGCAGGCCCAAGAGATG
The DNA here is from genome assembly GCA_028280305.1 of Pelagibius sp. GTDB lineage: Bacteria > Pseudomonadota > Alphaproteobacteria > Kiloniellales > Kiloniellaceae > Pelagibius. The sequence goes on along the minus strand of JANQMC010000179.1, from coordinate 64,960 downwards.
CAGGCCAAGATGAGCGAGATGCAGGAGAAGATGGCCGAGCTGGAGGTTTCCGGCCAGGCCGGGGCCGGCATGGTGAAGGCCACGCTGAACGGCAAGTCGGAACTGCGCGGCCTGAAGATCGATCCTTCGCTGGTCGACCCCAATGACGTCGAGGTGCTTGAGGATCTGATCGTCGCCGCGGTCAACGATGCCAAGGTGAAGGTCGAGGCGACGGTTGCCGAGGAGATGCAGAAGGTGACCGGCGGGCTTTCCCTGCCGCCGGGCATGAAACTGCCGTTCTGATTTGAACCCACGACTTTGAAGTCACGACGCCTTTGTCCAGATTTCGTCCTGCCAAGGCTGCCGTCTTATGATCGCCGGTGATCTCGAACGATTGATCCAGTTGCTTGCCCGCCTGCCGGGCCTCGGCCCGCGCTCGGCGCGGCGTGCCGTGCTGCACCTGATGAAAAAGCGCGAGGCGCTGATGCTGCCGCTGGCCGACGCCATGGCCCGGGCCGCCGACTCCATCGCCATCTGCTCCAACTGCGGTAACCTCGACACCAGCGACCCCTGCGGCATCTGCCGGGACCCCAAACGCGACCCGAAGCTGCTCTGTGTGGTGGAGGAGGTGGCCGACCTCTGGGCGCTGGAGCGCAGCGGCGCCTTCAAGGGCGGCTATCATGTGCTGGGCGGCACGCTCTCGGCCATTGACGGACGGGGCCCGGATCAATTGAACCTCGCCCGGCTGATCGAGCGGGTGAGGCGGGGCCAGGACGCCACGCCGTCGGGTTCGGACGATGCCGGGACCGCAGAGACCGCCCGGATAGAGGAAGTCGTCCTGGCACTTTCGGCCACCGTCGACGGCCAGACCACAGCCCATTACATCGCCGAGCGCATGGCCGACAGCGGCGTCAGGCTCTCGCGCCTCGCCCATGGTGTACCGGTGGGCGGCGAGCTGGATTACCTCGATGACGGCACTTTGAACGCGGCCATGAAGGCGCGGCGGCCAGCCTGACATTCATCTTCTTTTTGGGGATGCTTCGGGCGCCGTCTCTCGTATAGCAGAGACAGATTTCGGATTGGTCCTATCACAGTCTCGCCGCAATTCTTCGGCAACTTTGCGGTTGCCGCCGGCGTTCGTAGCTCTGCCCAAGATTTTTACAGTGAGGTATTCCGACCATGGCTTCTCTCCCATGTTTTTTATGTCACGGGCGCCGGCCGCGATCCGCGTTTTTCAGCCTTGCCACAGCTTGCGCGCTCGCCTTGGCACTGGCTGCGCCCGCTACAGCCGGGGCGGCGGAGACCAAGCTCACGGCTGAGAATCGCTCGGCCCTGGCCCTGACGGTCTACAGCAACGATCTGGCGATGATCAGCGAGGAACGCCGGGCAAGCCTGCCTGCCGGTGAGGCGCTGCTGGCCATTGAGGACGTCAGCGACCGGCTGCGGGCCGAGACGGTGCTGCTCGGCGGCGCGGGTGTGACGTTGCTGGAGCAAAGCTTCGTCGTCGATCTGCTGACGCCGCAACGCCTGCTGGAATCCGCGTTGGGCAAGACCGTCAGTCTGATCCGCACCCATCCGCAGACCGGTGATGACCGGGTGGTGGAAGCGGAGGTCCTGTCGCTGGCCGGTGGTGTGGTGCTGCGCGTTGACGGGCGGATCGAAACCACGACGCCGGGCCGCATCGCCTTTGCCGAGATTCCGGCGGGTCTGCGCAGCGAACCCGCTCTCCTGGCCCGCCTGGCGGTGGCGGAGGCTGGCGAGAAGAGCCTGCGCCTCGACTACCTGACCTCCGGGCTTGCCTGGCGGGCCGACTACGTGGCGCGCCTCAATGCGGCGGAGGACCGCATGGACCTCTCCGCCCTGGTCACTCTCACCAACGCAACCCGCAGCGACTACCGCGATGCCGCTCTGCGTCTGGTGGCCGGGGATGTGAACCAGACCAACGCGGTGCCGCTTTCCCAGCCGAAGTTCAGGAACGAAATGGTGGCGATGTCGGCCCCAGCCGATGCGATTGCGCCGCCGCAGTCCGCCTCGGACCGCTATGTCTATCCGGTGAACCGGCCCGTCACGCTGCTGCGCGGCGAAACCAAGCAGGTTCCGCTGATGAGCGCCGAGGGCGTGGCGGTGAAACGCGAGTACCGCTTTGACGGCCTTGCCAACGGCAACGCCCGGTCCGGGGAGATCGGGCCGGTCTCCGCCGATCTGGTGCTTGAGATCGAGAATGCCGAAGCCCTCGGCCTCGGGGCGCCGCTGCCGGCGGGCGTGGTGCGTATCTACGGGCCGGGGCCGGGGAATGCGCCGCTTTTCCTGGGCGAAGACTTCCTGGCCCAGACGCCGGAGGGCGAGAAGGCCCGGCTGCGTATGGGCAGCGCCTTCGATGTCACCGCGCGGGCAAGGAGCACGGAGTTCGAGCGGCTGTCGAACCGCAGCTACGAGACCGCCCAGGCCATCACCGTGAAGAATGCCAAGGACCAGCCGGTTGAGGTTCTGGTCGGTGGTTCCATGCCGCAGGGCTGGATGATGCTGGAAGAAACCCAGCCCCACGAGGAGGAGACGGTGAATCGGATTGTCTGGCGCCTGCAGGTGCCGGCGGGTGGCGAAACCGAGCTTCGCTACCGCGTCAGAGTCTCGAATTAGTCTATAAGAAGTTAATCGAGGTCAATTTGCGTGATTAACTCATTTTAGATTAAGTCAGTGCGTGGTGATTTGGGCCGGGGCGGTCGCCGTGGACTCGAGGGCCGCTTCGGCTTCCGCTTCCTCCAGCTCCAGTTCGCCGATCTTTTCGCCGCGGCGCAGGATCTTGCCCGATGAGGTGCGGATTTCCAGGATGTCGCGGCGGGCGTGCTCGAAGTGGGCTTCCAGGTTGTTCACCCGCTTATCCAGGCGCCCGACGTCCTGCATCATCTTGGCGACCTCGGCCTGGATGATGCCGGCCTGCTCGCGCATCCGCACGTCCTTCAGCACCGCCCGCACGGTATTCAGCGTAGCCATCAGGGTGGTGGGGGAAACGATCCAGACCCGGGCCTTGTAGGATTCCTCCACCACGGCGCGGAAATTGGCGTGGAGTTCGGCATAGACCGCCTCGCTGGGCAGGAACAACAGGGCCGATTCCGCCGTTTCGCCGGGAATGATGTAGCGCGCCGCGATGTCCTGGACGTGGCGGCGCAGGTCCTGGGCGAAACGGCGCCGGGCCGGGGCGGCCTGGCCTTCGTCGTTGCCGGCGGCGCGCAGGGCTTCGTAGCTCTCCAGCGGAAACTTGGCATCGATGGCGATCGGGCCGGGCGGATTGGGCAGTTGCAGCAGGCAATCCGGCCGCCGCCCGTTCTTCAGCGTCGCCTGGAAGGCATAGGCCGAGGGCGGCAGCGCCGCCTCCACCAGGTCGCGCAGCTGGATCTCACCGAAAGCGCCGCGGGCCTGCTTGTTGGCCAGGATGTCCTGCAGACCCACCATCTGCCCGGAAAGCTCGGTCAGATTCTGCTGGGCCTTGTCGATCACCGCCAGCCGCTCCCGCAGGTCGGTGAGCGCCGTCTGGTTTTTGGTCGCGGTTTCGGTCAGGCGATCCCCGACCCGTTTGGAAAAGCCCTCCAGCCGGTCTTCCATGGCCTTGGCCAGCAGCCGCTCCTGGGCCTGCAGTTGCTCGGCGATCTGGGCCTGCACGGCGGTCTGGCTGTCGGCCATCTGGGCCAGGCGGCCGGTCAGGGTCGCCAGCTCGCCGTTGTCCCTCGGCCGCCGGTTCATAATCAGGAACAAGCCGAGAACAGCAACGGCGGTGCCGACGGCCAGGGCAACGAGAATCACCAGCGAATCCATGGTGCGACTCCGGGAAAGAACAGAACGCGAATCGCAAACTATCATGATTCCCCGGTGGGACCTATGGTCGGCAGGGACAGGGGTGGAACAGGCCGCTCAGGTTGCGTGGCAGGGTGGCTTGATTTTCGGCAGGGGTTATCGCCTTGGTTGCCGCAGTGTCGTCCCGTGACGGGCGACTTGACGGCGGCCGGTCCAGGCAATACCTAGTGCCTGATAGGGTATTGCTTAGCCCCAGGCGCTGTATTCTGATAGAAATCGGTTCTGCAAGCTCCGGAAGACCGTCAGTCCGGTGCGCAACTGTCAGGTGAGTGTCGACAAGGGCCGGACGCCGGTTCTGTCTCAGCGCTGCAAAGCCCGGCAACTGCAAGAAAAGTGAACAACGGCCCCGATATGGCTCTGCTTCCCATCATCACCGCACCCGACCCGCGCCTAAAGAAGGTTTGCACGCCCGTCGAGACCGTGGATGCCGATATCCGCCGCCTGATGGATGACATGCTGGAAACCATGTACAACGCCCCCGGCATCGGCCTGGCGGCGCCGCAGGTCGGGGTTCTGAAGCGGGTCATCGTGGTCGACGTGGCGGCGGAGGATCAGCCCCGCGCGCCGCTCTGCATGGCCAATCCGGAACTGATCTGGGTTTCCGACGACGATGCGACCTATGAAGAGGGCTGCCTCTCGCTGCCGGAGCACTATGGCGATGTCGTCCGCCCGGCGGCCATCAAGCTGCGCTATCTGGACCGCGAGAATGAAATTCGTGAGATGGATGCAGACGGGCTGCTCGCCACCTGCATCCAGCACGAGATGGATCACCTCGACGGCATCCTCTTCGTCGATCATATGACCGCCCTGAAGCGCAATATGATCCTGCGCAAGCTGCTGAAAGCCAAAAAAGCCGACAAGCCGCTCGCGAGCTACGCGACCGCGTGAGCCTGGCGCCCATGGCCTCCTCCAACGGCGCCTCGACCACCGACAACTCCGCCTATCCCCTGCGTCTCGCCTTTATGGGGACACCGGACTTTGCCGTGCCGGCGCTTCAGGCGCTGGCGGATGCCGGCCACGACATTGTCGCCGTCTACAGCCAGCCGCCCCGGCCTGCCGGCCGTGGCCAGAAAGACCGTCTCTCGCCGGTCCAGGCGCTGGCCGAGTCCCGGGGCTGGCCGGTCCGGACCCCGACCAGTCTGAAGACCGCCGAGGCGCAGCAGGACTTCGCGGCGCTGAAGCTGGATGTGGCGGTGGTGGCGGCCTATGGACTGATCCTGCCGCCCGAGATTTTGGAAGCGCCGCGCCTCGGCTGCTTGAACATCCATGCCTCCCTGCTGCCGCGCTGGCGCGGGGCGGCACCCATCCAGCGGGCCATCCTGGCCGGCGACCGCGAGACCGGCATCACCATCATGCAGATGGATGCGGGCCTGGACACCGGCGCCATGCTGCTTCAGGAAAGCCTGCCGATCTATCCGGAAACCAATGCGCAGCAGCTTCACGATGCGCTGGCCGATCTGGGCGGCCGAATGATCGTCCACGCCCTGGAAGACTGTGGCAACAGCCGCCTTCTGCCCCAGGCGCAGCCCGATTTCGGCGTCACCTATGCCGACAAGGTGCAAAAGGCCGAGGGGCATCTGGACTGGACCTTGGCCGCTGCGGAGCTGGACCGTCGTGTCAGGGCCTTCACTCCCTGGCCCGGCGCTTTCTTCGAGGCCGTGAAGGGCGGTAAGCAGGAACGCATCAAGGTGCTGGCGGCCGAGCCGTTGCCTTACGGCGGGTCGCCGGGCGAGGTTCTCGACCAGGGGCCGACGATTGCCTGCGGCGCCGGCTCCCTGCGGCTCTGGCAACTGCAGCGCGCCGGGCGCGGAGGGATGACCGCGGAGGCTTTTCTGCGTGGGTTCCCGCTTCCCACCGGCAGCCGGCTGCCGCTGACCCACTGAGTTATCGCGAGCGATCCGCACCCCGTGACCCGTTACCAGATCATCATCGAATACGACGGCGGCGGCTTTGTCGGCTGGCAGCGTCAGGACAACGGCCCCTCGATACAGGCGGCCCTGGAAGAGGCGGTCTACGGCTTCTGCGGCGAGACGGTGCTGGTCGAAGGCGCCGGGCGTACCGATGCCGGGGTTCACGCCCTGGCGCAGTCGGCGCATTTCGACCTGGCGAAGGACACCACCGCCGACACCGTGATGGCGGCGGTGAACTTCCATCTGAAGCCGGCGCCGGTGGTGGTGGTCGCGGCGCGGGCGGTGCCCAACGACTTTCATGCGCGCTTCTCGGCGATCCGGCGCGCCTATCTCTACCGCATCGTCAACCGCCGCGCGGCGCCGGCGTTGGACGCCGGGCGCGCCTGGTTCGTGCCGCAGCCGCTGGACGCGGCGGTGATGCACCAGGCGGCCCAGGTGCTCGTCGGGCAGCACGACTTCACATCTTTCAGGGCCAGTGAATGCCAGGCCAAGTCGCCGGTGAAGACGCTCGACCGGCTGACGGTCGAGGCCTTTGACAGGGGACCTTCCGGAACCCTGATCGAGATCCGCGCCGAGGCCCCCTCCTTCCTGCACCACCAGATTCGCAACTTCGCCGGCAGTCTGAAGCTGGTGGGCGAAGGCAAGTGGACCGCAGACGATCTGCAGGCAGCGTTGGAGGCGCGCGACCGCCGGGCCGCGGGCCCGACCGCCGCTGCCGCCGGTCTCTACCTGACCGAGGTCGGCTATCCCGACGAAGCTTTCAGCCAGGTTCCGGAGGGGCGCTGAGTTCCCATCGCTCAGTTCTGAGTTCTTCCAGCTTTGCGGCCTTGCGCTTGATCTCCTGTTCGATGAGTTCAGCCATGCCCTCAGGGAACGGTTCGTCCACATCAATAGGATTCAGATCGCTGCCTGATACCCTCAAAGACTTGAAGACGGCGACATGTCGAATATAGGCCACCAGCTTTTGTGTCAGCTCGTCGTTTTCACTGATGAGATGAAAGTTGCTCTCGACTATGCCAACGGCTTTTTCATGATTGGGTATCAGGAATTGTTCTTCAACGACTTGTCCAGCTTTGGTGGGCAGAAGACTGTCACCGTCGTATAGCGAGGGAACCCGGTCCCAAACGGCGTCGTCATTCTTCATGCAGAGCGAAATTGGCCAATAGAATCTCTCCAATTGTTGCTCAAGGAAGACAATTCTCTCGTTGATTTCCGTCTTATGCTTTTCCGTTTTTAAGTCGGCAATCTTTTCTTCCAAAGCGTCCCTTCTTTGCTGAGCTCTTTGCTCAGATTCTGTCTTCTTTTTGTAGAGGTGCCAGAACAAGAAGAGGATTGCGCCAATAAAGAGCTTATCGACAACCAAGACAATGATCTCTTGCCCAGTTTCTGTAGCCCAGAAAGCCATAGTGCCCCCATGCGGTTTGAGTTAGCTGCAACAAGTGGAATTGCAACCTATGGCATATTAAATCTGGCTTCCAGACCTACTAAGGGAGGTGGCGGAGAGGTTCTCCGCTGCACATCAAGGAGCCGCGTGGCGATCCAGCAGGCTGCGGTAGATGGCGGTGAGGGCGGCGAGGTCTTCCAGGCTGACCTGCTCATCCACCTTGTGGGCCGTCGCGTTCAGCAGGCCCAGTTCGGCGATTGTGCAGTGGTCCTTGATGAAGCGTGCGTCTGAGGTGCCGCCGGTGGTGCCGAGCTCCGGCGCCTCGCCGGTCACGTCCTTTACGGCGGCGGAGACCAGGTCGCTCCAGGGGCCGGGCGGGCAGAGGAAGGACTCGCCTGAAACCCGGATCGCCATGTCGTAGGCGGCGCCGCGGGAGCGGTCGATGGCGCCGTCGAGGCGCTGGCGCAGCCAGGCCTCCACCCCGGCGCTGTCGTGGAGGTCGTTGAAACGCACGTTGAAGCGGGCTTCGGCCTTGGCCGGGATCACGTTGGTCGTCGCATTGCCGACGTCGACGGTGGTGATCTGCAGGCTGGAGGGCGGGAAGTGCGCGTTGCCTTGGTCCAGAGGTTCGGCGACCAGAGCCGCCAGCATGCGCGACAGGTGATGGACCGGGTTGTCGGCCAGTTGCGGATAGGCGGTATGGCCCTGGGTGCCGGAGACCGTCAGCACCGCGTTCAGGCTGCCGCGGCGGCCGATCTTCACCATGTCGCCCAGGCGGTCGTTGCTGGTCGGCTCCCCCACCACGCAGGCATCGAGGGCTTCGCCCTGTTCGCCGAGCCAGCGCAGCACCTTGCGGGTACCGTTGACGGCGACGCCCTCTTCATCGCAGGTGATCAGCAATGACAAAGAGCCCTTGGGCTTCCCGCCTTCGGCCAGGAAGCCGCCCATAGCCGCGACGAAGGCGGCGATCGATCCCTTCATGTCGACGGCGCCGCGGCCGTAGAGCCGGCCGTCGCGCACCTCCGCCGCAAAGGGATCGACGCTCCAGTCCTCCAGGTTGCCGACCGGGACCACGTCGGTGTGGCCGGCAAAGCAGAGGTTGGGGCCGCTGTCGCCCAGCCGGGCATAGAGGTTGTCCACCCGCGGGCTGTCGTCTTCCGCGAAGGGCAGGCGATGGCAGCGGAAACCGAGATCGCTCAGGACGTCCTGCAGCACATCCAGGCTGCCGGCTTCATCCGGCGTGATGCTGGGGCAGCGGATCAGCGCTTGCGCCAGTTCCAGGGTATCGATCTTGGCCGGTGCCATGACGGACAATCAGTCGCGCAGCAGGTCGTTGATCGAGGTCTTGGCGCGGGTGCGCTCGTCGACCTGCTTGATGATCACCGCGCAGTAGAGGCTGGGGCCCGGGCTGCCGTCGGGCAGAGGCTTGCCCGGCAGGCTTCCCGGCACAACCACGGAATAGGCCGGCACCCGGCCCATGTAGACCTCGCCGCTGTGGCGGTCGATGATCTTGGTCGAGGCGCCGATATAGACGCCCATGGAAAGCACCGAGCCTTCTTCGACGACGACACCTTCGACCACTTCGGAGCGCGCGCCGACGAAGCAGTTGTCTTCGATGATCACCGGACCGGCCTGCAGCGGCTCCAGCACGCCGCCGATACCGGCGCCGCCGGAAAGATGGACGTTCTTGCCGATCTGGGCGCAGGAGCCGACGGTGGCCCAGGTGTCGACCATGGTGCCGCTGTCGACGTAGGCGCCGAGATTGACGAAGCTCGGCATCAGCACGACCCCCGGGGCGATGTAGGCGGAGTGGCGCACGGTGCAATTCGGCACCGCGCGGAACCCGGCATCGCGAAAACGGTTTTCGCCCCAGCCTTCGAACTTGGAGGGCACCTTGTCCCACCAATGGGTCGACTGACCGGCGCCGCCGGGAATCATCGCCATGTCGTTCAGTCGGAAGGAGAGAAGGACCGCCTTCTTCAGCCACTGGTTGACCTGCCAGCCCTCGGCGGTCTTTGCGGCAACCCGGTAGGTTCCGGAATCGAGGCCGTCGAGCGCCTCTTTCACCGCATCGCGGATTTCGCCGGTGGTGCCGGTGTTGACGGTGTCACGGGCTTCCCAGGCATTCTCGATGATGCCCTTTAAGTCTTCAGTTTGCATGGAGTCCTAGCGTGATTCTGGGCCTGATTCTGGCAGCTTGATCTGGCACCCCGAAAGTGGGGCGGTTACGGGTGCATCGCGCGGACCGGAACATGCGTTAGGCTTGCGGCCGTGTCAATTCCCGCCGATCCGCCGGGATGCCTCCCCGGCCATGGTTAGCGGGGGGTTAAGTCTCTGACAATGCCTGCAAATTGACACGGCCGGGGCCTCTGGCATTTAAGCGCATCTTAACGGCGGAGAGCGCATTTTGGGCCCGCACAAACGTCCAACCAGTCCCTGAAGAGAGGTCCCATGGCGCGCTCGCCCGTGGCACCGAGCCCGGCAAGCGATGAAGAAGTGAACAACAAGGACGGCGGGATCTTCGGCGACGGGGACTCGCCGCACTCCCTGTTGGCCAGCGGCGGCGTGCTGGAACAGTATCCCGGTGCGGTTCTTCTGAGCGGTCACAACGGCATTGTTCTGCATGCCAACGATCAGGCCCAGCCGATCGCCGATCTGATGAAGTCGCCGGGTCACGAAGAACTGCGCGAGGCGGTTCGTGCCGCCATCATGGGAACCGCCGCCCAGGTGAATCCGCTGGTCGTGACGACGCGCGAAGCGGAAAAGACCATCGAACGCGCCTTTGACGTTACCGTGCTGCCCTGGAGCGAAGGGGCGGCGGCCCTGCTGCTGGGGCGCGACGTCACCCTGGAACGCAGCCTGCGTTCCGCACTCATCGAGTCGCGGCAGCGCTACAAGGACCTTGTCGAGATCTCGAACGACTTTGCCTGGGAAACCGATGGCGAAGGGCTGTTCGCTTTTGTCTCCCCGCAGGGTGCGCTGGGCTATACGGCCGGCGAGCTGGTGGGACGCCCGGCTGCCGAGCTGCTGCTCGACGAAGATGTCCTCGACAGAGACTCCGGCGCGCGCAGCCCCTTTGCTGCGCAGGAACCGGTCGAGGCTGCCGAGCTCTGGGTGCGCGGCGCCGGCGGTGAGAGTCTCTGCCTGCTGTCGACCGCCCAGCCGCTGACCGGCGAGGGTGGCGTCTGGATGGGGGCAAGAGGCGTCTGCCGCGACATCACCCAACTGCGCCGCCACGAGGCCGAGCTTGCCGAGTCGCAGAACCGCGAACGCCTCTTCTCTTACATCGTCAACATGGTTCGCCGCGAGCTGGAGCCGGCGCGCATGCTCGGCGCCACCGCTGAGGCGTTGATGCCGGCGCTGGACTTGACCGGGACCTCCATACACGGCTTCGTCGAGGGCGAACTCGGTGCGGCCCTGGCGCTCTCCGGCCGGGCTGCCGACGGCAACGACCTGGCGGCCCTTGCCGAGCTTCTGTCGTCGGAAAAACCGACGGCGGAGTTGCAGCGCCGCGGTGCGACGATCCTGGTGCGGGCAACCTACTTCCGCGAGCAGGCCAACGGGCTGCTTTGCGTCTGGCGCGACGGCGGCGTGCAGGGCTGGAGCGCCGGCGACCGCTCGCTGCTGGACAACATCTCCGGTCAGGTCGGCATGGCGATCGAACAGTTGGCGCGGCAGACGGAGATGGAGGTTCTCTCCATGACCGATCCCCTGACCGGTCTGGACAACCGCCGCAGCTTCATCGCCAAGCTGGAGAAGCGCTTTGCCGCCGAGGGCGGCTCCCGCGCTTCCGATACCGGTGCGCTCTTCTATGTCGATCTCGACAACTTCAAGCAGGTGAACGACCGCCATGGTCATCAGCGCGGCGACGAGGCGCTGCTGGACGTCGCCGCCTTGCTGAAGGAGCAGACGCGCGCGGGCGACCTGGCCGCACGCCTGGGCGGAGACGAATTCGCACTTTTCCTGGCGGACATGGATCATGCCGCGGCGGAGCGCAAGGCGAAGCTGCTGCTGGAACTGGCGGAACGTTTGCGGATCTATTCCGGCGATGCCGATCATCCGCTCGGCATTTCCCTGGGCATCGCCCTGCATGAAATGAAAAAAGGCGAAAGCCTGGAGTCCCTGATGCGGCGCGCCGACGAAGCGATGTACGGCGCCAAGCGGGCGGGCAAGCACAGTCTCAACTTCGCACCGGCGTTCGACCGCCGCAAGGCAGGGCAGTGATGGTCTTCGGCCTTCTCAAGAAAAAGCTGCCGGCGGAGCTGTCCTACACCGAGAGCAAGGAACTGGCGGAGACCGGTTCCGACCGGGACCGCGCCAAGCTGGCCTCGCGCAGCGACCTGCGTCCGGAACTGCTCTACTACCTCTCGCAAGACTCCTCGTCCGAGGTTCGTCGGCGCATTGCCGCCAATGAGCATACGCCGCGCCAGGCCGATCTCATGCTCGCCAATGATGCCGACGAAAAGGTGCGCGCCGAATTGGCGTCGAAGGTGGCGGAGCTGACAAAGCAGGAAGACAAAGGAACGCAGGAAAAGGCCCAGCGCTTTGTTGAGCAAACCCTAGAGGTTCTGGCGAAGGATCAGGCCGTCAAGGTGCGCCAGATCCTCGCAGAGACGCTGAAGTCGGTGGCCAACGCGCCGCCGCAGGTGATCGGACAACTGGCCCGCGATGCCGAGGACGTTGTCGCCTGTCCGATACTCGAATTCTCGCCGCTGCTGACCGACGAGGACCTGCTCGACATTATCGCCGGCAGCAGCGCCCGCGCCCGGCTCTGTGCGATCTCGCGGCGCGACCAGCTCGGCGAGGTGGTGTCCGATGCCATCGTGCAGCGCGACGACCGCAAAGCCATCGCCGAATTGCTCGCCAATCCTTCGGCACAGATTCGCGAGGAAACGCTGGATGCGCTGATCGACGGCTCCGTGCAGGAGACGGCCTGGCAGCCGCCGCTGGTCGATCGTCCGATCTTGCCGGCCAAGGCGGTGCGCAAGCTGGCGTCCTTCGTGGCCGCGGCCTTGCTGGAGCGTCTGAAGAACCGGGAAGACCTGGATAAGGACACCGCCGAGGCGGTGGCCCAGGAAGTTCAGCGCCGGGTCGCCGAAACGGCGGAGGAAGAAGAACCATCCGAATCGCCGGAGGCGGAAGCGGCCCGCCTGTTCAAGGCGAATGAACTGACCAACGAGGTGCTCGGTGACGCGATCCTGGCCGGCAAGCGCGATTTTGTGCGTCATGGTCTGGCGCTGCGGGCCAAAGTGGGCGTCGACTTTGTCGACCGAATTCTGAACGGCCATTCGGCAAAGGGCATCACCGCTCTCGCCTGGCGTGGCGACTGCGGCATGCGCCTGGCGCTGCAACTGCAGACCAACCTCGGCGGCATTCCGCCGAACAAGGCCCTGCGCGCCCGCGACGGCAGCGATTATCCGCTGACGACCGAGGAAATGGAGTGGCAGCTGGACTTCTTCTCCAGCCTCACAGACTGATCCGCTCTAGGCGGGGTCACTGCGCAACCGCGCGCCATCCCGCTTCCCCTGTCAGATAGCCGTTGCAGGCTGCCCCCGGCAGCGGCATCTCGCGGAAGCGGGCGGCGGTCTCTTCAACGGAGCACTCTCCGTCCAGCAGCGCCCGGTAGTGACCGGCGACTTCGACCATATCGAGCGTGTGCGGAGAGAGGCGCAGCCGGCCGGTTCCCGATTGCGCAAGATCGGCGGCGGTCAAGCTTGCCAACTGGCAGCCGCTCGACAGGGTCTGGATGCCGTTGACGGCCAGGAAACGCTCTCCCTCCAGCGTTTCCACCTCCATGCCGTCGGGGTCCCGGTCACAGACGAACTGACAGGAGTCCTTGCTCAGGCCGTGCGCGCGTGCGTGGTAGCAGCGCCCCGAAAGAGCCAGAGGCAGGCGTCCGAAGGCGAAGAGTTCGACCGTTACGCCGGGGTTGGCGGCTGCGGCTGTCTCGATCGAGGAGAGCGGCAGTTCGACGGGTGGGCACCAGTCGGTTGCGCCCTGTTCGGCGAGATGTGCGAGGCTTGATTCGTTGTAGACGTTCAGGAAGGGTCCGGCCACAAAAGGCCGCCCGGCGCGCGCGGGCAGGGCCGAGAGATCGTTGATTTCAATCGGCAGATCCTGTTCGGCGAGTTCCATGACGGCACGCCTTTCCGGCCCCTTCGCGGGCAGGGCCAGGGTCGAGAGGACCACTGTCTTGCCGGCCCTGGTGAGCCGGTCCACGGCTTCGGGCCAGACCTTGTTCAAAAACGGCATACGTTTGCCGCAAACCACTTCGCCGAGATAGACGCGGTCGACGGCGGCCTCGTCGGCAATGCGGGCATAGAAGTCGGCAAACCTCTCGGCGGACCAGTTGAAGAAACAGGGTCCAAGCGCCAGTTCGATCTTGGCCATCGGTTGTGTCCTTTGGTGCTGGGTCTCTAACGCCAGGTTTTGCGGTAGGCGCCGGTGGTTTGCCGGCCGCCCTCGGTCAGGGCGGTCAGCGCCTCGGCAAGGTCGTTCGCCTTGCCGTCGCCGGCCAGATCCTCGACCGCCCTGCGAAAGGCCCTGACCACGCTGCCGATGTAGGCCTTGCCGCGCTGCCGTCCTTCGATCTTCACGGCGGTGACCCCGGCTTCCTGGAGCCCGGGCAGAAGGGCAGCGGCATTGAGGCTGACCGGGTCCTCGAACAGGTAGCCGGCCTTTCCCTTGGCGCAGAACTGACCTTTGCAGAGGGTCGGGTAACCCGCTGCCTCTCCTTCATCGAAACGGTCGACGGTGAATCCGCCAAGCCGTGCCAGAAGACGCCGGTCCGGGGTCTTCTCGTAGACGACATGATCCGGTGGCGAACACACGCCGGTCAGGTTCGGCGACTTTCCCGTTGCATAGGAAGACAGGGCGCAGCGCCCTTCGGTCATGACGCAGAGCCCGCCGAAGACGAAGGCCTCGGTTTCAACCGCCACTTCCTGATTGAGCCGGGCGATCTCTTCGACCGACAGAACGCGCGGCAGCACCACCCGGCGGACCCCGAAGGTTTTCTGATAGTAGCCGATCGCCTCGGGCGTATTGGCCGCCGCCTGGACCGAGAGGTGCAGCCGCAGATCCGGATAGCGTTTGGCGGCGTAGTCGAGAACCGCCAAGTCGGCGGCGATGACGGCATCGGCGCCGCAGGCTTGTGCCACGTCCACCGCACGGGTCCAGATGGCGGTCGCGCCGGCGCGGGCGAAGGTATTGACGGCGAGCAGCAGCTTCGCCCCCTTGCCGTGGGCATAGCGGACGGCTGTTGCCAATTCGTTTTCGGAAAAGTTCAAACCAGGAAAGTTCCGGGCATTGGTCTCGTTGTTGAGGCCGCAGTAGACCGTGTCAGCGCCGGCATCGACGGCGGTGCGCAGGGCGGCCGGTGTTCCAGCAGGGCAAACGAGTTCGAGGCGCTTCCTTCTGGCGGGCATGGATTCCATCGCGGTATCGGTTCGGGAGACTGGGCTGAAGGGCTAGACGGGCAGCTTTTGCGGCGCCGGCGCCTGTACAAGCCGGCGCGCACCCGACAGAAGCTCTGTTGCGGCCCGGTTGACAAGATCCGCCGCAGGACCGCCGAGACCGGCGAATTCCGCCGGGGTCAGATCCGCCTGTTCAAGGGTGTTGCGCAGTGCAAGGACGTGTTCCGTATCGCCTTCGATGACCAGGTCCCGGGAAAAGAACAGGGCATCGCCGTCATAGGTTCCGTCCAGCAGCCCCAGCAGGATCAACAAGGGGGCCCGTATCCTGGCCGCCGCCTTTTCCGCCTCCCCGGCCGTCACGACGTCGACCCGGGCGTTTGCACCGTCCAGGCTCACGCGGAACGAAAACGGCAGGTCGCTCGGCATGACCGCAATCGGCACCCGGGCGGTGGGGCCGAGGCGTTCGATCAGATCGCTGCGCCGAACGGCAATGCGCCGCACCGCCCGGGTCAGCAAGACCGCGAGGGGCAGCTTCGGCGCCGGACGCAAGAGAGTCTTTACCAGCTTCGGCAGCTCGCCGTCCTTGAATGCAGTCATGATCATCACCTTCGCCAATCGACCCTGTCGGATTTACCCAGGGTCAGCTTAGGCCTGGCGCAGGGCGGCGGTCCTTGATGAAGCTCAAGTCCGGTTCGGATGAATCGTGTTTTTCGGAGAAGCCCCGTTGACCGGGACAGGGTCGGCTCTAGCGGTGCACCAGGGTGCCGATGCCGCCGCCGGTGAAGATTTCCAGCAGCATCGAATGGGGCAGGCGTCCGTCCAGGATGACCGCGGCCTCGACGCCGTTCTCCACCGCCTTCACGCAGGTTTCCAGCTTCGGGATCATGCCGCCGTGGATGGTGCCGTCCTGCCGCAGGGCCTCGACCTGGCCGGTGTTCAGCTCCGGCATCAGTTCACCGTCTTTGTCGAGCACACCGACCACGTCAGTCAGCATCAACAGACGCGAGGCGCCGGAGGCCGCGGCAATGGCGCCCGCCGCCGTGTCGGCGTTGATGTTGTAGGTCTCGCCCTTGGGCCCGATGCCGATCGGCGCGATAACCGGGACCAGCCCGGATTCCTGCAGCGAGGTGAGCACCCGGGGGTCGATCAGGCTCGGTTCCCCGACAAAGCCGAGATCGAGCACCTTCTCGATATTGGAATCCGGGTCCCGGGTGGTGCGGCTCAGTTTCTGGGCCTGGATCAGATTGCCGTCCTTGCCGGAAAGGCCGACCGCCCGTCCGCCCGCGGCATTGATGGCCGAGACGATGGACTTGTTGATGGTGCCGGAGAGCACCATCTCCACCACCTCGACGGTTTTGGCATCGGTGACCCTGAGGCCGTCGACGAACTCGGTCTGCACCGAAAGGCGCTCCAGCATGCGGCCGATCTGCGGGCCGCCGCCATGCACCACGATGGGGTTCACCCCGACCTGCTTCATCAGCACGATGTCGCTGGCGAAGAGGGCGGCCAGTTCCTCGTCGACCATGGCATGACCGCCGTACTTCACGACGAAGGTCTTGCCGGCATAGCGGCGCATGAAGGGCAGGGCCTCGGAGATTGTCCGGGCCGTGCGCAGCCAGTGCTTGGTATCGCTGATGTTCTTCCGACTCATGCTCTAAACCCCCGGCCCCGGAGAAGGATCGACCCGGCTGGCGAATCGACTGAGGCCGGCGCCACTTTACTCTGCGCCGGGCGGTTCGGCCAGCGCCGCCAGGGCGGCGCGAAGCTGGTCGATTCCGGCGCCGCTTTCGGAAGAGGTGACCAGGCAGACCGGATGGGCGGCGGGTCTTTTCGCCAGGGCGGCGCCGGTTTCCTCGACCATCCGGGCCAGGGGGCCGGGTTTCATCTTGTCCGCCTTGGTGAGCACCACCTGATAGGAAACCGCGGCGCTGTCCAGTTCGTCCATGACCTGCTTGTCGCTCGCCTTCAGCCCATGGCGCGAGTCGATGAGCAGACAGACCCGCCGCAGTTGGGCCCGTCCCTTCAGATAACCTCGGGTCAGCTTGGTCCAGCGTGCGATATCGGTCTTCGAAGCCCGGGCGTAGCCGTAGCCCGGCAGGTCCACCAGGATCAGCCGCCCGCCGAGTTCGAAAAAGTTCAACAGCCGCGTGCGGCCCGGGGTGTTGGAGGTGCGGGCCAGCGCCTTGTGCCCGGTCAGCGCGTTCAGCAGGCTCGATTTCCCGACGTTGGAGCGGCCGGCGAAGGCCACCTCGTTCAGGGCAAAGGCGGGCAACTGCGCTTCGTCCGCCGCCGAGATCAGGAAATTGCATTCGCGCGAGAACAGCAGGCGCCCAGCCTCCAGGGCGGCGGCCTCGGCGGCTTCCTCTTCCGGGTCCCTGGGGGCGTTCTCGGTCATGGCGTCCGGGCGGAACTTCGCCCGATTCCCTTTAGGTGCTGGTCGGCTGCTTCGGCGTACCGCTGCCGAGCGGCACCCCGGCGCGCTTCATGATGATCGCCTGCTGGGCCATGGAGAGAATGTTGTTCCAGGTCCAGTAGATCACCAGACCGGCCGGGAAGGTGGCCAGCAGGAAGGTGAACATGATCGGCATCATCAGGAAGATCTTGGCCTGCACCGGGTCGGGCGGCTGGGGGTTCAGCTTCTGCTGCAGGAACATGGAAATGCCCATCAGCAGCGGCCAGACGCCGATGTTCAGAAGGTTCAACAGGCCCAGGTCCGGCGCGCCCCAGGGCAGCAGGCCGAAACCGTTCAGGATGGTGGTCGGATCCGCCGCGGAGAGATCGTGGATCCAGCCGAAGAAGGGGGCGTGCCGCATCTCGATGGTGACGTACATCACCTTATAGAGGGCGAAGAACACCGGGATCTGAATCAGGATCGGCAGACAGCCGGACAAGGGGTTGGCGCCCTCGCGTTTATAGAGCGCCATCATTTCCTGATTGAGCCGCTGCTTGTCCTCGCTGAAGCGTTCGCGCAGGTCCATCATCTCCGGCTGCAGCTTGCGCATCTTGGCCATCGACTTGTAGGACTTGTTGGCCAGCGGGAAGAAGACCAGCTTCACGGCGATGGTGAGCAGCAGGATGGCGACACCGAAGTTGCCGACCTGCGCGTTCAGCCAGTGAATGGCGTAGAACAGCGGCTTGGTGAGGAAGTAGAACCAGCCGAAGTCCACGGCCAGATCGAAACTCACAATCCCAAGCTCGTCCCGATAGGCGTCCAGCTTTACGACTTCCTTGGCGCCGGCGAAGAGGCGGCTGGTGGTCTCCAGGCTGCCGCCCGCCGGCACGCTGGCGGCACTGTAGAGAAAGTCGGCCTGGTAGCGGTCCTGGTTCGACGGCTGGGTGTAGACGAAACGAGTCTTCACAGCCTGGTTCTGATCGGGGACCAGGGCCGCCAGCCAGTACTTGTCGGTGATGCCGATCCAGCCGCCGGTGGTGGGGTGATCGATGACCACTTCCTGGCCTTGGAAGTCGTCCTTCAGATCGTCGTAGTCGATCTCGCGGAGCTGCTCGTCGAGAAAGCCGATCGGCCCTTCATGGAGAATGTAAAAACCCAGAATGTCCGGCGTGCCGGTGCGGGAGACCAGCCCGAAAGGCGCCAGTTCGACGGCGTCTGTGCCTGAATTCGTCACCCGCTGGGTGATGGTGAAGAGGTATTCGTCGTCGACCGAGATAACCTGTTCGAAGACCAGTCCGGCACCGTTGTCCCAGCTCAGCGTCACCGGATCGCCGGGGGCCAGCGGGCCGCCGTCTGTCTGCCAAAGGGTTTCGGCATCGGGTACCGCCACGCCGCTGCCCGGATTGGCCGCCCAGCCGAAGCGCGAGAAGTAGGGGTTGGCCGAGCCGGTCGGCGACAGCAGGGTGATGTTGGGGCTGTCCTCTTCCAGAGTTTCCTTGAACTGGGTGAGGATGAGATCGTCGATCAGCGCGCCGCGCAGCGCAATGGAGCCGGTGAGCCGCGGGGTGTCGATGGACAGCCGCGGGCTGATCCCGATCACCTCATCCCGGGAGGGAACGGCCGCGCCGCCGGTCGATGGAACGCCGGGGATCGAGGGCACGCTGCCCGCTGTTGCCGGGGCACCGGTTTCGCCTGAAGTTGCCGGATCGGGCTGGGGCGTCAGGGGCTGCTGCGGGAACAGATAGTTGAAGCCAAAGAGGATGACCACCGAGAGGACGATCGCCAGCAGGAGATTGCGTTGTTCCATAAGACTCGTTCGGCTCCCAGGTGGCCTTAGCGGCCCGATTGGTGATCTAGATGGCAACAGTCCGGGCGCCGGCCAAGCCCGGATGTGACATTTTCAGTGGATTTCTTCTCCGGCACCGGGTCGTAGCCCCAGCCGGCCCAGGGGTGGCAGCGCGCGAGGCGGCGCAGTGTCAGCCAGGAACCGCGCAGCGGGCCGTGGACCGTCACGGCCTCGCGGGCATACTCCGAACAGGTCGGCAGATAGCGGCAGCACGGCGGGAAGAAAGGGGATACCAGGAACTGGTAGCCGCGGATCAGGACCAGAAGCAGCAGGCTGACCAGCTTCATGGCCTTGCCTCCCGGCCGATTTTTGAAGGTCGGCCAGGGCCTTTGCGGTCCAACCGTGTGATGGCCTGCTCCAGATCCTTCATGAGATCGGGAAAGGGCCGTTCGAGCGTGCCGAGGCGGCCGATCAC
The DNA here is from genome assembly GCA_028280305.1 of Pelagibius sp. Classification (GTDB taxonomy): domain Bacteria; phylum Pseudomonadota; class Alphaproteobacteria; order Kiloniellales; family Kiloniellaceae; genus Pelagibius. The sequence continues at coordinate 45,773 of JANQMC010000179.1, read as the reverse complement.
GACATAATCGGTGCCGCTGCGCCCAAGGCGCGGAAAGACCTCCGCCGCCGCGGCGCGCAGGCGTCGCTTGGCCCGGTTGCGGACCACCGCATTGCCGACGCGACGCGTCACCGTAAAGCCAACCCGCACGTCCGGCTCTCCAGGATCTTTGGTAAGGGTTTCAGGCACTTCAGGCGCTGCCCGGTCTTCGCCGCGTCTGCGCCTTGCTGCCTGTAAAACAAGGCCCGGCGTGGCCCATTTATGCTTGGCCGCCGCGACCTTTAGAAATTGAGGTCGTGTCTTGAGCCGCCCAACGGTCGGCATCACGACACCCTAGGCGGAAAGGCGCTTGCGGCCTTTGGCGCGCCGACGAGCGAGGACGCGACGCCCGCCAACGGTTCCCTTGCGTGCGCGGAACCCGTGGCGGCGCTTGCGGACCAGCTTTGAGGGCTGATAGGTGCGCTTCACGGTAAGTCTCCAATACCAGGCTGACTCTTGAATGGACGGGGCTGTATAAGGGCGGGCCCGGGCTCTGTCAACGACCGCAGACGCCCGGATCAGGGTTTCTTTTCCGGCTTTGGCCGGCCCGCCGGGCCCGCCCCCCGCTCCCGGCCCACAACCCGGCCTCACACCTTGGTGACTGGTGGTCAGTGCAGACAGGGGCTAAAACCGCTGACAGGTTCGGTTTTGCGCCGCTCACAAGCAACCCCGAACGCCGTGCTGCGGCCCCTTGGGGACCGTTTCAGCATTTCGTTAACCATGTTCCGCCTAAGGTTGGAACCTGTGGGGAGCAGCAATGACCGAACCCAGCCATGACAGCGCCAAAAAGGGTTTTTCCCTTGGTCGTCTGGTCCCGATCCTCATCCTCTTGGCGGGGTTGGCGGCCTTTTTCCTGTTCGGCCTGAACGATTACGTCAGTTTTGATGTCTTGCGGGACAACCGCGCCAACCTTCTCGATCTCGTGGCGCGCTACGGCATCGTTGCCGGCCTCTGCTTTATCGGCGTCTATGCCCTGGTGGCCGCATTCTCGATCCCCGGCGGAGCGCTTCTGACCATAACCGGCGGATTTCTCTTCGGGCCGGTCTTCGGCACCATCTACGTGGTGATCGGGGCCACCCTGGGGGCAAGCGCCCTGTTTCTGGCGGCGCGCTACGCTTTTGCCGATTTGCTGCGGGCCAAGGCTGGGGCGGCGATCCGCAAGATGGAAGACGGTTTTCGCGAGAATGCCTTCAACTATCTGCTGTTGCTGCGCCTGGTGCCGTTGTTTCCCTTCTTCGTGGTCAACCTGGTGCCGGCCTTCCTGGGGGTGACGCTGCGGACCTATGTGGTTGCCACCTTCATCGGCATCATTCCCGGCAGCTTCGTCTATGCCCTGGTCGGCAACGGCCTGGGGGCGATTTTCGACCGCGGCGAGGTGCCGGACCTCGGCGCCATCTTCCAGCCGCAGTTCCTGGCGCCGATCCTGGGGCTGGCGGTCCTGGCGGTCATTCCGGTGATCTACAAGAAGATGAAGGACCGCAAGAATAAGGTGTGATCTGCCCGCTCTCCCGACAGGGCTGTGACTGAAAAGAGGCGGTTTTTCACGGTTTTTCACAGAAAGTTGAAGCAGATCGCCGGAGCGTGATTCGTGTTTGATCGCGCATCTGACCATTCTCTGAGGACCGGCAGACGACGGCCCCCCATCGGCGGCCAGCCGGATCGGAAGGCGCCCGGGTGCGGGCGCCGCAACAGATCGATCAAGCTTGGAGGCTTAACCACGATGCTGAAGAAAACCCTCGTTGCGCTGAGCGTTGCCACTGTTTCCGCCGGTGCGGTGGCGCTGCCGCTCGCAGCAGCCAATGCCGCCGATACCTCGGTGCAGATCGCTGCCTGCAATCCCTGTGCTGCAAACGCCTGCAATCCCTGCGCCGTGAAGAAGAAGGCGGCCTGCAACCCCTGCGCGGCGAACCCCTGCAATCCCTGCGCGGCGGCGAACCCCTGCAATCCTTGCGCGGCCAAGAATCCCTGCAACCCCTGCGCCGCCAAGTCCAACTAAGCTTGCAGCGACAGAGCGTAATGTGGGAGGCCCGTCTTCCCGCGTCGGCTTCGGCCGGCGTGGGGACGGGCCTCCTCCCGTTTGGCGTTCCGGCGGGATGTGATCTCTGTGGGGGCCGCACTCCCGCGCCGCTATCGGGCGTGCTATAAGCCATGACCATGTGGGGCCACAAAGCATCTGGGGAGCGCCTGCGGCTGCCCCCTCTGATCAAGAGCCTCTCGGCCAAGCTGTTGCTGTTGACGATCGTCTTCGTGATGCTGGCCGAGGTGCTGATCTATGCGCCGTCCATCGGGCGCATGCGGCTGGTCTACCTGCAGGAGCGGCTGGCCGCCGCCCATCTCTCGATCCTCGCGCTGGAGGCAACGCCCGACAATATGGTCAGCAAGGCCCTGGAGGCCGAACTGCTGCAGCATGTCGGCGCCTATATGGTGGCCCTGAAAAAGCCGGACCAGGGCAAGTTGATGCTGATGGTCGACGGGCCGGAAACCATCGACGCAACCTACGATCTCAGCCGGGCAAGTTTCTTCGGTCTGATCCGCGATGCGGTGGTGGCGCTGGCGGCCCAGGAAAACCGCCTGCTGCGGATCATCGGCCCATCGCCCAAGGACCCGGCAGTCGAGGTTGAAATCGTTCTGGACGAGGCGCCGATGCGCCGCGACATGCTGGATTTCTCCTATCGCATTCTCAACCTCTCGCTGATCATCTCGATCTTTACCGCGGCCCTGGTCTATCTCAGCCTGCATTTGCTGATGGTCCGGCCGATGCGGCGCATCACCGCCAGCATGGCCGCCTTTCGCGAGAATCCCGAGGTCGCGGCCGGGGGGCTGACCTCCACCGAACGCAGCGACGAGATCGGCGTCGCCCAGCGTGAGCTGGTCACCATGCAGGAAGGCCTGCGCGCCGCCCTGTTGCAGAAGACACGCCTGGCGGCCCTGGGCGCGGCGGTCACTAAGGTGAACCATGATCTGCGCAACATCCTGGCGACCGCCAGCCTGATTTCAGATCGCCTTGCGCGTAGTGGCGACCCGGCCGTGCGCTCCATGGCGCCGACCCTGGTGGGGGCCATAGACCGGGCCCTGCATCTTTGTGCCCAGATCCTGGAGTTTACCCGCGAAGGGCCGGCGCATCTGGACCTGAAGCGCTTCGACCTGCGCGATCTGATGACCGAGGTGCGCGAAGGGCTGGCCGGCGTCGGCGTCGGCCGCGCCGGCTGGCTGAACGAGGTGGAGCGTGGTTTCGTGATCGAGGCCGACCGCGAGCAGCTTTACCGCGTGTTCTCAAACCTTGGGCGCAATGCGCTGGAGGCCGGCGCCAGCGAGGTGCGCATCGCCGCCCGCCCGGTCCGCGACTTTCTGGTTGTCGATGTCGAGGACAACGGCCCCGGCGTGCCGGAGGAGGCCAGGGAGCATCTCTTCAAACCCTTCACCGGATCGACCCGCAAAGGCGGTACCGGTCTTGGCCTGTCGATCGCCCATGACATTGTACGCGCCCACGGCGGCGACATCCGCATGGAACGGTCCAGCGGCGGCGGAACGATCTTCCGGCTTGTGTTCCCCGTCGAACAGAGTAAGGGACAACCGGCAGCCAAGAAGGCGAGCTAGAGGCCCTCAGAGTCAGGCCTTGAAGCACTTCTCTTGCTTCTGTGCGTCAGGACTGCATCGAGTCGGAAGAGGTTGGACGGTTGAAAACACCGGCACCGCTTTTCAAAGATCCCGATGTCGAGGCGGCCTTTGCGGGCTTTCCGCCACGGTCGCGCCGCGGTCTGTTGACGCTGCGCCGCCTGATCTTCGAAACGGCGGCGGCGACACCCGGTGTCGGCGCCGTGCAGGAAACCCTGAAGTGGGGCCAGCCCGCCTACCTGACGCCGGAGACCAAATCTGGCTCGACGATCCGCCTGGGCCGGCCGAAGCAGGGCGGCTTCGCGCTCTACGTCCACTGCCGGACCTCGATCATATCTGATTTTCAAAGCCTCTTTCCGGACGACTTCGTCTACGAGGGAAATCGTGCGCTCCTCTTCGAAGAGGGTGAAGCGCTGCCGATCGAAAGGCTGCGGCTGCTGATCCGGAACGCGCTGACCTATCATCTTAAGCAGCGGCGGTGACGGAACGGCCGCTGGGCCTCTGCTAGTTGGCCGTCAGTTCGTAGAGCTGCGTCGCGGCTTCCAGCAGGCTGTCGGCACTCATGAACCCGCCTCCTTGAGGTTCATAGGCGACACCGTTGAACGCCACGGTCATTGCAAAGGCGGAATAGAAGGCGACCGCGCCCTCTTCCAGACTGCCCCCGTAGCCCAGGGAGTAGACCACCGGGTCCTCAATTGAGACTTCCTTCAGAGGCGGAATGCTTGCGGCCAGGTCCGCATAGTCTTCGATCTGGAAATAGAGGCCCGTATCCTTGTTTTCCAGCCGCATCGGAAGAAAGCCTGCGTGCGAGCCCAGGTCCACTTCCTCTGTGATTGAGACAGGGACGTTCTGTTCCGTCAGGGCGTTTTTCCATTCGTCGATATCAGGTGCATCCTGCATCGCGAACAGAACCAACAACTGCATCGACATATACTGGTCTCCAAGAAGACGACCGGCTTCAAAGAATCAAGTACGCGCCTTGCTATCGGGCAAGTGTTCAATCCAGGGCCAGGAACTGTGCCTTCAGATAGGCGCTTTCCGGCAGGGCCGGATGCACCGGATGGTCGGCGGCGGCCCCGGCGGTGCGCAGAATGCGCCCGCTGCGTCCGGCATCCTGCAGGCCGCGGCGCACCTGGCCGGCAAAGCTGTCGACGTCCGCGTGGTGGGAGCAGGAGGCGGCAACCAGATAACCGCCCTTGGCCACCAGGGTGGCCGCCAGGCGGGTCATCTTGCGGTAGCCCTTCAGGCCCTGGGCCAGATCTTTTTTGGATTTCACGAAAGCCGGGGGATCGACGATCACCAGTTCATAGCGTTCGCCCCCGGCGGCGCGGCGCTGCAGGTCCTGAAAGATTTCGGCCTTCACGAAGCGGCAGCGGTCGTTCACGCCGTTGGCCTGCGCCGCCATAGCGCCGAGATCCAGGGCTGCCTGCGAGCGGTCCACGGCGGTGACGGACTTGGCGCCGGCCAGGGCGCAGGTCACGGCAAAGCCGCCGGCAAAGCTGTAGCAGTCCAGCACCCGCGCATCCTTGGCCAGGGAGGCAGCCCAGCGCCGGTTGTCCCTTTGATCGTAGAACCAGCCGGTCTTCTGGCCGCCCTGCAGGTCGGCGAAGAAGCGGGCGCCGTTTTCCTCCAGTTCCAGGGGGCCGTCGATCTTTCCTTTCACGACCTGGACGCTTTCGGGCAACTGCTCCAGGGCGCGTACCGCGCCGTCGTTGCGCAGCACGATGGTGGCCGGGGCAACGACCTGTTCCAGGGCGTCGATCAGAACATCGGTCAGGCGGTCTATGCCGGCGGTGTTCACCTGGATCGCCAGGGCATCCCCGAAACGGTCAATGATCAGGCCGGGCAGGCCATCGGCCTCGGCGTGGACCAGGCGATAGTACGGCTTGCCGATCAGGCGTTCGCGGATCGCCAGGGCCCGGGTCAGGCGGGCAGCGATGAAATCGCGGTCTATCGTCTCGCCGCGTTTCTGGGTTAACAGCCGCGCGGCGATCAACGGGTGGCGGTTGAAAAACGCGGTGCCCTGATAGCTGCCGTCTGCATCGCGCAGGGCGACCAGCCCGCCGGGCGGCACGGCCTTGGCGGCGGCATTCATCTCGACTTCATTGGAGTAGACCCAGGGATGGCCACGGCGCAGCCGCTTCGATCCGTGGGTTTTCAGGGTAACGCTCGGCAGCCGCGCGCCGCTTTCGCCTGATGGCGTTGCCGTCGAGGCCACTGCCTGTGAGGAATCTTGCGGAGGAGCAGAGTTGTTCATCTACCCGCAGTCTAGCTGTCGCCGTCGCCGCTGCAAGCGCTCGCCGCCCAATCCGGGACGATTTCCGTACCGGCGCCCCGGATAGGCGGTCTTTCCAGAGCCTCTGCCAAGTCCCGTTCTCGCTGCAAATTCTGGCGAAGTAATCATTTGTAAAGGTAGATAAATTAGACATGTCAACTATACGAATAGTCAATTTAGTTCGTAATAACTGGGTAGAGTTTCTGGTAAATGTGGCCATACGCTACGGCAAAGGCCGACCCGACCGGGCCGGATGGCTGGCAGGCGGCGCTGCTGTTGCGCGCCGCCGAGACCAGCAAATTCGGGCTGACGCTGGCCGATGCGCGTCAGCCGGACCTGCCGCTCGTCTACGCCAACGAGGCCTTCAAGACCATGACCGGCTATCAGGCGGCGGATGTTCTGGGTAACAACTGCCGGATGCTTCAGGGGCCGGAGACTGATCCGGAGAGCGTCGCGAAAATTCGCCGCACCCTGCAGCTCGAAACGGCCTCGACCGTCCTGATCCTCAACTACCGAAAAGACGGCAGCCGTTTCTGGAATCGCTTTCAGCTCTCTCCGGTGCATGACCAAACCGGCCGCTTGGCGGCTTACCTGGGCATGCAGGTCGACATCACCGCGGATGTCGACCGGATCGGGTTGGAGAGCGAACGCCAGAAACTGGAGACTCTGGGACGCCTCGCCGGCGGCGTCGCCCATGAACTGAACAACGCCCTGCAGCCGATCCTGCTTTATGCCGAGATGCTGGAACAACCTGACGCGCTCGATCCGCAGGCCCAGGCAGACTGCGCCAAGGGTATCGTCGAGAATGCCCGCTTCGCCAGCAGCGTGGTCAGCCAGATCCTCGCCTTCGCCCGCCGCGACGGGTTGGAAGACGGCGACCACGAAGCTCTGGAGATCATCACCCAGGCGGTCGATTTCGCCGCCGACTACCTGCCGGCGGGCATAAGCCTGGAACTGCAGGGCTTTGACGCCGCGAAGGCCCTGGCCGAACGACGGATCACCGTCAACCGCACGGCGCTCTACCAAGTGATAACCAACCTCTTCAAGAATGCCACCGCGGCCATGAACGACCGTGGCCGGCTTCGTGTCGGGCTTTCTTTACTGCAGGCAGGTTTGGACCCTGTAGCAGGTGAGAGCGAACGACGGCCGGCGATTGAGATTTCCGTCGCCGATGAGGGCTGCGGCATCGATCCCAAGACTCTGAAGCACGTCTTCGAGCCCTTTTTCACGACCAAGGCGCCGGGACAGGGGACCGGCCTTGGTCTCTCCACGATCTACGGCATCGTCGAGCGCTGGGGCGGCCGCGTCGCCGCCGAGAGCGTTCTTGGCGAAGGCTCGGTCTTTCGTGTCCTGATCCCCGTTTCTTCCGCACAATGAGGTTCACATGGCGACTATTCTTTTGATCGAAGACATGAACGGGGTCCGCTCCTCGCTGACCACCGTTCTGAAGTCGGCGGGGCATCAGGTGATCGAGGCCGAAGACGGCGAAGCCGGCCTGGAGAAAGCCACCGCGCAGTCCTTCGACCTGGTCATCACCGATATCATCATGCCCAAGCTCGACGGCTCCGAGGTCATCCTGGCCTTGAAGGAGCGCAAACCCAACCTGCCGGTCCTGGCGATCTCCGGCGGCGGCGCCTCGGTCACCGCAGAGAACGCCCTGATGGTGGCGCGCAATACGGCCGAGGCGATCCTGCCCAAGCCGTTTTCCCGGGCTGAACTGCTCGAGGCCGTCGATAGGCTCGCGGGCAAGGTCGAAGCCTAGGCTGTCTGCTGCGAACAAGAAGCCGCTCCAGACATCTGCAGAACTCGAAAAGAGAAGTCAATGAACCGATTTCGCAAACTGAACATCGGCGGCCGTATCGCCCTGCTGCTGACCGCCCTGATGATCCTCATGGGTTCCCTCTCCCTGACTGGCGCCCTCACCATGCAGCAGATCGGCAATAAGTTGACCGACATTGCCAAAGAAGACATTCCCTTGACGGAGATGCTGCAGAAGATAACGGTCCACCAGCTCGAGCAGACGATCATCACCGAACGGGTGATCGCGACCGTTGAGTTGCTCGAGGCCGGTGCTCACAGCCGTTACGACCTGCCCGGGCTGCGCGCGGAGTTCGAGAAGCTGGCTCATAAAGTCGATGAGGAGATCAAGCAGGCTGAGGCCATCGCCCAGCACGGCATTGAATACGCCCACGACCCCCGCGTTGCTGAGGAGTTCGAAAAGGTCTACGCCCAACTCCTGGTGATCGAGAAGCATCATGCGGACTTCGACAAGCATGTGCTCGAGCTGATTGATCTGGAACTGGCCCATAACCTCACGGACCTCGCCGAGCGCGAGACGGAGATCCTGGCTGAGGAGGAAGAGCTGGTGCATGAGGTCGAGGCGCTGCTCGAAGAGGTGTCCAGCTTCACCCGTGCCGCCACCGAACAGGCTCTGGCCGACGAACAGCGCGGCCTCCTAATTCTGATTGTTGTCAGCCTCGTCTCGTTGGTTGCCGCGGCTGGTTGCGGTCTCTGGCTCTACCGTTCGGTCGCAAAGCCACTTCAGGGCATGACGGAGGCGGCCGGCCGCCTGGCCGACGGCGAGCTCGATTTCGAAATCCCTCGCCCCTGGTATGAGGACGAGGTTCTGAGGCTGCGCCAGGCGATGGAGGTGTTCCGCGAGAACGCCGTCGCCCGCCGCAAGGCCGAGGCCGAGGCGAAGGCACAGCAGGAAGAGCGCAATCGCCGGCAAGAGGAAGTGAACCAGCTGGTCGGCATCTTCGGGGCCAGCATCCGCGGAATCTTCGATATCGTCTCCGAGTCTTCCTCGAAGATGCAGGGGAACTCGGAAAGCATGCTCGGCGAGGCGGATACCGCCATCTCCCTTTCCGCGACGGTCCTGAAGGAGTCCGACAGCACCTCGCAGAACGCCCAGCAACTGAGCGCCGCGACCGAGGAGATGGTTGCGTCGATCAAGGAAATCTCCCGCCAGTCGAATGACTCGATGGCCGTTGCCGACAAGGCGCGGGCGGAGGCCGACCGCTCCTCCACCCAGGTCCTCGAACTGAAGAAGGCGGCAGAGGAGATCGGTGCCGTGATCGAATTGATCACCGACATTGCCGAGCAAACCAACCTGCTGGCCCTGAACGCCACCATCGAAGCGGCGCGCGCCGGCGAGGCGGGCAAGGGTTTTGCGGTGGTGGCCAACGAGGTCAAGTCGCTGGCCAACCAGACCGGCAAGGCAACGGACCAGATCAGCGCCCAGATCAGCGAAATTCAGAACGCCGCCGGCAGCTCGGCCGAGTCGATCCAGTCGATCGGCGAGATCATCAATCAACTCGCCGAGTTCTCGACGGTCATTTCCTCGGCTATTACAGAGCAGGAGGCGACCACCCAGCAGATCTCGCAGAACATCACCCAGGTGGCGGGCAGCGCTTCGGAGGTCAGCGGCAGTGTCGGCCAGATGCGCGACCAGGCGGAATCCTCGGGCACGCGCGCCAAGGATCTGCGCCTTGCGGCCGGCGAGCTCTACGAGGAGGCAACGTCGCTCAGCGGCGAGGTCGACGCCTTCCTGTCAGCGCTGAGGGGATCCGACTCCGATGACGACTCGGTCGAGCTGCAGACCCACCGGGTCGAGATCGAGGCGAGTCTCCATATCGATGGGGAGGAACGGAAGGCGACGCTGGTCGAGATCTCACCCACCCATCTGCGGCTGAAGCCAGGGATCGAGCGGGCCGCGGGCACGGCCATCGAGGTCCGCTCCGCAGCCCTCAGCGCCCCGGTCCAGGCCCGTGTCGCCCTGGTCGATGCGGAGGGTATCGTCCTGCAGCTTCCCCTGACCCAGGAGAAGATGGCCTGGATGCAGGAGGAAATCGGCAAACTGACGATGAGGGCCGCCTAGAGCAGATCCGGGTTTTATGGAATCGCCCTAGCAAACCACTTGGGAGCGATCCATCCAACCCGGTGAATCTGCTCTAACCATTTGATGGCGATCGGATTCACATGTCTTGGCGCAACCACGAAGTGGTTCCGTCAAAACATGATCCGATCTAGCGGGTAAGCACCACCCCCTCGCGGCGCGGGTCGGCCCCGCCGTCCAGGCCGTCTTCGGTCAGGCGGATGCCGTGCAGGCCCGATGTCAGGCCGCGCAGGTTCACCTCGTGGCCCAAGGCCTCCAGTGCCGCCTTGGCCGCTTCCAGCCCGCGGCCTTCCTCCAGGTCCGTCGCGCCGTTGCGGTTCACGAAGTTGGGCAGGTCGATGGCCGCCTGCATGGAGAGGTTCCAGTCGAGGGCGCCGATGATGGCCTTGGTGGTGTAACCGATGATACGGCTGCCGCCGGGCGAGCCGATGGCCATGACGAAGCGACCCTGCTGGTCCAGAACCAAAGTCGGCGACATGGAAGAACGCGGCCGCTTGCCGGGCTGCACCCGGTTGGCGACCGGCAACCCGTCGACCGAGGGCCGGAAAGAGAAATCCGTCAGCTCGTTGTTCAGCAGGAAGCCCCGCGCCATCAAGCGCGAGCCGAAGGCGCTTTCGATGGAAGCGGTCATGGAAACCGCATTGCCGTCGCTGTCGACCACGGAAAGGTGCGACGTCGAAGGCGGATTGAGCTGCTGCGGGCTGTGCGCCTGCTGCAGCTTCAGGCCGGGCTCGGCCTTGCCGAGACTGCGGTCCGGTGAAATCAACTTTGCCCGCTCGTCGAGATACTGCGGGTCCAGCAGGGCTTCGACCGGCACATCGACGAAATCGCTGTCCGCCAGAAAGCGGTTGCGGTCTGCAAAGGCGAGGCGCCCGGCTTCCGCGACCAGATGGATGGCCTCCGGCGAGGTCACCGGCATGGCGGCGAGGTCGAAGGGCTCCAGCAGGCTGAGGATCTGCAGGACCGCCACACCCCCGGAGGTCGGCGGCGGCATGCCGCAGACCTGCCACTGGCGGTAGGGCGCGCAGACCGGCTTGCGCCGCTTGGCTTGATAGCCCGTCATGTCGCTGTAGCTCAGAAGCCCCGGATTGCCGCTCGCCGCGCGCACCTGGTTGACGATATCGACGGCGATTTCGCCGGTATAGAAGGCATCGGCGCCGTTTTCCGCCACCGCCCGCAAAGTGTCTGCGTAGGCTTGGTTGCGGCGCAGGCTGCCCACCGTGCGGGCCTCGCCGTCCGTATCGTAAAAGTAGGCGGCGGTGGCCTCGTAGCGCTTCAGATACTTGTCGTTGGCGACCAGCCCGTTCAGCCGGGGGGAGATGGCAAAGCCCTGTTCCGCCAGTTCGATGGCCGGTTGGAAGAGATCCGCCCAGGGCAGGCGCCCATGATCTTGGTGGGCCAGCTCCAGCATGCGCAGCAGGCCCGGGGTGCCCACGGAGCGGCCGCCGACCACGGCATCCCAAAAGCCCATGGGCTCGCCGTCGGCCTTCAGGAACAGATCCTCGCCGGCTTCGCTCGGGGCGTTTTCGCGGCCGTCATAGGCGGTCACGCGGCGGCTCGCGGCCTCATGGTGCAGCAGAAAGGCGCCGCCGCCGATCCCTGAAGACTGCGGCTCCACAAGGCCCAGTACGACCGCCGTGGCGATGGCGGCATCGACGGCGGAGCCGCCCTGGCGCAGCATGCGCATGCCGGCTTCCGCGGCCAGCGGGTTGGCCGCGGTCACCATGTGCTGGGGGCTTTCCGCTTCCGGGGTCGCCGGCTCCTCCATCGTCGTGCAGCCGGCGGCCAAGGCCGTGACGGCGGCGGCGAGAACGGTCTTATACAGGGATGTCGGTGTAAGGCGGCGGACGACGGACATGGGGCGACCCTCAATCAACGATGCAGCGGAACAACCTTAGCATCGGTCAAGGCGGCATTTAACACCAGGGGAAGAATGCCTGTCGTCGCAGACCCGTGACAGGGGAGTTCTGTCGCAGTGCTTGTTCAGGCGTTGGTCCGGGACGCTGCGGGAATCAGTTTGCACATCTGCAGGCCCCTCACGCAGTGGCCGCGCTCGTGCAGAACGTTGGACATCCAGTCGCTGTTCTCGATGATCGCTGCCTGGGCGAGGGTGGTGTGGATCGCCGAACAACCCTTCTGCTCCGCCAGCCGCTCCATCCCGCGCAGCAGGGCGCGGGCGACGCCGGATTTGTCCATGATGTCCAGCGCACAGAAATGATCAGCAAAGAGGATCGGTCCGTGAAGCAGGTCCTGGGCCAGGATGTAGGCGCCGATACCGACGATATAGTCCTGTTCATTACGAACGGAAAGAATTCCCATATCGCGGGCTGCGGTACCCTCCAGGCGGCCCTTGGCGAAGCGCCGCCAAGCGTCGATCGTGGCGGCCGGCTGAATGGCCTGGACCAGAGGATAGGCGCGGTCGACCTCATCGTGGGATAAAAGACTGACGTTGAGTTTTCGCAAGATCCAGCGCATCCTAATGAGAGAGGGACCACGAAGGGTGGGCTTTATCGCAAGACCGCGTCCTTGATCTGGGTCAATCCAAAGCGGCTTCGGTCGTGTCTGGAAATGGCCCGGAGAGAGGCAGCGGATTTGCGTCGGTGGGTGATGAGGGATCGGTCAAGATGGCTGCATTCGATATCAATCATGCGGGCGGTTTGGCGCCGGCGGTGCCGCGCGAAGGTGCCGGGGCGTCGCCTTGCAGTGCCTGCTCGATTCGCAACCTGACCATCTGTGCGCCGCTGAATGACATCGAACAGACCCAGATGGCGGCGATCGTCACCAACATCGAGCAGCCGCCGGGCACCCCGCTTTTCGACGAAGGCGAGCCGGCGGATCACGTCTTCAATGTCACCGCCGGCACCATAAAGGTCTACAAACTGTTGCCCGACGGGCGGCGGCAGGTGACGGGCTTCCTCTTCGCCGGCGATTTTCTCGGGTTGGCCAACCAGGACACCTATGCCTACAGCGCCGAAGCGGTGACGGCCTGTCATCTCTGCCGCTTTCCACGCCGCAAGCTGGAAGACTTGATGACGCGGTTCCCGAAGGTCGAGCAGCGCCTGTTGAACATCGCGAGCAACGAACTGGCGGTCGCCCAGGAGCAGATGCTGTTGCTGGGGCGCAAGACAGCCCGGGAAAAGATTGCGTCTTTCCTGCTGCTGCTGGCCAAGCGGGCGCAGCAACGCGGACAGAAGGACGACAGCGTATCGGTGCCCATGAGCCGCACCGACATCGGCGACTATCTCGGGCTTACCACCGAGACCGTCAGCCGCACCTTCACACAGTTGAAGAAAGCCAACCTGATCCGCCTGCTGCCCAACAGCCAGGTCGAACTCAGCCAGCGCGCCGAACTGGAAGACATCGCCGGCGGGTTCTGACGCCGCCGCGCCGTCGGGAGCGGGCCGGTGCCGTCAGAGCATGAAAGACTCTAGCCCTTGCGGGAGTTGTGGATAATCGGCGGGACCGACTGCAGTTCCGCGTCCCAGGGGAACAGGATCCAGGTGTCCTGGCTGACCTCCGTCACGAAGGAATCCACCAGGGGCCGGCCGGCGGGCTTGGCGTAAACGGTGGCGAAGTGGGCCTTGGGCATCATGTTGCGCACCACCGTGGCGGTCTTGCCGGTATCCACCAGGTCGTCGATCAGCAGCCAGCCCTCGCCGTCATGCTCGACGCCTTTCAAGACTTCCAGTTCGCCCTGGGTGTTGTCGTCGCGGTAGCTGACGATGCAGATCGTGTCGATCATCCGCAGATCCAGCTCACGCGCGATCACGGCCGCCGGGACCAGACCGCCCCGGGTGATGGCGGCAATGCCGTTGAAGGGGCCCATCTCGACGAGACGCCAGGCCAGCGCGCGCGAATCGCGGTGAAGCTGGTCCCAGGATACCGGAAAGGTTTTTGGTTCGGCCTGCGCCATCTTGCGTCTTGTTCCCCCTTGTGCCGGTCAGGCGCGGTGCTGTGGCGCCATGCTGTCCGGGCGTGCGAAATGCCTGCCGAGGGGCAGGCTCAATGGGAGCCTTTATTCTCTGTCGGGGGGCGGCCTGTCAAATGCTCTGATTATGGTCCGCTCTAGCTGGAAACCTCGCCTGTACGGACCAACTGGACCCCGGCGATCCGCCAGGAGCCGTCGGCTTGCTGTTCCATCGTGTAGAGGGCGATGACGGCGATGCCGTCGGGTCCGACGAAGCGCACGGCCTGGCCGGTACGGCCGGAGACCACGCGTGCGTCGAGAAACTCGACGGACTGCGGCCGGTAGACCGGCATGTAGCCGCCGCGCACCATGGCCATGAAGTTTTCCGGGGAACCGAACATCCGGCGCAGCCGCGGCGTGGCGAAGGAGAAGGCGCGGGCGCCGTCATCGGCCTGAAAGGCGTCCAGTTGGGACTGGATTGTGTTCAGAATCGCCTGTTGGTCGCCCGGCGCCGGCTGGCTGTAGCCCTCAGCGCCGCCGGACTGGGCCTGCGCCGTGCCGCCGGCTGCCGCGCCCAGCACCAATACGGCCGGCAGCAGGACAGTCGCGAAGAGGCCGCCGAGGCGCGGCAGTACAAAGCGTTTCATGATCCCCCCTTTCTCTAGTCGTTACATAAACTAGGGCATGGGAGCGCTTTGGCCAGTCTGCGTAAGCGGACTGGGTTGTATGGATAATCGATCCGGGTTAAATGCCGGGCGTTACCTGACGTAAACGTGGACTTCGCTGACCTGGGCCTGGGCGCTGCTGGTTGCCGACAGCGTCATGCGGTCGGCCGGCAAACCCATGGACGTCAAGGTTCGCAGGACACCCTCGGCATTGCGGCGTGAGCGCGTCGTGTCCAGCGCCACCTGGGCGGTATCGCCGACACTGGGCGATACGGCGACGATGTCGAAGGCCGCATTGGGCCGGCGTTCCAGGGCCGAGCCGACGACGGTGAAGAGCGCCTGCTCGTATTCCACGTCCGGGCGGTCGAAGCGGATCACCGCCAGGGGCTGGCGCTGTCCGACCTGGCTCGCCGCACCGCCGGCCGGGGCCGGGGCCGGAACGCCGTAGGAGCGGTTGGCCAGGCTGCCGCCGATGTATTCGCCATTGTCGATCGCCACCTGCATGGCGGTGAGGTTCAAGCGCTCGTTGGCGAAATAGTTCTGGGTGCGGGCGATATCGTCGGTCAGCTCGTTCAGCAGCCGGTCGATGATCACCACGGTCTTGTTGACCTCGTCCTCAAGGACGGCCAGCTGACGGTGATCCTCTTCGACGGCGCCGCGCAGTTCAAAGGTGGTGCTGGTGGATTCCAGCAGAAAAGCCGAAAGCGAGGCGGTGCCGCTGACCTGGCTGGCCAGGGTGTTCAGGGCGGCGATGGAGGCGCCGACCTGCTGCAGCTCGGCCTGTGCCTGGTTCCACTGGGCCACCAGTTCCGGATTCCCGGGGGTGGTGCCGACCTGCAGGCGGGCATTCATGGCCGCCTTCAGGGAGTGATAGTTGCCGGCGAACTGGCGCGCGGAGACGCGGAGGCTCTGCAGCGAATTGTTCTCGCTCGACAACTCGCCCTGGAGTCGCAGGAGGTCGCTGCGCAGGCCCTCGATCTTCTGACCGACGACGGTGCCGGTCGGGCGCATGTTGCTGACCGTGGGCGGCTCGAAGTTGGTGGTGCCCAGGATCTGCGGAACCGGAGTCGCGGGGGCCGCCGCGGGTGCCGGCGCGGTTTCAACCGCAGCGGTCTGGGTGGCCTCCGCCGATTCGGCCTGCGGCGCTTCGGCAGTGCTGCTGGCGGTTCTCGACTCTTTCGGCGGCATCGCGCAGCCGGCGGCAAGAAGAAGCGCGCCGATCACGACAGCGGTCCGGCGGACGGGCAAGAATTGTCTATTCGACATAGAGATTTCCGTACAGATTTACGGGACAGCAAAACCAAATAACGACTTACATATTAACCATCTAAGTCTTTACAGATTCTTGCTATCCCAGCCCCCCTAGGAAGATCGCGAGATAGTAGAGGATGGATTCTGGGGGTACAAGAGCCATTTCCCCGGGTCAGCCGGAGCCGCGATCCCGGATTTCGCATGGATTCCCTGGCCTTGCGGGGGTGTTGCGGCAACGCCGCGGACCCGTGTGAAGCGCTTGCAAGGGACTCTGCCTTCGAGTAATGTCCGGCCTCTTCGCGGCGGCGAGAGCCCCCGCGCGAAGGTTTTTCTTCGCATCAGCGCCCGTAGCTCAACTGGATAGAGCGTCTGACTACGGATCAGGAGGTTGGGAGTTCGAATCTTCCCGGGCGCGCCATTCCTTCTGGAATTGTCCTCCCGTTATTGGAAAGAGAGTTCGAGCACTGTTCGAACCTGCGCGCTCTTTCTGCTGAGTCCCAAGTAATGGGATCGGCCGCTGCGGGGTCCGCTTCATCGGCTGCGGACGCTGAGCCGGCCAGGCGCCGTTGAACACCCGGCGGAAGATGAACGGCCTTCGCCAGGCGCTTCTTGGATGGGCTATTTCTGTTCCTTCTCAGTGCATAGATGTTCCCCTTATGGACCGTTGTTCGACCGCCGGTCGGTCAACTCGGCGAAATCGAAAAAGATAAGGCGGAGCCTCAGGTTGAGGGCTGTTGCGGCCTCAATTTTTACACGCGCCTGATCGGCCCGAAGAGGTAAAGCTGCACAGCCGGCTGCGACAATGAAAAAGCAATAAATCGTCCGCAGAGACGGCGTTTGGCTGCAGTCGATGGTGGCCGGAAGCCGGGTCGAAACAGGGCCGGCGGATAGGGGAACAGGAAATGCAACGAATGATGGCCGGTGCTTCGGTGCGCGTCGGTGAGCGATTTCAGGAGATGCGGGCCACCGCCCGGCAATGGGAAGTGGAGTCCTTCTTCACCGATGCCCGAGCCATCAACCATGTCTCGCTGCGCGATACGCTCGATCCGTCACGGCGGGTGACGCTCTCCTGCTCGGTCCTGATGGACCGCAGCCGCTTTCGTCCGCTCGGCTCCAACTAAACAATCCAGTCGGTTCTTTCGCGGCTGCCGTCCGGGGCAAGCCGGCGGGCCAGCGGCCGGCGGCTCAGCGGTCGGCGGCTAAGGGCCGATTCGATGCAATCGTTAACGAAGGCTTCAGGCTGATGGGTCAATAATGAGATATGGTTTTTAGATTCCTGTCGCGTTTTTCCACACCCCGTTCCGACCGCCGCAGCGAGCCGCGGGGCGCCAGGCTGGACGGCCTGGTTTCAATCGATGGCTGCGATTATCCCCTGCGCGACTGGTCTCGCAGGGGTTTTTCCGCGACGCGTTACCGCGCAGAACACTATCCCGGCGACAAAGTCGACATGACGGTGCGGGTCGAACTGGACGACGAGACCTTGGAGTTTTCCTGCGAGGCGGTGGTGGTCTGGGTCGATCGGGACCGCCGTGAAATTGCCGGTGTCTTCACCCGGCTGGATATGTCGGTGCAGGAGCGGATCATGACCGCAATCTTTTCCCGGGCCCAGAAAAGCGGTCTCGACACCGGCGCCGATAAAGCCGCTCTCCACGTTTGACCGCCCCCGTTTGACCGTGCAGCGCTGAGCGCGCCGTCGCCCGTCTCAGGACTTGTCCGTGGCCAGGCTGCACCGTTTTGCAGGTCGGGTGATGCAACCCCGGCTGTTCAGCTTTGGCCCGCTTTTCTTTGCGGCAGCAGCGCCAGGACCGCGCGTTTCTCGTCGGCGCTCAGGATCGGCCAATCCCTGATTTCATCGATATGCCGGTGACAGCCGATGCAGCAGTCGTTCTTCGGATCGACCTGGCAAACGGTGATGCAAGGCGAGGGTACCGAGTTATCGAGCCCTTGGCGCAGCTTTGCGCGCCGTCTTTCCCGACGCGCTGCTCTCTCTTCCCCAACCTTGTGGTCTGGGGACTCCGCCCGCCTTTCCCGACCGGCGGCGGATGACCCGGAGAGACGATCGTTGCCCTTCATTCGTCACCCTTTTTGGCTCTTCTTCTTTCGAGACGGCCCCGCTTTGCGCTGCACCGCCCTCTTCCAGTTGTAGCGGGATCTTTATAAGTAAAGCCCTTAGAAAAGGCTAAATGCATTTTCCTGGCTGCGCCGCCTTGTTTATGGTTACTGGCCGCTTTGTTAAGGGCATTCGAAGGGAACGACATGATCCGGCGCCTCCGGTTGTTCAGCGGCTTGATTCTCTTCGCTTATGTGCTCACGCACCTGCTGAATCTCACGCTTGGCCTCATTTCCTTTCAGGTCCTGGAGGCAGGACGCGAGGTCTTCATCGCCTTCTGGCGCTCATGGCCCCTGAGCAGCCTGCTCTACACGGCCCTTCTGGTGCATCTGGCGATGGCCGTCTATGCCATTTTCATGCGGGAGCGCTGGAAGATGCCGGCGGCCGAGGCGCTGCGCTACCTGCTGGGCATCCTGATCGTGCCGCTGGCGGCCTTGCATGTGCTGGGCACGCGCCTTGCCCATGAAATCTATGGATTAGAGGACAGTTATCTCTACATCGTCACGGTCCAGGTGGCCTTCGACATCTCCACTGCGATTCAGCAGGTGGCGCTGGTGCTGGTGGTCTGGCTGCACGGCTGCATCGGATTGCATCTCTGGCTGCGCCTGAAGCCCTGGTACGACAAGGTGGCGGCACCCTTGCTTGCCTGTGCGGTTCTGGTCCCCGCCCTCGCGCTCAGTGCTTATCTGGTGGCAGGGCGCGAGGTGCTCCGCCTCGCCCAGGACCCGGATTGGATCCCGGCGATGCGGGAGCGCGTCAATGCCCCGGGCTCGGATCAGATCATTGAGATTCTCACCCTGCGCGATGCCCTGGTCGCCGGTTTCTTCGCCATCCTGGTCGCCACGCTGTTGCTGCGCCTGCTGTGGCGCTTCTGGCGCCGCCGCCGTGGGACCGCCCGGCTCACCTATCCCGGCGGCCGCCAAGTCACCGTGAACAAGGGAACCACGATGCTGGAAGCCAGCCGCTCAGCGGGCATCCCCCACGCCTCGGTCTGCGGCGGGCGCGGGCGCTGCTCGACCTGCCGGGTGCGGGTCGGCCGTGGCGGGGCCAATCTGCCGCCCGCCGATGCGGAGGAGCGCAAGGTGCTGGCCCGGGTCGGCGCCGCCCCCAATGTGCGACTGGCCTGCCAGACCGCCGTCGTCACCGACTGTGAGGTGACCCCCCTGCTGCCGCCCGCCGCGGGCCCTCAACAGGCCAAGCCGCGGCCCGGCTATCTGCAGGGCGACGAGCGCGAAATCGCTATCCTCTTCGCCGATCTGCGCGGCTTTACGACCCTCTCGGAAGACCGCCTGCCCTACGACGTCGTTTTCGTCCTCAACCGCTATTTCACCGCCATGGGGACAGCGGTGGAGCAGGCCGGTGGCCGGGTCGACAAGTTCATCGGCGACGGTGTCATGGCGCTTTTCGGGATCGAGCAGGGCGTCGCCCAGGGCAGCCGCAATGCGATGGAGGCAGCGCGCCGCATGGCGGCCCACCTGGACGAGCTGAACAGCAGCCTTGCGGCCGATCTGGCCCAGCCGCTGCGCATCGGCATCGGCCTGCATTCCGGCTCAGTCATTGTTGGCGAGATGGGCTACGGTCCGGCCACCTCGGTGACGGCCATCGGTGATGCGGTCAACACCGCCAGCCGGCTGGAGGCTCTAACCAAGGAGTTCGATGCCCAGCTCATCGTCTCGGCACCCCTGGCCGGGCACGCCGGTTTCGACCTCAGCGCCTTTCCCAGCCATCAGATCGACGTCCGCGGTCGCGCCGCACCCCTCGACATTCATGTGCTGCAGGATGCGCGGGCGCTGCCGGCAGGGGCGGCAGAGCGGCAAAAGGACTAGCTGCCGGCCTTGGCCTTGTAGTCGGCAATGGCTTTTTTCAGCTCTGTGTATTCGTCGCAGCCGAAAAAGCAGGCGCTGTCCAAGACATCCAGACGTTCCTCCGCCTTGGCGAGGTCGCCGAGTGTCAGATAAAGTTCGCCCAGATATTCGTTGGCGCCGCGGTGGCGCGGCTCCAGCGCCAGGGCCGCCTGGTAGTGCGCCAATGCCGCGTCGTTCTGGCCGAGCTGCCGGTTGCTGTAGCCCAGAAGGTTCAGGGCATCGGCATTCTCCTTGTCGCCGGCCAGGATCTTTTCCAGCAGTGGGATCGCGTCGGCGTATTTGCCGTCGTCGACCATCTGCTGAGCCCGCGTGTAGTTCGGGTCGGCCTTGTTCTTGGACGCGGCCGAGCCGGCATTTGAATCCGCAAGGGCGGGACCGGCGCTGAGTGCGAAGGCCAGGACGACGGGCGTAATGAAGCGGGTCAGTCTAAACATCGGGTTTCGCATCCTTATGAACTGCGCGGAGAGGGCTGCTGACAGGAGCGGCTCCTCTGCCGCGAACATCATTCTCACGGCGCAGTTTTACTATGCTCAGCGGCCGGGGCCGCACCAAGTCAAAATCCCTTGATCGGCGAATCGCTTCTCCGGGTCTCTCCGCCATGCCTTAGTTTGTCGTCTGTGGTGGTATCACCCGTTCGATTTCCGCCAGAACGGCGTCGGCCAGCGGGCGGGTGCGCGAGCCCCAGCCGGTGACGACAGCGCCGTCAGGTCCGATGAGAAACTTGTGGAAGTTCCAGCGGGGTTTGCCCTCGCGGCCCAGTTCCGCGGCGATCCAGCGGTAGAGCGGATGGGCGTCGCGGCCGATCACCTGTTGCTTCTCGGTCATCGGAAAGTCGATACCGAAATGGACCTCGCAGAACTCCTTGATCTCCTGGGAACTGCCCGGCTCCTGATTGAGGAAGTCATTGGAGGGAACCGCCAGAACCACCAGGCCACGGTCGCGATAACGCTCCCAGAGGTCCTGCAGGCCGGCGTACTGCGGGGTGAATCCGCAGCGCGATGCGGTGTTCACCAGCAGCACCGCCTTACCGGCATAGCGCTCCAGCGGCAGTGGCTCGCCCTCGATCGAGATGAAGCTGAAGTCGTGCGCCGAGGTCGCCCCGGCGGGGGCCGGGCCGCTGGCCAGCAGACCGGCGGCGGCGAGGCCGGCAAGGGCGAGACTGCGCAACTGCATAAAACGGACCCTCTGCAGGACTTTGCCAAGACCAAGTTTCACCAGCATAGGACCTTCCCGGAAGTCGTTCCCAATCTTTCTTACGCAGAAACCGTGGGAGCGGATGCCCTCGGGCGCGCCTGGAATCGTCCTTTCTTCGCCCTGAGAAGGTTCAGTCCTCCGGCAATGCGGCAAGGAGGCCTTCGACGTCCTCGCAATCGACCACGCGGCGGGCGGTTTCGTAGTCGAAGCCCTGACGCCCCAGGGCGGCCAGGTCTTTCGCCCGCCGTTCTGCCCGCTCGTCAAGGCGAAAGGGGCCGAGCCGGCGGCGCTTGGCGTAGGTGACGGCAGCCGCGAGGTCCCGCGCCGGCGCCTCTTCGCCTGCCAGCGCCTCGTCGATCAAGGTGCTGGCGACGCCCTTGGCCTGCAGCCGGGCCCGCACCATGGCCCGGGAGGTGCCGCGGGCGCGCAGGCTGCGCACCCGCTCCCGCGCGAAACGCGCGTCGTCGAGAACCCCGGCCTTCAGGAATCGCTGAACCAGGCGCTCGACCGCTGCGGCGCCCTCGGCGGGGTCGGTCCCGTGGAGTCGCGCCGAGAGCGTCACCTTGCCCATCAGCAGGCGCCGCAGATGCCCGCTGGCCGTGTCATAGCGGTCGAGGTAGTAAAGCGCCGACCGCTCCAGCGCTTCCGGGGTCGCCTTCAGCGGCTGGCGGCGCTTCTTACTGCGGTTTTCCGGCTTCTTCGTGGGATCTTCTTCGCTCACGCTCTGGTCCCATCCGGCGGTAGCTGACCCTTCGTTTCGCAGCCGCAGCAAAAGTTCCCTTGCTTGCGCCGGACGGCGGCTCGGATTATGCATCGCAGATGGAACACAGAACTGTCTCTCCCGCAGCCCTTTCGGTCCGTCGCCTGGGGCTGGTCAACTGGCGCGGCCTCTGGACCCTCTACATGAAGGAAGTCCGCCGCTTCCTCAACGTCTTTACCCAGACCCTGCTGGCCCCCATGGTCACGACTCTGCTGTTTCTCGCCATTTTCACCCTGGCGCTGGGCGGCGGCGGGCGCCAGGTCGGCGGTGTCGATTTCGCAGTCTTCCTGGGCCCCGGCCTGATCATGATGGCGATGGTGCAGAACTCTTTCGCCAACACCTCCTCCTCCCTGGTGATCGCCAAGGTTCAGGGCAATATCGTCGACATTCTGATGCCGCCGCTTTCCGCGACAGAGCTGACCCTGGGCATTTCCGCCGGCGGCGTTACCCGCGGCCTGATGGTCGGCGCGGCGGTGGGCCTTGGCATGTGGCTCTTCGTACCGCTGCAGATCCACGCGCCGCTGTTCATCCTCTATCATGCGCTGATGGCATCGCTGATGCTGGCGCTGCTCGGCATGATCGGCGGCATCTGGTCGGAAAAGTTCGATCACATCGCCGCGGTGACCAACTTCGTGATCACGCCTTTCTCCTTTCTCTCCGGCACTTTCTACTCGATCGAGCGTCTGCCGCCGATCTGGCAGACGGTGGCGCACTTCAATCCCTTCTTCTACATGATCGACGGTTTTCGCTACGGCTTCATCGGCCATGCCGACGGTTCGCTGGGGACCGGCCTGGTGGTCATGGCGCTGTTCAATCTGTTTCTCTGGGCCGTGGCGCACCGCATGCTGGCCAGCGGCTATCGCTTGAAACCATGAGCATACGGCAGCCGTCCTCCCCCCGGGCACTGCTCTCCTTCCGCCGCTGGCAGGCGCCGGCCTTCAGGCGTTTCAACCGCCTCGGCTTCTGGACGCACTATTACAAACGCGGCGTCCTGCGGTTCTTCCGCTTCGGCCTGGAATTGCTGGTCGGGCCCCTGGTCTCAAGCCTGCTCTTCGTACTGGTCTTCGCCGTGGCCCAGAGCGAGCGTGCCGCTATGGTGCCGGGAATCGACCTGATCCAGTTCATCGCCCCGGGGATCATTCTCTACGCCATCGCCCACACCGCTTTTGAGAATGCGGCGGCGATGCTGGTTTTCGAGAAGATGGAAGGCATGATCACCGACGTGCAGATGGCGCCGTTGAGCCCGCTTGAACTGCTCGCCGGCTATGCGCTTTCCTCGGCAACCTGCGGCCTTGCGGTGGGCTTGCTGGTCGGCGGGGCGGCGTCGGTCTTCGTGGATTTTTCATCTTTCGATGCAAGCTTGGTTATCGGTTTTGCCGTCGCGACGGCTCTGCTCTTCGGCTTTCTCGGGACTGTCGTGGGGCTTTGGGCCGAGCGCTGGGATCACTACTCTGCAGTGGAAGGTTTCGTCGTCGTGCCCCTGGGGCTGCTGTCCGGAACCTTCTTTTCGGTTGAGCGCCTGCCGGAGGCTTTCAGAGAATGGATCTTCTACAACCCCGTCTTCTACGCGATCGATGGTTTCCGCGCCGGGCTGATCGGCCACGCGGAAAGCTCCCATACCGTCGGTTTCGCGGTACTCGGCATCCTCATTCTGGGGCTGGCTTTACTGGGCTGGCGGCTCTTTGCCGTGGGTTACAAGATCAAACCGTAAAGTCGGCGGCTCTGCCGCTTCTTCTTGCGGGTTTTCTTGCGGCGCTATTGGTCGCCGCGCCGGCCGCTGCAGAGGAAACGCGCTTCACCCAGGGCGTTTTCTGGAAGGTCGAGCGCGACGGCCGTCCAGCAAGTCATGTCTTCGGCACTATCCATCTGAGCGATCCACGTCTGCGCGAGCTGCCGGAACAGGTGCGCCAGCCCTTTATCGCCGCGCATGTCGCGGTCTTTGAGTTGCCGGACGACCCGCAGGGGCCGGCGCTCATGACCCAGGCGATGATGCTCTCCGACGGGCGCCAACTCGACGAGATCCTGGGGCCGGAACTCTTCGCGACGGTCGCCCAGGCGGCGACCCGTTACAATCTGCCGCCCCAGGCATTGCGGCCGCTGAAACCTTGGGCCCTAAGCCTTTTCCTCGTTGCGCCGCCGGCGGAGATGGCCCGCAAGGCCCGGGGTGAGAAGAGCCTGGACGAATGGCTGCGCAGCGAGGCCCAGCGCCGCGGCAAGCCGGTGCACGGCCTGGAAAGCTATCGCGAACAGATTGCCGTTTTCAACGAGATGACGGAGGCTGAACAGGTCGCCATGGTCCGGGATCTCGTGGCTGACAGCGCCAAGGCGGAAAATGAATTTGCGGCACTGTTTCAGGCTTACATGAAGAGCGATATCGGGGCCATCCTGGATCAGGTAAACGACATGTCCGGGGTCAGCGATCAGGAAGCGGCAGAACGGTTTCGGCAGCGTCTGATCTATGACCGCAACGTCACCATGGTGACGCGGATGCAGCCCTACCTCGCCGACGGGCAGGCCTTCATCGCCATCGGCGCCGCCCACCTGCCGGGCGAAGGCGGCGTCCTCGATCTCCTGGAAAAGCAGGGTTACCGCGTGACCCGGGTGTATTGAGACAAATCCCGGATTTGCCTGATTCTTAAGCTTTCCGGGGCAGCCTAAGGCGATCGGCAATCGACCGCGCCTCGGGAACCTGCCATGACCGGAAAACGCTTTGTCCTGCCGTTCCGTGCTGTCCTTGGACTTCCCGTCCTCGGGCTTTTCCTGCTGCTGTGGTCGGGCGTGGCTGCCGCCGCCGAAGACCATCCGGTCCGCCACGGCGAGGGCCGGCTGTGGAAGATCGAGCGGGGCGATGCACCGCCCAGTCATGTCATGGGCACCATCCACGTAACAGACGCACGGGTGCGCGACCTGCCACCGGAAATCCGCCGGGCCTTTGAGAACTCGGAGCAGGCCGCCTTCGAGTTGCTGTTTCATCCCGAAGAGCGCGAGAAGACGGCACGGGCCCAGCGTCTGCCGAAACGGACGTCCCTTGCCAAATTGCTGGATAAGGAAACCTACGAAAAGGTCGTGGAGCTGGCGGCGGCCTATGGCATTCCGGCCAGGGCGGTCGAGACGATGCAGCCCTGGGCTCTGGCATTGACGTTCCAGGTTTCCCCCGAAGAATTCCGGCGTCGTCTAGACGGTGATCTGATCCTTGATCTCTGGCTGATCCAATGGGCCTACGATCTTGGCATGCGGGTGGTCGCGCTGGAGAAGGTCGAAGAGCAGATTGCCGCATTCGAGGCGGTTCAGGGCGAGAGTGATCCTGCGGAAATCCTGCGCGAGGTGCTGGCGCAGTTGGAGGAGAACCCGGACGGCCATGCCGAACTGCTTGAACAGTATCTGGCGGGGGACATGCGGACCGCCTACCGTCAGGTCGAAGATATGGCCGCTAACGACGCCGAACCCGATGCCCAGGTGTTCAAGGAAGCCTTTCTCGACGCGCGCAACCACACGATGGTGAAGCGGATGCTGCCGCTGTTGAAGCGCGGCAAGGCCTTCATCGCCGTCGGCGCCCTGCACATGCCCGGCGAGGAGGGCATCCTTCATCTTCTGGAGCAGCGCGGCTATCGGGTGACGCGGATTTACTGACTTCGTAGGGATTGGTTTCGGTTGAATTTTCCGACTTCAAATTTCATTCCTAGGGTGCAATCCTTGAGGGATAAGATCGGCAGTTGAGGCTGTTGCCGCTTGCTTGATTGATCTTTGGGGTTGGGATGTGATGTTCGCCGAGATATGGAGGTCCCGCGCGCGGAGCGTGGCGTGTTGCGGACTGCTGGTTGCAGTGATTGCCGGCTGCGCGGCGCCGGAGCCGCGTCCGTTACCGGAACGGCCGGACATACTTTTTGGCCAGGGCCGCATCTGGCAGATTGACGGCGAGGGCATCGAGCCCAGTTACGTCTTCGGCACCTACCATATCTCCGATCCGCGGGTGCTCGACATCCCCGCGGCGGTGGAGAGTGCGTTTGTCGACTCTGAGATTGCCGCCTTCGAGTACGACTACGGCCCGGATGCCGAGGCCTTTGAAGCCGATGTCGAGATGGTGAAGTTGCCTGAGGGAACCACGCTGCGCAGTATCGTCGGCAATGACACCTTCGGCAAACTTCAGTTCATCATGCGGTCTAGGGACCAGCGGCCGCGCAACGATCTGAAGCCCTGGATCTTCTGGGACTACCTCGGCGGTGCGCGGGCCGGCTTCTACACCAATGATGATGAATCGATCCGCAACCAGCCGGTCCTGGACGACTGGCTGCAGACCCGCGCGCGCGACGAAGGCAAGACCGTTGTCGGTCTGGAAACCCAGGAAGAGGGTTTCACCAAGTACGACACCATCCCGCTTGAAATCCAGGCGATGCTGCTGCGGGCCACGGTCGAGCTTTATCACAGCCGGCGATCCGGCGCGCCGATGGTGCAGTCTTATCTCGACGGCGACCTCGCGATGCTGCATGCCTTTTGGCATGAAAGCCTCAGCTGGTACGAACCCCAGGCTGCGGAGACGCTGGACTTCAGGATTCTGAGAAACCGCAACCGGATCATGGTTGAGCGCATGCTGCCGCTGATGGCGGAAGGCCCCACCTTCGTGGCCGTCGGGGCAGGCCACCTCTCGGGGGAGGAAGGCATTCTCCGACTGCTTGAGGTGCAGGGCTTCACCGTCACGCGGCTGCACTGAGCTGCCGCCGGGCGCCTTGCGGTGCCCGGCTAGAACAGAAGGCTCAGCACCGCGCCGGCGAGGGATGCAATCGCCAGGACCGGTGTGATGCCCCAGTGCCGCCTGAGAATGAGAAAAGCACAGAGAGCCGACAGCACCAGCACCCGCCAGTCGACGGACATAAGGTCGGGTTGCCAGATGGTGAAGGGGCCGTAAATCTCCGCCGAAACACTGGCGAAGACGACGTGGAGGGCGAACCAGACCGAGAGGTTGAGGATCACGCCGACGACTGCGGCCGTGATGGCGGAAAGCGCCCTGCTGAGGCGTGGCTGAGTGGAGATCCACTCGATGTAGGGCGCCCCGGCGAAGATCCACAGGAAGCAGGGAACGAAGGTGACCCAGAGGGTGACGGCGGCCCCGGCCAGACCCAGCCCCAGGCCGCCCTCGCGATAGGCGGCGATGAAGCCGACGAACTCGGTCACCAGAATAAGCGGGCCCGGGGTGGTCTCGGCGAGGCCGAGCCCGTCCATCATCTCGCCCGCCGTGAGCCAGCCGAAGTGATGGACCACGTCCTGGGCCATGTAGGCCAGCACGGCGTAGGCACCGCCGAAGGTCACGACCGCCAGCTTTGAAAAGAAGGCGCCGATTTCCGTGAGGATCGTCTGATCGAAGAACAGTCCGACCGCCAGTACCGGTATCCACCAAATCGCCAGCCAGAGAAAGATGGTCGTCACGGTCTGGCGCAGCGGCGCTCCGGCCGGCTTCCGGGGGGCGGTGGCCTCCCCGGTTTTGGCCCCGTACAGAAAGCCGAAGGCGGCGGCCAGGAGAACGATCAGCGGATAGGGTAGGGCGAGAAAGAACAGGCCGACGAAGGCAAAGCCCGCCAGCACCCAGTGTTCGCTGTGCAGCAGTGCCCGCTTGGCTACTTTCAACAAAGCCTCGACGACAATGATCAGGACGGCCGCCTTGATCCCGAGAAAGAGGGCGGCGACCAGCGGAACCTGGCCGAACGCGGCATAGGCCGCCGCCAGCGCCAGGATGACCACCGCCCCCGGCAGAACGAACAGCAGCCCGGCCAGCAGGCCGCCGCGCCAGCCGTGCAGTCGCCAGCCCGAATAGGTGGCGAGTTGCATGGCTTCGGGCCCCGGCAGCAGCATGCAGAAGCTGAGCGCGCTCAGATATTGGCTCTCGCTCAGCCAGCCCTTCTCTTCGACGATGACGCGATGCATCAGGGCGATCTGCGCCGCCGGCCCGCCGAATGAGAGGAGTCCGATTTTCGCGAAGACGCGAAAGGCCTCGCCCAGGCTGGGTGCCAGTTGCGGATCGGTCTCTGTTTCGGTTGCCTGGGCGTTCATCTTCCTGCCTGCGGTCCGGCGCCGTTGGTCTGCGTGACTTCGGTGAAAGCGCCGAAGATCTGTCGGCTCTGAAGGACCTACAAGGCCATGCGCCTCTCCGGTTGCGCAAGGCCGTTGCGGTTGGTTCCCGGAAGGGCCAGCAATTCCGCCGTCGGCGCCTTGGCATTGGCAGCGCGAAGCATGACGGTTGGGTGACGATCTTGCCGGCGGGTTGGTCCTGTAGCCGGGTTTGGGCGGCGCGCAATCAAAAGCCGCGGAGGCGTTTGGGGGTGGTGTCGGTCCACACCGGGCGA
This sequence comes from Pelagibius sp., assembly GCA_028280305.1. Taxonomy (GTDB): domain Bacteria; phylum Pseudomonadota; class Alphaproteobacteria; order Kiloniellales; family Kiloniellaceae; genus Pelagibius. The sequence goes on along the minus strand of JANQMC010000179.1, from coordinate 17,880 downwards.
TGGCCGTGGGCCGCGCCGCTTGGCTCCTTCATCGTTGACGGTTTGGTTGACAGTGCCCGGTATTCCGCCAATAGTGTCGCCCCTTCAGCCTGGGGTGAAAGCCGCATAGGCTTTGAAATGGCTTGAATATCAGCCCAAAACCAAGCGAATCTTGGGTTTGACCTCTCGGGGCCAGACCGGGCGACAGCCGTTGGTGGTCCTGGATTTAGGAGTTTGGTCCGTGAGTGACGCTTTGATGCCGACCTATGCGCGCGCCGACCTCGCTTTCGAGCGCGGCGAAGGCCCCTATCTCTATACGGCGGACGGGCGACGATATCTGGACTTTGCCTCCGGCATTGCGGTGAACGCCCTGGGCCACAGCCACCCGCATCTGGTCGAGGTGCTGCAGGAACAGGCTGCCAAGCTTTGGCACGTCTCCAACCTCTACACCATTCCCGACGGCGCCCGGCTGGCCGAGCGTATCGCCGCCAACAGCTTTGCCGACCGGGTGTTCTTCTGCAACTCCGGCGCCGAGGCGGTGGAGGGTGCCCTGAAGCTCGCCCGCCGCTATCACTTCGCCGCCGGTCATCCGGAAAAGACGCGGGTGATCTCCTGCACCGGCGCCTTTCACGGCCGCACCCTGACGACCCTCTCGGCGGCCGGGAACCCCAAGTACCTCGACGGTTTCGGGCCGGTCAGCGAGGGCTTCGACTCGGTGCCCTTCGGCAACATGAACGAGCTGCGCAATGCGATCACGCCGGAGACCGCGGCGATCCTGGTGGAGCCGATCCAGGGTGAGGGCGGCGTGCGCCCGGCCGATCTGGACTATCTGCGCGCCCTGCGGGCGGTCTGCGACGAATACGGCCTGCTGCTGATTTTCGATGAGATCCAGTGCGGCATGGGCCGGACCGGCAAGCTCTTCGCCCATCAGTGGGCCGACATGGCGCCGGACGTCATGGCGCTGGCCAAGGGCCTGGGCAGCGGTTTTCCGATCGGCGCCATCCTGGCGACGGACAAGGCGGCCGAGGCCATGCAGCCCGGCACCCACGGCAGCACCTTCGGCGGCAATCCGCTGGCCATGGCGGTTGCCAATGCGGTGCTCGACGTGATGCTGGAAGAAGGTTTCCTGCCGCAGGTCGACCGTATCGCCCGCCTGCTGTGGCGCGAACTGAACGACCTGGTGAAACGCTATCCCGAGGTTCTGGCCGGGGTGCGCGGGGCCGGGATGATGCTGGGTCTGCAGTGCGTGGCGCCCAATACCGAAATCATTGCGAAGCTGCGCGAAGAGGGCCTGCTGACGGTCGGCGCGGCGGAGAACGTCATTCGCCTGCTGCCGCCGCTGATCATCGATGAGATCCAGGTGAAGGAAGCGGTTCAGACCATCGACCGGGCCTGCGCCACCTGGGCGAAGGCTGCGTGACATGACAGCGCAGACCGCAAACCGGCCCAAACACTTTCTCGATCTCGACCGGCTCGATACCGCCGAGCTGCGGGTCATGCTGGATACCGCCGGTCGCATCAAGCGCGGCGAGGCCGCCAACGGCGAGGCGGCGCCTCTGGCCGGAAAGACCCTGGCGATGATCTTCGAGAAACCCTCGACCCGCACCCGCGTTTCCTTCGAGGTGGCGGCCAACCAGTTGGGCGGCAGAGCCGTGGTGCTGGAGCCGAGCGGCACCCAGCTCGGCCGCGGCGAGACCGTTGCCGATACCGCCCGCGTGCTCTCGCGCTATGTCGATGCCATCATGATCCGCACCACGAAGGAAGAGATCCTTTTGGAGATGGCGGACTACGCGACGGTGCCGGTGATCAACGGCCTCACCGATGTGACCCATCCCTGCCAGTTGATGGCCGACGTCATGACCTTCGAGGAACACCTCGGCCGCATCGACGGCAAGGTGGTGACCTGGTGCGGCGACGGCAACAACATGGCGGCCTCGTGGATTCACGCGGCGGTGCGTTTCAACTTCGAACTGCGTCTGGCCTGTCCGGAACCCCTGCGCCCGCCGCAGCCGGTGCTCGACTGGGCGGCGGCGGAAGGCGGCAAGATCATCGTCTGCTCCGATGTCGATGCCATGGTGAAAGATGCCGACGCGGTGGTCACCGATACCTGGGTGTCGATGGGCGACGACGACGGCGAGAGCCGCCATAACCTGCTGCGCTCCTATCAGGTGGACGAGCGCGTCATGGCGCAGGCCAAGCCGCATGCGATTTTCCTGCACTGCCTGCCGGCCCATCGCGGCGACGAGGTGACGGCGGCGGTCATCGACGGTCCGCAGTCGGCGGTCTGGGACGAGGCGGAAAATCGGCTTCATGCCCAAAAGGGCATTCTCACATGGTGTCTGACCTGATGCCGGAAGGCGGCAGTCCCGGCGCGCGGCTTGAAGCCGACCAGGTCCAGCCCTTCCTGCTCGAATCCTCCGACATCCGGGGGCGCCTCCTGCGCCTGGAGCAGGTCAGCAGCGAGATCCTGAGGCGCCACGACTATCCCGAACCCGTCGCCCAGTTGCTGGCGGAGATGCTGGCGCTCTGCGGCGGTCTCTCGGCGATGCTGAAGTATGAAGGGGTCTTCACGCTGCAGGCCAGCGGTGACGGCGCGATCCGCATCATGGTGGTCGACGTCACCTCCGAGGGCGCGATGCGCGGCTATGCCAGCTTCGACCAGGAAAAGCTGGACCGGGCCGTCGCGGCGGCGGACGGCGGACGCCCGACGGTGCCGGCTCTCTTCGGCAAGGGGGCGCTGGCCTTTACTGTGGATCAGGGATCTCACAGCGACCGCTATCAGGGCATCGTCGCGCTGGACGGCGATACCCTGGCGGACTGTTTGCAGCACTACTTCATGCAGTCCGAACAGTTGCAGAGCGGCATCGTCCTGGCGGCTGGCCGGCGTGGCGGTGCCTGGGTCGCCGCCGCCCTGGTGCTGCAGCGCCTGCCGGAGGAGAGCATCGGCAATATCGATCATGAAGACGACTGGCGCCGGGCCATGGTGTTGCAGGCAAGCTGCAGCCCCGAGGAGTTGCTCGACGACAGCCTGCCGCTGAACGATCTGCTCTACCGCCTGTTCCACGAGGAGGGGGTGCGGGTCTTCGAGCCGCGCCCTCTGGTGGAGGCTTGCCGCTGCTCCGGCGAGAGGCTGGAAGCCGTACTGGCCGCCATGCCGCGGGCGGAGATCGAGGACCTGAAGCTGAACGGCGCGGTTGAAGTGACCTGTGAGTTCTGCACCAGGGTTTACCGTTTCGACGACGCCGACCTGGAGCGCATCTACGCGTCTTGATCAGGCGCCCGCTTTGATCAGTTCCGCGCCTTGATCCTGCCCAATTCCCTCACTATCCCTGTCCCCTGCCTTCGAAAGAGAGAGTTTAAGGAGTCTGCGGCATGTTGGCCTATGTGAGGCGTCTGCCTTTTTCGGTATTCCTGTTCGGCCTGGTGGCGGCTTGTGCTTTGGATGATCCGCAAAACCGCTTTGCCGAGATCACTTATGCCCACAAGCCGGAAATCCGGCTCGATGTCGGCGAGGTTCGCGTCGAACAGGCTTATCTGGCGCCGGGGAAGGACCCCAATGTCGAACACCGCTTTCCCGTAAGGCCCAACGATGCCGCCGTGCGTTGGGCGCAGGACCGGCTGGAGGCCGAGGGCGATCGCCTGGTGTTCCGCTACATCGTGCGTGAGGCTTCCGCGGTCGAGACGGCGCTGGCGACCGAAAGCGGCGTTACCGGATTGCTGACCACGGACCAGTCGGAGCGCTATGAGGCAAGGATCGTCATCGACATGGAGGTTCTCGACGGCCGCCAGGTTCAGGGCACGGCGCGGGCCGAGGCGCGCCGCTCCGTCACCGTGCCGGAAGATATTAGCCTGAGAGAACGCGAGGCGGTCTGGTACAAGTTGACGGAGGACGTCATGAAGGACCTCGACAGCCAGCTTGAGGAAACCATCCGCAGTGCCTTCTTTCCTTACATCGTGCTCTAGCTCGGTTCTGTCCGCATGATCGGCGTTTTCGATTCCGGTCACGGCGGGCTGACGGTGCTGCGCCAGTTGACGGCGCGTATGCCGCAGGAACACTTCGTCTATTTCGGCGATCACGCCTTTGCGCCCTATGGCCGGCGCGACCCGGAAGAAGTCTACCGCCTGACGCTGGAGGCGGTGGAGCGGCTGTTCCAGCACGGCTGCCGCTTGGTGCTGCTGGCCTGCAACACCGCTTCGGCCGTCGCCCTTCGGCGGATGCAGCAGGACTGGCTGCCGCAGAACGCGCCCAATCACCGGGTGCTCGGCGTCTTCGTGCCGATGGTTGAGGCTTTGACGGCGGTTTCCTGGCGCGACGGCCTGCCGGTGCCCGGCCAAACGCAACCGGACGGACTGGTCGCCATCTTCGCCACCGAACGCACGGTGCTTTCCGGTGCCTATCCCTTGGAGATTTCTCTGCGCGCACCGCAGTTGCGGGTGGTCTCCCAGGCCTGCAAAAATCTCGTGGCGGCGATCGAAGGACAGGCCGCAGCGGACGAACTGCAGAGCATGGTTTCCGGTTATGTCGGCGAACTGATGGCGGCGAGCGGCGGCGAGAAACCGGACTCCGCCGTGCTGGGCTGTACCCACTATCCGCTGGTGGCCGATTGCTTTGCCGCTGCCCTGCCGGAAGAAACCCGCCTGCTCGACCAGCCCCTGATCGTGGCGGACAGCCTGGCGGATTATCTGCGCCGCCATAAGCGCTTTGCCGCAGCGCAGAACGCTGCCGGCGGGGTGCGCTTTTTGACATCAGGCGATCCCGAACGGGTGTCGGCCTTCGCCAGCCGCTTCTTCGGCGCGGCGGTCACATTCCACAGCGTTGCGGAACTGGATCTGCTTCAGAAGTAGTGCTTGAGACCTTCAGGCGGCCGCCCAGTCGCGGAGCTTCAGCAGGAAGGTCTCGCAGGCCGCCACCTGCGAAAGGTCGATGTACTCGTTGGCCTGATGAGCCTGGTCGATGGAGCCGGGCCCGAAGACGATGGTCGATAGACCGGCGGCCTGGAACAAACCACCCTCGGTGCCGAAGGAAACCACCCGGCTGTCATTGGCCCCGGTGAGGCGGCGCACCAGGCTCTCCGCCGCACCCTCGTCTTCCGGCGCGAGCGGAAGGACTGTTGCGGGGCGCAGGGTTTCGATCTCCGCATGGGGCGCGAATTCGCGCAGCTTCGGCAGGACGTCTTCCTGAGTGAAGCGTTCAATCTCGGCAATGATGGCTGCGGTGTCTTCGCCGGGCAGGGGGCGGAATTCCCAGGTGAAACGGCAATCCTGGGCGACGATGTTGATGGCCTTGCCGCCGTTGATTTCCCCGAGGTTGAAGGTGGTGTAGGGCGGGTCGAAAGGATTGTCCAGGTCGGCGGCGCTGCGCTTTGCCTCTGCCAGTTCGGCGATGTGGGCGATGATTCTGCCGGCGGCCATAATGGCGTTGGCGCCGAGTTGCGGCAGGCTGGAATGGGCGGCCTGACCCTTGATCCGGGTCTCGAAGAGAAAGCAGCCCTTGTGCCCGTTGACGATCTGCATGGAGGTCGGCTCGCCCACAATCACCAGCGCCGGCTCCGGCAGGCTGTGAGTCAGATCGTTGATCAGGCCGGGAACACCGGTACAGCCGACTTCCTCGTCATAGGAGAAGGCGAGGTGGATCGGCCGCGCCAGCGGCTGGGCGGTGAACTCCGGCACCAGTCCCAGGGCAATGGCGAGAAAGCTTTTCATGTCCGCCGTGCCGCGGCCGTAAAGCCGTCCGTCTCTTTCGACCAGGGTGAAGGGATCGCTGTCCCAGGGCTGGTCGTCGACCGGCACCACATCGCTGTGCCCGGAAAGCACCACGCCGCCGGGCAGGTCGGGGCCCAGGCTGGCCAGCAGGTTGGCTTTCGTGCCTTCGGGATTGGTGCTGCGCTGACAGCGCGCGCCGTGGCTTTCCAGATAGTCCTGCGCGAAGTCGATCAGCGCCAGGTTCGACTTGGCTGATACCGTGTCGAAGCCGACAAGCTTCTCGATCATGTCGCGGGAGGTGGGTCGTATCATGGTTCTTTCCTCAACCACGCCAGAATGCGGGGGCCAGCAGGATCAGCACGGTGAAGAGTTCGAGACGCCCCAGCAGCATGCCGACCGAAAGCAGCAGCTTGGCGCTGTCCGGCAGGCTGGCGTAGTTCCCGGCCGGTCCGATCACGTCGCCCAGGCCCGGGCCGACATTGGCGATGGCCGAGGCGGCGCCGGAAATGGCAGTGACGAAGTCCAGGCCGGTCATGCCCAGGCCCATGGCGAGAAAGGCAAAGCAGATGACGAAGAGGAAGAAGAACGACATCACCGAAGACGCGACGGCTTCGGGGATCGGCTTCTTGTTGTAATAGGGAAAGAACACGCCGTTGGGCTGCATCAGGCGGTGGAGCTGTGCCCGGGCGGTGGAATAGAGCACCTGCAGACGGAAGATCTTGACGCCGCAGGTGGTCGAGCCGGCACAGCCGCCAACGAACATCAGGATGAACATGACCGAAACCGCAAAGCTGCCCCAGGCGTTGTAGTCGGCGGTGGAAAAGCCGCTGCCGGTCATTACCGAGATGACGTTGAAGGTGGCATAGCGCAGGGCGTCGAAGAAACCCAGTGCCGAGCCGGAGGCGAGCCAGAGTGTGATGAGAACGATGGTAATGCCCAGGATGGTCAGAAACCAGCGCACCTGGGCGTCGGCGAAGACCGGCCGCAAGTCGCCGCGGATGACCCGCAGGTAAAGCACGAAGGGGATCGAGCCCAGCACCATGACGAAGCTCATGGTCCAATCGACGGCGGGATTGGCGAAGTGGGCGACCGACGCGTCGTAGGTGGAGAACCCGCCGGTGGCGATAGAGGTCATGGCATGGGCGACAGCATCGAAGGTGTTCATGCCGACGGACCAGAAAAGAATCGCCGCCACGGCGGTCAGAAAGACGTAGATGATCGATATGCCGCCGGCGATCTGCGCGGCGCGCGGCAGCACCTTGTCGGTTTCAAAGGCTTCGACGCGGAACATCTGCATGCCGCCGACCTGCAGTACCGGCAGGATGGCGACGGCCATGACGATGATGCCGACGCCGCCGAGCCATTGCAGGATCGACCGCCACAACAAGATGCCCGGCGGGGCGAAATCCAGGCCGACGATCACCGTGGCGCCGGTGGTGGTGACACCGGACATGGATTCGAAGAAGGCGTCGGTGAAGCTCAGCTCCAGCTCTGAAAAGGTGAAAGGCAGGGCGCCGAAGATGGCGATGACCAGCCAGGCGAGGTTGGTCATCACAAAGGCCTGGCGCAGGGAGAAGTTGCCCAGCTTCGCCCGCGTCGTCAGCATCATCGACACCCCGGTGAAAAGGGTGACCGCCGAGGCCTTGGAGAAGACCAGCCAGTCGGGATGGCCGACCGCGGCGTCGACCACCGCCGGAATGATCATGGCGATGGCCAGGACGGTGATCAGAATACCGATGACGAAGATGACCGGGCGCAGTTCGATCACGGTTGCGGCGCTCTAGCTGACAGGATTGCCGCCCGGGGCGGGATTGCCGACCAGGGCCAGGAACGCGCGCCGGGTCGAGGCATTGCTGCGGAACGGGCCCTGCTGCCGGCTCGGCCGTCCGCGAGCGGCAAGCGGCTGAATGTTGTGGCTGTCGCTCACGCGGCGTTCTTCCCCCAAGGTTCCCGGCCAAACGGCTCAGCCTGACAGGCGCTAGTTGAGTTGCACGGGCTGATGCGGGCTGTCCAGCGAAAAGGCCGGGATCTCGACGTCGAAGCGCCGCCCGTCGGCGCACTCCATCTCGTAGGTTCCGACCATGATTCCAGACGGTGTGGTGAGGGGGGTGCCGCTGGTGTATTCAAAGCTTTCGCCGGGTTCCAGGGTCGGCTGCTCGCCGACCACACCGGCACCTTGAACCTCTTGCACGCGGCCCATGGAATCGGTGATCCGCCAATAGCGATTCAGCAACTGCACGGTCTCACGGCCGCTGTTTTCAATGGTCACCTGATAGGCCCAGACATAGTGTCCCTCGGTGGGCGAGGACTGGTCGTCCAGGTAGATCGGCTTCACCGTCACGTTGATGGACTGGGTGGTGGCGCTGTACATGATCTTGAGGGTTCCTTTTCGGCCGGCGGCCCGCAGCGAGGTTTTTAGTCCGAAGCCTCTCGGCTGCCGCCCGACGATATCTGATCGACCGCAGTTTACGCCCTCAGGGACCGACAAGAAAGGGCCGGAGCCGCTGATCTGCGACTCCGGCCCAAAAACATGATAAGCTATTGTTATTGCGGAATTATTTCCACTCGTCGGTTGGCCTGCTCGCGCACCCCGTCGGCGGTTGGAACCGCCGGTTCGGCTTCGCCGCGACCGGCGACGAAGAGCCCGTCCGGATCGGCCCCGCCGCTGCTCAGGGCGTCACGCACGGCGTTGGCGCGGCGCAGAGAGAGTTCCAGGTTATAGTCTTCGGAACCGGCGCGGTCGGCATGGCCGGTTACCGAGAACTCGGTGAAGCCGCCGGAACCTGAGACCGCCAGAGCCTCGTCGATCACCGCGGCGGCGTCGGGAGAGAGACTGGCGCTGTCGAAGTCGAAGAAGACCACAAAGGCCTGCGGCCGCGCCGGCGGCGGTGGGGCCGGGGTGGGGGCAGGCGGCGGCGGTGCGGCAGCCATCATGCCTTCGAGGCGTTCGATGGCGGCATAGAATTCCTCGCGGCAGCGTGCGATGTGGTCCAACTGGTGTCCTTCTTCCTGCTGTTCGATCCAACAGTCGAAGCGCGTTTGGGCGATGGCGGCATCTTCCGGCGCCTTGGTCCTGGCGCTGGCGTCCAGCAGTTCGACGAGGCGGGCACGGGCGGTGGAGAATTCATCGACCATGGATTCCGGCAGATGCCAATCGCTGACGACTTCCGGCTGTACCTCGCTGCCTTCGGCGGCGAGAAGACCCTTGCGGGCATAGAGGTCGGCGGAGACCCAGTCGACCATTTCGTCGGCTTCGAAGACCGTGAGGTCTCTGTATTCATTGGTCAGCGCTTGGGTGAAGGGGGTTCCGCTGCCTTGAGCGCCCCGCATCTCGTCGACGTTGTAACCGGCAACGCAGCCGCTGAGCGCAACGGCCGCTGTCAGTGAGATCAGTATCTTCGGTAGCATCATTTCCGAAAGTCTCCCGTTTTTTTGCAAAGCCGCCCCCGCAGGCCAGTCTGGCAAGCTGAACGGTTCCCAGTTGTGCTTTGTGTAGGATTTTCGTGTTTTGATGGGCCTGAAATCGAGAGCGGGTATGGCGATGACCGCACCTAGAGGGGCGCGTTAAAGGTAAGACGGAGAATCTGAGAAACTATTCCGTTTGCCCAACAGAGACCCAGGGTCCGACGCCCGTCGCGCCAGCCGCTTAGGGACGTTGCGGGCTGCGCTGGTTTGCCGCGACCTGTTTGCCGCCAAGCAGACGCCCGGCGGCGTCGATTTCGATGACCGGACCGCCGGCGTCGGCGGCATCCTGGGGATCGTGGGTCACCAGCAGGGTCGGCAGTTCCTGGGCGCGGGCATGATCGAAGACGAAGCTGCGGAACCTGGCCCTGAGGGCGACGTCCAGCTTGGCAAAGGGTTCGTCGAGCAGCAGAGCGCAAGGCTCTGACAGCAAAGTACGCAACAGGGCGACCCGCGCCCGCTGTCCGCCCGACAGGGTGGCCGGGTCTCGGTCATAGAATTCCGCCATGTCGGCTTCGGCCAGGGCTTCCTCGATGCGCGCGCGCCGGGCCTTGCGGTCGCGCATTGCCGGCGGCAGGCCGAAAGCCAGGTTGCCCGCCACCGAGAGATGGGGGAACAGCAGGTCGTCCTGGAACAGGATGCCGACCCGCCGCTGCTCCGGCGGGCGGGCGCCGATGTCGGCGCCGTTCAGCAGAATGCGGCCGGCCCCGCTGAGTGCCGGGTCCAGGGTGCCGCAGACGAAGGCCAGCAGGCTCGATTTGCCGCAGCCGCTGGGCCCCATCACGGTGACCACCTCGCCGGGCGCCACATCCAGGCTGAGGGGGCCGAGGAAGCGGCGGCCGCCGTAGCTCAGCTCCACTTGGCGCAGGGCGAGACCGTAGTCCCTGGTGACGGAGACCACGGTCATGCGCGCTGTTCCCGCAACACGCGGCTGCGCGCCAGCCGCCTGGGCAACGCCAGGGCGGCGGCGAAGGCGGCAAGCGGCAGGGCTGCCTGCAGAAAGGCGAAGACACCCATGACGCGGCGGTCTCCTCCGGCGGAAAGGCTGACGGCCTCGGTCGTCAAGGTGACGAAGCGGCCGGCCCCGGCAAACAGGGTCGGCAGGTATTGTGTCACGCTGACGGCGAAACCGACAGCGGTGGCGAAGAGGATCGGACGCAGCAGCATGGGCAGCTTCACGCGCCAGAAGATACGGTTCGGGCTGGCCCCCAGGCAGAGCGCCGTGCGGCTGTAGCGTTCGTCGAGGGCGCGGTAGGGGTCGGCGAGGGAAAGAAAGACATAGGGCAGCACGAAGAGGAGATGACTCCAGACCAGGGCAATCCAGGTTCCATCTATGCCGATCTGGATGGAAAGCACCTGGCTGCCGAAGAGGAAAGCGACCTGGGGCACCAGCAGCGGCGCATAAAGCAGCCAGAGGGCCCTGGTGGAGATCGACAGGCCGCGGCGCTGTTCGTTTTCCAGACAGCCGAGCACCAGGGCGAGGGCGATAAAGGCGGCGGCGAGGCCGCTGATCAGGGTGGTGCCGGTGGTCCAGATCAGATCGTGGCCCTGGCGTGCCCAGACATCGGTGGTCAGGGCCGAGGGCAGGGCGTCGGGATAGCGCCAGCGCCGCGTCACGGACCAGATCGCCATGGCCAGCAGCCCGGCGGCGGCCAAGGCCACCAAAACCTGGATCACGGCGGTGACCAGGACCCGCAGGACCCGCCCCTTGCCGCCGCGCCGGCCCCCGGCGATCCAGATGCGGCCGAGCCGGGCGGCAAGGATTTCGGCGCAGCGCCAGAGGCCGATGGCGCCGACCACCACCAGCAACTGCAGCACGGCGCCGGCGGCGGCGACGAAACGCATGGTGAGATCGGGATCATTGAACCAGCGGAAGACCTGCACCGCCAGCGGCGGCGGCGAAAGCGGTGCCAGGATGAGGGCCATGTCGACCACCGACAGCGAATAGGCAAGCACGGCGTAAATCGGCAGACGGATCTGGCGGTAGATCGCCGGCAGCACGGTCTTCAGCCAGGCCATGACCGGTCCGTAGCCGAGGGACCGCGCGATGGCGAGGCGCTCGTCCGCGCGGCTGTGCTCCAGCGCCGCCAGGGTCATCAGCAACAGGAACGGCAGTTCCTTCATGATCAGACCCAGGGTCAGCGCCAGGGCGTTGGGGTCCTGCAGCGTCGCGACGTCCGGCGGCAGGTCCCAGCCGGTCGCCCAGGGGGAAGCCAGCCGCACCAGCCAGCCGCTGGGGGCGATGAGGAAGGCGAGACCCAGGGCCATTGCGGCATGGGGCACCGCCAGCAGCGGCGCCATCAGGCCGCGGACCGCGAGGACGAAGCGGCTGCCGTGACAGGCGGCGAGGAAAAACACCGTCAGCGCGAAGGAAACCAGCGTCGCCAACAGGCCGGAGACGAGGGTGAGCCGCAGGGACTCGCCGAGGCCCGGGTGGTCGAACAGCATCACCCAGGGGGTCAGCGCAAAGCCCTCGCCGCCCAGCGCCGGGAAGTACCCGAAGGCGGGCAGCCAAGTGCCGATCAGCCCGGCAGCGACCGGCGCCAGGAACAGCAGCAGTGTCAGACCCGGCAGATAGCCCAGCAGATCGCGGCGGTTCATGGGGTCGGCTTCATGTTGCTGAGGATGGTTTCACCCTCACCCCGGCTCTCCCCCGTCAAGGGAGAGGGAGCAGTAAGGGAGTCAGGGAGCACACCAGTGGGACTCCCTCTCCCCTTGTGGGAGAGGGTCGGGGTAAGGGGTATCCTGCAACCCATAAAGCCGTTCGCCGCCTTGGCCTGCGACTTGCCGACAGCGCCTAGCGGGCGTAGCGGCGCTGCCACTCGGCTTCGATGCGCACCATCCAGGAGGGATGGGGCTCCAGCAGCGTCGGGCCCAGGTCCTCGGGCGCCAGGGTGGCCACGCCGATCGGCAGGTCTTCGAAAAGCTTGCGCCCGGCATCGTCCAGCTTGGCCATGGCCAGCACCGTGTCGTCGCCCCAGATCTCCGGGTTCTGCTTACGGGCCTGGGCCTCGGCCCCCATCAGGAAGTTGGCCACCACCATGGCGCCCTCGGCGGCGCTGGCATTGAAGGGCACGGCGACGAAGTGGGTGTTGCCGATGGTGCCGCCGTCCAGCACGAAGGTGCGGGCGGTTTCCGGCAGCAGGCCGTTGGCGATCGCCGAGGAGGCCTCGGAGGGATAGAAGGAAATGGCGATGTCCAGCTCGCCGTCGTCCAGCAACTGGCGCTGGGCCGGGCCGCTGGCCGGGAAGACCTCGCCGCCGCGCCAGAGATGGGGATGCAGCGCATCGAGGAATTCCCAGAGTGGGCGGGCGACCTGCTCGACCTGGGAATCGCTTTCCACCGGCTGCTGCAGAAAGGCCGGATCGGGCGCCAGTTCGATCAGCACCTGCTTCAGGAAGGTGGTGCCGAAAAAGTCCGGCGGCGTCGGATAGCTGAAGCGCCCCGGATTGGCCTTGGCCCAGTCGAGCAGGGCGGGGATCGAGCCCGGGGTTTCCCCGACCCTTGCGGAATCATAGATGAAGTTCAGCTTGGCCATGCCCCAGGGCGCCTCCAGGCCGTCGGTCGGGACGGTGAAGTCGACCAGGGTGGAGGGCTTGTCCTCGAAATCAACGAGCTGGAAGTTCGGCAGCGCCTGGGTGAAGGGGCCGTAGAGCAGGTCGTTTTCCTTCATGGTGGCGAAGTTCTCGCCGTTCACCCAGATCAGGTCGATGGAGCCGCCTTCGGTCTTGTCGGCGGCGCGCTCCGCCAGCACCCGCGAAACGGCGTCGGCGGTGTCGGCCAGCTTCACATGGCGGACCATGATGCCGTAATCGTCCCAGACCCGCTCGCCGACCCAGGCGATATAGGCGTTGATGCGCTCGTCGCCGCCCCAGGCGTTCCAATAAACCGTCTGGCCCTTGGCGGCATCGGTGATTTCGCTCCAGGGCCGCTCCTCGGCGGCTTGGGCGTCCTGGGCGGCGCCCAGGCCCAAGGCGCCGGTTGCAAAGGCGGTCAGGCAGGCGGCCAGCAGAGGCAGAAGCGCGATACGGCGGCGCATGGTTGTCGTCTCCCGGTTCTCGACAGGTAAAAGCATCCGATATGGCTGATAAAGGGCCGTTCGGCTGCCCCCGCTATGGACCTCGGGCCGGGTCAAAGACCGCAAGCTCTAGCCCATTAGCTTAGAAGGGGCAGCCTACAGGGGCGCCCCGGCCCTGTCATCCGTCAGGGGTTCTTGATCACAGGGCTTTTATTGGATGACGCCATTCCGTGAAGGGTTACGCCCGGCCGGTGCCCGGTCGCTGTCAGGGCCAGGGGCCGTGCCGTCGTCAGCCGCCGTTTTCATCCGGAAAGCCGGCGCGCATGTAGGTGACGATGCGCCAGATGTCGGCTTCGCGCAGGCGGTCCCGGTAGGCGGGCATGGCGGTGGCGAAGGGCTCGCCGCCCTCGGCAACTGACCACAACAGGTATTCGTCGATGGCGCCCTGCTTGTCCATCAGGCTCGCCAGCAACGCCGGCGAGGGCAGCAGGTCGAGCCCGGCGTCGCCGTTGCCGCGGCCGTCCTGCCCGTGGCAGGCGGCGCAGTTGGCGCCGTAGAGACGCGCGCCCTCTTCGATGGTGCCCAGGGTGTTTGGAAAGGGGTTGCGGCGGCTGCGGTATTCCAGCGGCACGCCGGCCTGGATGAATTCCAGGTGGCGCCGGGCGCGCGCTTCCAAGGGTGGCGGACTTTGCTGCAGGTCCCAGGCCGGCAGTTCCTCGATCTCCACCGCCCAGGGGTCCAGGCCCGGGCGCGGCTGCAGGGCATCGCTGCCGCTTTGCGCCGCGGCAGCGAAGGGTGCGGCGAGCAGGGCCAGCAAGATGTAGAGGGTGATGCCTTTGGATGAAGAAGCAGACATGGCCGGGCTTTCCTCGAAGCATTGCAGTCGGTCCATGTTTGTCTTTGCGGCAATACATCTCCATGACCCAAGTCAAAGTGTGCGGATCGAGAGCGCGTGGTTTCTTAAGTGCGCCGCCTCTACTGTGCGCCGTGGAAGATGATGCCGGCGGTGAAGCGCCGGCCGGCGCGGATGCGGCTGACCCCGTGGCGCAGCTTCACCCGGTGAAAGCCTTTGGCGCCCTGGCGCGGACGCTCGTTGACGGCAAAGAGGGCGGCCTCGCCCCGGCGCAGGGGCACCACCTCGGCGCGGGACTGCATGCGCGGGCGCTGTTCGGTGAGCACGAACTCGCCGCCCTCGAAATCCCCGCCCCTGGATTTTGGGCCGGGCTCGCTGAGCAGGATCACCATCTGCAGCGGCAGCACTTCGGGCCCGTAGAGATCCTGATGCAAACAGTTGTAGTCGCCGGGGCCGTAGCGCAGCAGCAGCGGCGTCGGCCGCCGCTGGCCTGCGGCGTGACAGCGTTTCAGGTAGGCCTTGTGGCTGTCGGGGAAAACCGCCTCCTGCCCCAGCATCCGGCGCCAGCGGTTGGCGGTCCGCGCCGCCTCGGGATAGACGGCACTGCGCAGCTCGCCGATCAGGTCCGGCAGGGGATAGTCGAAGTATTTGTACTCGCCGCTGCCGAAGCCGTGACGCTGCATGACCACCCGGCTGCGGAACGGCTCGTCCCGGCCATAGAGCGCCGCCAGATCCGAGCATTCGACAGGCGACAGCAGCGGGCCCAGCTGCCCGACGCCATACTCGTCCAGTTCCGCGTCGATGCGCCGCCAGTCCAGTGCCGCTATGCGTTTCTTCACATCGTTCCTCGCTTTGTCCGCTACCACGACGCCATCGGGCCGGCAGCGCTTACAGGTGCGAAAGCCCGCCGCCTCCGCCGCCGCGTTGTTCAGGAAGAAGCGGACGTTCTCGCGTTTCGCCGGGCCGGAGGGGCAGCTCGGCCGGCAATAGATGCCGGTGGTCTTCACGGCATAGACGAAACGCCCGTCCATGGCATGGTCGCGCCGCAGGACGGCGGCCCAGCGGGCTTCATCCAAAGAGTCCTCGACGTTCAGAATGCCGCTATCGGCCATGGCATTGCTCCTCCTTGCAGGCTCTCTTGATAGCCTGGGGAGCAACCGACGTTACATCCGATTCTTGCGCTTTATGATGGCTTGCCTTGACGGCCTGGAAATCCTAACTTTCCCCCTGCAAACAGGCTTCTCTTCAGACCTGTTTTCGGCCCCCGGGCGGGTATGATGTAATGGTAGCCTGTCAGCTTCCCAAGCTGAACGCGCGAGTTCGATTCTCGCTACCCGCTCCAACGCTTAAAGGCTCCCTTCCGGGGGCCTTTTCGGGTTCAGGGCTCCTTGATCGAGGGAAACAGCACGTCGTTCATGATGCGCACCGAGAGTTTCCAGGCCTCACGCTGATTGTAGCTGCCGGCGAAGACCACCAAGACGAGGTCGAGGTCGGGAATGACGACCAGGCGCTGGCCGCCGTTGCCGAAGCCGGCGATCCAGTCGCGGCCGTCCCGGCGGCCCTTACCCAGCCACCACTGGTAGCCGTAGAAGAGACCATCCTCAGCGGCGGTGTGGTGGAGGAAGGAGTCTTTCAGCCATTCTTCCGGCACCAACTGGGTTTCGCCCCAGCGGCCCCTGTTCAGGATCATCTGGCCGATGCGGGCGAGATCCCGGGCTGTGAGGCGGAGGCCGGAGGCGGCTGCGGCTTCGCCGTTGCTGCCCGGCGTCCAGGTGCTTTGACCGATGCCGAGCGGTGCGAATAGCTTTTCGCGGGCGTATTCGATCAGGGGTTTGCCGCTGCCTCGGGAGACGAGGTGTGCCAGGAGCGCGGTGCTGCCGCCGCTGTAGATCCATTTTGTGCCGGGCGCGGCGACGATGGGGCGCTCCAGGATGAAGCGATAGCGGTCTGCGGCCATCTCCATCGCAATCTCACTGTTACGGGGATCGCTGTAGGGCAGGGTCTCATCCCAGGCGAGGCCCAGGGTCATGGTGAGCGCATGCTTCACTGTGATCTTGCGCCGCGCCGGGTCGGCGGCCAGGTCGGGGTAGTCGAAGAGATCCACCAGAGGCGTGTCGGGCGGCGGGACTTCACCTTCGGCCAAAGCAATGCCGTAGAGCAGGCTGACCACGCTCTTGGAGACCGAGCGCAGGTCGTGCAGC
Organism: Pelagibius sp.; assembly: GCA_028280305.1. Lineage (GTDB taxonomy): Bacteria > Pseudomonadota > Alphaproteobacteria > Kiloniellales > Kiloniellaceae > Pelagibius. The sequence continues at coordinate 1,664 of JANQMC010000179.1, read as the reverse complement.
GTTTGCGGGCCAAAGGCAACCCGGCCGAGCGGATCGCCCCAGCGTTCGTCCTCTCCCTCGAAGTAGCGCTCCAGCGCCAGCTTGCCGCGGCGCGCGACGACGACGGCGTGCAGGTTTGGCAGCGCGCCTGACGCGTAGAGGTCGTCGAGCCGTTCGCCGGTCTCGCCGGCAAAACCTGCCTCGGTCAGGGTCGCAACCGGCCAGTCTTCTGCCGCGCTGTCGCCGGCTGCGGGGATCGACAGGGTCAGGCTGCCCAGAAAAAAGCAGACCCTGATGACGGCACGCCGCATGGTTGGATCCTCTGAGGGGTCGTTTTGAGTGTCCATCTTTAAACTGCCGCTTTCGTGATCTAGCGGCCAGTGTCTTGATGTCGCAGCCAGTGGTTTGCGGGAATAGATCGCTCCCGCCGGCGTTGTCCTGCCGAGACCCCTTTGCCTCTGTGGGCTTGAGGTCTATACTGCAGCGCAACAATCTCGCGCTCGCACCACAATAATCCAACTGGGGGAAACCAGGGTGAGCCCATCCCGCATCGGCGGCGCACGTCCGCCTTTCCGCAAGCTGCTGGTCGCCAACCGCAGTGAAATCGCCATCCGCGTGCTGCGCGCATCCAGTGAACTGGGCATCCGCACCGTGGCGATCTATTCCCACGAAGACCGCTTCGCCCTGCACCGCTTCAAGGCCGACGAGGCCTTTCTGGTCGGCAAGGGCAAGGAGCCGGTGGCGGCCTACCTGGACATCGACGACATCCTGCGGGTGGCCCATGACGCCAGGGTCGATGCGATCCATCCGGGTTACGGCTTCCTGTCGGAGAACCCCGACTTTGCCGAGGCCTGCGCCAAGGCCGGCATCACCTTCATCGGACCGAAGCCGGATGTGATGCGCCGCCTGGGCAGCAAGGTCGAGGCGCGCAACCTGGCCGAGGAGGCGGGTATCCCGGTGATGCCGGCGACCGGCGCTCTGCCGCGCGACGAGGCGGAAGCGGCGGCCCTGGCGGAGCAGGTCGGCTATCCGATCATGGCCAAGGCCTCCTGGGGGGGCGGTGGGCGCGGCATGCGCGTGGTCGAAAACGCCGGCGAACTGCATGAGCAGGTGGCTGCCGGGCGGCGCGAGGCCAAGGCCGCTTTCGGCAATGACGAGATTTTTCTGGAAAAGCTGGTGCGCCAGGCGCGCCACGTCGAGGTGCAGATCCTCGGCGACAAGCACGGCAATGTCATTCACCTCTTCGAGCGCGACTGCTCCATGCAGCGGCGCAATCAGAAGATCGTCGAGCGTGCGCCCGCGCCTTATCTGAGCGAGGCCAAACGGGCCGAGCTTTGCGATGCCGCGGTGCGCCTCGCCAGGGCCGCCGGCTATGAATGCGCCGGCACCGTCGAGTTCCTGATGGATGCGGAGACCGACGCGCTCTACTTCATCGAGGTGAACCCGCGTATCCAGGTTGAGCATACGGTGACCGAGGAGGTGACCGGCGTCGATCTGGTGAAGGCGCAGATCCGCATCTCCGCCGGTGCGCGTATCGGCGAGCCGGAAAGCGGCGTACCGGCGCAGCATCAGCTTTCCCTCGACGGCCACGCCCTGCAGTGCCGCATCACCACGGAAGATCCGCTGAACAAGTTCATCCCGGACTACGGGCGCATTACCGCCTATCGCGGCGCCACGGGCTTCGG
>JANQMC010000162.1 GCA_028280305.1 Pelagibius sp. | reverse complement strand
ACCGGCAAGGAGATCGGCTATCCGCTGCTGCGCGACCAGGGCAACTCCGCCTACCTGCGCGACACCGGCGATCCGAAGACCAGCGAGGGTGGCCAGATCGAATGGGGTTACTACGAAGAAAAGGAGCCTCGCCTCGTCCATCCGCGCGATCTTCTGGAGAAGGAGGAAGCCCGCCTCTCCCCCTCCCAACGCGACCTTGAGATGGAGCAGGTTATCGAGCCGCTGGAGCGCGCGATGGAGCTGACCCCGATCCTCGGGGAACTCGGCTACAACGAGAAATACTCCTTCAACGGGCTGCTCCAGGTGACCGGCGACGGCGGCCCCTCCATCGGCGAGTCGCCCGATGTGCGGGGCCTGTGGTACGGCGTTTCGGTCTGGATCAAGGACGGCCCGGGCACCGGCAAGCTGATCGCGGACTGGATGACCGACGGCCGGACCGAGTTCGATCATCACAGCATCGACTATGCCCGCTACTATCCGATCCAGAAAACCGAACGCTATATCCACGACCGCTGCTATGAGACAGCGTTCAAGATCTACAATCCGCCGGTACACAACCGCGAGCCCTACTCCAAGGGCCGGAACCTGCGCTGCAGCCCCTTCTATCTGCGGGAAAAGGAACTGGGCGGCTATTTCATGGAAATCGCCGGCTGGGAACGGGCGCACGGCTACGCCTCCAACGAGGAAACGCTGCTGGCCAAGTATGCCAACCGCGTGCCGGAGCGCCTGAACGAGTGGGACAACCGCCACTTCTGGCGGGTTTCCAATGCCGAACATCTGGAGCTTTCCGAGAACGTCGGCATGGTCAACCTCTCCCACTTCGCGATCTACGACGTCTCGGGCCGCGATGCGGAACGGCTGATGGAATACGTCTCTTCCTCGAAGGTCGCGGGCGACACGCCGCTCGGCAAAGGGGTCTACACCAACTTCCTCGATGCCGCCGGCGGCGTGCAGGCTGACCTGACCGTCCTGCGCCTGGCCGAAGACCGCTTCCGGGTCATCGACGGCGGCGACGCCGGCAACCGCGATGCCACCTACCTGCGCCGCATGACGCAGGACAAGGAATGGTCGGTCTTCGTCGAGGACCGGACCGATCACTACGGCTGCATCGGCGTCTGGGGGCCGAACGCCCGGGCGAGCCTGAAGAAACTGGCCGACGACCCGGCCGGGCTCGATCCGGAGAACTTCCCCTTCGCCGCCAGCCGGGACTTCACCCTGCGCGGCGTGCCGGTGAAAGGTTTCCGTATCTCCTATGTCGGCGAGCAGGGCTGGGAGCTCCACTTTCCCCTCGCCTACGGACTGGCGCTCTGGAACATGTTCCACGAGATCGGCATCACGCCCATCGGGATCGAGACTTACGCCAACAGCCGGCGGCTGGAGAAGAGCCTGCGGCTTCAGAACGCAGACCTTCTGACGGAGTACAACCTGGTCGAAGCCGGACTCGCCCGCCCGAAGGTGAAGGCCGCCGACTTCCACGGCAAGGCTGCCTACCTGGAGCAGCGCGCGCGGGCGCATCAGCCGGCGATGCTCTGCACCCTCACGGTAACGGACAGCACCGACAAGGACGGCGTGACGCGCTATCCGATCGGCAACTGCCCGATCGTCGATCCCGAGAGCAACGACGTGCTGATCGACTCGCTCGGCCGGCGCTCTTATACCACCAGCCTGGCCTACGGCCCCTCGGTCGGAAAGAACATCGCCCTCGGCTACCTCCCGCAGGACTACTGCGAGGAGGGCCGCCAGCTTGAGATCGAGTACTTCAATCAGAAGTTCCCGGTACAGGTCGAGGCCGTCGGCATGAAGGGTCTCTACGACCCGACCAACGAGCGAATGCGGTCGTAACAAGAAGCCCCTCACCCCGGCCCTCTCCCGCCCAGACTCTTAAGGTTGGGCGAGAGGGAGCACTGATAGAGGACCACTCTGTTTCCCTCTCCCCTCGTGGGAGAGGGAGGGGCCCACAAAGTGGGAGGGTGAGGGGGCTTTGTTAACGGCTGTTGTACTATTCTTGCCCTTCCCCGACAGAAACCCTATCGTCCCGCTTTCCGCGGTTCTCAGCGCGAATCGCGCGATTACTCAAAGGACCTTCACGCTGATATGGCCGACCGCCTGACCGACCTCTTGAAGACCCGTCCCTGGCTGCTGGCTGACGGGGCCACCGGCACCAATTTCTTTGCTATGGGGCTGCAGCACGGCGATGCGCCGGAAATCTGGAACCTGGAGCGCCCGGACGATGTCGTCCGCCATTACCGCAGTTTCATCGATGCCGGCTCCGACATCATCCTGACCAACACCTTCGGCGGCACCGCCAACCGCCTGAAACTGCACAACGCCCAGGATAAGGTCTTCGAAATCAACAAGGCGGCTGCCGAGCTGGCACGCCGCGCGGTCGAGGAAAGCGGACGCGATGACGTGATCGTCGCCGGCTCCATGGGGCCGACCGGCGACCTCTTCGAGCCGATCGGGCCGCTGACCATCGATCAGGGCGCCGAGGCTTTTGCGGAGCAGGCCAAAGGACTGGCCGCCGGCGGTGCCGATCTGCTGTGGATCGAGACCATCTCCGCCGTCGACGAGGTGAAGGCGGCCGTCGCCGGGGCCAAGGCCGCCGGTCTGCCCTATGCCATCACCCTTTCCTTCGATACCAACGGGCGCACCATGATGGGGGTGACGCCGGCGCAGTTCGCCGCCCTCGCGCACGAGCTCGATCCCGTTCCGCTGGCCTTCGGCGGCAACTGCGGCACCGGGGCTTCGGAGCTGATGGCTGCCCTGCTGAACCTGCAGGAGGCAAAAGCGCCGGACGATGTGATCGTCGCCAAGAGCAACTGCGGCATTCCCCAATACGTCGAGGGCGCCATCGAGTACACCGGCACACCCGAGCTGATGGCTGACTACGCACGCCTGGCCCTCGACGCTGGGGTACGCATCATCGGCGGCTGCTGCGGCACGACGCCCGACCACATCCGCGCCATGCGCACGGCCCTGGAAAGCCACGAGAAAGGCGACGCACCGGATATGGAGTTGGTGGTCGCCAAGCTCGGCGAAATCTCCAAGGGCGCGGAACAGCAGCAGGCAGGTCCGCTGGGCGAGATTCCGGAAGCCCCGAAAGGGCGCCGCCGCGAAGGCCGGAGACGCGGCCGCGCCGCCGGTTAGGCGGGCAAGCAGATGGAGAACGCCCTGAACCCCCCAGAGGTTTTCGCCATCGTCGCCGCCGTCAAAGACGCCTACAAGTCCCTGGAAGATCCAGACTTCGCCTTCGTCGCCAAGGCGGTGAAGCTTCAGAGCTTCAACAGGCTCCTGGACGAGCTCGGGCAGTCCTTCACGCTTTTCGAGACCACAGACGAGAACGACGACGTTGCCTTCACCCATCTGTTGAGCGGCGGCTCTCAGGATCTCGGTCTCTGGCTTTCCATGGTCGGGCCCTATGCTTTGATCCAACGCGTCGGCGAAGACCATGTGGAGACTCTGCGGGCGCCGTTTTCCGTCCAGGAAGAAATGCTGATCGCCACGCTGCGCGAGCACAACGTCACACTGGTGTCGGACGACCTGCTGCGGCATCGTATCCGCATGAACCTGGACGAGGCCGTCAAGGGCATGGTCACACTCTACCAGGCGCTTTTCGACAACAGTCAGGCCCTGCCCTGGGATCAGGGTGATTGGACAGAGGAGCCCGATGACAGCCAGCCACACTAGCCTTCCGGTCATCGACATGACTCCGCTGTTTCGGGGCGACGACGGGGCGGGACGGGAACGCGTGGCCGGAGAGATCGAGGCAGCCTGCCGGGCCAGCGGATTCTTCTACGTCAGGGGCCACGGCGTCGATGACGACACGCTTGAAGCGCTCGATACCGCGGCGCGGCGCTTCTTCGCCCTGCCGCAAGACGTGAAGCTGCAGATCCCCATGAGCCGGGGCGGACGCGCCTGGCGCGGCTTCTTTCCGCTGGGCGGCGAGCTGACCTCGGGAAGGCCGGACGGCAAGGAAGGTCTCTACTTCGGCAGCGAACTCTCCGACGATCATCCGCGCGTGAAAGCCGGATGGCCGTTGCACGGCGCTAACCTTTGGCCGGCGGAAGTGCCCGAACTGCGCCCTGCCGTCGAAACCTATATGGCCGCAGCCACGCGAGCGGCGCACCATCTGATCGAGGGCGTAGCGCTCAGCCTCGGCCTCGCCGCCGACTACTTCCACCGGCACTACACCGCGGATCCCACGGTGCTGTTCCGCATCTTCCACTATCCGCCGACGCCGCCGGCTGTCGACGGGCAGGAGAACTGGGGCGTGGGGGAACACAGTGACTACGGCCTGCTGACATTGCTGGCACAGGATGATCACGGCGGCCTGCAGGTGAAGACGCCGCAGGGCTGGATCGCCGCACCGCCCCTGCCCGGCACTCTGGTCTGCAACATCGGCGACATGCTGGACCGCCTGACCGGCGGCTGGTACCGCTCCACTCCGCACCGCGTGAAGAACGTCAGCGGCGAAGAGCGCCTCTCCTTTCCCCTTTTCTTCGATCCCGACTTCGCCGCCGAGATGAAGCCCCTGCCGCCGGCAGCCATGAAGGGCGACGGCAGCGGCGCCCCACGCTGGGACGGCGCCGACCTGCAGGCCTTCGAAGGCACCTACGGCGACTACCTGCTGGGCAAGGTGTCGAAGGTCTTTCCGGACTTGGGTGGGGACGTGCTTTAGGCGCGCCAAACCAAAGCCCCCTCACCCCGACCCTCTCCCACGGAGGGGAGAGGGGGAAACAAAAGAGACAGCTGCAACAACCCTCTCCCCTCGTGGGAGAGGGAGGGGCCCGCGAAGCGGGAGGGTGAGGGGGAATCCTACGCCCGCCGCTTGCCCGCCAGATCCCCCAGCAGCGCTTCCAGGCCCACGATGCTGTCCAGCACATGATGGGCATGGGGGGCGAGGTCATCGTGGCCGCCGCTGCCGGTGAGCACGCCGACCAGCAGGCCGGCACCACCGCGCCGCCCCATCTCCATGTCGTGGCGGCTGTCGCCGACCACGGCGACGGCGGCGGGGTCGAGACCGAGAGCCCTGCAGAAGCCCTGTACCATGCCGGGCCCGGGCTTGGCGCCGTGACCGGAGTCGTAACCGGCGATGAATTCGAAGTGGTCGAGCACGGCAAAAGGCGCCAGGCTGTTGTGGGCGCCTTCCTCGCTGTCGTTGGTCGCAACGCCCAGGGCAAGCCCCTGCCCGGTCAAGGACTCCAGCGTCCCGGCCAGGCCTTCGACGGCCACGGCGGTCTCGCCACTGCCCGCTTCGAAGATCTGCGACAGCCGCAGGGTGAGTTCCGCCGCATCGCCGCCGAGCACCTCGGCCCAGCAGGCACCCAGGTCGTCGTTGCTGCCGGCGATGATGACCGAGTCCGGAATGCAGGTACCGCTCACCGGATCGTAGCCGGAGGCGACCAACAGGCGCTCGGCCAGCAGAGGATCATTGCCCGCCGCCGCCAGCGCCGCCCGCCGGTTCAACGGCATCCAGGTGCCGTGATAGTCCAGCAGCGTGCCGTCCTTGTCGAAGAGGATGCCCTCAATGTTCACGAAGCCGCCGCCTCCGCCGGTTCGTCGGCCACGCTGCTCTGGCGCAGGATACCGGCGTAGATTTCCTCGTCGCCGCAGACGCCGACCAGCCTGCCGTCTTCCATCAGGGCGACGGGATGCCCGGTCGCCTGGCGCAGTTCGATGGCGATCCGCATCGACATATCGGTCGGCGCGGTGATCAAGGCGACCGGCGGCAGGTCGGCCATGTTCAGATCCTCGCTGTAGGGCATCAGGCGGCCGAGATAGCCGTCCAGGGTCACCGAGACCGGCGCGCCCCTGTCATCCAGTTTCACCCGGAAGCGGCCGCGGTTGTCCAGCAGCACACTATCATCCTCGCGCTTCAGTTCCGCGACCGGCGTCATGAGGGAGCCGCCGCGCAGCACGTTCAGCGGATTCATATGGGCGACGAACTCGGCGACGTAGTCGTTGGAGGGGTTCAGCACGATGGCCTCCGGCTCACCGTACTGCACGATGCGCCCCGCCTCCATGATGGCGATGTGGCTGCCCAGCTTCAGCGCCTCGTCGAGATCGTGGCTGACGAAGATGATGGTCTTCTTCAGACGGCGCTGCAGTTCCAGCAGTTCGTCCTGCAGATGGTCGCGGATCAGAGGATCGAGCGCGGAGAAGGGCTCGTCCATCAGCAGGATATCCGCGTCGGTGGCAAAGGCGCGCGCCAAACCGACACGCTGCTGCATGCCGCCGGAAAGCTCGTGTGCGAACTTGTCCTTCCATTGCGACAGGCCGACCATCTCCAGCTTTTCCTCGACGATGGCATCGCGTTCCGCCGTCGCCAGACCGCGCAGTTCCAGGCCGAAGCCGACGTTCTCCTTCACCGTGCGCCAGGGCAGCAGGGCGAACTGCTGAAATACCATGGCGACCCGGCTCATGCGCAGACGGCGCAGCGTGGCGGCGTCGCAGGAGGCGACGTCGACCAGGCCGGACTCGTCGCGCACCATGACCGCGCCGCGGGTGACCTTGTTGAGGCCGTTGACGGCGCGCAGCAGGGTCGACTTGCCGGAGCCCGACAGACCCATCAGGACGCAGATTTCCCCCTCCTCGATCGCCAGGGAGGCACCGGCAACGCCCAGCACATTGCCGGTCCGGTCGAGGATTTCGTCGCGGGTGGCGCCGCTGTCCAGCAGGGTAACCGCCTTCGCGGTCTCCTTGCCGAAGATGATGTCCACGTCCTTGAACTCAACGGATACCTTTTCTTGTCCGGTCATCGATCAGCCCTCCTTCTTGGCGCCGGGACCGCGCTGCTTGCAGAGCCGGTCGAGCAGAATGGCGACGATGACGATGGAGAGCCCGGCCTCGAAGCCCTGGGCCACGTTCACCGTGTTGAGCGCGCGCACCACCGGCTTGCCGAGACCGTCGGCCCCCACCAGGGCGGCGATAACCACCATCGACAACGACAGCATGATGCACTGGGTAATCCCCGCCATGATGGTCGGCATGGCATGGGGCAGCTCGACTTTCCAGAGCAGCTGGCTTTTTGTGGCGCCGAATGACTCGCCCGCCTCGACCAGGTTCTTGGGCACCGAGGAGACACCGAGATAGGTCAGGCGGATCGGCGCCGGAATCGCGAAAATGACGGTGGAGATCAGCCCGGGCACGACACCCAAGCCGAAGATGATCAGGGTCGGTATAAGATAGGCGAAGGTCGGAATGGTCTGCATCAGATCCAGCACCGGCCGCATGCCGGTATAGAGCCAGGGCCGATGCGCCGCGGCGATGCCCAGCGGCACCCCGATAACGGTACAGAAGAAGGCGGCGTAGATGACCAGGGAGAGGGTTTCGATGGTCTCTTCCCAATAGCCGAGATTGATCACCAGCAGCAGCGAGAGTGCGACGCCGACCGCCAACCAGACCGAGCGCTGCAACCAGTAAGCGCCGCCAGCGATGAGCGCGATCAGAAACAGGGCTGGGATGAACAGCAGAACATCGGTCAGGCCGTTGATCAGGAATCCCAGAACGCCGGAAATGCCGTCGAAGAACCAGGCCGCATGGTCGTTCAGGAAATCCACGAAAGCCTTGATCCACTTACCCAGCGGAATCTTGTTGTCCTCAAGCCACTCCATCCGAAAGTCCCCCTTCGCACTGTCCGTCTTTAAGGCCCCTTCCCCCGCGACGGTTTCGAGAGAGAGTTCAAAGCAGAACGGTCAGACCACAAGGCCTGACCGCTCCAAGTCTACACGCATTTGGCCAGAGCGATTACAGACCGAGGTGCGCCTTAACCGCCGCCAGGCCGTCGCCGCCGTCCAGCGTCTTCACACCGGCGAGCCAGCCGTCGAGGATTTCCGGATTGGCCTTCAGCCAATCCGTCGCGGCGTCCTTCGGATCTTCCTCATCGTCCAGGATCGCGCCCATGATGGCGCCTTCCATGGGCAGGGTGAACTTCAGGTTGGCCAGCAATTGGCCGACATTCGGGCAGTCGCTGGTGTAACCCTTGCGCACGTTGGTGAAGACCGTGGCGCCGCCGAAATCCGGGCCGAAGAAATCATCACCACCGGAGAGATAGACCAGATCGTGGTTGTTGTTCATCGGATGCGGCGCCCAGCCGAGGAAGACGATGTGTTCCTCACGCTTCTCGGAGCGCGCAACCTGGGTCAGCATGCCCGCCTCGGAGGACTCCACCACCTCGAAACCCTTCAGGCCAAAGGCGTCCTGGTCGATCATGTCCTGGATCAGGCGATTGCCGTCGTTCCCCGGCTCAATCCCGTAGATCTTGCCGTCCAGTTCGTCCTTGAACTTAGCGATGTCGGCAAAGTCCCTGATGCCGGCTTCTGCCGTATAGCTGGGAACCGCCAGGGTGTACTTGGCACCTTCCAGATTGGCGCCCAGAACCTCGACCGAACCTTCATCGCGATACTTGGCCAGATCGCCTTCCATGGTCGGCATCCAGTTGCCGAGGAAGATGTCGATGTCGCCGTTCTTCAGGCTGGCGTAGGTCACCGGCACGGCCAGCAACTCGGACTCGGGCTTGTAGCCCAAACCATCCAGAACGACAGAGGTCGCCGCCGTGGTCGCCGTGATGTCGGTCCAGCCGACGTCGGCGAAGTTCACTTCCTCACAGGCCGCCGGATCGGCCGCCGTGGCGCTGCCCGCTGCCGTGGAAATGGCCAGCGCCGCAGCCGCCGCCAGGCCGAATTGAGTTGTCCGCTGCATGGAATAAGCCTCCTCTTTCCCTATCGCTTGTGCGTTTGTTGCTTTACCGCTCCTGTCCTCACGGGTGCGTCTGCACAGCCGGACAAGCGGAGCATTTTTTGAAATGACCGCGCAAGGCTATGTTTTTTTGATTGAACGTTCAATCAAAATAAAATACCTGTCTATCAAGGGCCTGATGAACAGCGGGTCCCGCGGCTCAGATTGTGCCGAGTTGAGGTTGTCTTGGCGAAAGGCTGGCGCTGACATGCCCAAGGTTGGAATGGAGGATCTGCGGCGCCGGCAATTGATTGCGGCGACCATTACCTCGATCCACGAAGAAGGTTTCGCCAACGCCACCATCTCGCGCATCAGCCGCAATGCCGGGCTTTCAGGCGGGATCGTCGCCCACTACTTCGAAGACAAGGCCGGGCTGCTGGCGGCCACCATGCGCTCCCTCGCTCAGGACCTGTTGCAGGAGACCCTGCACCATCTGCGTCAGGCGGAAACGCCGCGCCAGCGGATTGATGCGGTCATCGCCGCCAACTTCTCCCACGAGCAGGGGGACCCGGAAACCGTTTCCGCCTGGCTCGCCTTCTGGTCGGAGGCACGCTACGCCCCCGCCCTCTGGCGCATACAGAAAATCAACGAACGGCGTATGCTGAGCAATCTCGGCCATGCCTTCAAACAACTGCTGCCGGCTGAGGACGCACGCAGCGCCGCGGCCGGTCTTGCCGCGATGATCGAGGGGCTGTGGCTGCGCTGCGCGCTCTCCAGCGGCCCGCTCACCATGGATCAGGCCCGCCTGATCGCCCGCGACTATGTCGACCGCCTTTTGGACCCCCGGCTCCTGGGAAAACAGTAATGCGCAATCTGCCCGAACAGAAACTCTACATCGGCGGTGGCTATCGCGACGCCCTGAGCGGCGAGAGCTTCGAAACCGTGAACCCGGCGACCGGCGAGGTGATCTGCGCCATCCAACAGGCCGGCGCCACAGACGTCGAGGCCGCCGTAGCCGCGGCACAGGAAGGCTTTGCCGTCTGGTCGGCGATGAGCGGCGCCGAGCGCGGCCTGATCCTGGCCGAGGCCGCCCGGCTGCTGCGCGCCCGCAACCGCGAACTGGCCGAACTGGAGGTCCTGGACAACGGCAAGCCGATCCAGGAGGCCGAGGTTGTGGACATCGCTTCCGGCGCCGAATGCCTGGAGTTCTTTTCCGGCGTCGCCGGCACCCTGCATGGCGAGCACTACGACTTCGGCGGCGACTTCGCCTATACCCGGCGGGAACCGCTGGGCATCTGCGCGGGGATCGGTGCCTGGAACTATCCCATGCAGATCGCCTGCTGGAAGTCGGCCCCGGCGCTGGCCTGCGGCAATGCAATGATCTTCAAGCCGGCGGAACTGACCCCCCTCACCGCCCTGAAACTCGCCGAGATCTATACCGAGGCCGGGCTGCCCGACGGCGTCTTCAATGTCGTTCAGGGTTTCGGCGACACCGGGCGGATGCTGACCCGCCATCCCGGCATCGCCAAGGTCTCGCTGACCGGCGAGGTCGGCACCGGCAAGAAGATCATGGCCGACGCGGCGGAAAGCCTGAAGTCCGTGACGCTGGAGCTGGGCGGCAAGTCGCCGATGATCGTCTTCGACGACGCGGATATCGAAAACGCCGTGCACGGCGCCCTGCTCGCCAACTTCTATACCCAGGGCGAGGTCTGCTCCAACGGCACCCGGGTCTTCGTGCATGAAAGCATCCAGGACGCCTTCCTGGCGCGTCTTGTCGAGAAGACCAGGACGCTGAAGATCGGCGACCCCATGGACCCGGAAACCCAGGTCGGCGCGCTTATCTCCAAAGATCACACCGAGAAGGTGCTGGGTTACATCGAGAAGGGCAAAGCCGAGGGCGCAAAGGTGGCCGTCGGCGGCGGACGGCCGGAAGACGCGGCGCTAGCCGCCGGCAACTTCGTCGAGCCGACCATTTTTGCCGGTTGCGCCGACGACATGACCATCGTGCGCGAGGAAATCTTCGGCCCGGTCATGACCGTGCTGCCCTTCAACGACGACGAGGAGGTCGTCGCCCGGGCCAACGACACCGAGTTCGGGCTCTCCGCCGGGGTCTTCACCCGCGACCTGAACCGGGCCCACCGGGTGATCGCCAAGCTGCAGGCCGGGTCCTGCTGGATCAACACCTACAACATCACGCCCATCGCCGTGCCCTTCGGTGGCATGAAGCAATCCGGCATCGGCCGCGAAAACGGCCTTGCCGCCATCGAACACTATAGCCAGTTGAAAAGCGTCTACGTCGCCCTGAACGGCGTCGACTCGCCCTATTAGAAACTGCCACATGCTTCGAGACGGACCTTCGGTCCTCCTCAGCATGAAGATAGGTTATCGCCTCACCCTGAGGAGCCTTGTGCAACAAGGCGTCTCGAAGGGTGGAGCCACTGATTGGAATTCCAGTTCAGTCACCCGATAGAGTTTGCCTGCGATGCCCGATACAGAGAACTTCGACTACATTATCATCGGCGCCGGTTCCGCCGGCTGCGTGCTGGCCAGCCGCCTGACCGAAGACCCGGAGGTCCGGGTCCTGGTGCTGGAGGCCGGCGGGCGCGACAACTCGATCTTCATCCATATGCCGGCGGCACTCGCCAAGCCGCTGGCCAACGACAAGTACAACTGGTTCTATCATTCGGAGCCCGAACCCCATCTGAACAACCGTCGCCTTTACTGCCCACGCGGGCGGGTGCTGGGCGGCTCCTCCTCCATCAACGGCATGGCCTATGTGCGCGGCCATGCCCGCGATTACGACCGCTGGGCGCAGTCGGGATTAAGCGGCTGGTCCTACGCCGACGTGCTGCCTTATTTCCGCAAGGCCGAGACCTATGAGCGCGGGCCCGACGATTACCGCGGCGGCGACGGACCGCTGAACGTTTCCGCCGGCACCTGCGAGAACCCGCTTTTCCAGGCCTGGATCGAGGCCGGACGCCAGGCCGGCTATCCGGTCACAACCGACCCGAACGGGCAGCAGCAGGAAGGTTTCGGCCACATGGACATGACCGTCCACAACGGGCGGCGCTGGAGTGCCATGGTGGCCTATCTGAAGCCGGCCATGGAAAGACCGAACCTCACCGTCTGGACACGGGCGCTCACCACCCGCCTGCTGATCGAAAACAACCGCGCCGTCGGCGTCGAACTGGCCAAGGGCCGCGAAAGGGTCGAGGTGCGGGCGGAGCGCGAAGTCATCCTCTCCGGCGGGGCCATCAACTCGCCCCAGGTGCTGCTGCTGTCGGGTATCGGCCCGGCCGACGAGCTGGCGGCTCTGGGCATTCCGGTGGTTCAGGATCTGCCCGGCGTCGGCAAGAACCTGCAGGATCACCTGGAGGTGTACGTCCAGCATGCCTGCACGCAGCCGATCACGCTTTACTCTGCTTTGAAGCCCTGGAACCAGGCGAAGATCGGCTTCGACTGGTTGTTCTTCAAAAAAGGCCTGGGTGCCACCAGCCACTTCGAGGCCGGCGGCTTCATCCGCAGCCGCGCCGGGATCGAACATCCGGACCTTCAATACCACTTCCTGCCCATCGCCATGAACTACGACGGCAGCAGCCCGGCGGGCAGCCACGGCTTCCAGGCCCATGTCGGCCCGATGCGCTCGCAGAGCCGCGGTTCGGTGACGCTGAAGTTATCGGACCCGAAAGAGCCGCCGCGGATCTTCTTCAACTACATGAGCCAGGAAGCCGACCGTCAGGAGTTCCGCGCCGGTATACGCCTGACACGGGAGGTCTTCGCCCAGAAGGCTTTCGACGCCTTTCGCGGGCCTGAGCTGGCCCCGGGTCCCGAGGCGCAGACGGACGAGGAACTCGACGCCTTCGTGCGCGAACACGTCGAAAGCGCCTATCACCCCTCCTGCTCCTGCCGGATGGGGACCGACCCGATGGCGGTTGTCGACGGCGAAGCGAAGGTGCATGGGCTGGAGCGCCTGCGCGTGGTCGACGCCTCCATCATGCCCTCCATCGTCAGCGGTAACCTGAACGCCCCGACCATCATGCTGGCGGAAAAGCTCGCAGATACCATCCGCGGCAAGACGCCCCTGCCCGCCTCCGACGCCCCGGTCTGGATCGCCCCGAACTGGGACACGGCGCAGCGGTAGCCAGCTTCCCCTCCCGCTGATGCGGGAAGCGGATCTCCCCCTCACCCTCCCGCTGATGCGGGCCCCTCCCTCTCCCACGGAGGGGAGAGGGAAATTAGAGGCGACTTCACTGTTTCTCCCTCTCCCCTAGTGGGAGAGGGCCGGGGTGAGGGGGACACCGGCTATGCCGATTACCGATCTACCAAAAACTGCCGCAACGGCCGATCATCCCAGACCTGAACTTCGATGAATCTGTCGTAAACATCGGGCGTCGTGGTCAGCCCATGGCTTGACGGCACGCCGAACTGTGCAACCACAGCCTTGATCTCAGCCAGAGTGAAGACCTGGCCATGGTATGGCTTACGGTCGTCTGAGTGCATCGCCTTTGTCGCCAGGGGCAAGCTCGCCATGCTGTCTGGATAAGTGAAGGTAAGAACTTCGGGCGGCAAAGAGGCTAAGGGAAGCACCAAAGACTCAGGCCGCGCCGGATCCCGGCCGTCGGCAAAGTCGCCCAGGAAGAAATAGATCGGGTGCTTCAGATAGGGCTTGCCGCACTTTCTTGTCCGTTCGGCATAGAGCCAGCGTTCGGTTCTTAATCTTCGACTCAGATAGCTTTCCTTAAGAGACGAACGCACGGTGTTTCTGATCTTTGACAGGATCGCCTCGGCCTCACCCTCGGGGAGGTCACAGATGTTCCGAAATGCGCCTCGGTCTGGATCGTAGTTATGGGTAATGACGTCGGGCAGGCTGTACATGGTTAAAGACTAAACCAACGTTCCTTCACAGTGAACAACCCTGGCGGAGGACTTACACTTGACAGTCGTGTTAACGGTCCTGTTGAGAGGCCGCTACTCGGCCTGAAGGCTTTCGATCAGCAGAGCCGCCAATTCCGGCAGTTCGAATTCGGCGCTGAGGTCCGGGTTGTCGGCCAGCCTCACCAGCTTCTGGGCATCGGCGATGCGGCCCCGCTCGGCCAGGGAGATCGCGGCAACGTTCACGAAGAGTTGGGCCCTGTTCGGGTCTGTCAGACGCTTCGAGAGCGCAAGAATATCTTCGGGCGTTTGCTCACCGGGCAGGGCCTGCCCTTTCGCCACCACCTGCGCAGTTCGGGCCACGCGACGGTGGGTCAAATAGTCGTCACCCGAGTCCGCAATTTCGAGCCTTTTCTCCAGCGCCTCCATCGCAACCTCGGCGCTACCTTCTCTTGCGGCCGCCTCGCCCAGCAGCGCCAGTTCGCGAAAGTACGAGTCGTGACCCTTCAGCCAGTCAGCAAGGTCAGCCGCTTTCTCAAACTGTCCCAACTCTTGGTGAACCTTCAGGAGCTCGCGGAGGATTTCCGGAAGATCCTCGACTTCATCTATTTCCAAACTCATCTGAATAGTATCGGCCAGACGCTTCGCCCGCGCCTCATCACCGTAAAGGGCGCTGTTGAAAGCAATCCAGCTCAACCCGATGAGTCGCGCCCGCTCGACCTCTTGAATGTCGGTCATGATCTGCTCGGCCAGGTCAAACCGGCCTTCCATCAGCGCGGTGCGGCCGACCGCCAGGCGAACGTCGTCTGCATGTTCCAGGGAATCGCCGGCAACCCTGTAGACAACGGCCAGGGCGTCTTCGACAAGACCGGCCATCATCATGAACTCGGCCTGCAGTCGCATCATGTAGGAACGCTGAAACAGATCATCAATCTCGGCGGCCTCGTCGAGGTTTGCCTGAAAAACTTCCCGCGCCCGATCCGCATCGCCCTGTTCTGCCAGGGCCCCGGCAAGCTGTCCCAGTGTCACAAGCTTCTGATCGGGGTAACCGATGTCGCCGGCGACCTGCAGGGCAGCATCCAGTCTCTCCGCGGACTGCAGGGTGAGAGCGATGGTTCGCAGCAGTGAGTCGCGGTTGCGTTCACGTCCGACCTCTACCTCGGCCAGCGTCTTCTGCGCCAGCTCAAACAGTCGATCCGTCGCCTCCTCCTTCTCCCGATGGTGAGCCTGCAGGCCAACTGTGGCAAAGTCCCGCGCACGCGCTGCCGGATCGTCTATCGCCATCAGGGAACGTTCGACATCAGCCAAGGGCTGCGATCTGACCTGTGCAAGCGCCAATCCAAAATACGCGTTGTTCCGGATCGTGGAGTCGCCGATCTGCTTTGCATTGTCCCAGGCCAAGCCGAAACGTTCCTCGACGGCGAACTGGCCAACCAGCCCGGCATGGAACTCGTCCGACAATTGAGCATCGTCGATTTCCTTGACCAGCAGCAAAGCCGGCTCGACCTCGCCATCCGCGACAAAGCGCTGGATGATCGCCGTCAGCACCGCGCGTTTTGGCTGCATGTCCTCGATCAGGTCCGCAACATCACGCGCAGCCGCGTATTCGCGGACATTCGCCTGCATAACGCCCAGCACCGCAAGCTTCGTCTCTTTCAGAGGTTTGCGATCGATCGTCAGTGCCACCTTCAGGGCGCTGTCCAGAAAGCCGTTGTTGATCAACTTGTCCGCAAGAGCGGCGGTGAGATGGTCTCTGTCCTGCGGATCCTGCTCACTCAGCCGGTCCAGCAGGCGGTCCAGGAGCGGCCCGGCGCAATCCGCCCGAACCGGCACCTCGTAGCAGGTCTTGGCAATGGCCTGCGCCTCTGCGGCCGTGTGGCTTCCCAGGCACAGCAGGCTGACGCCGAGAAGCAGAGCACCAAGACCCTTCTTGTTCATTCTTCATTCCCTGATTGAAATTGCGGTCGCGACGCCAGGAGCCGGGGCGGCTGCCCCTGCGATCGCGAACGATCCGCTTGGATCCATTGGCGGTGTGTCGCACAGGGTGAGCCGCAGGTTCAAGCGACGATCGGCGTATTCCGGCAGGACGTTGCGGCTATCGTCAGAGCCGTAGAGTTGCTGGTACTATCCACCCGCCGCAGCAACACCGCACCCGCGCCGCCCGCCGAGGCGGCCACCAAAATTTAGGAGTCTGAAATGGCTTATGGCTACAACCCCCCGGGAATCTGGGGGCCGAGCGGGCGCGCCTTTTCGCAGGGCGTGATCGCCGGCGAAGGGATCACGCTCTACATCACCGGGCAGGTCGCCTGGGACGCCGAAAGCAGGGTAATCGGCCCCGGCGACTGCGCGGCGCAGATGCACAAGGCCATCGAAAACACGCAGGTGATTCTGGAGGCTGCCGGGGGCACGCTCGACGACATCGTCTCGATGACCATCTATTTCCTGGAACGCGACGACCTGCCGGCGATCCAGAAGGTGCGCGGCCAATACTTCAAGACGCCAACCGCGCCGGCCAGCATTCTCATCCAGGTGCCCGGTCTGGTGATTCCAGAACTGCTGGTCGAGATCGTCCCCATCGCCCTGATCCCGCACAAGCGCTTCAAGCGGCCGAAGACCTAGAGCACCCAGACAGAAGGGCCGGAAAGAAAAGAGCCGCGTCAGGTAACGAGACGGATCGGCTCTGCCGAGGTTTCACGCACTGCGTTTTCGGCCGCCGGGCGCACAATACCTTCGAGCAGGAAAAAGGTCTTCCCCCGGTCATTGCCGTAGAAAAAGTCGACGCTGAAGTCGGTGAACAAATCCCCGTAGCGGTCTTGCACCGCGTCAGCATCAGCGAAGTGACGCACATGGGATTTCCAGGGGAAATTGGGCACTGTCCCGATAAAATACACCCCGGGCTTCACACGGCGGATCGCCTCTATGTCGCTCTCGACGTGTTCCAGAAACTCGGTCGTCAACAGACAATCGTAGTCGCAAACATCGAAGGCATCGCTCTTAAAGGCATCTTCGTTGCGGAACTCAAAGTCGGGACAGACGAGACGAGCCTGGGCGATGCGCTTCTCGCTGAAGTCAAGACCGCAGTACTGTCTGATACCCTTGTCGCTCAACAGCCGCGCCAACTGTCCACTGCCGCAACCAATATCCAATATGGAGCCGACACCCCGCCGAACCAGGCGGTCCGCTATGACCGTCCAGAGAAAATAGTAGCTCGACTTTGTGTAGTGCTCGCGCCAATGCTGGTTCTGCTCAAAGGCGCGGTCGTACCAGAGGCTGTCCCGCTCACCCCAGGGCTGCTCGTCCTGGGTTCGTCCAAGAAGTCTTTTAAGAACACGTTTCAAGCGACGCATCGGATCTCCCCAATCCACGAACGCTATCTCTTGCTCTTGCTCTCGATCCCCACCAGCAACTTACAACAGATTTTCTTATTGCATAAAACAACCTTGGAATGCGCCAGTTTTGACACAGAGTGAGCCAAGCCCAGCGCTTTGGTTGAGACCGCCCTCGCGCTCCGGCTGACGCGGGTCCCTCCCTCTCCCACAAGGGGAGAGGGAGACTACCCTTCGATCAACTTCTCCAGCGTCGGCAGGACATCCGCTTCCTCGACCGGCTTGTCCCAGCGGATGCGGTGGATGCGGGGAAAGCGCATGGCGACCCCGGACTTGTGGCGCTTGGAGCGATGCACGGCATCAAAGGCGACCTCCAGCACGACGCCGGGTTTCACCGCCCTGACCGGACCGAAGCGTTCGGTGGTGTTGGCCCGCACCCATTTGTCGAGCCGCAGCAGTTCCTCGTCGGTGAAGCCGGAGTAGGCCTTGCCAACGGGCACCAGCTCCGGCGCACCCTCCGCCCCTGTCCGCCAAGCACCGAAAGTGTAGTCGGAATAGAGGGAGGAGCGCTTGCCGTGGCCACGCTGGGCATACATCAGGACGGTATCCAGTGTCAGCGCATCGCGTTTCCACTTGAACCAGGGTCCCTTGGGCCGCCCGGCAACATAGGGGCTGTCCCCCAGCTTCAGCATCAGCCCTTCGATGGAACGCTCCCGCGCCGTCCCGCGCAAGGCCGTCAGGTCATCCCAGCTTTCGAAGTCGAGCAACGGCGAGAGATCGATCCGGGCCGGCTGCACTGCCGCATGCCAGGCCTCCAAACACCGCCGGCGCGCGTCGAAACTGCGGCTCCGTAGATCCTCGTCACCGTCGAAGAGAATATCGTAGACCCTGAGATGGGCCGGGAACTCCTGCAGCATCTTTGCCGTTACCCGCTTGCGGTTGAGGCGCTGCTGAAGGTCGTTGAAGGGCGCGATTTCACCATCCCGCGCGACCAGCAGTTCGCCGTCCAGAACCGCATCGAAATCGGCTTTCTCCATCAGATCCGGGAAAGCGCCGGTGATCTCATCGCCGGAACGGGAGAAGAGCCGTGCCTCGCCACCGCCGGCGGCCAACTGCACCCGGATGCCGTCCCACTTCCACTCCGCGCGATAGGCCGCCGGATCGAATTTCTCAAGTTCTGTCTCGTCGAGGGGGTTGGCCAGCATGAGCGGGCGGAAGGCGCGGCGCAGATCGATATCAGGCGCCTCCGCCCTGCCCTCCAGCCAGGCAAAGACCTCGGTGAAGGGCGGCGTCACGCCGTGCCAGATCTCCTCGATCTCCTCCAGGCTCCCGTTCCCGAGTTGCGCCAGGGCGGTCTTGGCCAAACGCGCCGAGACGCCGACGCGCAGCCCCCCAGTGATCAGTTTCAGGAACGCCCAGCGCCCGTTGGCATCCAGCGCGTCGAGCCAGCCTTCGACCAGCCTGGGCGAGTCCGAACGGCTGGCGGTCGAAAGGCGCTCCACCACCTCCGCCAGTTCCGGCGAACGGTTGGCGCCGGGCCGTTCCGGCCAGATGAGGGCGACGGTCTCGGCCATGTCGCCAACGAAGTCGTAGGACCAGCCGTAGAGAACCGGATCGACGCGCTGCTCGACCAGACCGCGGATCATCGCCGGCTTGGCGGATGCAAAATCCAGCCGCCCGGTCAGCGCCGCCAGGGCATAGCCACGGTCCGGGTCCGGCGCCGCACGGAAGTAATCGGCCATCAGGGTCAGCTTGGCGTTGCGCCCGGCGGTGTAAGAGAGGCGATCGAGAAGCTCGGCGAAGGCCTTCATGCCTTGGCCTCCTGCGGTGTCGTCGCCTCTTCCTGTTCCTCCTCACCGCGGCCGATCAGGGCCAACGCCCGGGCGCGGATCCCCCTGCCCGTGGCGTAGTGGACGAGGGCTTCCTCATTGCCGTGGGTGACCCAGACCTCCGGCGCGCCGACGTCTTCCAGGGTCTGTACAAGTTCGTCCCAATCGGCATGGTCGGAGAGAATGAGCGGCAGCTCCGCACCGCGCTGTTTGGCCCGCGCCCGCACCCGCATCCAGCCGGAGGCCATGGCGGTCAAGGGGTCCGGCAGACGCCGCGACCAGCGGTCCGCCAGCGCGGAAGGCGGGGCCAGCACGATCTCCCCTGCAAGTTCGGCCTTGGGTCTATCGCCGACGTGCCGGAGCTCCCCAAGATCGACGCCGAGGTCGCGGTAAAGATCGCAGAGCCCTTGCAGCGCGCCATGAATGTAGAGCGGCCGGTCGTAGCCCGCTTGGCGCAGCAGCGCGATCACCCGCTGCGCCTTGCCGAGGCTGTAGGCACCCACCAGAATCGCCCGTTCCGGGAACTGCCGTTGTGCTGTCAACAACTTGGCGATTTCGCCTTCGTCCGGCGGATGGCGAAAGACCGGCAGACCGAAAGTCGCCTCGGTGATAAAGACGTCACAGGGCATCGGCTCGAAGCCCGCACAGGTCGGGTCAGGCCGGCGCTTGTAGTCGCCGGAGACGATGATGCGGCAGCCTTTCCATTCCAGCACCGCCTGGGCGCTGCCCAGCACATGGCCCGCGGGCAGAAAGGAGAGTTTCACCCCGCCGATGTCGCGGACCTCGCCATAGGTCAGGGGCTCCAGGTCATCGCCCGCCTGCTCCCCGTAACGCCTTTGCATGATTGCCAGGGTTTCCGGCGTCGCCAACACGGCGCGGTTCCCGGGCCGGGCATGGTCGGCGTGACCGTGAGTCACCACGGCGCGCTCCACCGGCCGGTGCGGGTCGACATAAAAGCCCCCCGGCTCGCAATAGAGC
Source organism: Pelagibius sp. (assembly GCA_028280305.1). Taxonomy (GTDB): domain Bacteria; phylum Pseudomonadota; class Alphaproteobacteria; order Kiloniellales; family Kiloniellaceae; genus Pelagibius. The sequence continues at coordinate 44,532 of JANQMC010000162.1, read as the reverse complement.
CCGCGCTCGGTTACCTTGAGCCAGGATTCAGGTTTTATGGTCATGTTTTCAGGAGCGACTTTACCCGATGACGGACGATTTTGTTCTGCACGAAGGCCTCGCGGCGGATTGTATCACCCTGGACGACTGGCCGCTCTGCCGGGTGCTGCTGATGAACGACGCCACCTATCCCTGGCTGATCCTGGTGCCCCGCCGTGCCGGATTGCGTGATTTCCACGATGTCGGAGAGGACGACATGCCGCAGTTCACCGGCGAGATCAGCCGCGCCTCCCGCGCCCTTCAATCTAGCTTCAAGCCGGTCAAAATCAACGTTGCCGCGCTTGGCAACATGGTGCCGCAGCTCCACGTCCACATCATCGCCCGCTTCGCCGACGACCCGGCCTGGCCGGGTCCGATCTGGGGCAAGGTCCCGGCGCGGCCTTATGAGTCAGGAGCATTGCAGGAGCGTCTCGATCTGCTGAAAGGCGCATTCAAGGAGGCCTGATCCCTCCTGCCACGACCAGCTATCCCGACGGATACGGCAGGTTCAGCGCGAAACCTTCAAAGTTCTGTTTCACTACATCGCTGAAGAACGGCGGATCCGGATAGGGATAGGGCTCCGTCTCGGTGATCGCCTGGATGATCTCGTCAACGATCCGTTCGCTGGACTTCTTTTTCGTCTCTTTCTCGTAGGTCGCCAGCGTTTCGTTCTCGGTTTCTATAACGCCGCCCCAGACCTGCCTTTGGGTTGCGCCATCAACCACCGCATAGTTGACCTTCACACGGCGCTTGGCCCAGCGATAGATGGTTCCTTCGATGTCGTCACCGCGTTTGCTGACGTCATCGGCAATCACCCGCGCCGTCACCTGATAACGCCCCCGCGCACCAAGGGGAACGTCCGGACGCTTGCTGCGGATTGCCGTTGTCAGCAAGGTCTCCAGGACCTCAGGGTCGACCGCGTCGCCTTTCAGACTCGCGCCGACGCGGGCAGCGCCGAGCCCACCGTCGGTCAGCGCCGCGCTGGTGAAGTCGGGTGCGAGCAAGAGCCCCTCCACACCCGGCTTGGTGAGCCGGTCCAGTTCCGCGCAGCCGGCGACGATTCCTGTGAGAGCCAAAAGCAAGACCGCCTGCGCGCTGCAGAGTCTGACAGAAAAAGTTGATAGGCCCATGCCGTAGATCCTGCTCTGGTTGGGCAAAAACCCTCATGAATTGCATACACTTAACCCGAGGATCGCCAGGATGGTAGGCTCACCCCATGAGCCTGTCCAGCAGGCTGTTGGATCTCTGTGGCCAGCGCTCTAGATTTTCCACTGCGCCGCCATGAGTGAGCCTGCCAAGGCCAGCGGCCGAACGCCGCCCACCGCCGCAAAGGAAACCGCCAAGATGATTCACGCCCGGACAAGACGGCTTGCCCGGTCCACCGTCCTGCTGATCTCGGCCTTGTTGTTGTTCCCCGGCAGCGCCCCTGCCCAAGCGCCCGAGCGCCGGGCCGTCGATGTGGAGCTTTGCCTGGCCGTCGATGGCTCCGGCTCCATCGAGGACGACGAGTTCGCCTTTCAGCGCCAGGCCTATGCCCAGGCCCTCACCGACGCCAAGGTGGTGGACATCGTGACCTCCGGCTTTAACGGCGGCATCGCCGTGGCGCTGATGGAATGGGGCGGCCCCACCAGCCTGCACCCCATCGTCGACTGGACCCTGATCGACGGGCCGCAGCCGGCGGCTGACTTTGCCGAGGCTTTGTTGGCAGCCCCACGCAGGGCGACGGGCTGGAATTCAATCAGCAATGCTATCGCATTCTGTCAGCAGTGGATCGAGAGCAACGACTTCGAGGGTTTCCGCAAGGTGATCGACGTTTCCGGCGATGCCGGCCAGTTCGGCGGCATGCCCTTGGAGCTTGCGCGCGGTCTGGCGGTCGAGGCCGGCATGGTGATCAACGCCCTGGCCCTGAACTACCGCAGCGGCGGCATGACCGGGCCCGGCGGCATGCCGCTCAGCGAACACTTTTATCGCGACGTCATCGGCGGCCCCGGTGCGTTCTCGCTCACCGTCGATAGTGAGGACGAGTTCCTTGATGCCCTGATCCGCAAGCTGATCCTGGAAATCGCCAGCCTTCCGGAGACGCCTCAGGCCAATTGAACCGGGACTGCGGTCTGCCCGACCCAGACATGATAGCCATGAACTGGAGAGCGCAACGCCGCATGCCCGAACACAAGAGAATTCTGCGAAAAATCCTCGTCCTCAGCGCCGGCATGCTGGTGGGTTACGGGCTGATCGCCGGCGACTATCTCATCCGTCTTGTAGAGCCCGGCGGGCTCTTCTACAGCGGATTGGCGGTTCTCGCCGTATCCGGTTTCTTCGCCGCCTCCTGGGTGTTTTGGGGGGTCGAAGCCCTGACCTCCACAGCCCTGTCCGAGTTTCCGCCTCTCTGGCTGCTGATCTGCTGCCTGGTGGTGATCTTGCTGATCGCCCTGCTGCCGATCGCGCTGATCATCCTGCTGGTGCGCTATCGGCGCGCACGGTACCGTTTTCGTCAAGGTGAAGCCGGCGGCCCTGCCATCTGAAGCGACCGACAGTTACCCAGAACTTACATCGAGATGCGCAGATTCGACACCTGGACGGCGATGTCGCGGAAGGCTTGTCTCAGTTCGGTTCCATTGCCCGGCAGGTAGACATTGTCCGCACTCGTCGCGCAGTAATTCACGAAGTCTATGGCGCCTTGCTTGCCGCCGAGCTCCAGGCCGACGGTATAGACCACGATCCCCTCCAGCTTCATGGCATCGCAGAGCGCCTCCGCCTGGTCGAAGGAACTGCCGTTGGTGCCGGGCTGATTGATCTTGTATTCGGGCTCGCCACTGCCGCTGGTTGAGTTGCTGGCGTTCACGCCGGAGTGGTAGATGGTGTTGAAGTCGCCGTCGGTCATGACAATCACGACCTTCAGCACCTCCTGGCCCAGATTGATCATGCCGTAAGGCGACGGCGTGCCTTCACCGGGAAAGAGATAACCGAAGTTCGGCGAGAGCATGTACCAACCCCAGGCAACGCCGGTCTGACCGGCCGTGGAACCGCCGTGTGTCAGCCCGTTGATCGCCGCCGTCAGAGCGGCCTTGTTGCTGGTCAGCGGCATGATCTCGGCCGAGGGACAGGGGTTGTAGGTGCCGGGCGGCGGGAAGAGCGGCTGAAGCGGCGCGAGACTCGGCGCGGCGTCGGTGGAGAGATGCGGGCCGGGGCGCTCGGTCACACAGGTACTGATATCATAGGTGATATCAGCACTACCGGCCGCGGGCGTGAATTCGAACTCTTCACAGGTCGGCGCCGCCGGATAGCTACAGGTGCCGGTGGTAACCGGGCCGCGGACAGCATCGGCAAGCGCGCCGACGTTGACGCCGCTGGAATAGGGCACCAGGGCCACCTTTGAATAGAATGGGACCTGCAGGTCCTGAACGACGATATCCACCAATTCGTTCGCCGCGGACCGCAGACTGGCGATCTTCGAGCCGGACATCGAGCCGGTGATATCCAACACCAGGGCGACCTCCACGTCGCGCGACGACAACGTCGCCTCCGCGGTCGCGGCGACATCGGTGGAATGCTGGCCCAGGACGCCCATGAAGAAGGTCGGAATGGTTGCCCGCGCCGTCACCGTTATGGTTCGGCTCTGGTCGTCCGGCACGATCTCCAGGGGTTGCAGGACAGAGCCCATGTAGCCGTCCTGGAAATTCGCTGTGAAGAAGTTCTGGATGTCGGTATTGCGGGTCGGGCTGGCGAAGGCGCGCGCGCCCGCTAAGGCAGCAGCATCGACCGCCGACGCCAACTGCGCCCGCACATTGTAAGCGATGGAAGTATCGATGGCGATGCCGACGGTGCCAAATATCGCAATGACGCTGAAAGCGAAAAAAATGCTGACATTGCCGCCGAGGTCGCGCCAAAAGCGCGCCCACTTCCACTGCGCTTTTTCTGTTGATCCACGCATCGCGGGGTACTCCCCGGAAATTCACTTCGCAGCATCCAGAGTAGCGGTCGAGCGTCAATAGAACGTTAAGGAATAGCAACGACTTACGGCGCATTTGTGCTAAATTTCGGGCCCTGCTTTCACGCCAGATCAAGGCTTTACCGGGGCCCGCTTCATTCGCCTTCACCCGTCCTGCCGGGCGGTCTAGACTTGCCGCCGTGGACCAGCCAGCCCTGCTCAGTGAATCGAACCTCAGCGCCCTGCCGCCGCTCTTTGCGGAGTGGTTCCGCGCGCGGGGCTGGCAGCCCCACCCCCACCAGCTGCAGATGTTGCGGGCGGCGGAGGCCGGGGCCTCGGCCCTGCTGATCGCGCCCACCGGTGGCGGCAAAACCCTGGCCGGCTTCCTGCCCAGCCTCGTGGATCTGGCAGCATGTCCCCATGAGGGGCTCCACACCCTCTACATCTCGCCGCTGAAAGCCCTGGCTGTGGACATCCAACGCAACCTGACCCAGCCGATCGCGGAGATGGGCCTGGATGTCACCTGCGAGACCCGCACCGGCGACACGCCGCAATCCAAGCGCCAGCGCCAGCGCCGCAAGCCGCCGGGCATCCTGATGACGACACCGGAATCCCTCGCCCTGCTGCTCAGCTACTACGATGCGCCCCAGGTCTTCGCCGGCCTGAAGTGCGTGGTGGTCGACGAACTGCACGCCATCGCCGGCAGCAAGCGCGGCGATCTGCTGTCCCTGGGCCTGGCGCGCCTGGAAACCTTGAGCCCTGGCTGCCGCCGGGTCGGCCTCTCCGCAACGGTGCATGATCCCGACTGGCTGGCGGGCTGGCTGTCGCCCACGGCGGAACCCGACGATGTGACCCGGGTCATCGGCCGCGACGGGGCCGAGGCCGAGGTCGAAATTCTCACCACGAAGGAGTACCTGCCCTGGTCCGGCCACATGGCCGTCCATGCCATCGCCGAAGTCTACGACAAGATCCTGACGGCGGAGACCACCCTTGTCTTCGTCAACACCCGCGCCCAGGCGGAACTGGTGTTCCAGGAGCTCTGGCGTCTCAACGACGACGGGCTGGCCATCGCCCTGCACCACGGCAGTCTGGCGGTGGAGCAGCGCCGCAAGGTGGAGGCGGCCATGGCATCGGGCAAGCTGCGGGCGGTGGTCGCCACCTCCTCGCTGGACCTCGGCATCGACTGGGCCGCCGTCGACCTGGTGGTGCAGGTCGGCGCACCCAAGGGCTCGGCCCGGCTGCTGCAGCGCATCGGCCGCGCCAACCATCAGCTCGACCAGCCGAGCCGGGCGCTGCTGGTGCCGGCCAACCGCTTCGAGGTGCTGGAGTGCCGCGCCGCCCTGGAAGCGGTGGCGGCGCGCAGCCTGGATGGCGATCCGCCAAAGCCGGGCGGACTTGATGTGTTGTCTCAACATATCCTTGGAACCGCCTGCGCCGGCCCCTTCAGCGCGGATGATCTATATCGAGAAATCATCCGAGCTTATCCCTATAAGTCTCTGACAAAGAAAGATTTTGACCGCACCCTGGATTTCGTCGCTTCCGGTGGCTATGCGCTCAAATCCTATGAGCGCTATCGCCGCTTAGGCCTTGATACACATGGCTTTTATCGCGTTTCCAACCTCCAGCATGTGAAGCGCTACCGCATGAACGTCGGCACCATTGTCGAGGCGCCCGTCTTAAAGGTGCGTATGAGGAACGGCCGGGTTCTGGGCGAAGTGGAAGAGTATTTCGTCAACGCCCTGCTGCCCGGCGACAGCTTCATCTTCGCCGGCCAGCTGCTCGCCTTTGAGGGCATGCGCGACAACACCGTGCTGGTCAGCCGGGCCAAGGGGGGCGACCCCAAGGTGCCGGCTTATGCCGGCGGACGCCTGCCGCTCTCCACCCATCTGGCCGAGCGGGTGCGCGGCATCCTCTCCAACCCGGCGCAGTGGCATAACCTGCCCCCCGCCGTAGCCGAATGGCTGAAGATCCAGCGCTGGCGCTCGGTGCTGCCCGATGCTTCCGGGCTGTTGGTGGAAACCTTTCCACGCGGCGAAAAGGAATTCCTGGTCGCCTATTGCTTCGAGGGCCGCAACGCCCACCAGACCCTGGGCATGCTGCTGACCCGCCGTATGGAGCGCGCCGGCCTCGCCCCCCTCGGCTTCGTCGCCACCGACTATGTCATCGCGGTCTGGAGCCTGAAGCCGGCGGAGGATCTGGCCGGCCTCTTCGACGAAGACATGCTGGGCGACGATCTGGAGGAATGGATGGCGGAATCCTCCATGCTGAAGCGCACCTTCCGCAAGGTCGCCGTCATTGCCGGACTGATCGAAGCCCGGGCACCGGGCCAGGAGAAATCCGGCCGCCAGGTGACCTTCAACGCCGACCTCATCTATGACGTGCTGCGCAAGCACGAGCCCGACCACATCCTGCTGCAGGCGACCCGCGCCGATGCCGCCGGCGGCCTGACCGACATCGGCCGCCTGGCGGAGATGCTGAAACGGGTGACGGGAAGGATCGAGCACCGCCGACTCGACAAGGTCTCGCCCCTCGCCGTTCCCGTGCTGCTGGAGGTGGGCAAGGAACAGGTTGCCGGCAGCGGGCTTGACGAGCTTCTCGACGAGGGCGCCCAGGCCCTCATCGATGAAGCCACCGAAGGCATGGAACTCGGCGTCGGTCAGGCGGAACTGCCGCTTTAGCCGCCGTCGGCCAGGGCATGGACCTTGGCGATCAGGCCGGCGGGGAAGACCTTGCCGTCGAACTCCTCAGCCACCGAGGCCCGGACGCGATCACGGAACGCCGCCCGCTCCGCCTCCGTCAGCTCGACGATGGTCATGCCCTTGGCGACGAGATCGGCTTCCAGGGTCTGGGTGAACTCGACCATGGTCTTGGTGGCCAGGGCCGCGGCCTCCGAGGCGGCCTGCTGCAGAATCTGCTGATCGGCCGCCGAGAGTTTCGCCCAGGACGGCTCACGGATGAGGAACGGCAGGGCCGACATCTGATGCCGGGTCTTGATGAGGTACTTCTGGACCTCATAGAAGCCGGCGGCGTAGAGCACGGGGATCGGGTTCTCCTGTCCATCGACAATACCCTGACGCAGCGCCTGGAAAGTCTCGGGCCAGGCGACCGGGGTCGGCGCCGCCCCAAGGCCGCGCACCGTGGCCAGTGACATGGCGTTCGGCACGGCGCGGATCTTCAGACCCGACAAGCCCTCGGGGCTGCGCACCTCCACCTTCGCGGTGGTCAGATTGCGGGTGCCGTAGAAAAAGTGGGAGAGAATGCGCAGGTTGCCCTTTTCCAGAAGCTGATCCGCCCAGGCCTGCCCGAATTCAGCACTCTCCAGCAACCGGCGCTGATGCTCGGGGCTCTCGAACATGTAGCCGCCGGTCACGATGGAGAACTCCGGCACGATGTCGGCCAGCATGTTGAAGGGGGTAAAGCTCATGTCCACCGCGCCGGACTGGATCTGCGCGAAGAGCTTGCGGTTGTTGCCAAGCTGGCCCGCCGGGAAGATCTTGACGTCGATGCGGCCGTCGCTGAGCTCGGCGACGCGCGTGCCGAAAGCTTCCGCTCCGATATAGGCGGGGTCGCCTTCCTTCACCACATGGGCAAGACGAAGGGTTATCTCCTGTGCTGCCGCGGCAACAGGCGCAACCGCCACGGCGGCGGCGAAGGCGGCGCTGAGCAGCCCGCTCAATGACTTTCGGCCAAATGGCTTGGGGTTGTGTCGCATGGTGTTCCTCCTGTTTCGTGTCTTTTGAACTTCTTGTTCGGTGCCTTAGAAACCCGCCGCCCGGGGGATAGCGGTGACAATCCAGGGAAAATAGGCCATCAGAAAAAGCGAGATGATGAGCGGCGCCAGAAAGGGCAGAACCGCGCGGAAGACCCGGGTCACGCTGAAACCGGTGATATCGCGCATGACGAACAGCGACAGACCGATGGGCGGGGTGAACTGGCCGATCATGATGTTGAAGACCATCACCACGCCGAAGTGCACAGGGTCGAGCCCGTACTGCTGTTCAGCGATGGGGGCCAGCATCGGCGCCAGCACCAGCAGCGGTATCGCGTTCTCCAGGATCGCCCCGAGGATGAGGTTGACGATGATGCAGATCAGCAGGAAAAGCGCCACTGATTCGATGTGAGCCTCGATGAGGGCGGCCAGCATCTGCGGCACCTCGCCGAAAGTGGCGACCCAGCCGAAGAGAAAGGCCGTCGCGATAACGAAAAGCAGGCGCGCGGCGGAAAGCGTCACATCGCGCAGAACCGCCAGGAAGTCCGGAAAACTAAGGCTGCGATAGACGACCGTGGCGATAAAAAGCCCGTAGAGCACCGCAACGGTCGCCGCTTCGGTCGGGCTGAACCAACCGAAGGCCATGCCGCCGACGATGATGAACGGCGTGAAGAGTGGCGGCGCAGCCCTGAGGAGCGAGATACCCAGGGCGCGCCAGCCGGCCCAGACATCGACCCGGTAGCCGCGGCGCAGACCGATGAAGAACACATAGACCATCAGGCTCGCGGCGATCAGAAAGCCCGGCAGGATCCCCCCCAGAAACAGCCCTGAGATCGAAACCCCCGCCGTTACGCCATAGAGCACCATCGGCAGGCTGGGCGGCAGGATCGGGCCGATCGCAGCGGAGGACAGCGTGACGCCGATGGTGAAGTCGGCATCATAGCCCTTGCGGGTCATGGCCTTGTATTCGATCTCCCCCAGCCCGGCCACATCGGCAAGGGTCGAGCCCGACATGCCGGCAAAGACAAGGCTGGAGGCTACGTTGACATGGCCGAGGCCGCCGGGAATGCGACCCACCAGATTGTTGGTGAAATCGAAGATCCGGTCGGAAATGCCGGAGGCTGTCATCAGTTTGCCTGCAAACATGAACAGCGGCACGGAGATCATGGTGAAGCTGTTCAATGACAATGCCAATTCGTGCACCATCAGAGAAATGGGCAGGCCGTTGACCAGGATGTAGATCAGGGAGCAGAGCAGCATCGCATAGGCGATGGGAAAGCCGAGGATGATGACGACCACCGACACGGCGATCATCACCATGGTGAAGGGATCGGCTGTCATGAGCCGCCACCCAGAGCCCGGCGCAGCCGCCGAAACGCGTTGCGGAGCACGAAGATCGACATCGCCGCGGCGGCCAGCGGCGTCACCGCAATCAGAACGTTCAACGGAATGCCCAAGGCCGGTGTCTGCTGGTAGGCCGTCTCTTCAAGGGTCGTCCAGCCGCCGATCACGATGGCCACGAGGCAGGCCAGCACGGCGATATCGAAAAGGCCGTAGACGATGGCGAGCGGCAGGGGCGGCAACAGGCTGTCGAGCAGCTCGACGCGGATCTGACTGTCACGGCGTTGAACGGCAATGATGCCGAGAAAGGTCATCCAGATGACCAGGGCCGAGGTCAACTCCTCGGTCCAGGTGAGCGGCAGGGTCAAAACAAAACGCACCGCGACCTGCAAACTGCAGAGCACCAGAAAACCGAGAAAGATGATCATGGCGAACAGCAGGTCGGGCTGGCGGACCAGATCCCGCAGAATACCGCGCAAGGTGGTTTTCCCGCTCACGGCTTCAGCGCTGCCCGGGCAGCACGGGCGGCCTCCACTGCGGTGTTGCGCAGGTAGAGCGCATCGCTGCCGAAGGTCAGCAGCCGGTAGCCGGCAGCAGCCTTCGCCCGCCCTTCTTCCGCGTCGGCCGCCAGACCGCCCAGCACTTTGCCGGCCTTCAGGGTCTTGGTTTCGATTTCGCGGACCATGTCCTGCACATCGGGATGCTGCGGTTCGGCAAGCCGCCCGACGCTGGCCGCCAGATCGGCTGCGCCGATGAAGATCACATCCAGCTTGTCGATCTCCAACAGGGCATCGAGGGCGGTCACGCCGGCGGCCGACTCGACAAGGCCGATGGTCAGCGGATTGGCGGCCTGCTGCGCGAGATAACCGTTCCAGTTCAATCCATAGGCCGCCGCGCGCGACAGGCGATGGGTTCCGCGCGATCCTTCCGGCGCGTAGCGCGTGGCATCCACGAACCGCCGGCCGGATTCCGCAGAGCGAACGTCGGGCAGCACGACCCCAGCCGCGCCGGCGTCCAGCGCCCGCTTGATCGGCGCCGCGGTGTCATCGCCGACCCGCACCACCACCGGCACCGACTGGGCAGAGATCGCCCTCAGTTGGTGGTAAAGCGTCTCCACATCGCCGGCGGAGTGTTCCAGATCGAGGATCAGCAGATCGAATCCGGCCAGCGACATCACCTCCGCCGTCACCGGACTGCCGAGAAAAAGCCAGCTGCCGATCAGCAGCTCGCCCGACTGAAGACGCAGACGGATGGGGTCGGCCTGCATGATCTCTGTCCCCCGGTATCAGTCTCCCAAAGCAAAAGGGTGTTCGAAGGGCAGCCGCAGCGTCAAAATCAAAATTTCTTTGTTGCCCATAAATTTCTTTTATACACTTGGAGAATCGAAGGGAGCCGCAGTTTGAACTTGCATCAATTGGAAACGCTCTACTGGCTGGCGCAGCTCCAGAACTATCAGCGTGTCGCCGACAAACTGCGCCTCAGCCAGCCGGCCATATCCGCCCGCATCAACACCCTGGAGGAAACCCTGGGCGCGCTGCTGATCGACCGCAGCAAAGCACATTTCAGCCTGACCGATCAGGGCTACGACGTGGTGCAGTACGCCGAACGTATGCTGGATCTGCGCGACAGCATGGTCCGTAAGATCAGCGAGCCCGACAGCGAGAGGAACCGTCTGCGGATCGCGGCGGCTTCATTGTCGGTGATGACGCTGGCTCCCAGGCTCTTCGATGCGCTCGCGCAGCGTTTTCCGAACCTGATCTGCGATGTCATCAGCGCCTCCGACCATCAGTTGGCCCAGCATATCGAAGCCGGCTCGGTGGACGTCGCCTTTCTTTCCAACGCCCCGCCCACGGTTCAGGTTTCCAAACTGTTCACTGTCCATTATGAAATTCGCTGGATTGCCCACCGCGACCTCATTGTACCTGGCCGCAAGACCTACCGGGTCGAAGACCTGAAAAGGCTGCCGATCATTCACTACCCGCGCACCTCTCCCCTGTTCCCCATGACCGAGGCCTACCTGGGCGAAACCCAGTTGAGTGCGGCGAGCCGGCATTCGGCGAACTCGCTTGGGACCATCGTGCAGATGCTGAAACAGCGGATGGGCATCGCGGCCATACCGGCCATTGCCGTTGCCGAAGAGATTGAAGCGGGCGAACTGGCCGTGCTTCCCGCCGAGCAGCCCTTGCGGGTTCTGAAGGTGCGCTGCGCCTACGCCAACATGGCAAGGCGCGAACTGATCGACACGCTGGCCGAGATGGCCGGAGAGGCCGCCATGGCCTATTGCGCAGAGAATCCGCAGTGGACGCGCTTTGTCCCCGGTGAGTAGACAGCCATGAAACATCAGGCGGAGCGGCTGAGCGTGAATGGCGTGCCCTTGATCGCCGACCTTTCGGGGGCGCTGTGGTGGCCGGAACGGCGCCTGGCCGTGGTGGCCGACCTGCACTTCGAAAAAGGTTCGGCTTTCGCAGCGCGCGGACAGTTCCTGCCGCCCTACGATACGGCGGCCACCCTCGACAAGCTGGAGACTTTGCTGGCGCAGCACGATGTGAAGCGCCTGATCTGCCTGGGCGACTCCTTTCACGACCAGGAGGCAGCCGATCGTCTGCCGGAACAGATCGCCGTCAGGCTGCAGGCCTTAACGGCCCGTTGCGACTGGATCTGGATTGCCGGAAACCACGACCCCGCGCCGCCCCAGCACCTGGGCGGCAGTATCGCCGCCGAGTGGACCGAAGGGGCGCTCGTCTTCCGCCACGAAGCCGAACCGGAGGCCGGTGCCGGCGAAGCCTCCGGCCACTTTCATCCCAAGGCGGCGGTCCGGGTGCGCAACAAGCGAATCTCCGCGCCCTGTTTCGTGACCGACGGCCGGCGGCTCATCCTGCCCGCTTTCGGCGCCTATACCGGCGGCCTCAATGTTCTCGATCCTGCTATTGCCGGGCTGCTGCAAAAGAGGTTTCAGGTCACCCTGCTGGGGCGCAGGCAGGTCTTCGCCTTCCCTCGCGACGCGCTCTGCGAATAAAGCGGCCGCCTCCTGCATGGAAGCGGCCGCTTGGGACCCGCAGCCAACGGGGGAACGGACAGCTGCGGATTGGCTTGGGGACTTGAAGCTCTTCGCTCAGTCCTTACCCGGTCTTTGCCCCGTCCTTATTGGGGCAGAACCACGGTATCGATGACGTGGATGACACCATTGGAGGTTTCGATGTCGGCCTGGATTACCTGGGCCTCTTCCACCGTAACGCCGTCCTTCATGGCATCGATGGTCAACTCACTGCCCTGCACGGTCATGGCCTCGGTCATCTTGCCGGCGATGTCGCCGGACATCACCTTACCGGAAACGACGTGATAAGTGAGGATGGCCACAAGCTGGTCCTTGTTTTCCGGCTTCAACAGGTTCTCGACCGTGCCTGCCGGCAGCTTGGCGAAGGCCTCATCGGTCGGCGCGAAAACCGTGAAAGGCCCATCGCCCTTCAGGGTCTCGACAAGACCAGCGGCCTCGACGGCAGCCACAAGGGTGTTGAACTGACCGGCAGATACAGCGGTGTCAACGATGTCCGCCGCCTTGGCGGCAACCGCGGAAAGGGCCAGGGGCGCGGCAACAACAGCCGCGAAAAAAGCGCGCGAAAGGGTTTTCATGAGAATGCCTCCTCCATGAGTGCGTTGTCTTGCTGAGACGAGGGCAGCGGCTGTTCAAGTCAGCCGAACCGCTGATGCCGGTTTCCTTTACCCTTCGCTTGAATGGCGAAATAGGGCCCCGATGACCCGCGTCAAGCCGCTGATCGCATGAAGAAAAATTAAGCTTCGGAAAGTGATCGGCTAAGGCTTTGTCGGCGTACAAGCATTTCTGGTGCTGGGCGCAAACGCGTCGGCATCCGCCCCAGAAAAGACACAGCCCCTCTTGTTTCCGGGCAGCCTTTCCAGCATGACTGAGCAATGATGAAGACCAGCAAGTTGCACGACATTCGGATCGTCTGGTTCCGCCAGGACCTGCGTCTGGCCGACAACCCGGCGCTCGCCGCCGCCTGTGAGGCCGGCGGCAAGGTAGTCCCACTTTACATCCTGGATGACGATACCGCCGGCAGTTGGCAACCCGGTGGCGCCGGACGCTGGTGGCTGCACCACTCACTGCAGGCGCTTGGCCGCGATCTGAAGAAGCGCGGCGCCGCTCTTTGCCTGCGCCGTGGCGAGGCAGCGGCGATCCTGCCTGACCTAGCAGCCGAAACCGGCGCAACAGCCGTCTATTGGAACCGCTGCTACGAGCCTTTCGCCATCGCGCGAGACAAAGAGCTGAAGGCCGAACTGAAGGAACGCGGCCTCACAGTGGAGAGTTTCAATGGCAGCCTGCTGTCCGAACCCTGGGAGATCAAAACCGGCCAAGGCGGGCCCTACAAAGTTTTCACACCGTTCTGGAAAGCGCTGCTTGCCGCGCCCGAACCGGCCGCTCCACTTCCCGCGCCAAAGAAGGTCGACGGCTTCGCCGGGCAGGCGAGCGACGAGCTGGACGCCTGGGCACTGCCGCCGACAAAGCCGGACTGGGCCGGGGGCCTTCGGGAAACCTGGCAGCCCGGCGAAGCCGGCGCCGCCTCCGGCCTCGGCAGCTTCCTGGACGAGGCCGCGGCAAACTACAAGAACAAGCGGGACAACCCATCGATAAGGGGCACTTCCCGCCTCTCCCCCCACTTGCATTGGGGAGAGATTTCACCACGGCAGGTCTGGCATACCGTGAAGCACGCGATCGCCCGCGACGGGCTCAGCGAGTCCGCGGGCCTGTCCTATCTGCGTCAGCTTGCCTGGCGCGACTTCTCCCACGTCCTGCTCTATCACTGGCCGGAATTTCCGGAGACCTCCTGGAAGCCTGAGTACGACAGCTTTCCCTGGCGTGACGACGAAAAGGCTTACACCGCCTGGTGCCGCGGCAGGACCGGTTACCCCATCGTCGACGCCGGTATGCGTGAACTCTGGCATACGGGTTGGATGCACAATCGGGTCCGCATGATCACCGCTTCTTTCCTGATCAAGCATCTGCTGATTCCCTGGCAGCGTGGCGAGGCATGGTTCTGGGACACCCTGGTCGACGCCGACCTGGCGAACAACGCCGCCGGCTGGCAGTGGGTCGCCGGCTCCGGCGCCGATGCCTCCCCCTACTTCCGCATTTTCAATCCGATCACCCAGGGCGAGAAATTCGATCCAAAAGGCGATTACATCAGGCGCTGGGTCCCGGAAATCGCAGACCTGCCTGACGCCTATCTGAACAAACCCTGGGAAGCACCGCCTGACGTTCTGGAAAGCGCCGGAATCACGCTTGGCGAAACCTATCCAAAGCCGATGGTCGATCACAAAGCCGCGCGGGAGCGCGCTTTGGCCGGCTACGAGACGATCAAAAAGACGGCTTAGACGGACTCCGGCGACCCCCAGTCGGCCCAGAGTTCTGCTTCAGTCCAGCCGAGTGTCTTCAACTCACTCTGTCGCAGGTCGCTGTCCTGGTTCAGGAAGTACTCGTCGAGTTGCGGTGGCGCGACGGAAGCTGCCGAGAGCAGGCCATGCGCCTGGCCGCGATGATGGATCTGGTGCTGGAAGAGATGCAGCAGCACACGGTCGGCCCGCTCGATCCTGTCGCCGGCGGCGCGGATCAGACGGACGGCGACCGCCATGGCAGAGTCATCGAGAGACGCGCAGAAGGCAATCAAGCGTCGGTCGACGGCAGCCTGTTCGCGCTGCAGGTCGGCGACGGTGGCGCAAGGTTCTTCGTCGCGCCATGCCGCTGCTCCCAGGCTGCCTCCTTCCAGCGCATCCACATAGTACCAGTCGACAACGAGGATGTGGTTCAGGGTCGCCCGCAGACTGCCGAAAAAACCGCCGAGCGAAGCCGTGAAGGTCTCCTGCCGCAAGCCGGAACAGGCGGCCAGGAAACGGTGGTTGGACCAGGCGTTGTTGCGGGCCTGTGCCAAGAGGTAGTCTTGCGCCTTCATCCGCCCTGGGGCGGCTCAACCGGCGCCTCGGCTTCAGCCCAGGCCTGAAAGCCGCCGATCAGATTCACCACGCGCGGGAAGCCCATATCCTTCAGAGTCTTGGCCGCCAGGGCCGAGCGGCCACCGGAGGCACAGAAAACCACAAGCTGCCTGTCAGGATCAAAGGCCGGATTGTGCATCGGGCTTTCAGGATCGGCGACAAACTCCAGCAGGCCGCGCGGTACATGGGCCGCACCGGGGATCGTCCCCTGGGCCAACTCCTCGCGCTCACGCAGGTCGATGAAGGAAACGTCGGCATCGCCCAGCATATCCTGGGCATCCTGGACCGAGGCTGCATCAATGACTGCGTTGGCTTCTGCAAGCAGAGACTTGAAACCTTTCTTCAGGACCATCGCTGCCTCCTCTCTCCCGTTTGATCACACCGCCTCAATAGTGCAATTCCCTTCCTGTTTCGTCCATGGTCTTGCCGCCTGCCCGTCCCTTTAAGGCAATGTTGACCCCGGGTTAAAAACAAACCCCAGGTCAACCGCCGCCAACCAGTGCAATCGTTTCCCGCTTCAAGATCGCAACGAGATCGCGCGCGACCGCCGACGTCTGCGATCCCTGCAGCATCCTCAGTTCGATCTGCGGCAGATCCGGCAGACCCGCATCCCGATGTATGCAGACCATATCCTTGGGCAAGCCATGCACCGTCCGGACAGCGATCCCCAACTTGGTTCGCAAGGACGCCCAGATGCCGGGCAGACTGGGTGTTGTAACCGCCACACGCCAGCGTCGCCTTTGCCTGTCGAGCGACGTCAGGGCCGCCTCGCGGAAGTGGCAGGGGTGACTGAAAAGAACCAGAGGAAGTGGGGCCTCTTCGACCAGCTTCGCGTGAGACCGATGCGCAATCCACCGCATCGGGAGCCTGCAAAGCAGCTCTCCTTGTGCACCCGCCCGAGGTTTGCAGAGCGTGATCGCCACGTCGAGACGCCCCGCAGCAACCTCGTCGGCAAGCAAGTGGTTGGGGCCGGCCTGCACCTCGACATGGGCATCGCGGTGAGTCCGCGAGAACGCCGTCAAAGTCGCCGGCATCACATCCTCGAAGAAGTCCTGGGGCAGGCCCAGGCGCACCGTCGCCTTGCTCACCGCAACCCCGAGCGTTGTCGCCGCCTCGTCATTGAGGGCTACGATGCGGCGGGCGTAGGCAACCAGCGCCTCCCCCGCTTCCGTCGGCACTAAGCCCCGTCCCTTGCGCACAAAAAGCTGCGTGCCGGCCTGTTGCTCAAGCTTCTTGAGCTGCATGCTGATCGCCGACTGCGAGCGCCCGAGCTGGACGGCGGCACTGGCGAAACTATGCAGATCCGTCGCCATCACAATGGCCCGCAGTGCATCGATGTCGAAGCTTGCTCTCACTTCAATTTTCCTGAACTAGTAGTTTATATATTTTCGTTATTCAAAAGTATAGGCAGCCGCTAACCTCCTGGTCAATGCGGGCGCGACACCGCCCACTATCACGCAATGGCAAGGCGGAAGGCAGATGACGATCAGCACCACAGCAAGAGGTCAGGAAGCCCGCGATGCGATGACGATCGTGCTTGCCGGCGGTATCGTTCTGGCGCTGTCCTTTGGAATCCGCTCGGTCTTCGGCGGAATTGTCGAGCCTGTCTCCAGGGATCTCTTCGGCGGCCGGATTGAAGTGTTTTCACTGGCCATCGCCATCCAGAACCTGGTCTGGGGCCTGGCGCAACCGGCCTTCGGAGCCATTGCCGACAGGTGGGGAGACCGCTTGGCGCTCTGGCTGGGATTGGGCTGTTACGCCCTCGGCCTGGCCATCTGCGTCACCGGAAGCACGCCTCTCGCCCAGCATATCGGTGCCGGCCTGCTCGTCGGCATGGGAATCTCAGGCACCGCCTTCGGCATCGTGCTGACCGTTGTCGGCCGCGCCGCACCGCCGGAAAAGCGCAGCGCCTACCTCGGGCTCACATCCGCCCTGGGTTCGGTTGGACAGGTCATACTCCCGCTCGCGGTTTCCCAGCTTATCGAGTTGTTCGACTGGCGCATTGTTATGACCATTGTCGCCTGCATGCTGGCTTTCATGGCAATCTGCATCCCGCGCTTGCAGACCGCCGCACTGCCTTCGGCAGAGACCCCGACGGTCCCGCTCAACCGGACTCTGCGTCATGCGCTGCGCCAGCCCAGCTACCTGCTGCTGAGCCTCGGCTTCTTTGTCTGCGGCTTTCATCTTGCCTTCATCACCGCGCACCTGCCGAACTACGTCGAGTACTTTTGCGTCGGCACGGCCATGTCGCCGGAAGAACTGCGGGCATTCGGTCTGCAGGCGCTGGCGGTCGTGGGGCTGGCCAACATCGCCGGCACCCTCCTGGCTTCACGCCTGGGCACCATCTTTCCCAAGCCCTATGTGCTTGCGGCAATCTACGGCCTTCGCTCCGTCGTCCTGGTTCTCTTCATCTCCCAGCCCCCGACCCCGCTCTCGGTGATGATCTTCGCCATGGCGATGGGCATTCTCTGGCTCTCGACCGTGCCGCTCACCAGCGCTCTCGTGCTGACGATGTTTGGGCCGCGTGCCATGGGCACCCTCTTCGGTCTCGTCTTCCTAAGCCATCAGCTCGGGGGATTTGCCGGCGTTTGGATCGGCGGCGCCTACTTCGATAGTTTTGGAGACTACGATGCGATTTGGTACGCCTCGATCCTGCTCGGCGTTCTCGCGGCGGGCCTCCACCTCGGCGTCAGCGAACGGGACCTCCGGCCCGGCGCCGCAAGGCAGTATTCCTGAACGGCGTGACCTAAAGCCTGGGCCCCGGAATATCGAGCGCATAGGACTGAAGCTGATCGGTGATGAAGTCATAGGCTTCATCGACCGAGTCGGTGCGGAAGAACAGCTCCAGATCCTCTGCGCTGATGGTGCCGTAGCGTTCCAGGGCTTCGAGATTGATCACGTCCGCCCAATACTGGCTGCCGAACAGCACCACCGGCATGTGCTTTCGGATCTTGTCGGTCTGCACCAGGGTCAGGAGCTCGAACAGCTCGTCCAGGGTGCCGAAGCCGCCGGGCATCACGACCACCGCCTTGGCAAGGTAGGCGAACCAGAACTTACGCATGAAAAAGTAGTGGAACTCGAAGTTCAGTTCCCGGCTGATGTAGGGATTGTCGTTCTGTTCCATCGGCAACGAGATGTTGAGGCCGACGTTCAGGCCTTTGGCCTCGGAAGCGCCACGGTTCGCCGCCTCCATGATCCCCGGCCCGCCGCCACTGCAGACCACGAAACGGCGGTCATCCTGCGTCAGGCCCTTGGACCACTCGGTCAACCGGCGCGCCAGTTCGCGGGTATCCTCATAATAGCGCGACATCTCAAGCTTGCGTTCGGCGGCGGCAACATCGCCGCCCTCGGCCTTAGCGGTCTTCAGACCAGCTTCGGCCTCTTCGCGTGAAAGGATGCGGGCCGAACCGAAGAAAATAATCGTGTCTTCGATCTTGTAATGGGAGAAGCGGCTGTTGGGCTCTATGTACTCCGAGAGAATGCGTAAAGCGCGGGCCGAGGCGCTCTCCAAGAACTCGAGATTGCGGTACGCCTTTCCCGGCGCCTGGTCCTCCGGCGCTTGATCCGTTTTGTCGGTCATGGATTGCTACTCTTTCCTGGTCCCCAAATAACGTGATGTCAGGCTATCGCAGTCATCACGCGCCGCAAGGCCTATTACAACCGGCTTGTGCAAAGCGCCCTTCCTGACTCCCCCCGGCGCGCGCCACCCTACACAGAGTCCCCAAACCGCCCCTCTCAACCAGGGAGCATCCCGGAAAGGAAAAACCCCCGCCGGGGAGGAAGGCGGGGGCAGGTAAAGGGAAGCTTGCTTTGGGGAAGAGAGCACCGATCAGGAGAACTCTTCTGCCACTTTGTAAGAAACCCTAGCGCGAAGCAGCTGATGTTACAACCCTAAGGTTGCAATTTCGCTCGACACTCTGCGTTTTGGTGTTGCCGCCTACTGATCGATCTTCCATTTGCGGATGAAAGAGCGGGCCAGGTCACGGAACCCGATATTGGTCAGAACGACATGATCGCGCTGGTCGGTAACGAAGAGGCCGGATTCGCTCCACAGCAGAACCTGGCCGGCGCGCTCGGTTTCGGTCTTTCGATCGAAGTAGCGGGTGTTTTGAACCGCCACAGCCTCGATGTTCGAGATGCAGACGTTGTCCTGATAGACAACCGACGTGGCCTTCACGATGATCCGGACGTGGGCCGACTTCTGAAGGCCGATGTTCTCCAGCTTGAGCGGCTGCTGAAACGACTCTTCGACGAGCCCCGCCTCCAGGCCACAGGTCGCCGAATCGGCACTGAGAGGCGCCACGACCAACTGAAGAACGGAAACACCGGCCAAGGGTCCGCCGCTGGGCCCGGCAGGCGCCGGCGTATCGCTTTGCGCCTGCGCCGTCGCGGCAAAGACTGTGAGAATCAGGGCAGCCGTCATAAGGCGCGGCAGCAGCAAAATCATTTGGAAACCTCCCAAAAAATACCGGGGAATATCACAGGCATTCGACCGTTATCAAGTATGGCACGGCGGGACGAAACGGGCCACCGCCACCGCCGAGCCAGCAATGAGAAGACCCGCGCGCCAGCGAACGAAATGGGCTATAAAACGGCTGTGGATGGAGAGCCTAGATGCATGAGAGCGTCGATCAAAGCGCCTCACCGAAGCGGAGAGACATACATGACGACAGGTGACATCCGTCCCGATCAGACACGATCCCCGGGCAGGCGCGGCGGAAGCTTGATTCTAGCCTGTGGCCTGGCGCTGCTGCTCCAGGCCTGCGCTGCAAAGCAACAGCCGGAGCCGCAAACTTTCGAGCCTGCTGCTGGAGAGCCTGCCGGAGAGGCGCGCGCGCTCGAGGGTCGCTTCCAAGCCGATGCTCATGAGTATCCCTGGAGTGCTCTGGGCCGGGTGAACCTTGCCGGGACCGGCTTTTGCAACGGCATCATGGTCGGCCCCCGGCAGGTGCTGACCCAGGCCCAATGCCTCTATTCCAAGCGCGATGGACGCTGGTGGCGGCCGCAGGAGCTGCATTTCATCACCGCCTATCAGCGGGACAGGTTCCTGGCCGATTCAAAGGTGACCCGCTTTTTCACAGCCCCCGGCTACAGCCCCGGCGGCGGCATCAACCTAGCGAACCTGACCAACAACTGGGCCGTGCTGATCCTGAGTGAGCCGATCGGCGAGCGCAGTGGCTGGTTGGGGATGCAGTGGGAAAACGCTACCCTGAAGGCTGCGGAAGCACGCGGGAGTGCCGTTTTTCTGCGCGCCGGCTACCGCCTTGATTGGCCGCACTCGATCTCGCTTCACTTCGGCTGTACGGCCGGCGACACGGGCCTGATCAATCTCTGCGAAGCGACCCCCAACGAACTCGCGCTGCCGCCCTTCGTGATTTCCGACGGGGCTCTGCACGTTGTGGCTGATTACTACGTGCGCACGGCCGGGAGCGGCGCTCTCGCCAGCCGTGCCGCCCTGACCCAGCAGGGTAATCTGATGGGCCGGCCGTCCCCACCGACGGCGGGCAGCCCGATACGCAGAAACCCTACGGCTTCCACCGCAGCATTTCTTGAGGCTTTGGGGTACGACACCGCCGAACAGAACTTGAGCGATGCCATGCGTCATTATCTGCAGGACAACAACCTGCCGCCCCGCTCCACGGCCGACATCGCCTTCCTGGCGAGCCTGATCGCCAAGGCCCGGAACACGCCAAGCCTTTAGCGAGCGCCTTAAACCGAAAAGCCCGGCATCTCTGCTTTGAGATGCCGGGCCAATCAGTCGCCGATCCCGAAACTAGGGCAGGATCACCGTGTCGATGGCGTGAATTACACCGTTGGATGCAATGATGTCGGCAATGATGACGTTGGCGTTGTCGACTTTGACGCCAGAGGTTGCGTCGATATCGACGGTGGAACCCTGAACCGTCGCGACGGAGAGAGTCTTGCCGGCAATGTCCTTGGACAGCGTCTTACCCGCCAGAACGTGGTAAGTCAGCACCGCAACAAGCTGGTCCTTGTTCTCCGGCTTCAACAGGTTCTCCACCGTGCCGGCCGGCAGCTTTGCGAAGGCATCGTTGGTCGGCGCAAAGACCGTAAAGGGACCTTTGCTCTTCAAGGTGTCGACCAGATCAGCCGCCTGCACTGCGGCAACCAGGGTCGAGAAGCGATCATCACCAGCAGCAATGTCGACGATATCCTTTTGGGTTTCAGCCCCCCGTGATGCACAGGCTGCGACAACCAGAACGGTGGCGCAGAGCATCATGAGCCGGCCCACGAATGGGGTACGACGCATTCTTGTCCTCCAAATTCTCTTTGGGTTTTTGTATCGGCTCAATGACCGACGCAATTCTTTACGAAGCTGAAGGCAAGTTGGTTCACAAGAATTTGCGAGAAAGTTGAAGATTAGCAACTGCGCAAAAAAGAGGGGCGGCATAAAGCCGCCCCAATAGTGGTTTCGATCTCTTGATCCCCGCCGTGACCTCTCGGCCATCGGCGAAGATCAGACCGCAGGCTACTGCCAGCGCTTGATGATTTCTTCATAAGCGATGGTCTCGCCCTTCGGCTTCTCGTTGGCCAGCTTGGCCTTCGGCCCGTCGGCCTTGCCCAGCCAAGCCGAAGCGTCCATCTCGTCATTCAGACGCGGGCCGCAGCCGCCGTAGACATTGGCCTGCTCGTCGGCCGCCTGCATGCGGGCCATTACCTGGTCCATCTCACCGGCGAGACGATCCATGGCTTCCTGCGGCGTGAAGGCACCGGAGTTGACGTCGCCGATGTTCTGCCACCAGAGCTGAGCCAGCTTGGGATAGTCGGGCACGTTGACGCCGGTCGGCGACCACAGCACACGATCGGGCGAACGGTAGAACTCGACCAGACCGCCCAGGTTCGGCGCCCGCTCGGTGAAGCTTTCGTGCCGGACCGTGCTGTCGCGAATGAAGGTAAGGCCGACATGGCTCTTCTTCACGTCAACGGTCTTGGAGACGACGAACTGGGCATAGAGCCAAGCCGCCTTGGCACGGTCGAGCGGGGTCGACTGCAGGATCGTCCAGGAACCGGCATCCTGATAGCCGAGCTTCTGCCCGTCCTGCCAGTAAGGGCCGTGCGGGCTCGGCGCCATCCGCCAGAGCGGCTTGCCGGCATCGTCGACGGTGTTGTTGCCTTCGGATTTCGGCGCCACCATCGAAGCGGTGAAAGCCGTGTACCAGAAGATCTGCTGGGCGACATTGCCCTGGCTGAGTGCCGGCAACGACTGATAGAAGTCGTAGCTGGCCGCACCCGGCGGTGCGTACTGACGCAGCCATTCATCCCACTTGCGGATGGCATAGACGGCGGCCGGACCGTTGGTGCCGCCACCACGCGCCACCGAGGCACCCTGCGGGTTGCAGGAACCCGCTTCCATGCGGATGCCCCATTCGTCGATCGGCACGCCGTTGGGCAGGCCGGTCGAGCCGGCACCGGCCATCGACAGCCAGGCATCGGTCATGCGCCAGCCGAGGTCGGGCGCACGCTTGCCGTAATCCATGTGGCCATAGACGCGGACACCATCGATTTCTTTCACATGAACGCTAAAGAATTCGGCGATGTCCTCATAGGCCGACCAGTTGACCGGCACACCCAGGTCGTAACCGTAACGCTCCTTGAACTGCGCCTGCAGTTCGGGCTTGTCGAACCAGTCTTTGCGGAACCAATAGAGGTTTGCGAACTGCTGGTCAGGCAGCTGGTAGAGCTTGCCGTCCGGTCCGGTAGTGAAAGACGCACCCATGAAGTCGTCGAGATCGAGACCCGGGTTGGTCACGTCCTTGCCTTCGCCTTCCATGAAGTCCGTCAGGTTGTAGGCAAGCTGCAGCCGCGAATGGGTGCCGATCAGATCCGAATCGTTGATGTAGGCGTCGTAAAGGTTACGCCGCGTCTGCATCTGGGTCTGGACGGCCTGAACCACCTCGCCCTCACCGAGGAGTTGATGGTTCACCTTGATGCCGGTGATCTCCTCGAAGGCCTTGGTCAGAGTTTCGGATTCATAGCTGTGTGTCGGAATCGTCTCCGACAGCACGTTGATCTCCATCCCCTTGAAAGGTTCGGCGGCCTTCATGAACCATTCCATTTCGGCCATCTGCTCGTCCATGGAAAGGGTCGAGGGCTGGAACTCCTCCTCGATCCATTTCTTGGCCGCGCCCATGCCCTCGTGGCCGTCCGCAAACGCGGTCCCGCCAGCGAGCGCCAGGGATAACCCTGTCGCGGTTGCTAAGAGGTATTTTCTCATTCGTCGTCCTCCCTAAGGTTTCTGTCGTTTACGCTCTGCTGCGGCCCCTTCTGCGGGGACCACCGCATTCCTCCAAAAAACTGTGCCAAGCCCCCTAGACGTAGCGGAATACCAGCACCGCATAGACCAGGCACAGCACCATGGCCCAACCCAGACTGGGACCCAGGATCGCCAGCCAGGCCAGATTGATGTACGCGCTGCCCAGCAGCGTGATGAACAGGCGGTCGCCGCGCGTCGTGTCGAGACCGAGTACGCCACGGCGCGGATTGCCGCCGGGATCCTTCATTTCCCAGAGACTCATGCCGATCAGCAGCAGCGCAATCACGCCGAAGAAAGCGCCGGTCTGCCAAGTCCAGGCCATCCATGAGAGACCCATGCTCAAACCCTCCCCATCGCAAAGCCCTTGGCGATGTAGTTACGCACGAAGTAGATAACGATCGCGCCGGGAATAATGGTCAGTACGCCGGCCGCCGCCAGCAATCCGAGTTCATAGCCGGAGGTACTCGCCGTTCGGGTCATCACCGCGGCGATCGGTTTTGCATCCACCGCGGTCAGCGACTTCGCCAGCAGCATCTCCACCCAGGAAAACATGAAGCAGAAGAAGGCCGTGACGCCAATACCGCTGCCGATCAGAGGCATGAAGATCTTGGTGAAAAAGCGCGGGAATGAATAGCCGTCGAGGTATGCCGTCTCGTCGATCTCCTTCGGCACGCCGGACATGAAGCCTTCCAGAATCCAGACCGCCAAAGGAATGTTGAACAGGCAGTGGGCCAGGGCCACCGCAATATGCGTATCAAAAAGGCCCAGCGACGAATAAAGCTGCAGGAACGGCAATGCAAAGACCGCCGGCGGCGCCATGCGGTTGGTGAGCAGCCAGAAGAACAGATGCTTGTCGCCCAGGAAGCGGTAGCGCGAGAACGCATAGGCGGCCGGCAGCGCGAAGGATACCGAGATCACCGTGTTCAGCCCAACGTAGATGATGGAGTTGATATAGCCGCTGTACCAGGTGGGATCGGTCAGAATCTCGACGTAGCTGTCGACGGTGAAATCGGCCGGGAACCAGGAGAAGCCGCCGAGAATTTCGTTGGTCGTCTTGAACGACATGTTCAGCAGCCAATAGATCGGCAGCATCAGAAAAACGATGTAGAGCGTCGGCACCAGCCAGCGGAGACGGGTCATTTCTGCTCTCCCTGCATGGTGATTGTGTAGAACAGCCAGCAGACCAGCAGCGTCATCAGGAAGTAGATGATACTCATGGCCGAAGCGACACCCAGATTGAACTCGCCCAGCGCGGCTTTCACCAGATCGATGGACAGCACCGTTGTGGTGTTGCCCGGGCCGCCGCCGGTAAGCACGAAGGGCTCGGTATAGATCATGAAGCTGTCCATAAAGCGCAGCAGCACGGCGATGGTCAGAACGTGCTTCATCTTCGGCAACTGAATGTAGCGGAACACCGCCCAGCGCGAGGCGCCGTCGATCTGCGCCGCGCGGTAGTAATTGTCGTCGATGGACTGCAGACCGGCGTAGGCCAGCAGTACGACCAGCGACGTCCAGTGCCAGACGTCCATCAGGATGACCGTGAACCAGGCCGAGACCGGCTGCTGCGTGAAGTCGTAAGGAATGCCGAGCCAGTTAAGGCCGAAGCCCAGCAGGCCGATATCGGGCAGCGCGTAGATGTTCCACATCGCGCCGACCACGTTCCAGGGAATCAGCAACGGCAGGGCCATCAACACCAGGCAGACCGAGGCCCAGAAGCCGGACCGCGGCATGGCCAGGGCGATTGCCACACCCAGCGGAATCTCAATCGCCAGGATCGTACCAGTGAAAAAAAGCTGTCGCATCAGCGCGCCATGGAAGCGCTCCGAAGCCATTACTTCGCTGAACCAGCGGGTTCCCTCGAAGAAAAAGACGTTGTTGCCGAAAGTGTCCTGCACCGAGTAGTTGACGACGGTCATCAGCGGCACGACGGCATTCAGCGCCACGATCAGCAGCACCGGCAGAACCATGAACCAGGCTTTGTTGTTCAGCGTCTTCTGCATGATCAGGCCGCTCCCCGCACGATATGGGAATCCTGGTAGATGTTGATGCGGCGCGGGTCGATCACCGCCGAAGCCTCGGCGGGGATTTCCGTTCCCTCCGGCAGCACCGCATCGAAACTCTGCCCTTCGATCCTGGCGCGGACGATCTTGAAGCGGCCGATGTCCTCCACCGCCGAGATCGAGATCGGCAGCCCCTCGCCCTTGGCTTTCAAGCCGACGAATTCCGGCCGGACCCCCATTTCAATCTTCCCGCTAAGCGCCGGGTAGCGGCGCTGCAGCACGATCTCTCGGCCGCCGAGACGGAGCCGGTCACCTTCGACCTCACAGGGCAGAACGTTCATGCCGGGAGAGCCGATGAAGTAACCGACGAAGGTATGGGCCGGCTCGTCGAAGAGCTCTTCGGGCGTGCCGATCTGCACCACCTCGCCCTCGTACATCACCACCACCTTGTCGGCAAAGGTCAGCGCCTCCGTCTGGTCGTGGGTCACATAGATCATGGTGTGGCCGAACTCGTGGTGCAGTTCCTTCAACTGGGTGCGGAGCTGCCACTTCATGTGCGGATCGATGACGGTCAGCGGCTCGTCGAACAGGATGGCGTTCACGTCGTAGCGCACCAGGCCGCGCCCCAATGAGATCTTTTGTTTCTCGTCGGCGGTCAGCCCCTGCGCTTTGCGGTTCGCCTTGTCGCCGAGATCCAGCATGGCGATGGTGCTCTGAACCCGCTTCTCGATCTCCGCCTTGGGCACCTTTCGGTTGACCAGGGGGAAGGCCAGGTTCTCGGCCACCGTCATGGTGTCGTAGATCACCGGGAACTGGAACACCTGGGCGATATTGCGTTGTTCCGGCGCCAGAGCCGTAACGTCCTGGTCGCCAAACAGGATCCGCCCGCGCGAGGGCACCAGGAGACCGGAGATGATATTCAACAAGGTGGTCTTGCCACAGCCCGAGGGCCCCAACAGCGCATAGGCGCCACCGTCCTGCCAAACGTGGTCGATCTGCTTCAGCGCAAAATCCGCTTCGCTCTGCGGGTTCGGCATGTAGGAGTGGGCAAGTTTGTCGAGGGATATCTGTGCCATGGCCCTGCCCTCACAGCTTACCCGAGGGCGCAGCAACCAGTCGCTCAGCGCCATCGAAAATGAAGAAGGAAGCCGGATCGAGATAGACCGGAATGTGATCGCCGACCTCGACACGGTGAACGCCGTGTGTCAAAGCCACCCAGCGCTCGCCCTCGCTTTCGACATGAATGAAACTCTCGGAGCCGGTAATCTCCGTGGTCGACACGGCGCCGGTCACTTCAAGCGCCGCGCCCTCCGGGCGATGCAGCAGCAGGTGATGGGGGCGGATGCCGACCTTGTAGGCACCGTCCGCGAGATCCTGTGCCGAAGGCGGCACCGGCACCGCCTTGCCGGCGAAACTCATCGATCCCTGGGTCTTGGTCATGGGGACCAGGTTCATCGGCGGATCGGAGAAAGTTCGCGCGGTCATCAGGTCCGCCGGGCGGTTGTAAACCTCGATCGTCGGGCCGAACTGCGTCACCCGGCCCTCACAGAGGGTCGCCGTCTTGCCGCCCAGCAGCAGAGCTTCATGGGGTTCGGTCGTCGCGTAGACGAAAACCGCACCGGTTGCGGCGAAGATCTTCGGCAATTCGACGCGCAGTTCCTCGCGCAGCTTGTAATCCAGGTTTGCCAGAGGCTCGTCCAGCAATACCAGATCGGCGCCCTTTACCAGGGCCCGTGCCAGGGCGGTGCGCTGCTGCTGGCCGCCCGACAGCTCCAGCGGCGTGCGCTTGAGGAAGTCACCGAGCTTCAGCAGGTCGGCGGCTTCCCGTACCTTGCTATCGAGAGTCGCCTTGTCGACGCCGGCCACCCGCATCGGCGAGGCGATGTTCTCATAGACCGTCAGGGTCGGATAGTTGATGAACTGCTGGTAGACCATGGCGACGTTGCGCTTCTGCACCGCCATACCGACAACCGACTTGCCGTCGACCAGGATGTCGCCCTCGGTGGGTTTGTCGAGGCCGGCCATCAGGCGCATGAGAGAGGTCTTGCCGGAGAGCGTCGGCCCCAGCAGGACGTTCAAAGACCCGGTGTCGAGCGTCAGACTAACGTCGCTAATGTGCATCTCCGCACCGACGCGCTTGCTCACGTTCTGAAGCGTCAAGGTCATCAGGCGGACTCCTGCCGGCTCGTATCCCCGTGATGGCTCTCCATCCAGGCCTCGAGCTTCTGCTTTGTCTGATCCGAGGTATGCAGGCCCATTTTCGACCGGCGCCAAAGAAAGTCATCAGCGGATTCGACCCATTCATGCTGGCGCAGGTAGTCGATCTCCGCCGCATGCAGGCCGTCACCGAAATCCTCACCAAGATCGGCCAGGGAAGCGGCACCGGCGGTGATGCGCTCCGCCCGGGTGCCGTAGTTGCGCACATAGCGCCAGGCGAGATCCGCCGGCAGCCAGGGCCGCGCCTGCTTGAAACGCCGCAGGTAGCCGTCGAAGTCGGCATCGGCAATATTGCCGCCCGGCAAGGCCGCATCGGCGGTCCAGGGGTCGCCCAGCGGCCCCAATGCCTCGGCCAGCTTCTGCATGGCGTGTTCGGAGAGCTTGCGGAAGGTGGTGATCTTGCCGCCGAAAATCGACAGCAGGGGCGCCCGTCCCTCCCCGTGGTCCAGCTCCAGCACGTAGTCGCGCGTGGCCGAAGAGGCGCTGGAGGCCGCATCGTCATAAAGCGGGCGAACCCCGGAATACGTCCAGACCACATCCGCCGGCGATATCTGTTTCTTGAAGTAGACGTTCACCGCGGAGCAGAGGTATTCGGTCTCCTCTTCGGAGATGGCGACCTCGGCGGGATCGTCCTTGTAATCCACATCGGTGGTGCCGATCAGGGTGTAGTCCTGCTCGTAGGGAATGGCGAAGATGATGCGCCCGTCCGGATTCTGGAAAATATAGGGATAGTCGTGCTCGAACATCTTGCGCACGACAATGTGGGAGCCTTTCACCAGACGCAGCGACTGTGCCTTGTTCAAGCCGGCGCGCTGCTCGATGAACTCGGCAGTCCAGGGACCCGCCGCATTGACCAGGGCCCGCGCCGCCAGTTCACGCTTCTCGCCGTTTCTAAGGTCGCGCAGCACCACTTGCCAGCGATCGTCCTGGCGCCGGGCGGAGACGCACTCGACGCGGGTCAGCACCTCGGCGCCGTGCTCCTGGGCATCCAGCGCATTCAGCGCCACCAGGCGCGAGTCCTGTACCCAGCAGTCGGAATAGATGAAGCCCTTCTGCAACTCGGGCACCAGCGGCTCACCCGCGACGTGGCGGCGCAAGTCGACGCCCTTGGACCCCGGCAACAGCTTACGGCCGCCGAGATGATCGTAGAGGAAAAGGCCGAGACGGATCAGCCAGGCCGGGCGCAGCCCCTTGTTGTGCGGCAGCACGAAGCGCAGCGGCCAGATGATGTGCGGGGCCGCCCGCAACAGCACTTCACGCTCGATCAGCGCCTCGCGCACCAAACGGAATTCGTAGTATTCTAGATAGCGCAGGCCGCCGTGGATCAGCTTGGTGCTGGCCGAAGAGGTCGCGCTGCCGAGATCGTTCTTTTCACAGAGCAGGACGGAGAGTCCGCGGCCGGCCGCATCGCGCGCAATCCCAGCCCCATTAATGCCACCGCCAACGACAAGAATGTCGACTGTCTCGGTCATGACCGACTAAGACCCTCCCCAACACCTCCCCCTTGAACGGGAGAGTTTGCAGCCTGAACGGCTTGCGCTTGATTGCTTTCGGAAACCATAGGCCAGATCACCGCGGCCTGACAATCGAAAATATTCGAAAACGAAAATTTCCGAACTTTCGGGCCCCAGCAGGGCATGAGCCCGACCCTTGGCTGGGCCAAGGGTCGTTGCGCTGGTTCGGGCGCTAGTCCGGATCGGCGATATGCAGCTCGACGTCGGCTTCCGCGAGGATGTCCTGCATCGTCACGGAGGGCCGGCGGTCGGTGAACAGCGCGTCGATTTCATGCATGTGGCCCAGCCGTACGAGGGCGTTGCGGCCGAACTTGGTGTGGTCTGTCGCCAGGAACACGCGGCGCGAATTCCGGATGATCGCCTGCGCCACCCTCACCTCGCGATAGTCGAAGTCGAGAAGCGAACCGTCGTCGTCAATTCCCGAGATGCCGATGATCCCGATGTCGACCTTGAACTGCTGAATGGTGTCCAGGGTCGCCTCCCCCACGATACCCCGGTCGCGGCTCCGCACCAAGCCGCCGGCGACAATGACTTCGAAGTCCGGCTTTGCTGCCAACATATTGGCAACATTAAGATTATTAGTGATAACACGGAGGCCTCGATGGTCGATGAGGGCCTTCGCCACCTCCTCCGTGGTCGTCCCGATATTGATGAACAGCGACGCGTTGTCGGGCACCGCCGCCGCCACGATCGAGGCGATGCTGGCCTTCTGCCCGCGGTTCAGAACCTGGCGGGTCCGATAGGCGAGGTTCTCCACAGACGACGGCAGACCGGCGCCGCCATGATAGCGGCGCAGCAGGCCCTGGTCGCAAAGCTGATTGATGTCCCGGCGCACGGTCTGCGGCGTCACTTCAAAATGTTCGGCCAAAGCCTCGATCGCCACGAAACCGCGCTCGCGGACCAGATCGATGATCCGTTCCTGCCGCTGGTTCAGCTCAACGGGTTCGTCCTGCGCCGCGGCCGCTTCCGCGTTCCCAGCCGGTTCGCTCATTTCCACCCTCTCATGGCCTCAGCATAAGCGTTCAATGATATTTTCGGAACCGAAAATCCGAACCTCAGACGACAAATCCTGTTAGATCAATGAAACCGCTCACTTTTTCATCGGTGTCACACCCCTGTGTGTTCCGGTCCCTCCCCTATCTGAGCGCGTGAAAGGGCGGCGGGAAGCCCCTATATTGACTGCAACCCATCATTCAGCCGGCGCAAGCCACCGCCGCGGCCCGGCTATCCGGAAGGTTCCAGAGATCTATGCAAGAGGCCGCCCCCCTCGCCCCCAAACTGCCGGAAACCCTCGATTCCAGCGATTACCGCATTGGTATCGAGCCAAGCGGCAAGCATGTGAAGGTGGTTTTCAACGGCGAGATCATCGCCGACAGCCGCCGCGCCCTGATTCTGTATGAGACCCGGCTGCCGGCGATCTACTACGTCCCGCGCGAAGACATCGCCATGCAGTTTCTCGAGCCAAGCGATCACCGCACCTACTGTCCGTTCAAGGGAACCGCCAACTACTGGACCGTGAAGGTCGGCGACAAATCAGCCGAGAACGCGGCCTGGAGCTATGAGGACCCGATCGAAGAGGCCTTGGGCATACGCGGCTACATCGCCTTTTATTGGAATCAGATGGATGCCTGGTTCGAAGAGGACCGGGAAGTCGAAATCGATCCGGGCGAGAGCCTGACGGAATACAGCAATCCGCTGGCCGCCTGGATGCTGCGCGAAGCTTGGGAAGCAACCTCCTCGGCAGAACTGCTGGACCGTCTCGGCAGACAACTGGCCGAAGCCGGCTTCGGCGTTTCACGGATGAACGTCATCATCCCCACCCTGCATCCGCAGATGGCCAGCAATGCCTTTGTCTGGCGCCGCGGCGAAACGGTGGTCGACGAGCGCGACTTTCCGCACTACGGCCTGCAGTCCGAGGCCTATCTGAAAAGCCCCCTGATGCCGATCTTCGAGGGCGCCGGCGGCATCCGCCGCCGCCTGGAAGGGCCGAACCCGACTCTGGACTATCCGATCCTGAGCGATCTGGTCGAAGCCGGCTGTACGGACTACGTCGCCATGCCGATGCGGTTTTCCAACGGCAAGATCAATATCCTGACTCTGGCGACCGACCGTGTCGGCGGATTCACTACCGAGCATCTCGGACAGATCCACGAGGTCCTGCCGATCCTCAGCCGCCTGCTGGAAGTGCATGCCATGCACCGGATGTCCCGCACGCTGCTGGATACCTATCTCGGCGCCTATACTGGCCAGCGGGTGCTGAATGGACTGATCAAGCGTGGCGACGGCGAGAACATCCCGGCGGTCATCTGGTACTGCGACCTGCGCGGTTCGACCGCTCTTGCCGACAGCGTGTCTAGGGACGACTACCTGGACCTCATCAACCGCTTCTTCGAGGCCATGGCCGGGGCCGTTCTGGACCGCGGCGGCGAGGTTCTGAAGTTTATCGGCGACGGCATGCTGGCCATCTTCCCGATGGAGAAGACGGGCACCTCGAAAGAAGGCAAGGAGATGTTCTGCGGGCAGACTGCCGGCTGTGAAGCATTGGAAGCGGCAAGAGATGCCCTCGCCAGAATGCACGAGGTGAATGCCGATCTGGCCGAAGAAGGCCGGGCGCCCCTGCGCTTCGGCCTGGCGCTGCACCTGGGCGACCTGACCTATGGCAATATCGGCGGGTCGAGCCGCCTCGACTTCACCGTCATCGGCCCGGCAACCAACGAGGCCGCGCGGATCGACAGCCTGACCAAGGAACTGGGCGTCACCCTGCTGATCTCAGAAGACTTCGAGCGTGTCGTGTCAGACGAACTCGTATCCCTGGGGCACCACCGGCTGCGCGGCGTCGCTGAAGAGATCGAGGTCTTTACCCTGCCCGAATTGAGCCCGGCAGCCGGTAAGTAGTCACCCGCCGGCGTAGCGCTCCTCTTCGCTGTAATAGTCCTCGAAGCCGACACGCTGGCGCAGCTCGGCAAAGGTCAGCAGGGCCTCCGGATGACGGCCGTCTTTGAAAGTCGCCAGCGCCTCCTCCATCGCCCGCATGGCAACGGAGAGAAGGGTCAGCGGATAGGCCGCCAGCTTGTAGCCAATCTCCTCCAGCGCCGCCGGAGCCAGTAGCGGGGTTTCGCCCTGCTCCACCAGGTTGGCCAGGGTCGGACGGTCGACGGCACTGCAAAAGGCGCGCATCTCAGCCTCCGACTTCGGCGCTTCCAGGAAGAGGATGTCCGCACCCAGGCGCTGAAACCCCTCGACGCGGCGCAGGGCCTCGTCAAGACCGTCGGTGCCGCGGGCGTCGGTCCGGGCGAGAATCAGGATGTCGGCCCCTTCGTTGCGCGCATCGACGGCAGCCTGCACCCTGGCCATCGCTTCGGCGTGATCGACCACCGCCTTGCCCCGGGTATGGCCGCAGCGCTTGGGCCAAACCTGGTCTTCGATCATCACGGCGGCAAACCCGGCTTGGGCATAGCCGGCCACCGTGCGCTTTACGTTCACCGCGTTGCCGTAGCCGGTGTCCCCGTCGCCGATCACCGGGATTCCGGTGGCGGCGCAGATGTTGCGCCCCTGGTCGAGCATCTCGCCATAGGAGATCAACCCGGTGTCCGGCAACCCTAGGCGCGCGGCAGAGACGGCAAAGCCGCTCATGAAGGTGACCGGAAATCCGGCCCGCTCGATCAGCCTGGCCGAAAGCGCATCGAAACAGCAGGGCATCTGCGTCAACCCGGGTTTCGCCAGAATCTTGCGCAGCCTGTCCACGGCCTTTTCACCGGAACCATCGATCCCCATCACCATCACCTTCTTTTCGAGACTCGCCATAATGAAGTTTCCGAAAGGAAACATATTGGCGAGAGCGGCCAATAGGCTAGTCTTCTCTCAGCAGTCAGTCTCGATACGGATGAAATCCCCATGCTGCTTTCGGCAGGGCGCTCGACCCTTCTTACCGCCGCTGACCCAGAAGACCCGACGGAGGCGCAATCACTCCTGAGCGCTGCTGCGGAGCGTCTTCATGTGCCCCGCAGCACGGCCGAAGGCTTCGCCGCCGCCACCGCCCTCGAGCAGGGCCGCGACCAAGTGGTCAGCACCAGCTTAGCGCGCCCGGAGATCGAAGACGCGCTGAGGGAAAGGCTTCACCTTTTTCTTGTCCTTGACTGTCTGCCGGTCGCGGAACGTCCAACTGTTGAAGCTCTGGCCGGCCAGGCCATCACAGCCGTGACTGCCGAGATGGTGGTCTTCGAGTGGCTGGAGCGCGCCGACAGCGACGACTTTCGCAGCATGCTGCAACTCATTCGCTAGGCTTTTAACCCCGGCGCGATGGTGCGGCGGCGTGCGATGGCCTATGCTGACGCCGAACCGGCCAAGCAGCAATGGGCCGGCCCCAAGAGGAGCAAAAGATGATCGTTGAGCAGATCTGGACCGGGAATGCCTACCGCAACTTCAACTACCTGATTGCCTGTCCGGCAAGCGGCGAAGCCCTGGCGATCGATCCGCTTGATCACAAGAAGTGCCTGGCGAAAGCGAAAGAGCGCGGCTGGGAAATCACCCAGATCCTCAACACCCATGAGCACGGCGACCATATCGGCGGCAACAAGCCGGTGGTGGCGGCGACCGGTGCAAAGATCCTGGCGCACAAGAACGCCAAGAACCGCATTCCCGGTATGGACCAGGGGCTTGCCGCCGGTGACGTCGTCAAGGTCGGCAGCACTGTCGATCTTGAGGTTCTCGATACCCCCGGCCACACCATGAGCCACGTCTGTCTGCTGTCACGGACCGAACAGCCCGCCCTGTTCTGCGGTGACACGCTTTTCAATGCCGGTGCCGGCAACTGCCATAACGGCGGTCATCCCAACGAGCTTTATCACACCTTCGCCGAGCAGCTTTCCAAACTGCCCGACGCGACGCAGATCTACCCCGGCCATGACTACATTGCCACCAATCTGCGCTTTACGCTGGACCGGGAACCGGACAACAGTGACGCCGAGGCTCTGCTGCGCCAAGTCGACGATCAGGACCCCGATGCGGCCCTGATCTCCACACTGGGGCAGGAGAAAACGATCAACACCTTCTTCCGACTGCAAAGCCCTACGGTTATCGCCAGACTGCGCGAGGCCTTTCCCGATCTGTCCGAAACGCCGAGTTCCAAGGAGGTCTTCCTGAAGCTGCGCGAGCTGCGCAACAGCTGGTAGCGAGGTTCAGGGATCGGAACAGCCAGTCATCATGAAGGCACCGGCTATCGTTTCCGAGACCAGGATTCTGGTATCAGCGTGAGCCGCCGCCTTCGGATGGCCCGACGGGCAGACAGAGGCTGGCCCGCAGGCCGGGCGCATTGTCTTCGAGCAGCAGTTCGCCGTCATGCAGATGCGCGACGGCCTGGACAAGGCTGAGGCCCAAGCCGCTGCCCGACGTCGACCGGCTTTGTTCCAGCCTGACAAACCGCTTCAGAACCTCTTCGCGCTGGTCCTCGGGAATGCCCGGTCCACGGTCGCTGACGGAGAGAATGGCTGTTCCCTCCTGTCTCTCGACGCCGATTTCAATGCGCCCACCGGTCCCTGAAAACTTGATGGCATTATCCAGCAGGTTGACCAGGGCCTGGAACAGCAGATCCCGGTCGCCTGTCCGCCGAACCGCCTGGAGCGGCTGTACTTCCAGCGTGATCCCCAGTTCCTCGGTCAGGGGATCGTACAACTCCACCACGTCCTGGATGAGATCCTGCAGATCCACACTCGCAAAGCGATCCCGCGACGCCCCAGCTTCCGCCTGTGCGATGCTCAGCAGTGCTGTGAAGGTTTTCAACAGACTGTCGGCCTCGCGGATCGCCTTGGCGATCGCATCCCGATAGCCGTCCGACCCGGGGTCTTCGATCAATGCCAATTCGAGGCCGCTGCGCAGCCGCGCCAGGGGACTGCGCAGATCATGGGCGATGTTGTCGCTGACCTGCCGCATGCCCCCCAACAGTCTTTCGATCTGGTCGAGCATGGCATTGAGGTTCTTGGCAAGCTGGTCGAACTCGTCTTCGCGCCCGCTGACCGGCACCCGGCGGGTCAGGTCGCCACCCATGATGTCGCGGCTGGTACGATTGATGGTTTCAATACGCCCCAACAAGACGCGGCTCATCAGCAGGCCGCCAAGCAGGGAGATGCCGAAGATCGCCAAAAGGCTCCAGGCCAGGATCTCGCGGATCAGCACGGCAACACGGTCCCGCTCCCTTACGTCATGGCCGACAAGCAGGCGAAGGCCGCCGCGCAGGTTGAAGGTTCGCGCCCGCCCGAAATTCACGCCGCCGCCTTCGACTTCCGGAAACTCCAGACGGAAGGTCAGCCAACCCTCGCTGTCCGCCGGTTCATCGGGCCAGCGGCTGAGGTTGCCCGCCAGGACGCGGTTATCCGGCCCCATCAGCAGGTAAAGGCCGCGGGTTTGCGCCGCGGCAACCGTTCGACGTTGAAGGGCGGCAATAAGGCCGGGGGTGCCGCGCTGGGAGAATTGCTCCGCCAGTCCCCTGATCTCGGCGTCGATGGTCGAGTCGGTCTGGCGGGAGACGCTGCTGGAGGTTGCCCAGAAAATCGCACCGGTCAGCAGAAGGACAGCCAGGGTGAAGAAACAGAGATAGACCAGAACCAGCCGAAAAATACGCGACCGGAGCAGGCTGGCCCTATTCACGAAGCGAGTACCCCGAACCGCGCACGGTATGCAGCAGTGCCTTGTCGAAATCCTTGTCGATCTTCTGACGCAGGCGGGAAATGTGGACGTCAACCACATTGGTCTGCGGGTCGAAGTGATAGTTCCAGACATTTTCCAGCAGCATTGTGCGCGTCACCACCTGACCGGCGTGGCGCATCAGATACTCCAGGATCTTGAACTCGCGGGGCTGCAGGTCGATCACCTGGCCGCCGCGCCGCACCTGGCGCGACAACAAATCGATCTCCAAGTCCGCGAGGCGCAGGCCGGTTTCCGCCTTGCCCTCGGCGGGCCGCCGCAGCAGAGCCTCTATTCGGGCCAGAAGCTCAGAGAAGGCAAAAGGTTTTACCAGATAGTCGTCTCCACCGGCGCGCAGGCCCTTTACCCGGTCATCGACGCCACCCATGGCGGAAAGAAAGAGGATCGGCAGGCTGCTGCCCGTGCCCCGGAGGGTTTCGACCACCGAGATTCCGTCGACCTTCGGCAACATGCGATCGACGATCGCCAGGTCGAAGTCCTCACTGGCGGCGCGCAGCAGTCCCTCCTTCCCGTCTACGGCAATTTCCGCCGCATAGCCGGCTTCCCGGAGGCCCTTGGCGATGTAACCCGCCGTTTCGCCGTCGTCTTCGACAATCAAAACACGCATCGCGGTCTGTCTCTCACGCCGTGTCCACGAGATTTCGGAGTCTTTGCAGATCGTCATTAGGGTTATGCCTTTCCCAGCCTGCCCGCCGCAACCCCCGCGGCCAGCCGACAGGCCTGAACGGCAAAGGAGCGCCCCGATCGTTTGGGGCGCTCCTCGCCTGCGGGACTACGTGTCCCACCGAGAGCAGCTCCGGGCCGCTGAAGCTGCCGAAGGCAACTTCAAGGAGAGCGGCGGCCCGAACCTGTTGCGATAGTCTTATGCCTGGGACAAACGCAGGGCGAAGAAGCTCTCACTGCCACGGCGCACAGCTTTGATCGTCGCAACCGATTCGCCGGCTTCCTGCAAAGCCTCGATGCGGTCCACAGCCTCCGACGGCGTCTTTACCGGTTCCAGGGTGATGCTACGGATCACGTCGCCGCGCTGCAGCCCGCTCCGGGCGGCCGGGCTGTCCGGGGCAATATCGACGATGACAACACCGCTGTCGGACTCCGTCAGCCCCAGGGTTTCACGCGCTTCCTCGTCGAGGGACGTCACCGTCACACCGGTATCGCCAAGCTCGGCTTCAGCCGGGTCTTCCGCGGCCCCGGACTGCGGGCCCGGTAAACCGGAGACCTGCTCCTCACCCGGCACCGCGCCGGTGACGACCGTCAGTTCCAAAGGCTCCCGGTCGCGCCAGACCTGCATCGACGTGGCCTTGTCCACCGGGGTCTCGGCCACCAACTGGCTCAGGTCCTTCACCCGGACGACGGTTTTGCCGTCCCAGGCCGTGACCACGTCCCCGGCGCGCAGACCGGCCTTCGCCGCCGGGCTGTCCGGCTCGACAGCGGCAACCAAGGCGCCCTCGGCAGCAGCCATGCCGAAACCTTCGGCAATGTCGGGCGTGACAGGCTGAATGCGGACGCCCAGCCAGCCCCGCTCCACCTTGCCGTCATCGCGCAGGTCGTCGACGATCCGGCTGGCGAGGTTGGAGGGAATGGCAAAGCCGATACCGACACTGCCGCCGTTGGGCGAATAGATCGCCGTGTTCACGCCGATGACCGCGCCCTGCGTGTCGAAGGTCGGGCCGCCGGAGTTGCCCCGGTTGATCGGCGCGTCGATCTGGATGAAATCGATCAGGCTGCCGCCGGGCAGATCGCGGCCCCGCGCCGAGACAATGCCGGCGGTTACCGAGCCGCCGAGACCGAAGGGGTTGCCGACGGCAACTACCCAATCACCCGGGCGCAGGCCGTCCGACTCACCGAACTCGACGAACGGCAGGGGTCCTTCCGCGTCGACTTTCAACAAGGCAAGGTCGGTGCGGGGATCGGCACCGATCAGCTCCGCCTCGTAGGACGCACCATCCTTCAGGGTGACCGTGATCTCATCGGCTCCATCGATCACGTGGTTGTTGGTCACGACGTAGCCCTCGGCATCAATGATGAAGCCGGAACCCGCCCCCTGGCGCGGGCGCCGAGGCTCGGCCTGGTTGCCGTCGGGGCGGCCACCGGGTCCAAAGAACCTTTCGAAGAATTCACGCAGGTTGGGATCGTTTCCGAAGGGCAGGTCATCCGGCATCGACCGCGGTCCCTGGGCCCTGACTTCGCCGCGCTGAACCACGGCGATGTTCACCACCGCCGGCGCCACGTCTTCGACCAGACCGGCGAAGCTTGCCGGTGCCGGCCGGGCGTCAGCGGGATTTATGGAGCCGGCGATAAGGGCGAGAGAGAGACCCGCCACGGCCATCAGCGTCAGGGGAGAGCGCCGTGCCCCCGAAGCCAGGCTTTCGGTTTGGCGCGGAAACCCGGGGATTTGGGCCCAAACGGGAACCATAATGCTATCTCCTCAGCAGGTTCAAAAGCTGCTGAGGACGTGGGGGCCGGGCGTTACCGTCGCCTTGCCGCCGGATTAACTCTTGTTCATGTTAGGCCCGGTCCCGGGCATAAGCGCAGATCGCAGCGATAAGCCGGTCCATGTTCGCCTTGAGCGTTGAAAACCCGCCATTCCGCTCGATACGCTCTTCATCCATGTAGAGCTTGCGGTTGATTTCCACCTGCAGGCTGTGGCGTCCCTTCGCGGGATCGGAGTAGCGGCGCACCAGTTCCACCCCCTTATAGGGCTCGTTGAGCTTAACCTGATAGCCGAGATCTCTGAGCTGGTCGGCGACGAAAGCGGTAAAGGCGGGATCGCAGGTCGTGCCGTCGCGATCACCGAGCACGAATTCCGCGCGCGCCACCGGCCCGTCCTCGGTGCCGCTGTTGCCCATGGCCGGCATGGAGTGACAGTTGATGTGCCAGACCTCGCCGAAACGGCCATGGGCGTCGTCGATCGCCCCGGCCACGGCGGCATGATAGGGCCGCCAGCAGGTGTCGATCCGGCGCTGTACCTCGGCAACGCTGAGCAGGCGGTCGTAGATCTGCGCATCCGGGGGCATCAACCGCCAGATCAGACCGACGCCGAGTTCGGTCTTGCGGCTCGGCACCACCGGCTCCGCCCAGGGGCCATCCAGCATTGCCGGATCCAGATCGACGAGGTCGCGGTTCGGATCGATATAGATGCGCGGAAACTCCGCCGCGATCAGCGGCGCGCCGTGATCCGGCGCCGCGCTGTAAAGTTCGTCAACGAAGGCATCTTCCGAACGCCTGAGCACCGCCATGGGCGCGATGCTGCCGAAATCCGCCGGATAGGCCTTGCCGCTGTGCGGGCTGTCGAAGACCACCGGCACCGGTTCCGCCCGGGGGGCGACAAGGCGCAGATTTGCTTCGGACGAAGGGGCGGACATCCCAAAACTCCAAGTCTGATCGGAAACAGGAGCTCCAATCTAGCGTCGTCGCGCAGGTGAAGGGAGCTTTCTTTTCCCTACTCGATCCAGAGTGCCGGGTGGTCCAACGCGTCGCAGCAGGCGACCTTGCCGCTCACAGTACCGACCAGGCCCTTGCCGAGGTCCCGCACCATCCAGGCATCGGTGTGTTCCTGCGCAATGGGATAAGGCGCATCCAGGCCCTGCGGGCCCGCGGCCGCAAAGCCATGGCGGCCGTAATAGTCGGGATAGCCCAGCACGAAAACCAGATCGACTCCGGAAGCGGCCAGCCGCGCCACACCCTCTTCGATCAGCTTGCCGCCGATACCCCGGCTCTGGGCGGCGGGCACGACCGCCAGAGGCGCCAGGATCGCGGCGGAAACGGGCGTTGCAGACTCAGTGAGACCCACCTGCGAAAACAGGATGTGCCCGACGGGCCGGTCATCCTCGACCGCGATGAGGGAAAGCACCGGCTCTGCACTGGGATCTCTCACGATGGCCTCGACAAGCGCGGCCTCTTCTTCTTGACCGAAGGCCTGACGGTGGATGTCCAGCACCGCCGGCAGGTCGCCTTCGCCTGCTTCCCTGATAATCATCTAGACCTCCCGTCGTGAGGCCGGGAGGGAGAGCCGCTACTCCTTCACCGCGCCGGTCATCGAGGAGACATAATGCTCAACGAAGAAGGAGTAAAGAATCGCCACCGGCAGCGAGCCCAGCAGAGCTCCGGCCATGAGCGAGCCCCAGCGATAGATATCGCCGTCCACGAACTCCGACAGCATGGCCACCGGCACCGTCTTGTTGGAGGTGGTGGAGATGAATGTCAGGGCGTAGATGAATTCGTTCCAGCACAGCGTGAAGGAGAAGATGCCGGCGGAAATCAGGCCCGGCACCGCCAGGGGCAGCACGATCTTCAGCAGAATCTGGGTACGGCTCGCCCCGTCGATCAGGGCGCATTCCTCCAACTCATAGGGGATGGTCTTGAAATAGCCCATCAGGAGCCAGGTGGAGAAAGGAATGAGGATCGTCGGATAGGTCAGGATCAAGGCCATGGGCGTGTCGAAGAGCCCGTAGGCATGCACGATGACCGAGAGCGGAATGAACAGAATCGAGGGCGGCACCAGATAAGCGAGGAAGATCAGCCCACCGACCCACTGCGATCCCTTGTAACGGATGCGCACGATGGCGTAGGCGGCCAGTACGGAGGCCACCAGCGAGATGAAGGTTGCCACCACCGAAACCATCATGGTGTTCCACATCCAGACCGGATAATCGGTTTCGAAAATCACATGGAAGATATGCGACAGCGTCGGCGCCGCCACCCAGAGCGGACTGGTGGTTTCCATGTCCAGGAGTTCGGCATTGGGCTTCAGCGCCGTCAGCGTCATCCAGTAAAAGGGAAACAGCAGGATGAAGACGATGACCGAAAGTGGTATGTAGATCGTCACCCACTTGGTGCGGCGGGTCATCAGAAAATCCATGCCTTCCGCGTCGTCCTTGGCCGAGGCCTTGGCAGCGGCGGCAGCGCTTTTGGCCCGCATCCTGGCCTGTTGTTTGGCGCCTTCAGTCATCGGTCTCTCCCTGCTGCCACTTGCGTCTCTGCAGACCGAACCAGGACACCATGATGGCGGCCAGAAGGAAGGGAATCATCGCTGTCGAGATCGCCGCACCCTCCCCCATGTTGCCGCCCAGAATGGCGCGCTGGTAGCTGAGCGTCGCCATCAGGTGGGTGGCGTTGGCGGGACCGCCGCGGGTGATTGCCCAGATCAGTTGGAAGTCGGTGAAGGTGAAGAGCACAGAGAAGGTCATCACCACCGCGATGATCGGTGTCAGCATCGGAAAGGTGACATGACGGAACATCTGCCAGCGGTTGGCACCGTCCAGGGTCGCCGCTTCGTAGAGCGAGGGCGGCACGGTCTGTAGCCCGGCCAGCAGGGTAATGGCGACAAAGGGCACGCCGCGCCAGATATTGGCGAAGATCAGCGACCAGCGCGCATTCCAGGGATCGCCCAGAAAGTCGATGTACTGATCGATGAGGCCTAGCTTGGTCAGGCTCCAGGAGATGATCGAGAACTGCGCGTCGTAGATCCACCAGAAGGCCAGCGCCGAAAGCACCGTGGGCACGATGAAGGGCAGCAGGATGACGGCCCGCAGCAGCGCCTTGAAGGGCAGATGGTTGTTCAGCAGCAGCGCCAGGTAAAGCCCGACGGCAAACTTCACCACGCTGGCAAAAGTCGTATAGAAAATCGTCTGCCAGACCGACTGCCAGAAAACATGATCGCCGAACAGGCCGTAGATTTCACAGTCGTCGGGCCCGTAGCATTCTTTCTCGTAGAAGTTCAGGATGCCGATGAATTTCCCCGGATTGCCGATACTGGCATC
The DNA here is from genome assembly GCA_028280305.1 of Pelagibius sp. Lineage (GTDB taxonomy): Bacteria > Pseudomonadota > Alphaproteobacteria > Kiloniellales > Kiloniellaceae > Pelagibius. Next base: position 3,066 of record JANQMC010000162.1, on the reverse strand, counting down.
GGTCAGGGAGAGCCAGACCCCAAGGCCCAGGGGATAGGTCAGGAACAGCACCAGGATCGCTGCCGCCGGCAGCATGAACCAGAAACCCAGCCAGTTCCGGTTGTTGTTCAGACGGGTCCAGAGACCCGGCGTCAGCACCACGGCCGATCCACTTCGAAGCGTCGATTCCGCCATTCCTAGCCTTTCCCGGCATCAAGCGAGGGGGAGCCGGCCTGGCACACAAACCGCCCGAGCATCCTGCTGTGGCAGCCTATGACCAAGCCGGCCCGTCTCGTTTAGCGGTAGATCCGCCTTGCCTTCTTGGTCGCATCGGCGACGGCGTCCTTGGGCGACATCTGACCGGTTGCCGTATTGGCAAACATGTCGACCACGATGAACTCGGAAATCGCCGAGGCCGCCTTCTGACCGACCGAGCCCTTGTAGCCTGCCACAAAAGTGCGGTTGGCCGCTTCCGCAAAGATCTCGCGCTTCGGATCGGACGTCCAGATCGGATTGCTGTTGAAGGCGTTCAGCGAGTGGGTCAGATAGGCCACCGATCCTTCGAGCCAGCGGTTGTATTGCTCGGCCTCCATCAGGAAGGTCACGAAGGCCTTGGCGGCGTTCGGGAACTTCGAATAGGTCGGCACCAGGATCGGATAGGCGATGTGGAACTCCGTCGGCACGCCGACCGGACCGACCGGATAGTAGGCATGGTCCATGTCGTCCTTAACGTCGAGGCCGTCGACCAGGGCTTTCTGATAGATCGAGATGCCGTTGTTGGTGAGGCCGACTTCACCGGCCAGGAAGGCCTTGTTGTTGGAGCCGTCGTTCCACGACGCGGTGCCGGGAATGAAGGCATCGTAGAGCTTCTTCACATACTCGCAGGCGGCCACGGATTCCGGGCTGTTGAGGATGACCTTGTCGTTTTCGTCGACCATCGCCGCGCCATGCGACCACAGCGCCCAGTGCACCCAGGCATTGGCATCGCCGGTGGCATGGCCAAGCGCCATACCGGCGGGCAGGCCGCCGCCCTTCATAGCCTCGCAGAGGGCCAGGAAGCCTTCCAGATCCTGCGGCACTTCCTTGAAGCCGGCCTTCTCGATGGCGGAGTTGCGGTAGTTGATGTAGTTGCCGCCGAAGCACATCGGAATGCCGATCCACTTGTCGCCGCTCTTGCCGTAGGTCTCCGCCGCGGGCACCCAGCCGCCGTACTTGCCGCCGAGATAGTCGGCCACGTCGGTCAGGTCGGTGCACTTGTTGGGGAAGAGATGCGGCAGCGAATAGAGGCCCCAGATCAGGTCGGGACCGGAGCCCACATTGACCGCGACCGAAGACTTGGGCTGCACATCATCCATGGACTCGTTCAGCACTTCGACTTCGATGCCGGTGGCCTTGGTGAAAGCCGCCACCAGTTCCATGAAAGCATCTTCTTCGGATTGAATGAACCGCTTCCAGCGCAGGACCTGCAGCTTGGCGCCATCCTCCGGCTTGAAGGGCGAGTCCGCCGCCCAGGCGCTGCCCCAATCCAGAAGATCGCTGCTGACAACAGCCGCACCGGCGACCGTCGCCGCTGTGGCCTTGAGGATCGATCTGCGTGTGAACTTCTTGTCCATGGCTACTCCTCCCATTCCTTTTTTTGTTTTGGCGTTCTGACTATGATTTTCGACACGGCAATAAAGGAGCCCGGCTGCTGGGTCTAAAGCCTCTCGCCGGAATCCTGACTGAAAAGATGTACCTTGCTTAGATTAGGCCGCAGATGAATCTGCTGACCCGGGTGAAATTCGTGACGCTCGCGGAAGGCGGCGGTTATCTCCCGGCCGTCCAGGCGTACCAGGACCTGGGTTTCAGATCCCATGGGCTCCACCACCACCACTTCGGCGGCAAAACCGTCTTTCTCGGAGACCAGATCCAGGTGTTCGGGACGAACCCCATAGACCACCGGCTGGCCGTCGCCGGCCGGCGCCGCGTCGGCCAGGGGCAGAGCCGTTCCGTCGCTCATGGTCACTTTGGCCTGCCCGCCACGCTCGACCGCACCGGGCAGAAAGTTCATGGCCGGTGAGCCGATGAAGCCGGCGACGAAGACGTTCGCGGGATTGTCATAGAGTTCCAGCGGCGCGCCGATCTGTTCGACGATGCCGTCGTGCATGACCACGATCTGATCGGCCATGGTCATGGCCTCAATCTGATCATGGGTGACATAGACCGTCGTCGTTTGAAGACGTTGGTGCAGTTCGCGAATTTCGGTGCGCATCTGCACCCGCAGCTTGGCATCCAGATTGGACAGCGGCTCGTCGAAGAGAAACACCCGCGGGTCACGGACGATGGCGCGGCCCATGGCCACCCGCTGACGCTGCCCGCCGGAAAGCTGGCGCGGAAAGCGGTCGAGATATTCTTCCAGGTTCAGGATGCCGGCGGCGCGGTGCACCGCTTCCTCGATCACTTCGGGATCGACCTTCGCCAGCTTCAGCGAGAAGGCCATGTTGTCGAACACCTTCATATGCGGATAGAGCGCATAGTTCTGGAACACCATGGCAATATCGCGCTGCTTGGGCGGCACCTCGTTGACCACCTGCCCTTCGATGATGATTTCGCCGGAAGTGACCTTTTCCAGGCCGGCAATCATGCGCAGCAGAGTCGACTTGCCGCAGCCCGAAGGGCCGACAAGAACCGTAAAGGACTTGTCCGGGATGGTGATATCCACCCCGTGCAAGATCTCCGTGGCGCCAAACGACTTGCGAACTTCGCAAATCTCGACGTCGGCCATAAAGCCTCCCCCTATCGAAAGCCCATGATTCCGGGCTTTGTCCTTTCATTAGCAATCAACATACATCGTATACGTAATCGCGTCCATTGTGATCTTGGCGTTTTCCGCCAACCTGCCCGCCGTTCCGCCCAAAAACCCGCAGAAAGGGTACGAGGCCTTTGAACTCGTCTCTCACGAGCAAGACATAGTAATCACGATGGCCGCCGTCAGGCCAGAGAGCCGGGGCCGGTGAGGAGCGGTCTTGCAGGGCAGTGTCGCAGAGTCTCCAGGACCCGGGCCCCACAGTTCGACATGGGAGACCTGCGGAGATGGGGCGACAGCCC